>JANYLB010000054.1 GCA_025363815.1 Actinomycetes bacterium
GTGGACACCCGGTGCGATCAGGGGTGATCGCACCACATGATCGTCTTCGTCGATCCACACGACCGACGGAACGTTGACCACGCCGTATAGCTCCGCCATGCGGTGGTCGGGATCGAGCAGCACCGGAAACGTCGGGCCGGGTTGTGCGGCATCGACCCACTCCCGGGCCGAACCAGCTTCGTTGTCGAGCGCAATCGACACGAGCTCGAGTCCCTCTGGTGCGAGCTCCTCGTGCAGGGCCTGCCACGCCGGGAGGTCGTAACGACACCCACACCACGAAGCCCACGTGACGAGTATGCGCTTACGACCCGAGAACTCCGAGAGCGCGACCGGATCGCCGTCGAGATCGACGAGGGTCACGTCGGGGGCCACGAGCGAACGGAGGCGCTCGGCCACGGCCGCCGCAGGCTCGCCGAGAACGACCACCTCTTCCTCGGCGTCGACGGCGTACGGACGCCCGAGAACGGCCGCGAACGCGGCGAGATCGATCTCACCCGCGTCGGGATTGCCTGCCAGCAGTGCATCGCGGTCGCGCACTGGCACGCACACATCGCCGCGGCAAAGCCCTTCTGGCTTGAGCACCCAGCCGGTCGCGTCGCCCACCGACCCGACGTCGGCCAGCAGGCGCGAGCCGTCACGCCGAGCGGTGATCTCGTGTTCGGCGTCGGTGATGATCGTGGCCACGGTGTCCTCCTCTGGGATGACCGAGGCTATGGCGGCGGCAGGGCCGTCGTCGAGGTGGTGGTGGTCGTAGTCGTAGTCGTGGTCGACGTTGTCGCGTCGGGTGGTGGCGCTTCCGGGGGGGCTGTGTTCGGAGGTGTCGTGTTGGTCGAGGTGGAGCTCGATGGCGACCGGCTCGAGGTGCTGGGGGTGTCGCTCGACTCGTACTTCCCGGTGCCGCCGTGACCAGCGATCGCCGACGCATTCGCAACCGACGGATGGGTGCGCCCCGCGGGACCGGCACCGAAGACCTCGAGAACGTTGCGGGTGATCTGGATGATCGTCGGGTTGAAGGGCGATCCTCTTCCCGGAGGATCGTGCTTGCTCACCCAGTAGTTCGTGCCTGTCGCGAACACCCCGCCACCCGATGCCGCTGTGTAATACGTCACATCGGAGAAGCTCTTCCGCCCACGACACGAGACCGGCGAATGGGCGAGGATCTCGACGTTGTCGGGAACGCCTACTCCCGGGGACCACCGGTCGTACTCCGAGCCGACGACGATCTCGAGTCTCTGGCCGTCGGCGACGCCGGTCTTCGCGTAGACCCACGACCCTGCCTCCGAGACCACCATGTCGGCCCGGACCGGGTTGCATTCGTACTGCTGGCCGATCAGCGTGTTCTCCGGTCGATTCACCGGAGCCTGGCGGAAGCTCACCGTCGTCTGTAGCGGATCCGTGCCGGAGATCGGGTCGGCGGTGGTGCGGTAGTTGATCTGGTGGCGGTCCGGACCGTTGGCCGACGCATCGAAGCGGATCTGACGGTACGCCGCGTTCGCGCCGAAGAACGCGAGGTTCACACCGTGGTCCCGCGCGGCCTCCATGCCGTCGCGCATCGCCTTCGACCAGTACTCGTCGTGGCCCATCGAGAGCACCGCCTTGTGTTGCAGGAGCAAC
Organism: Actinomycetes bacterium; assembly: GCA_025363815.1. Classification (GTDB taxonomy): domain Bacteria; phylum Actinomycetota; class Acidimicrobiia; order IMCC26256; family JANYLB01; genus JANYLB01. The sequence continues at coordinate 1,615 of JANYLB010000054.1, forward strand.
TCAGGATGACGGTGCACGTCGACATCGGTCGTGTACGTGACGTCGAAGCCCCATTCCTCGAGCCGGCGCAACAACGGGAACTCATTGCCGAGATAGTCGCCCGAGCCTTCGGCCGAGCCGTAGGGACGGTCGAACGAGACGACTGTTGCTCGCGCCCCCAGGCCCTGGCAGTTGTACAGGGAGCAGCCACCCCAGTCGTTGTATGCCTGCCACGAGGTGACCGCGTTGACCACCAGGAACGCGCTCGGCGAAGCGTCGTCGCGCAATGTCAGGGGGACCAGCGCCTGGTTGCCCGACGAACCGACGAGCTTCAGGAGATAGTCGCCTTGGAGCCAGGTCGCATCGGTCGGAAGCGTCAACGACGGGGTCCACCGCGCCTCGACCATGTTGGTGACGGGATCGTCTACAGGCGCGGCTTTCGGAGTGCCGGCGATCTCCGGCGATTGCCACACCAGCCGGCCGCCGAGGCTCTGGTACCAGCCCATGCGATACGCCTCGACGTGGAAGGTCGGGTCGACGGTCGACACCATGATCGGGACTTGGTCGCCGGGCTGGGCACTCACCGTGTTCGCGTACCCCTGGATCGCGCCAGGGGTCGAGTGCGAAACCTGCCAGGCAGCGCTTCCCGGCCGCTGGTTCTCGAGGTAGATCGGGGGCGACAGGATTCCGGTCCGCGCGGGGATGACCGGCAGTGTCGTGGTGGTCGTCGAGGTCACCGCGGTCCGCTTCCCTGCCGCTTCGGTCGACCCCAGGGGACCGACCCAGTAACCGCCGGCAGCGACAACGACCACGAATCCGGCGACGCCGACAACACCCAGCGCAGTTCGGCGACGCACGGCGCGAGAGTAACCGTGACGACAGCTCATTCCCGCGCACATCCTGGGGCGGCGTCACCTCCCCGACGCCGAGTAACCTTGTCCTCCGGCGCGTCGGACGCGTCCTGGTGGCGTAGCCGAGTGGTTCAGGCAAGGGCCTGCAAAGCCCCGTACGCGGGTTCGATTCCCGCCGCCACCTCCAGTCCCCGGCCGTTCTAGGCAGTCCCCGGCCGTTCTGGTCAGGTTCCGGCCGCCCGGAGCGGCGCGATCCTGACCGGAACCGGTGCGGGGCGACGGCGGTAGAGTCAGGGAGTGACGCCTGACGCCCATGTCAGCCGCGCGACGGCCGGATCCGTGCGGATCCGTGCGGTGGGCGCGGCCTTCCCGATGCTCCGCCTCCCTTCATCCGCGGTTGCTGCGGCCTGGGGGCGCAGCGGAGGAAGAGGTCAGACCTCAGTGTGCGCGCACGACGAAGACGTGCTGACGCTCTCGGCCGAAGCGGCCGCTCGCGCGTTGGCGGCCGCCGGACTCGACCCGGGGGCGATCGACGGGCTGTGGTGGGGTACGACCCGCCCGCCGTTCGCGGAGGGGCCGAGCCACGCGATCCTCGCGGCCGCGATCGGCCTCGGGTCCAACTCCACCGGCGCGTTGCTGTCAGGGTCACCCCATGCGGGAATCGAGGCACTCCTGGGCGCCGCCGACGCGATAGCCGCGGGTTCGGCGCGCGTCGCGCTCGTCGTAGCCGCCGACGCGCTCAGGCCCGGGATCGGCACCAGCTTCGAAACGCGAGCAGGGGCCGGAGCTGCGGCGTACATCCTGACCTCGGCCGACGTCTCCGGCGGCGAAGCCGGCGCGCTGATCGGTGCACGCGTCACCCGTACCTACCCGCTCCTCGACCGGTATCGCGGCGACGCTGAGCTCGCGACCCGCGACGTCTACGACCCGCGCCTGTTCCGCGAGGAGATCTTCCTGCCGCCCATCCGTGAGGTCGGCGAGCACCTCGCGACCCTGGAGCCGACGGTGTGGTCACTCCCCGATCCCGACGGACGCCTCGGCGGGATCGCAGCCACCCAGCTCGGTGCCCGCGGTGCTGTCGCCTCCGACATCGTGTCGAAGGCAGTCGGCGACACCGGCGCCGCGGCCGCGCTGCTCGGTGCCATCGCCGGCCTCGACGCCGCCGGGACCGTCGCGGTGATCGCTACGGGGGGTGGTCGCACCACCGGAGTCGCGCTCGTCGCCGATGTCGCCGTACCTGGCGCGGCGACGCTCCAACACCTGCTCGACGAGGGAAACGAGGCGTCGTACGCCGAGGTTCTGCGATCTCGCACCGAGCTGGTCGCCGTCGGCGAAAGCGTCCCGATGGGGGTACCCCCGCAGAGCGCCATGTTCGTGCGAGGCGCCAACGAGATGCTCAGCCTGCTGGCCGGCCGCTGCGCCGACTGCGGAACGCTCAACACCCCACCGTCGATCCACCCGATGTGCCTGTCGTGCGGTGGCACCAAGTTCGAGACCGTCGCGCTCGCCCGTCGGGGGATCGTCCACACCTACGTCGTGAACCGCACGATGCCGGCACCGTTCGTCGCCCCGCTCGGCATCGCCGTGATCGATCTCGAGGACGGGGCCCGGATCATGCTCCAAGTCGTCGGCGATGGCGCCGACATCGAGATCGGCGCGGCAGTCGACCTCGTCCTGCGTCGATACGCGCACGAACGCGGCGTTCCCGTATACGGGCTGAAAGCTCGGGTCCGCCAGGACCCGCCCGACATTTTCGGTGACGCCGTCGAAGGCAACGGCTTCGACGGTACCGGCGACGAAACTTCAACGATCAAGGAGCAGTAACGCGATGGCGTGGAACAAAGTCGCGGTCATCGGCGCCGCGCTGATCAACTTCGGCGAGCTGTTCGACCAGAGCTACGAACACATGGCGGCGGGCGCGTTTCAGGCCGCCTGCGGTGCGGTCGACAAGGGCTTCGACCCGACTCAGGTCGAGGCCGCGTTCGTGGCTACCCAGCGCGGCACACTGTGGGGCCAGGAAGGCATCGCCGGGAACACCGTGCCCAGCGCCATCGGGCTCGCCGGTATCCCGTGCACGCGAATCGAGAACGCTTGCCCCTCGGGATCCGACGCGTTCCGTGTCGGAGCTATGGCAGTCGCGAGCGGTGTCCACGAGGTCGTGCTCGTGATCGGCGTCGAGAAGATGCGTGACAAGTCGACCGAGGAAGGGTTGCTTTCCAGAGCCGCGGCGGGTCACCCGATCTTCACGCGCGGTGAGACCGCGCCGGTTCTCTTCGCCCCCTTCGCCACCCGTCACATGCATGAGTTCGGCACGACACGGGAGATGCTCGCCTCTGTCGCCGTCAAGAATCACTACAACGGCGCTCGCGACCCCTACGCCCACTTCCGCAACGAGATCACAATCGACGACGTGCTGAATTCTCCGCCGGTCTGCACCCCTCTGCACCTCCTCGACTGCTGCCCCCAGACCGACGGCGCATCGGCCGTGCTCCTCGTGAGCGCCGAGCGCGCCACCGAGTTCACCGACAGCCCGGTGTTCGTCGCCGGCTTCGGAGTCGCGACCGACCACCCCTATCTCCACGAGAAGTCAACGTTCACCTCGCTGACTGCGACCGTCACCGCAGCCGAGCGTGCGTACAAGATGGCGGGAATCGGACCCGCCGACATCGACTGCGCCGAGGTTCACGACTGCTTCACCATCACCGAGATTCTCGACATCGAAGACCTCGGCTTCGTCGAAAAAGGCAAGGGTGGCATCGCTTCCCTCGACGGCGAGACCTCGTTGACGGGCAGGATCCCGGTGAACACATCGGGCGGGCTGCTCGCCAAGGGCCATCCGATCGGCGCCACGGGAGTCGCGCAGATCACCGAGTGCTGGTGGCAGTTGCGAGGCGAAGCCGGTGAACGCCAGGTCGCAACGCGCAACGGGTTCGCGCTACAGCACAACGTCGGTGGCCGCGGCTCCGGTGTGTCGGTCGTGAACATCCTGACAACGAACCGGTGAGGGAGCGCTCGTGACCGTCCACGTCGTGACCGGCGACGACCACGTCTGTCGGATCACACTCGACCGACCGGAGGCGAAGAACGCGCTCTCGATCGAGATGCGCGACACGATTGTCGCTGCGGTCCGCTCTGCTCGCGCCGACTCCAACGTCCGGGCCCTGCTGATCACCGGGACCGCCGACGCGTTCTGCTCGGGCATGGATCTCTCCGCTTCGACGGTCTCGCGCGCCGGAGGTGAGGGCTTCAACACCCGGTCCACCTCCGAAGCGTTGCGGGTCGGGGTTCAGTCGTTCGTGCAAGAGCTGTGGGAGCTCGACAAGCCGACCGTGGCCGCCGTGAACGGCGTCGCCGTCGGACCGGGCGCCCACCTCGCACTGGCATGCGACTTCGTTCTCGTGCACGAGCGAACCCGGTTCATCTGGTCTTTCGCGAAGTGGGGCCTCGTCGTCGATGCCGGCGGCGCGTATCTGCTCCCCCGGCTCGTCGGCCTGCCGCGGGCCAAGGCGATGGTGATGCTGGGAGAGGGCGTCACCGGCGCCGACGCGGTGACGACGGGCCTCGCGTACCGATGTGTTGACGAAGGCGACCTCGCCGCAGAGGCCGAGGCGCTCGCCGCACGGCTCGCCGCGGGCCCGACCCGTTCGCTCGGACTCTCGAAGCGCCTCCTGAACACCAGCTACGAGACCGACCTCGCTCACTCCCTCGATCTCGAGGGTGCGTACCAATCACTCGCCACGACCTCGTCGGATCTGGTCGAAGGCATGGCTGCCTTCAAGGAGCGCCGCGACCCTCGCTTCACCGGCGGCTGAGGCGGCGGCGAACGTCGCCTGTATTATCTGACGGCCCCGTCAGGTTCGGGGCAGTGTCCGACAACATTCGCCTCCAGGGGGGTCCATGGGTCTGTTCGACGGCAAGGTCGCGATCGTCACCGGTGCGGGGCGCGGGATCGGAAGGGCCGAAGCTCTGCTGCTCGCGTCCGAAGGGTCCGCTGTGGTCGTGAATGACCTCGGCGGGGAGTCGACCGGCGAGGGCGCCGACCAGCGGCCGGCCCAACAGGTCGTCGACGAGATCGTCGCCGCCGGAGGGCGGGCCGTTGCCAACTACGGCAACGTCGCCGATTGGAACGGCGGTCAGGCGCTGATCGCCCAGGCCATCGACGAGTTCGGTGGGCTCGACGTCCTGGTGAACAACGCCGGGATCCTGCGCGACAAGATGAGCTTCAACATGGACGAAGCCGAGTGGGACTCAGTGATCGCCGTGCACCTGAAGGGTCATTTCGTGACCAGCCGGTTCGCGGCCGCGTACTGGCGGCAGCAGTCGAAGGAGACCGGCAACCCCGTCGGGGCATCGATCGTGAACACCGCATCTGAATCAGGCCTCTACGGCAATGCCGGTCAGGTCAACTACGCAGCCGCCAAGGCCGGCATCGCGTCGATGACGATCGTGATGGCGCGCGAGCTCGAACGGGCCGGTGTGCGGGTCAACGCGATCGCGCCGGTCGCCCGGACCCGCCTGACCGAGGCCGTCGCCGGCGACTACATGACGCCCAACGAGGGTGAGTTCGACAAGTTCGCGCCGGAGAACGTGGCCGCGGCCGCGTGCTGGCTCGCTTCTGATCTCGCCGCCGGTGTGACCGGGCAGGTGGTGAAGGTCGGAGGTGGCATCGCTCAGATCCTGCAGGGCTGGCGGCCGCTGACCGAAGCGACCGCAACCGACGTGTGGACGATCGAATCGATCAACCGGAGCCGTGACACGCTCTTTGCCAAGTCCGACACCGGCGTCGCGCCGTTCTTCTTCTCCGTCGACGACTGACGCGCGGTGCATCTGGCCTGGGAACCCGAAGACGAAGCGTTTCGCTCCGAGCTGATCGCGTTCCTCGACGAACACGCACCCTCCGAGACAAGGGCTCAGCGCGACTTCGCCGGCGAGGACGCGGGCGAGGACCTGATCCCCAAGTGGGCGCGCGACTGGCAGGCGACGCTCTTCGACCACGGCTGGATGATCCCCGGATACCCGCCAGAGTTGGGCGGACGGAACTGCACACCGGTACAGACGCTCGTCTACCTGGAGGAGATGACGAGTCGCGGAATCCCGCGCTCGCTCCACTTCCCCGGCTACGCGATCGTGGCGCCGAGCCTGCTCGAGTTCGGCAACGAAGACCAGAAGCTGCTCGCGCCGGCCGCCATCCGTGGCGACACCATCTGGTGCATCGGCATGAGCGAGCCCAATGCCGGTTCGGATCTCGCCGCGCTGTCGACTCGGGCCGACGTGCACGACGACCACTTCGTCGTGAACGGTCAGAAGGTGTGGACGAGCTACGCCACCCATTCACAGATGTGCTGCTGCTATGTGCGCACAAATCCCGACGTCGCCAAGCACAAAGGAATAAGCCTGCTCATCGTCCCGATGGATACGCCCGGCATCGAGGTCCGACCCTTGCGTCACATCAGCGGTTCGGACGGTTTCGCGGAGGTGTTCTTCACCGATGTCGTCGTCCCGCGGGAGAACCTCGTCGGCGGACTCGACGATGGGTGGCGACTCACGCAAGGCTCCCTCGCGCACGAGCGCGCCGGGCTCTGGGTAGAGGGCGTGGCGCGGCTCGAGCAGAGCATCGACGGTCTCGTCGAGCTCGCGAAGCGTCGAGGGGTCGCCGCCGATCCGATCGTCCGCCGCCGGATCGCCGAGGGTTACCAGCGGGCGGCCAGCTTGTCGGCACTGGGCTACAAGGGCTTCACCAGCTTCGCCCAGGGCACATCGGCCCCGGAGCACTCGTACATGAAGATGGCGACATCCGAGCTCGGCAAGGCGCTCTACGAGCTCGGGATGGAGATCCAGGGCCCCTACGGACCGGTGACCGACGTGGACAGGGGCGAGGAACACGGACGCTGGGTCAACTCGTTCTTCGTCAGCTTCGCGAACACGATTGCCGGTGGGTCGTCGGAGATCCAACGCAACATCATCGCCCAACGCGTCCTCAAGCTCCCGAGAGGCTGACGATGGACTTCGCCTTCTCTTCCGACCAGGACCTGCTCCGCGAGACCGCTCGCAACCTGCTCGCGCGTGAGTGCACGCCGTCGGTCCTGCGTGGCCATCGCGACGACCCGGCAGCGGCCGCACCGCTCTGGAACCACCTGCGCGACTTCTCGGCACTCGGAGCCGGCCCGACCGTTGATCTCTGCGTGTTCGCGGAGGAGACGGGCTACGTGGCCGCACCCGGCCCGTTCTTTGCGACGACGGCGCTCTTCCAGCCCGTTCTCGGCGCGATCGGCTCTGGCCTCGCCGATCGGGCGAGCACCGGGGAGATCACGGGAACGGTCGCGCTCGCGGGCGCCGACGGATTCTGGACGATCAACAAAGACCGGGTGAAGACCTTCGTGCTCGACGCCGACACGGTCGACGTCGTGGCGTTGGTCGAGATGAGCGACGGCGGCGGAGCGTCGGTCACGCTCCTCGAGCACCCGTCGGCGCGTCGGGTGGAGACGATCGACTCCTCGCGTCCCGTGTTCGAGGTCGACGTAACTGCGGGCGAGCGCATACCCGTAGACGCCGACGTCGTCGACGCGCTGGTCGCGCGTGCAACCGTCGTGCTCGCGGCAGAGATGGTCGGGACGGCGCGCCGGCTGTTCGACATGTCGCTGCAATACGCGAAGGACCGCCGGCAGTTCGGAGTGCCGATCGGCTCGTTCCAGGCGATCCAGCACAAGCTCGCCGACATGTCGCTCGACCTCGAACGAGCATGGAGCGCCGTCTACTACGCGGCAATGGCCCTGGATGCCGATGAACCCACCGCATACCGCCAGCGCGCCGTCCATGTCGCGAAGGCGGCGGCCGGCGAAGCCGCGAAGCGCGCCGCGAAGGACGGCATTCAGATCCACGGCGGAATCGGTTATACGTGGGAGCACGACCTCCATCTCTTCATCCGCAGGGCCTATGCATCCGAGGCCCTTCTCGGCACCACCGGCTGGCACCACGACCGACTGGGCGACCTGCTGTTCGCGAAGCGATAGGCGCGGTAGTCGGGATAGGCACCCCAACCGCCGCTCGGTTCGCAACCGGCCCGGTTGTCCCGGATCCCGTAACCTCCGGAGATGGCCACCGTCATCCCCCGCACGATCGACTGGATCTCGAACGCGCCGGTACGCGCCCACGGCACGGCGACCTCGCGGGCGTCACCCGAAGCGGTCTTCGCGGTTCTGGCCGACCATGTCAGCTGGGTCGAGTGGTTCCCGAACGTGAAACGAGTCGACGTCCTCGGACCGGCCACTGGTGTGGGTGCGCGGCGCCGGGTGAAGGTCCCGTTCGTCACGGTCGAGGAGGAGTTCATCGTGTGGGAGCCGGGCGTGCGGTGGGCGTTCACCGCTACCGCAACCTCGCCGCCATGGACGCGGTCCCTGATCGAAGACTGCCGGTTGACCCCAACGCCCGACGGCGGAGTCGACATCGACTACGCGATGTATCTCGACCCGGTCGGCCCGATCGGGTGGATGATGAAGCGGTCGCTCGGTCGCCTCAGCACCGCGATCTGCCAGGGCATGGAGAACCTCGCGGCCAGGGCCGAGAGCATCCCAGCGGCCGGCTGATCCGGCTCTTCAGCGCTCTGGCCGTATCCGCCACGCTCGATTTTTGGAACGAGGCCTGACCGAAGGGGCGGGCACCAGGACGCCCAGGATGGGAAGACCCCCTGCCAAGCGGTAAGCTATGACACGAACGTCAGGTTTCACCGAGCAGCATTGGGGCGACAGATGACCGATGTCGACATGGTCCAACTGGCGGGACATCGAGGTCGGCTCATCGACGTCCCCGACGTCGACATTGTCACCGCCGAGGTGATCCGCGGGGCAATGGAGACCATCTGCTTCGAGATGGCCGTCTACGTGAGCCGCACCGCCACCACGCCGATCCTCAATCAGAGCAACGAGCGCAATGCGACGATCCTCGACGCTAAGGGTCGCTTGGCGGCGCTGTCGGTCGGGATCCCCCAGTTCATGCTGACGAGCACGCTTCCGGTGCGCTTCGCCCTCGACTTCTTCGGAGAGGACGAATTCTGCGAAGGAGACGTCTTCGCAGCCAACGACCCCTACCACGGCGGTGGCCACCTCCCCGACTACAACGTCTTCGCGCCGGTGTTCGCCGAAGGTGAAGACGGCGTGCGCCGCATGGTGCTCATCGCGAGCATCCAGTGCCATCATGGTGACACCGGCGGAGGTGTTCCCGGCGGCTACAACGTCACCGCCGGCGACATCTGGGGCGAAGGTGTGCGCTGGCCTGCGGTGAAGGTCATCGATCGTGGCGTCGAGCGGCGCGACGTGCTGTACGCGCTGCAGACGAACAACCGCATTCCTAGCTACATCGGCGATCTCCGGGCGCAGATCGGCGCGGCACAGCTCGCGTGTGAACGCCTGGAACGACTCATCGACCGCTACGGCGCGTCGGTCGTCGAGGGATCGGTCGACCACATGGTCGACTATGCGGCACGCCGATTCCGCGAAGAGGTCGGTGCCTGGCCCGACGGCGTCTACGAGGCCGACGCCTACGTCGACCACGACCCGCTCGGCAACCCCGACATCCACCTCCACGTAAAGATCACGGTCGACGGCGACAAGCTCACGATCGACTACACCGGTTCCGACACCCGCCAGGAGATCCAGGCCTGGTCGACGTTCGGCAACACCCGGGGCTACACCGTCGGCCAGATCGCTTCGATGATGGACCCCGAGATCCCCAAGAACGAAGGGTTCTTCGACCAGATCGAGCTCATCGTGCCGAAGGGATGCGTGTTGAACCCCCACCCCGACCGGCCCGTGAGCGCAGGGACCCACCACCCCGGCGCCGATGTCGGCGAGGTGATCGCGGTCGCGATGCAGCACGTGCTGCCCGACAAGGCCGTCCCGCAGACCTACAAGACCGGAATCCCGACGATCATCGTTGGCCAGGACCCCCGCACCGGAACGACCTTCACCGACCACTCGGCCGAGGTGTACGCGGGATGGTGCAACGCGGGCAAGGGTATGGACGCATGGGGCGCGCAGAACGCGAGCTTCGGCAATCTCTGGAAGGCAACCGCGGAGATCAACGAGAGCCTCTACCCCCACATCCAATGGGGCCGCGACTACCGCACCGACTCAGGTGGTCCGGGTCAGTGGCGCGGCCTGTGTGGCAGTCATTACGAGAAGGAGGTACGGGCCGACGCGAAGGTGTACACGTATGTCGTCGGCATGAAGTATCCGATGCCGGGGATCTGCGGAGGAGAGCCGGGCGAGCCGAACCGGATGGTGATCCGCTACGGCTCCGACGACGAGTTCGTCGTGAAGCACACCGCCGACTGGGTGCCTATCTCGGCCGGCGAGCGGGTGATGTACGACTACGGCGGTGGTGGCGGTTGGGGCAACCCTCTCGATCGGGATCCACAGGCCGTGCTCGATGACGTGCTCGACGAGTACGTCAGCCACGGTGCTGCCGAGCGCGATTACGGCGTCGTCCTCACCGGAACCCTCGAAGATCTGACGCTCACCGTCGACGAAGGCGCTACCGCCAAGCTGCGCGCCTCCCGCCGCCGATGAACCCTTTGGCGTCAGAAAACCCAACATATGCAGGTTTATTGACGCCAAAGCGCGGCGGGGGGAAGGGTTGATGGGATATCGAGTCGGGGTCGACGTCGGGGGCACCTTCACCGATGTCATCTGCGTGACCCCCGAGGGCGAGGTGGTCCTCGACAAGACGCCGACCACGCTCGACGACCAGTCGACCGGCGTGATGAATGGGCTCGCCCTCCTCGCGGAGCGTTTCGGTCGACCCCTCGCCGACCTCTGTGGTGACCTCGACATCCTCGTGCACGGCACCACCACCGCCGACAACACGATGATCGAGATGAATGGAGCCGCGACAGGCCTGCTCGTCACCGAAGGCCACCGTGACGAGATCGAGATGCGGCGTGTCCACAAGGAAGAGATCTGGGACCCGACCTACCCGGCCCCGCTGCCCATCGCCCGCCGGCGGGCTCGTATTCCGATTCCGGAGCGCATGGACTTCGAGGGCAACGTCCTCCTCGCGCTCGACGAGGAAGCGGTTCGGCGTGGCGTGCGCCGGCTCCGTCAACTCGAGGTTCGCTCGATCGCGGTGATGTTTCTCTTCTCCTTCGTGAACCCTGCACACGAGCGTCGAGCAGCCGAGATCATCCGCGAGGAGTATCCCGACGTCGAGCACATCTCCTTGTCCCACGAGGTGATGGCCCGCGGTCCGGAGTTCGAACGCACGTCGACAACGCTGGTGAACGCCTATGTCGCGCCGCGCATCGCCGCGTACGTCGGCCAGTTGCAGGAAAAGCTGCGCTCCGCGGGCTACGGCGGCCCATTGCTCATCATGCAGTCCACCGGCGGCGTGATGCCGCCCGAATATGTCTCCCGCCGCGCCGTGTCGCTCCTCGCTTCGGGGCCGACGGGTGGCGTGATGGGCGCGGCGCTGGCTGCGAGCCGGGCCGGAGTCGGCGACTTCGTGGCCGTCGACATGGGCGGTACGAGCTTCGACCTGTGCCTCGTGCGCGACGGACGCCCCGAGATCAAGACCGACTGGAACTGGCGCTACCGCTACTACATCGGACTCCCGATGGTCGACGTCCAGAGCGTCGGTGCCGGCGGGGGCTCTATCGCACGGGTGCGCCAGGGTGCGCTGCTCGTCGGACCGGAATCCGCGGGTTCGAATCCAGGTCCCGTGTGTTACGGCCGAGGCGGAACCCGCCCAACTGTTACCGACGCCGATGCCGTTCTCGGATACCTTCCGGCCGACGGATTCGCCGGCGGTCGGATGACGCTCGACGTCGACAGTGCACGCGCCGCAATCGAGCGCGATGTTGCCGGGCCCCTCGGGATCGACGTGGTCGAGGCCGCGTGGGGAGTGGAGCGGATCGTGAACGCGAACATGGCCGACGCGACGCGCCGCGTGCTCGCGTCGCACGGAGCCGACGCCCGGGATCTCGCACTCATCGCTTATGGCGGCAACGGCGCGGTTCACGCGTGGGCGATCGCCGCCGAGTTGGGGATCGACCGCATCCTCGTGCCCCGTGCCGCGCCCGCGTTTTCCGCGCTCGGCGTGCTCGTCGCCGATTACGTCGTCGACCTGCTCCGCGCCTATGTGGTGCCGCTCTCCCAGGTCGAGCTCGGTCGCCTGCGCGGCCTCCTCATCGATCTCCGCGACGAAGCCGCCAAGGAGCTCGAACCGACCGGCCTCACCCTCGACCAGATCGACATCGGTGTGTTCGCCCAGATGTGCTACCCGGGCCAGAACTTCGACATGAGCGTGCCCGCACCAGAGGGCGACGCGCTCGACGAGCCCGCGCTGCTCGATCTGGCAGAGCGGTTCCACGACCAGCATGAGCGCGAGCGCGGCTTCTGCTTCCGTAACCAGCAGCCGCTCCTGCGAGGCGCACGTCTCGTCGCCCGTGGCACCACACCCAAGCCCGACCACTTCGCCGAGCCCGGCACAGAACCCGATGCCGACGCGACCCGCACCGGCACGCGCTCCGCTTACTTCGGCTCCGAGTTCGTCGACACACCGGTCTTCGACGGCACCCGCCTCGCTGGCGGTGCCACCATTGCCGGACCCGCACAGATCGAGGAGCCGTTCACCGTCGTCGTGGTGCCCCCGGGCACAACCGCCCGCCTCGACGAGCTCGGCAACTACGAGCTCACCCTCGACTGACCGCCCGCCTACCTGACGCCGCTGTCAGCAATAGACTCCCGGCTTGATGACACTTCAGCTGCGCTTCTTCACCGACGCCGAGTTCGAGATCGTCTCCGCCGCGGCCGAGCGACTGATACCGGCCACCGCCTCGGACACCGCCAACAACCACCCCGGCGCCCGGGCCGGTGGCGCAATCGACTACATCGATCGACTGCTCGGCGCGTTCGCCGTCGACCCGCCTCTCGTCTTTGCCGGTGGTCCGTTCTCCGGACGCGCCGGCGGCACCGCATCGTTTGCCGACTTCACGCCGCTCAGCCCGTTCGAGGAGCTCGCGTGGCGGACGCGCATCGAGGGCTCGAGCGGCCTCGTCGAACGCGAGTTCAACGGCCCGGTCATCGGATGGCAGGAGCGCTACCGCGAGGCTATTGCGATGCTCGGCGAGGACTTCACCACCCTCGACGGCGAGGAACAGGATCGCCGACTCGGCGCCCAACCGGAGTTTCGAGAGATGCTGTACACGCACTCGTGTGAAGGGCTCTACGGCGCACCCGAGTACGGCGGAAACCCCGACGGTTCGGTGTGGGGCGCGATCGACTTCCCCGGAGACGTGCAACCACGCGGCTACACCGACGACGAGGTATCGGGTCGTGCCTAGCCCGACCGGAACCACCGACTGCGACGTCGTCATCGTCGGCACCGGTCCCGCCGGCGCGACCGCGGCGGAGGTGCTGACCGCCGCGGGTTGGTCGGTGATCATGCTCGAGAAAGGCCGCAATCACCTCCTGTCGCTCGAAGCACCGTTCGATCCACTGGGTCACGTGTCGAACGACGAGATCAAGTTCCTTCGCCGCCACTATCTCGGGCCCGATCCGTTCCTCGAACCCCGAACCTTTCGTCGCCGCGAGTCTGACGGCGACCGACTTTTCACCGGTGACGTGAACAATCTTCCGTCGACCGTTGGCGGTGGCGGATTTCACGCCGACGGCAAGCTTCCCCGCTTCCGCGAGGTCGATTTTCACGCCCGCTCCGAGCTGGGGCCGATCGAGGGCGCTGATCTAGTCGACTGGCCCTTTGGATACGACGAGCTCGAGCCGTACTACGCAGCCGCGGAGCGAGGCGTCGGCGTTGCCGGCGACCACACCGAGAATCCCTTCGCGGCCTGGCGCGCGGATCCGTATCCGATGCCCCCCGGACCCGACATGTTCTGCGCGTTGCTCACCAGCGACGCCGCGACCAAACTCGGTTACCACCCCTACCGCGCGCCGACCGGCGTGAACAGCGTCGTGTTCGACGGTCGGCCCGCATGCAACAACTGCGGGTTCTGCGGCTCCTTCGGCTGCCCGATCGACGCCAAAGGTGACCCGGTGGCGCCGTTGCGCCACGCGCTCCGAACCGGACGCTGCGAGATCCGCACCGAGTCGATCGTGCACGACGTGGTGATGGACTCCACCGGGCGGCGAGCCCGGGGTGTGCGCTATCTCGACGCCGATCTGGTAGAGCACGAGGTATCGGCCAAACACGTGATCCTCGCCGGCGGTGCCTTCGAAACGCCGCGGCTGCTCCTGCGCACCGGGCTCGGCAACCCCGACGTCGTCGGTCGCAATCTCATGTTCCACTTCCAAACCATCGTGCTCGGCGTCTTCCCGTACCGTCTTCACGGCCACCGCGGCCGCTCGGTGACCCACCTGATGGACGACCCGATCGTTCCCGATGACGCGGCGCTTGCCGCGGCCCGCGATGCCGGCCTCAGCTACTTCCGGGGTGGGATCGTCGAGCACGGAGCAGCCGGGCACCCGGTGACGGAGGGGATACACCTCCCGCGGGGCGCGGCACATTCCCAGATGATGATCGAGTCGATGATGCGCGACCGGATGGCCGTCTTCACCATGCAGGGCGAAGATCTTCCGGTCGCGTCGAATCGGATCGACCTCGACCCGCACGTACGCGACGTCTACGGCCTCCCGGCCGGGCGGGTCACGTACTCACCCCATCGCCACGAGCTCGCCTGCGCCGAGCACTGGGCACCGCGGCTCGAGTCGGTGATGCGTGAAGCCGGTGCCGACTTCACGTTCTGGACCACGTCACCACCCATGGAGGGATCATTCGCCGATCGACCCGGTTTCGTCGCTCCGATCTCGCGCCACATCATCGGGAGCGCGCGCATGGGCACAGATCCGAGCACGAGCGTTTTCGACCCGTGGCAACGACTGCACGGCGTCGAAAACATCATCTGCACCGACTCGTCGGTGTTCCCCACATCGACCGGTTATGGGCCGACACTCACGATCGTCGCCCTCGCGATACGCGCCGCGCGCGCGCTCGCCGGCCTCGACCCGCTGCGTTCCTCCGGCCCGGCGCTCTGAGCGGTCGAGCTACTTCGACGAGTCGTCGGGCTTCGTCGAGAACACGCCCTTCAGCTTGTCGCCGGCGTACTTGAGCTTGTCGCCGGCGCTGTCGCCCGCGTCGGCGAAGGTCTCGTTGAGCGCGTCACCCATCGAGTTCAGCGCGCCCTTGAGCCCATCGCGCACCTCGGGGTCCTTCACCGCGCCACTCACAGAAGTGACCGCCTGGTCGATCGCCCTACCGATCGTGTTCAAGGCCTCGACCACGGCCGCCTGGTCGACGTCGTCGGGCTCGGTCGACGACACCTCGCCCGCGGCCCGCTTGCCGTGCTCCTTGAGCTTGTCTCCGACCGCCGCGAAGTGCAGCCCGACCTTCATCCACGCTTGCTTGTGTTCATCGCTCATCTCAATCGCTCCACTCGATAGTCGTCGGCGTCGCCGGCCCACCGGAATGTGCGAGCTCAGGCTGCTTCGAGCTCTCGTTCCGAGTCGGGCTCTGATTGGGGACGCCGCACCCGCTCAGGCGGACGGCGTAGGTCCTTGACGATGCCCACCCAGCTGAGGGCCTTGAGCCCGTAGTACGTCATGTCGATCTCCCACCAAAAGAACCCCTGGCGGGCAGAGCTCGGATAGTGGTGGTGGTTGTTATGCCAGCCCTCCCCGCCGGTGAGCAGCGCCACGAGCAACGAGTTACGGCTCGTGTCGGTGGTGTCGTACCGGCGCCGGCCGAACACGTGGGCCAGCGAGTTCACCGCGAAGGTCGAGTGCCAAGTCATCACTGTCGACCAGAAGAATCCGACGACGAGACCGCTCCAGCCGCCGACGAGATAGCAGACGGCGGCCAAGCTCCACGGCGCGACCCAGTCGTGCCTGTTCAACCAGACCAGCTCCGGATACCGGGCGAAGTCCTTGATGCCGTCGTACTTCGTCGGGCCGTAGCGATCGCAGAGGATCCATCCGACATGACTCCACCAGAAACCCTTGCGGGGCGAGTGGATGTCTTTTTCGGTGTCGGAGAAGCGATGGTGGTCACGATGATGGGCCGCCCACCACAGCACACCCTTCTGAGCCGATGTCTGCGCGCCGAATGCCATAACGGCCTGCGAGACCCGGCCGAGCTTGTAGCTCTTGTGGGAGAAATAGCGGTGGTACCCCGCGGTGATGAAGAACATCCGCGCCCAGAAGAGCCCGAGGCACAGCACGATCGAAGTGACCGTCACCCCGGTGAAGAACGCCGCGAGGCATGCCCCATGGATCAGGAAGAACGGGATCGAGCTGACCCAGTTGACCCGCTCGTCGGGTGCTCGTCCGAGGGAGCCGAGGGCTGCGTCGGGTACGGGGTGTTCACCGTTGCCCATGGCCGTCGATCCTACCTACCGGTAGGTAGGCAAAGCCAAGCACCCGCCTCCCGACGTGAGGGAGCGGACGCCTCCCGACGTGAGGGAGAAGACGCCTCCCGGCGTGAGGGAGAATAGGGGCATGTCCCCGACGATTCCGACGGTCATCTTCGACTTTTACGGCACGCTCGCCCGCTCTACGCACTGGGTCTCGATCCCGGAGGTGCTCGGCGAGCACGGGATCGAGGTGACCGATGCGGCGATGCGGCAGTACTTCGAGGGCCACGACGGAGTCGAGCACCTCGAGCACTCGCAGAGTCGCGAGCACTACATCGCCTGGCAACGCCGACGAATGCTCGCGATGCTCGTCGAGACCGACGTCCACTCCGGTGAGTACGACGAGATCATCGAGAAGCTCGCGGCAGGGAGCGCGACCCGTGTCCTCGAGCGGTACCCAGAGGTGGTCGACGTTCTCGACGCATTGCGCGACCGGGGCACGCGGCTCGCGATCTGCTCGAACTGGGACTGGGACCTCGCCGAGGCAATCGACGAATCCGGACTCGCCGGCCGCTTCGATGTGGTGGTCTCATCGGCATGGGTCGGAGCGCGCAAGCCGCACCCCCGAATCTTCGAAGCGACGTTGGCGCAACTCGACGAGCGGCCCGCCGAAATCTTGTTCGTCGGCGATACGTGGATCCCCGACGTCGAAGGTCCACGCTCGGTCGGCCTTCGCCCCGCCTACCTCGAGCGTGATGGCCACTGGCCCGATCCCGGCGCCCCTGCCGACCCTGGCGTCCGAGTCGCATCGGTCTCCTGCATCCCCGACCTCACCGGCGTCCTCGACCTCGTCGACGGTCTCGAGGTCAGTCGACGAGCGATACCGTGAGACACGCGGAGCGCGCTCGGGTGGTTTGAACCAGCGTCGCGCGGCGGAGCGAACCATGAAAAAGGAGTTCCGATGAGCATCGACAAACAGGTCGTGACACCAGCCGACATAGCGAAGCAGGTCCGCGGAGGCTTCGATTCGGGTCGCACCCGCCTGCTCGAGTGGCGCGCGTCCCAGTTGCGCCGTCTCAGAGCGCTGTTGATCGAGCGCGAGACCGAGCTTCTCGACGCGCTCGCGTCCGACCTCGGCAAGCCGGCGATCGAGAGCTACGTAACCGAAGTCGCGTTCACCCGCGCCGAGATCGACCTCGCGTTGGCGAATCTCGATACCTGGATGAGTCCCGAGAAGGTCACGGTTCCGCTGACCCAACAGCCGGCGAAGGCCCGGATCGTGCGCGAACCGCTCGGCGCGGTGCTGATCATCGGCCCGTGGAACTACCCCATTCAGCTCGTGCTCGCGCCGCTCGTCGCCGCCATTGCCGCCGGGAACGCCGCTGTAATCAAGCCGTCGGAGGTCGCACCCGCCAGCTCGCGCGCTCTGGCCCAGCTCATCCCGGAGTACCTCGATCCCGAATGCATCGCGGTCGCCGAAGGCGGCGTTGCCGAGACAACGGCTTTGCTCGCCGAACGTTGGGATCACATCTTCTACACCGGCAACGGCACGGTCGGTCGCGTCGTGTTGGAAGCGGCGGCGAAGCATCTGACGCCGGTCACGCTCGAGCTCGGAGGCAAGAGCCCCGCCATCGTCGACCGTCACGCGAACGTCGCCGTCGCCGCGAAGCGGATCGCGTGGGGCAAGTTCATCAACGCCGGCCAGACGTGCGTCGCCCCCGATTATGTGCTCGTAGACCGCACCCTCGAGCGGCCGCTCCTCGACGCGCTCGCGTCAGCGGTGCACGCGTTCTACGGAGACAACCCCCGCTCGAATCCCGACTACGGCCGGATCATCAATGACCACCACTTCACCCGCCTCCACGGTCTGCTCGAGACTGGTGGCGTGGCGGTAGTCGGTGGCGTGACCGACGCGGCCGACCGCTACATCGCGCCGACCGTGTTGACCGAGGTCGTCCACGCCGCTCCAATCATGTGCGAGGAGATCTTCGGCCCGCTCCTACCCGTCATCCCGGTCGACGATGTCGACGCGGCGGTCGACTTCGTGAACGCTCGCGAGAAGCCACTGGCGCTCTATGTGTTCTCCGAGGCCGACAGTGTCGCCGAGCGCATCATCGAAACGACGAGCGCCGGCGGCGTCGCGGTGAACGCGACCGTGTTGCACGTCGCGGTTCCAGGGCTCCCCTTCGGCGGAGTCGGCGCCAGCGGCACCGGTACGTACCACGGCCGGGCCGGATTCGAGACGTTCAGCCACGCCAAGAGCGTGCTCAACCGGCCGACGCGCCTCGACGTCCCGGTGATGTACCCGCCCTACAGGGGATGGAAGCAGAAGCTGCTCCGGCGCCTGCTGTAGGAACCAGCAGCGGTCACGAACCGGCCACCGACCACCGCCCCGGGCGACCTAGCGGGGCAAGCCGAGGATCCGGTCGCCGATGATCGTGCGCTGGACCTCGGAGGTACCTCCCGCGATCGATGCCGCCGTAGACCACAACCACTGCCGCGACCACCGTCCGGCGAGCGGCGCTGTCGACCCGACCACGTCGAGTGCAGTGCTTGACAAGTGCTGGGTCATCTCGGTCCAGGCCAGCTTCACCCAACTCGACTCCGGCCCTGGCTCCAACCCTTTGGAGAGGCGCGAGAGCGTCCGCCAGTTGTGGAGTCGCAGAATTCGTAGCTCGACGAACGATTGCGCGAGCGCGTCGCCCAACGCGGGCTCGTCGAGGGCACCGTTCCCGGCGGCGATCCCATATAGCTCGTCGAGATACACCTCGTGCACCACCTGCTCCTTGAACGGGAACGATGTGCCCCGTTCGTGGGCGAGCGTGGTGTTCGCCACCGCCCAACCCTGGTCAAGTTCACCGATGAGGTGATCCGCAGGCACGAAGCACTCGTCGAAGAACACCTCGTTGAACTCGGCTTCACCCGTGATCTGCACCAACGGTCGGATCTCGATTCCCGGCGCCGTCATGTCGACCACTAAGTAGCTGATACCGCGATGCTTCGGCGCCTCGGGGTTGGTGCGGACCAGCGCGATTCCCCACCGGGCGAACTGCGCGTAGCTCGTCCACACCTTCTGGCCGCTCAGGAGCCACCCGCCGTCGACCGGGACCGCCGTCGACGTGAGCGACGCGAGATCGCTCCCCGCCCCCGGTTCGCTGAACAGCTGACACCAGATCTCCTCGGCGCTCAGAATCGAAGGTAGCCACCGCTGCTTCTGCTCCTCGGTGCCGTGAGCGAGCAGCGTCGGGCCCGCGAGATTGATCCCGACGCGGTTCACCGGTTGGAGCGCGCGCGAACGGGAGTACTCCATATTGAAGATCGCGACCTGCACCGGCGACGCGCCCCGACCGCCGTAGGCGCGGGGCCAATGGATCCCGACCCACCGTTCGGCGCTGAGCTTGGCCTGCCACTCCCGACCCCACGCGATCTCGTCGTCGAGCGACTCGAACGCCGGTGGGAGCTCCAAGTTGGCCGCGAGCCACGCCGCCACTTCCGACGCGAACGCCGCTTCCTCGTCGGAGAAGCTCAAATCCATGGGCGCCTCAGAGGTCCCAGAAACGGGTACGGCCGTGGTGCTCGAACGAATCCGCGAGCGATTGCTCGTCGACCGCGGTGAACGGTCGGTAAGCCGCTTCGCCCCGGCCGCGCACGTAGACGGGATCCCCGCTCACGAGATCGGCGCGCCACTTCTGGGTCACGAGCGCGCGCTTGACGATCTTGTTCGTGCCCGTTGTCGGTGGATCTCCCAGCACCCGCACGTACCGAGGTCGCCACTTGGGTCCGATCCCGTCCTGCGCGTCGAGCCAGCGGGCGAACGGGGCACCGTCGAAGGTCGCACCCTCGCGCAGCACGAGCCCAGCCATCGCCTGGTCGCCGGCCTGGTCGTCGGGCACGCCGTAGACCGCGGCGAGTACGACATCGGGATACGCCCGGAGCGCCTCTTCGATCGGTGCGGCCGGGAAGTTCTCGCCGTCGACCCGGATCCAGTCGGCGTTGCGCCCGGCGAAATAGAGGTAGCGGTCGGCGTCGAGATAGCCGAGGTCACCCGACCAGTACCAGCCATTGCGCGTGGTGCTCGCGGTGGCATCGGGGTTGTTGTAGTAGCCCTCGAACGGCCCGGATCCCGCGGTGTTCACGATCTCGCCCACACATTCCTCGGCGTTCACCAGGCGTCCGTTGTCGTCGAAGCGCGCCGTCGCCTTCTCGTGTCCGGCTTCGTCGACCACCTGCACACCATCGCCCGCACGCCCGAGCGCGCCCGGGCGGGCGTCGCCATCGCGGTTGACCGCGACACCGCCTTCGGTCGCGCCGTAAGCGTCGATCACCTCGACCCCGAACCGGCGGCTGAACTCGCCGACGATCTGTGGTGAGCCTTCGTTGCCGAACGCGACGCGAAGCGAGTTGTCTGCATCATCGGGGAGGGCGGGCGACGACAAGATGTAGGCGAGCGGTTTGCCGGTGTAGTTGAAGTAGGTCGAGCCGTAGTGGCGGATGTCACCCAACCAGCCGCTCGCACTGAACTTGCGCGCCAACCCGACCGACGCGCCGTACACGATCGACGGCGCCCAGCCAACCTGCACCGCGTTCGAGTGGAACAGCGGCATGCACACGTAACCGACGTCATCGGGACCGAGATCCATGATGATCCCCATGCGGTTCCCAGTGACGAGGAGCCGACGCTGCGAACAGATCACCGCCTTCGGCGCGTCGCTCGTTCCGCTGGTGAAGATGAGTGCCCAGATGCCGTCGACATCAGGCTCGACTCCCGGGTCGGTGTCGGTGACGCCACCGAGCGCGTCGTCGAGCGACTCTCCGACCACGAGCACCGGTGGAAGGCGGTCGAGGATCGGCGCGAGAAGATCGAGGTGGCGGGGCTCGGTGATGACAAGCCCGCAGTGCGTCTGGTCGACGTCTCGCAGGAGGTGCTCACCTCTGCGGGTGTGGTTGAGACCGACCACGGCAGATCCGGTGAGCGCGGCGCCACCGAACGCGAACAGGTACTCGGGGATGTTGTCGAGCAGCACCGCGACATGGGGTGGACGCCCGGTCGGGAGCCGTTCGGCGAAGAGATTCGCGAAGCGGCACGACTCCGCGACGTACTCGGCGTGGGTCCAGATCCGGTCTTCGAACCGCACCGCCGGCCGGTCGCGAATCGCAGGATCGGTTGCATTGCGCCGAAGCAGGGCCGCCGCGCTCGGCGCCGGAAGCGGCGCCTGACCCGGGGCGGGGACGGCCCGCGACACTCGGGAGGAACGACCTGACATCGGCGTCACTCTATTCGCCCGTCGGCCTGGCGTTCTGCCCGAGACCTGGTTCGGCGGCCGAAGCCGGCTCTTCCACTCGTTCCGGTCAGGAACCTGCCGCGCCCGGCGGCGCGATCCTGACCAATTCGTCATGTTCGTAGACTGCCCCAGATGTTCCGAACAGCCATGACCTGCGAAAGCGCCTGATGGAAGACCGGCTCACGAAGGCCCTCTACCTCGAGACCACCGAACGCACCGTCGACGCCTATTCGTCGGAGCGGGTACCGAAGGTGCTGGAGAACCCTGGTGTCGAGCGCGCGACGTGGTGGGAGAACACCGTGCCCGATCGCGCCGACCTCCCCCGCGTCCTCACCGAGTTCTCGGTGCTCGGCGTCTACGAGGTCGACGATACGTTCGCGTCGCCGTCGACCCCGCCCGATGTCACGGGGCACCACTTCGTCAGGACAGCGCGGCCGGGCCAGGGCTGTCTCACCGGCCGCCCCACAATTGGCCTCTCGCTGGTGCTCATCAGCCCACGCCAGCCGGAACAAGCCCAGGCGCTGCGCGATTGGGGTGACTTCGTGCATATCCGTCACATCGCGGCCGCGGGTGTGCCGGGATACAGCATGATCACGCCGTTCGAACACGTCGACGGTGGGGATCCCCGCTTCCTCCATCTCTACGAGATCGACCGCGACGATCCCGAAGCCGTGTTCCAGTCGATGACTCCGCTCGTGGCGAAGCGGTTCGGCGGCTACAACACCCAGGAGTACCGCGACTGGGCCTATACCCCGGAGCTGCGCATCATGTATGTCAACACGTTCCGCCGCGTCGGCGCTTCATCGCCATGACAGATTTTTTCTCCGTCGTCGGCAAACAACGAGCGTGTCGCTCGTTCACCGATGAGCCGGTCACCGACACGCTCGTCGAGCAGCTACTCGAAGCCGCGACCCATGCACCGAGCGCAGAGAACACTCAACCATGGGTGTTCGTGGTGGTGCGTGACCCCGAGACCCGCGCCCGGATCGGCGGGATCACCGCCGCCGCGTGGGCAGGCGTAGGCAGTGAGTTCTCGCGTCCGCGTCTCGCTGCGGGGCTGTTCGCCGATGTCGAGCGCGGCGCGACTGGTGGGGTGAGCGAGGCGCCGGTACTCGTCGTCGTCGCGGCCGATACGACCAACTGCGTCGAGGCCGCTCTCGCGGCATCGATCTTTCCCGCGATCCAGAACCTGCTGCTCGCCGCCAACGCGGCCGGGCTCGGCAGCGCGCTCACGACCTTGCCCACCTTCGCCGGCGACCTGTCGGCGATCCTCGACCTGCCCGGCCACATCCGCCCGATCGCAGTCGTCCCGATCGGGCATCCCGCGGGCCCCCTCGGCCCACCGCGGCGCGTGCCCGTCGCCGAGAAGACCCACCGGGAGCGCTTCGGTGATCGCTGGTAGCGCGTCGCGTCGTCGGTGAACGACTGCTCCCGCGCGCCGGCGCGGCTCATCCGACTGAATCAGTAGCCTTCGCCGGGATCGACGACGTGCAGGAGCGGCTCCCCTGAGGCGCGGCGCAAGAGGTTCTCGATGAAGAGATCCAGTGCATGATCGAACCCGACAGGCGAACCCCAGGAGATGTGAGCACTCAACCGGACGCTCGGATGCGAGTAGAGCCAATGGCCGGCCGGCAGCGGTTCCGGATCAACGGTGTCGAGGGTCGCGCGGGCGACGCGGCCGTCGTCGAGAGCGACGCGCAACGCGTCTTGATCGACCAGTGTGCCCCGCGCGATGTTCACGAGGTGCACGCCGGGCTTCACCCGGGCAAACGCATCGGCGTCGAGGAGACGACGCGTGTGCGCGGTCGCGGGCACGGCGAGCACGAGATGATCGACCATCGGCAGGAGATCATCGATCGAGGCGACGATCTCGACAGCCGCGACGGGGCTCGGAATCGCCCTACGGCGGATGGCCAGCACCCGCATGCCGAAAGGAGCCGCCCGCTGCGCGATTGCCACACCGATCCCACCGAGACCGACAAGGCCGAGCGTCTGACCGTGGAGACTGCCCAACTCGGCGAAGTTCCAGAGCTTCGGTGGCTCCTCCAGCCACACCTCGGGCATGCGTTTCTCAAACGTGAGCATTGCTGCGAGCACGAACTCGGAGATCGGGATCGCACTCGCCCCGCGCGCGCAGGTGACGGTGCGACCCTCGAACATCGCCATCGGCACCTTGTCGACTCCGGTGCCCGACAGCGCCACCCAGGGCACGCACGCGGCCAGCTCGAGCGAATGGGGTCCGTAGCCGCCGAAGAAGACGTCGGCCTCTGTCCCGAACACCGGGGGATCGGCCCCGACGGTGATCACCTCGGCGCTGGGGAGGGCCGCGTGGATCCGCGCCTCGGCTCTGTGGCCCATCTCGTTCAGGATTCGCAAGCTCACGCTCCGAATGTAGAAGAGTTGACCCGTACACTCCCGGCGTGTCGGATGAACCCCGTTTCCAGCGTGGATCACCGTCGGGCCACCGCCGTCACTGGCGGAGCATCGCCGGGTTGATCATGTTCGGCGTCGTCGTCGTCGGCGGAGCCGCGGGCTGGTTCGTGTGGGACCGCTACCTCTCCAACGAAGCCAAGCCGATCGACGTGGCCGCCATCGAGAGGCACTTCTCGAAGAAGTCGACGAGCGAAGCGGTTCGCCCTGGCCACCCGAAGCCCGGTGTCTATCTGTACCGCAGTGTCGGATCGGAATCGGTCAGCGCGCTGGGGGGCGCGACGAACACCTACCCGAAGACGACGACGCTCACCATCACCGATACCCAGTGCGGGGTCGACACCCGCTGGAACGTGCTCGTCGGGCGCTACGACGGAGCCACCAGGTGCCGGCGGCGTGACGACACCTGGATCTTGACCGGCACCGTGACGTCCGACCGGTTCTTCGGCCAGACAGACGCCGACGCATACACCTGTGACGATGTGGTCGAGCTCCCTCCCGGCGCGAAGCAGGGCACCTCGTGGAGGGGGGAGTGCAAGGACGCGCCGGCGAGTGGCCCGGCGAACACCACCACGCTGACCTATCGCGTGGTGGGCCCGGCAACGGTGCGGGTGGCGGGCAGCGCCGTCGAGACGGTCCACCTCCGCATCACCGCGACCCAGGGCGGTCAGCGAAGCGGTGGTGGGGTAGAAGACCGCTGGGTCCTCGCCGCGACGAATCTCGTCGTGCGATCTCTCAACCGCGAGAAGGACCGGAGCCCCTCCCCCATTGGTCCCGTCACCTACAAGCAGCAGTACGACGTCACCCTGCGGTCGCTAGAACCGCGCCCCTGACGGAGTGTTTTCTACTTGTCGTGCTGCATCCCGGTGGGCATGGTCATACCGACCTGCGCCATGTGCTGGCCGAGGACGCCATCGAAGTTGTCGGCCACTCCTGCGACATCCCAGCCACCCTCGCGCCACATCGACGCGACCGGTTTGGGGTGCTGGAAGATCGTGTACGAGAAGTCGCTCCTGCCGACGATCTGGCCGTTCACGTGGCCGGCCTGCTCCGAGGCGAGGAACGCGACCATCGGCGCGTTGAGCGCGGCGGCGGCCTCGGGGGGCGGCGCTGTCCCGGTGCGCTCAAAGAGGGATGCCGTCATGCGGGTTGCGCCCGCAGGCGCCATCGCGTTCACGGTGATGCCGTATTTTCCGAGCTCAATCGACCAGATGAACGTCATGCCCATGATCGCAGCTTTGGCCGCACCGTAGTTGGTCTGTCCGAAGTTACCTCGCAGCCCTGCCGACGACGTGATGTTGATGATTCGGCCATAGCCGGCGTCTTTCATGATGGGCGCGGCGTGGCGGGTGGTGTTGAAAGTGCCCTTCTGATGAACGGCGACAACGGCGTCGTAGTCGTCTTCGCTCATCTTGAGCAGCGACCGATCGCGGACGATGCCGGCGTTGTTCACGAGGATGTCGATCGTGCCGAACGCGTCGACGGCCGTCTGGATCATCCGACCCGCGCCGGCAAAGTCGGTCACGGAGTCGTAGTTCGGAACGGCCTCGCCGCCGAGCTCCCTGATCTCCTGACACACCTGATGGGCCGGGTCTTCGTCGGTTCCCTGGCCGTCGAGCGCCACACCGACGTCGTTCACGACGACCTTCGCGCCCTCCGAGGCGAGACACAGCGCAAACTCACGGCCGATGCCGCGACCCGAGCCCGTCACCAACGCCACTCTTGAGTCGAGAAGTCTCCCGTCGTTGAGTCCCATCGTGAATCTCCGTTCCCTTCGAACTAGACCGCGGCGGTCGCGGTTCCGGTGAGCTTGACCTCTCCGTCGGCGTTGGCCGCCTGGAGATCGAGGTCGACGGTACCGTCGTTCAGCGCCGTGACCGTGGCGGTGAAGGTGAGGGTCTCACCCGGCCAGACCTGCTTGGCGAACCGTATCTGGATACGGCGAAGGGCCTCCGGTCCGAGCCAGTCCTTCACGACTCGAGCCATCAGACCGGCGGTGAGCATCCCGTGGCCGAATACCGAAGGGCTCCCGGCCTGGACTGCGATGGTGTCGTCGTGGTGCATGGGGTTGAAATCGCCGGACGCGCCGGCGTAGCGGACGAAGTTCGTCCGGGTGAGGTTCTCGATGACCAGCGGTGGTGCACTGTCGCCAATGGCGAATTCGGCGCTCATGGCGCTCCTTTCGTGACACGCGTGTCAGGAGGTTCTAGCCTGACCCGGATGGCTCGGTCGAACGACGCGCCCCGGGGCGCGCCCGGCACCGAGCCCGCCGCGGCGACTCGCACGACCGGCGGCGCCAAATCCGGGCGTCCCACCGCCGCGAGGGAACCGCGAGAGCTCAGGGCCCGCGGCCAGCGCACCCGGCGAAATCTGCTCGACGCCGGGGTAACGGTGTTCGCCGCACGCGGCTACCACGCGGCGAGGGTCGACGACATCGTGAAGCTGGCTCGCACTTCGCACGGCACCTTCTATCTCTACTTCGCCAACAAGGAAGCGCTGTTCCGCGCGCTGGCCGGCGACGTAGCCGTGGCCATGACCAAGCTCGCCGAGGAGCTTCCTCCGCTCACCCCAGACGCAGCCGGACTGAAGGCGCTGGTGGTGTGGTTGACCCGCTTCGCCGATATTTACTCCGATTCAGGGCCGGTGATCCGCGCCTGGACCGAGGCCGAGATCAGCGGGAGTGGTTTCGGCCAGCTCGGCACCGACACACTCGCAGAGTTCGCCCGCGTCTTCAGCCGGCGCATCCGCGAGGCTGCGCCCCCGGGTCTCGATCCTCGCGTCGCCGCGCTCGTGCTGGTCGCGATGTGTGAGCGCTTGAACTACTACCGACTCACCGAACAGGTGACCATCGACCGAGACGCGATGATCACAACCCTCGCCGAGGTCACCCAGCGCTCGCTTTTCGGAAGCTGATCCGTCGGGTGGGCTAACCTGACACGAGCGTCAGCGACGGAGGGACATCCCGTGGAGCTTCCCAAGATAATCAGCGTCGACGACCACGTGGTCGAGCCGCCGCACGTGTGGCAAACCTGGCTGCCGGAGAAGTACCGGGCTGCGGGCCCGCGGGTCGAGCGCAAGCGTTGGGGCAAGTTCCGCCACCGCGCCGGGGCGAAGTACGACATGCAGGAGGACCCAGAGGGTCTCTGGGGCGACGCGTGGTACTACGAGGACAAGCTCATCTACGTGCACAAGCGGTTCGTCGCGATCCCCCAGTCGGCGACTACAGGCGAGGGCGAGAACATCGTCTTCGACCGCTCGCAGATGACGATGACCGCGCTCACCTACGACGAGATGCGACCCGGTTGCTACGAGCGCGACGCGCGCGTCGCCGACCTCGCGCTCAACTGGACCGACGGCTCGCTCCCGTTCCCCACCTTCCCCCGCTTCTGCGGGCAAACGTTCTACGAGGGTGGAGACAAGGACCTCGGCCTCGCATCGGTGCGCGCGTACAACGACTGGATGGTCGAGGAGTGGTGCGCGCCGTCAGGTGGAGTGAACATCCCGCTCTGCATCATCCCGCTGTGGGACGTCGAGCTCGCCGCTGCCGAGGTGCTCCGTAACGCCGCCAGAGGCGTACGGGCGGTCGCGTTCAGCGAGCTCCCCCACCACCTCAAGCTGGCGACGATCCACAGTGGCTACTGGGATCCGCTTTTTCAGGCCTGCAACGACACCGGCACCGCGATCTGCATGCACATCGGCTCGTCGTCGACCAACCCGATGGCGTCGCCCGACGCGCCGAAGGGCGCTGGCGCGATGATCGCTTTCAACAACTCGATGGCTTCGCTCGCCGACTGGTTGTTCTCGCGCAAGCTGATCGAGTTCCCGAAGCTGAAGATCGCGTACTCGGAGGGCCAGATCGGCTGGATCCCATATGCGCTCGAGCGGGCCGACACCGTGTGGGAACAGCACGACAGCTGGCAGCACTCGAAGGAGATCCTCCCCGAGCCGCCGTCGACCTACTACTACGGCCGGGTGTACGGATGCTTCACTGCCGACCACCACGGCCTCGCTTCGCTCGCCGAGGTCGGCCCCGACAACATCTGCTTCGAGACCGACTACCCGCACACCGACAGCACCTGGCCGAACTCCAAACAGTACGCAGAGAAGATGCTCGCCGACTTCGACGACGAAGTCGCCTACAAGGTCCTGCGTGGCAACGCGATCAAGATGCTGGAGCTCGACCGGGTCTGAGGCCGCCGGACGCGACCCGTCAATCGGCGCCGGGCCCGGCGATCACCTGCTCGGCGAGATCGCCGAGTTGATCACTCGGGCCGTCGAAGGCGACTTGGCCCTTGTCGAGAAGCACGGCCCGATCGGACAGACCGAGCGCGCGATGTACGTACTGCTCGATGAGCAGTACCGATGCCCCGGCGGCGCGCACATCGGCGAGCGTCCTGTAAACCTCGTCGACCACGATCGGCGCAAGGCCGAGAGACAACTCGTCGGCGATGAGCAGACGAGGCGGCGTCACCAACACCCGAGCGAGAGAGAGCATGCGCTGCTCGCCACCCGAGAGGGTGCCGGCAAGCTGACCTCGGCGCTCCCCCAACCGGGGGAACAGCTCAAAGGCCTTCGCCAGCGCGTCGGGTACGCCCCGCTTGCCGAGTTCGGCCCGGAACGAGAGCGTCAGGTTCTCTTCTACGGTCAAAGACGCGAACACCGAACGACCTTCCGGCGCGTGCGTGACCCCTTGGCGGGCGATCTCGTAGGTCTTGGCGCGCGAGACGTCGATTCCGCCGACCGTCACGGTTCCGGCTGTCGGGTGCAGGAGTCCCGAGCACACCCGCGCGACCGTGGTCTTGCCGGATCCGTTGGCGCCCAACAGCGCGACGACCTCACCTTCGGCCACATTGAACGACACGCCGAAGAGCGCTCGGAACGGTCCGTACCCTGCGTCGACGTCGCGTAGCTCGAGGATCGATTGCGAGGTCGGCTCCGCCAACGCGCTCATACCGCTTCCCCCACTCCGGGCTCGCCCTCTCCGGATTCGCCGAGGTAGGCACGGCGCACCGCCGGGTCGCTCATGACCGATCGGGTCGGCCCTTCGGCGATCAGCGTGCCGAAGTCGAGCACGTACAAGCGGGTCGCGAAGCGTTGCACCATCTCGACATCGTGCTCCACCAGCAAGATCGCAGTTCCACGCTCGCGCCGGACGACCTCGAGCGTCTCGGTCAGCTCCGCGGTCTCCGACCGGTCGAGGCCCGACGATGGCTCGTCGAGCAGCAGGAGCTTGGGCTCCGTCATGAGCGCTCGTCCGACTTCGACAAGCCGACCCCGACCCAGGCTGAGCGCCTCTACCGACCGGTTCGCCACGTCGGTGAGGCCGAGCAGCTCGAGCGTGCGCTCCGCTTCCTCGCGATCTTGTGGACGCGGCCGATCGAGACCGACGACGTCTTTCCAGAGTCGACCGTCGCCGCGGCGCGCCCGTGCCGCGACCAGGAAGTGCTCGACGACGGTCATCCCCGCGAACAGCTCGATCCGTTGGAACGTTCGGCCGAACCCGCTGCGGGCCCGGCGATACACCGGCCATCCGGTGATGTCGTGACCGTCGAGCTGCACCCGGCCGCCGTCGGGTCGGAGGATCCCGAGCAGGCAGTTGAACAAGGTGGTCTTGCCCGCACCGTTGGGACCGATGAGCCCGACCGCTTCTCCGGTCTCGACCCGCAGCGAAACATCGCTCAGCGCGGTGATCCCCGCAAAGCGCTTCACGATTTCGGTCACCGACAGGAGCGGGACGGGGGTCACGCTCATGTCGAGCTCGGCTCGGCCGGAACGGGATCGGTGGTGGTGTTCTTGAAGCGGTTGAACTGCCGCTGCACGAAAGCGTTCGACCTGCGCTTCTGCGCCTCGAGGATGCCCTCGGGGTTCTTGGCGTAGGTGATCGCGCCCAGGCCGAAGAAAATCGGCTCCCAACTCGCGCTCAAACCGATCCGCTTGAGCAGCTCCTGCACGACGATGAAGCCGATCGCCGCGTTGATGGCGCCTTCGACGGTGCGAGAGCCCAGGGTCACGACCAGCACGACGAAGAACAACGAGTAGAAGTACGCGAAGTCGGCCGGCTGCGCGAATCCGACCTGGGTGGCGAACAGGCCGCCACCCAGCCCGGCGATTCCGGCCGACAGTGCGAACGCCACGATCCGCGCCCGGGAGGGATTGATGCCGATCGATTGCGCGGCGATCTCGCTGCCGCGCAACGCATCGAGGAACCGACCGGTGGCGCCGCCGCGCACGAGGATCACCAGGAAGCTCACCGCGATCAGAATCACGAGGCAGAGAAAGAAGAAGGCCCGGTCGCTACCGAAATCGACGGGACCGATCACCGGCCGCGGCACCTTCAACGGCGTTGCGCCGCCGCCGACCCAATCGAGTGGCACAAGGATGCTCTCGAACATGAGCGCGAAGGCGAAGGTGGCCAGCGCGAGATAGATACCCCCGAGGCGCAGGACCGGGATGGAGAAGAGCCCGCCAACAACCGCCGCGACCACTGCACCAATGACAATCGTCAGCATCACCGGTATGTCGTACGCGTTGACGAGCTGGGCCGTTGTGAAGGCACCGATGGCCGCGAAGGTCGCCTGGCACAGCGAGATCTGACCGGCCATGCCGGTGATGACGGTGTACGAAAGGAAGATCGTGGCGAAGATGAGCGCCTGGATCGCGAGTAGCAACCAGTACCGGTCGTTCATCACGAAGGCGATCACGCCGAGACCGACGATGAGTCCGAAGATCCGCGTCGACCAGGTGAGCGCGGGGCTCCGCTCGATTGCGGCGAGGCCGGGCGGGGGTGGATCGACACCCGCCAGCGGATCCTTCACCTCGCGCCGTCGGCGCAACGCCGGTGAGAAGATCAACAGCAGGAAGAGCACCACGAACGGCAACGACGGCCGCAGGCCCTGAGCCAGGACGCTGTTCGTCGGCAGGTAACCGGCGAGGATCCCACCGAGCACGCCGAGACCCACTCCGCCGAGCAGCGTCAGCGGAATGCTCGAGAGCTTCCCGAACGCGGCCGCGGCCAGCGCGGCGACGATCAGGATCGTGAAGTTGTTCGAGTTCACCTGGGCAAAGAGCGGAGCAAGGAGCACGCCGGCCAGGCCCGCGATGAGGCTCGACAGCATCCACGCGAACGTGCCGATGCGGTCGGCGTTGATGCCTTGCAGCTCTGTCATCCGGGGGCTTTCGACTACCGCCCGCATTCGCAGCCCGATGCTGGAGTACCGGAACATCGCGGTGAGACCGACGCCGACGATGAAGGTCGCGATGAGGGTGGCGACCTGATCCCCGTTGAGTGAGTAGTCACCCAGGTGGTAAACCGCGAAGTTGCTGCCCTGCGACGACGGCCAGATCCCGACGACGCCGAAGCTCGGGCTCTGGCCGAACCAGAGCTGCACCATCTGTGGGATCGCGACGAGCAGACCGAGCGCCGCGACCAGGCGTGAGAGCTCGGAGGCAGAACGCATGTAGCGGAAGATGAAGCGGTCGAGGATGAAGCCGACCAGCGGCCCGACCACGACCACCGCGAGCAGAAAGGAGAGGATGATCGGCCACTCGTGGCGCACGCGTGTGTCGTAGTACACAGCCGCGGAGACAAAAGCCTGCGCTCCGAACGCGAGATTGAACACTCCCGACGTCCGGTACGTGAGCACGAGGCCCACGGCCACCAGTGCGAACACGCAGCCGAACGGGATCCCTCGGATCACATAGCTGATGAAGTCGGTCACGTACTCCGCTTTCCCGCCGTAGGACCGGCCCTATCGCCGGTTGGTCGGCGGAACTGCCGTCACGCTGTTCGTCGAGTCGGTGTTCCCCCAGCAGGTGAAGGGCTTACCGGGCTTGCCGAACTTCGGGACGAACTTCGAGTTCTTCACCTCCATGAAAGCGGTGCAGCTCCTCGGGTAGTGCTTGTCGGTGTGCTGCTTCGCCCAGTTGAGCGGTGCCAGCAAGCCGTCCGCGTCGTAGGTGGTGAGCGTGTTGAGCTGGTCGACGACCTTCTGGCGGGTGAAGTTGGGGCCGGCCATCCGCAGACCGGTCACAAAGTTGTCGGCGTTGACCCAACCGATCACCGAGTTCTCCGTCTTCGCGGCACCGCTCTTGTTCATCCACTTCAGGTACTGCTTGAGCGCCGGGAGCTGCGGCGTCGTCTCGAAGGGAGCGAACTGCGTGATCACGTACGAGCCCTGGAAGAAGCCGCCGTTCTTGCGCATGAACGCCTGGTCGTAGCCGTTGGGCAGATACTGGATCGCGGTCATGCCCTGCTGCCGCATCTCCTTGGCCAGGCTCAGGACCCCGTTCGTGTCCATGCACGTGGTCACAAAGTCGACTTTGGCGTCGACCATCTTCTTCACATCGGAGCTGAGATCGGTGACGCCGAACGAAAGGGTCTTGTTGGCGTACACGACCTTCGCGTTCGCTGATTTTCCGTACTTCTTGAACGACGACTGGATGCCATCGAGGCAGTCGGATGAGCTGGGCACGTTGTACGCGAGCACGCCGAGCTTGTGCTTGTTCAGCTTCTTCGAGAGCCACGGCAACCCAATGCCGGGGCACTCACTGCCGTTGCAGAGAGCGCCAAGATGCCCGAAGAAGTTCGGAGGTCCGGTCCACTCGTCGTTGATGCCCCACCCGAAGGTCGGGATCTTCGCGTCAGCGAGCTTCTTCGCCCCGCTGAAGAACGCGATGGTGGCGACAGGCAGCACCGCGAACACGTTGTCCTGGTCGATGATCGCCTCGACCTCGCGCTGGTTCTGGCCCAGCTGGTCATCGTGCTTCTTGACCATCACGAGCTTGCGGCCGTAGATGCCGCCCTCCGCGTTGATCATGTTGAAGTAGGCCGCCACGCCGTCGAACGACGAGCCGTAGAGGCCCCCGATCGGGTTGGTCGTCGAAGCGACTCCGCTCACCCGGATCGTGTCGCCGGTGACGCCGGGCTGGTCGACCTTCGGCCAACCCCCAGCCGGCTTGGTGGTCGTGGTCGAGTTGTCGGCCGCCCCCGCGACTGCCCCCCTGTACCCGCCACCGAGGCTTACGGCGAGCACCACCAGACCGGTGGCGAGAGCGGCGAACCGCTGACCCGAACGCTGCTTGAGCCCGTGACTTCCCATGTACCTACCCCCCGATCAAACCCAACTGCGGCACCGCCGTCGGGCGTTTCTCTAACACTAACGTCAGGTACGGCGAGACACCATGACACCCCTGAAAAATTCGCATCCGCGTGTAAGGATCAGGCCATGTCGTTCACGCTCGTGACCTTCCACGCACATCCCGACGATGAAGCTATTGCAACCGGCGGGATCATGGCGCGCGCGGCGGCAGAGGGGAACCGCGTGGTCCTCGTCGTCGCCACCAGAGGAGAGCTCGGCGAGGTCGACGAAGGCGTCCTGTCCCCCGGCAAGACCCTCGGCGACCGCCGGGTGCTCGAGACCCGGCTCGCCGCCGAGGCACTCGGCGTCGCGCGCGTCGAGTTCCTCGGCTACACCGACTCGGGCATGGCGGGCGAGGCCACCAACGACGCCGACGGTTCCTTCTGGTCGGCCGATCTCGACGAGGCCGCGGCCCGCCTCGCAGCAATCCTCGACGAGGAAGACGCCGATGTGCTCACCGTGTACGACGATCACGGCGGCTATGGCCACCCCGATCACGTACAGGTCCATAGGGTCGGCGTGCTCGCTGGCGCGCTCGCGGGAACGCCCCGGGTCTACGAGGCGACGCTCAACCGTGACCACATCAAGCGACTCATGGCCGCGCGTCCCGACGGCCTCGGCGACGGGATCGACGCGCCGGATCCCTCCGCGTTCGACAGCATGGGCTCTACCGAGTCGCAGATCACGACCACAGTCGACGTGGGTGACTTCGTCGACCAGAAGAGAGCCGCGATGAGGGCGCACGCGAGCCAGATCTCGGACTCGTCGTTCTTCCTCTCCATGCCCGACGACGCCTTCCGCGAGGCGTTCGGATGGGAGTGGTTCATCCGCCGGGGTGAGCTACCGAAGGCTCCGGAGACGAGCGTGTTCGACGGCCTCGACGCCGGCTGACAAGCCGGCGGCTCACAAAGTCGCGGGCCCTCGTGGCGCGGACTCGTCGGCCTTCGCCGTCTCCGCTGCCTTCACCAGGTCGGCTAGCGCACCCGGGAACGCGTCGGCGAGGTTCCACAGCTCTGGCACCATCTCGCGGCACGCCATGAGCCCGACGTCGATCGAGTCGAGATAGCTCAGCACGGTCACGTTGAGGCCCGCGCCGTCGAAGATCGGGCCCATCGGGTACATCCCGACCAGGCGCGCGCCCGCGATGTAGAGCGGGAACCTCGGACCGGGAACGTTCGACACCACGAGGTTGTAGATCGGCGGAAGCCGCTCCGCGAGCCGGAGCTGGCTGTAAAGGCGCGCGCCACCCGCCAACACCGATGGAGCCAGGAACTCGGCCCACTCCTCGAGCGTCCCACCACCGATGTCGTGATGAACGAGCTTCGCACCGCTCATCACCTCTCGCACCGCGAACAGACGCTCGATCGGATCGTCGAGCTCAGTGGCGAGGCGGGTGAACATCGCCGACACCCGGTTTCCCATGTTGCCCTGCTCGTCCGACGACCGAACCGAGGCCGGGATGACTGCGACCAGAGGAGTGTCGGGCAGCTCTCCGCGATCCTCCAGGTAGGTACGCATCGCGCCGGCCACGACCGCGAGCACGACGTCGTTTACCGTCACGCCGAACGCGTCGCGCACTGTCTTCACATCGGCGAGCGGAGCCGACGCGAACGCGACCTGGCGATGCGGCGTTATCGACGTGTTGAACGGGAGTCGGGGCGCGGTGAACGGCACCCCGGCCTGCACCGGGTTCTGGCGAATCCGGGTCACCAGACGCACCGCGGAACCAGTCAGGTTCCGGACCGCCCTCACCATCTTCAACGGCTGGCGAGCGATCGACACCATCGACGCGACGACCATCTCGACGTCGGACGGCACCCGTTCCGCGTGCCACTCGCCCGGCTCCTGCCGGTCGGTCGGGTGCGGTTCGAGGTCGACGAGCTTGCCCAGCACGTCGACGCCGGAGGCGCCGTCGATCGCGGCATGGTGGATCTTGGCGATGATCGCGCAATGGCCGTGCTCGAGCCCCTCGGCCACCCACAGCTCCCAGAGCGGCCGAGCGCGGTCGAGCTGGCGCGACGCGATGTCGCCCATGACCTCGGCCAGCTCGTGCGGACCTCCCGGTGCCGAAACCGCGACGCGACGCACGTGGTAGTCGAGATCGAAGCTCGGGTCCTCGATCCACAGCGGGTGATGAAGCGAGAACGGGACGGTCACCAACCGGCGCCGGAACGGAGTGATCTGATCGATGCGTTCTCCAACGAGCGCTCGGAGGGTGTGCGCAGTGAAGCCGCCCTCGACTCCCGAAGGGTCGAGTATCACCGCGGCCATCACGTGCATGTGGTTCGAAGGCGTCTCGAGCTGAAGAAACGCAGCATCGAGGCCGCTGAGGCGCTGCACCCGGCCAGTATGGACCCACGGCAGCCTCCGACGGGCCCGTCCGGCTCCCCGTTTGGCACAATGTTGAGGTGATGCCGTGGATCTTCTTCGCCGTGAGCGTGCTCGGGCTCGGGTTCACGGCCAACGCGATCTGGCCCTCGTTTCGGTGGCAGCTCATGGCACCGAGCTTCTTCGCCGGGTGGCTCACCGGGGAGCTCGCGGGCATCAACCTCGGATTCCAGGCCCTGGCCACGATCGGGTTCGTGGCATTCGGGGCCCTCGCGTCGTGGATCGGCTTTGTGGCCCTCGGGATCTGCCTCGCCTCGTGGACGGGCCTGGTTTGGATCGTCTTGGTGTCGATGCGCAGCGCCCGCGTGATCGAGGACGCCCTCGGCGAGGCCCTAGGTGCGCACTACCGAGACGAGATCGCACCCGGGCGCGCCGCGCGGCTCGACCAGAAAACCTCCCGTCGCGAGCTGGGTTTCCCCTTCTACCTGCGTGACCGTCGGGTTCGACGCATCAAGGGCCTGCGTTACGCCGAGGGCGCAGGCAAACGCCACCTCCTCGACGTTTACCTGCCGAAGGCGCCCATCACGGAGACGCCAATAACCAAGGCGCCCGTGCTTCTCCAGATCCACGGCGGCGCGTGGGTCATCGGCGACAAGTCGCAGCAGGGCCTTCCCCTGATGCTCCACCTCGCCACGCAAGGTTGGGTGTGCGTCGCGAGCAACTACCGGCTCAGCCCCAAGGCGACGTTCCCCGATCATCTCGTCGACGCCAAGCAGGCGCTCGTCTGGGT
This sequence comes from Actinomycetes bacterium, assembly GCA_025363815.1. Taxonomy (GTDB): domain Bacteria; phylum Actinomycetota; class Acidimicrobiia; order IMCC26256; family JANYLB01; genus JANYLB01. Next base: position 37,767 of record JANYLB010000054.1, read on the forward strand.
GCGAGAGCACATCGAGGAGTACGGCGGCGACCCCGACTTCATCGTCGTCACCGGGGGCTCGGCCGGTGGCCACCTCGCCGCGCTGGTGGGCCTCACCGCGAACGACCCTCAGTACCAACCCGGTTTCGAGCCGGTCGACACGAGCGTCGCGGCATGCGTCGCGTTCTACGGCGTCTACGACCTCGTCGAGAAGTTCGGGAGCTCCACCGCCGGGGAATGGCTCGCCAAGAAGGTCATGAAAACAACACTGGATGAGAATCGGGACCTGTTCGAGTCGGGATCGCCGACCTACCGGGCCAACGATCACGCGCCTCCGTTCTTCGTGATCCACGGCGATCGCGACAACATCGCAACGGTCGGTCAGGCTCGGGAGTTCGTCACTGCGTTGCGTGCCGTCTCGACCAGGCCCGTGGCTTACGCGGAGATCGAAGGTGGTTCACACGCGTTCGATGTGTTCCACTCGATCCGATCCGCAAACGCGGTGAACGGTGTCGACCGGTTCCTCGCGTGGGTCTACTCCGCGTACGAGGCTTCGCTGCTCGAACGGGGGGTCGATCCGCCCGACCCCGCGGTCAATGCCCATTCCGAGCGGACGCCGGTCAGCGGGGGCGCCGAGTCCGTCGGAGCGGCGGACGGCGAAAGTTGATAGATCGGTCCGACGACCACATCGCGTAGGGCGCCATCACAATCCCGGCCAGTGCGACCAGCGGTTTGTCGTAGTTCACCCGCCATCCAGAGAAGTCACGCCAGGCCTGGTCGCGGTCGGCGACGAGCGGCACGCCCGCCTCCGCCATCCGGTCGTACAGCGCGTCGTACTCGTCGCGGACGATGCTGATCGGGTCGGTCGGATCGGGGTCGTGGTCGACCACGGTGCCGAAGAACTCGGCCACTGGTCGCAGAGCGAGATAGCCCGCCCGGATCAGCAACGCGGCCTGAGGTTCTCGAGGTACGTCGATGGTCGACAGATGGAGCGCGGCAGCGTCGAGCGCGGCGCCGGCAGCCGTGACCCAGGACCGGTTCGGCTCCGGCGAGCGGAGGAACACGAGGAGGCTGAGCGACGTGTGGGTCTCCTCTACCTCGTTGAACCACAGCTGGTACTCGGCCCAGACGTCGTTCAGGCTCTCGAGCCAGCCGATCAGGTGCGCCCGAATCAACAGGTTCTCCGCCGACGGCGGGGTTCCGGCCCGCACGCTCATCTGGGCGACCAGCACCTCGCGGCGCGAGAACGTGCCGTAGATCGTCGGGAGATACGCGATCAGTAGCGCAAGCAGCCCGAGGCCGACGAACGCCTCGGTGAAGGCCAGCGTGACGCCGGGAAGGTCGCGAGGTTCCAGAAACCCCAGCGTTAATAGGGACGAACCACTCGTGCGGAAAGCCTCGCCGAGGCCGTGGATGTCGACGGCCCGGAACATCAGCATGTAGCCGGTGAGCACCAGCACCAGCCAGACCGCGGGAAGAACCAGCAGCGCGAGCGGTGAGTACAGCGCCATCACGCGGTCACGCTGCTCATAGGTCTTCGCGAAGCGCAGCGGGATACCGAACACCGACCGCAGGCCCAGGAAGACCACCCGCGTGAGCCGCACGACAACACCCCGTGGGAGCACGAAGGTTCGAACCGCGGAGTCGAGCACTACGAACACGAGCAGTGCCCCGGCGACGAAGCCCAAGATTCTCAACCCGACTGACATCGGAGAAGCTTCGCACTGCCGCAGACCCGACACGCACCCCGCTTACACTTGGCTGCCACAACCGACGCTCAGAGATTTCGGATCCAGGAGAACGCGCGCTGCTGAATCTTGGTGGGCTGTGGCGTCGGTACATGCGACCGGCGATACCCCTACTCCTTTGTGTATATGTGCCCCTCGGCGCGCTTCTCTTGCTCGTGAAGTACCTGGGTCACGACCAGCACGCATCGACGCTGATTGATCCGCACTTCTCCGCGGAAGAGTCGCTCAGCCACGGAAGCTTGTGGGTCCTGGGCCTCGCCGGCTGGGTGTGGTCGTCCCTGAGCTGTCTGATCGGTGTGCTCGTCGCGCGTGGGCGCGCCTGGCTCACCCGCCCGCGCCACCTGCTCGCCGGAGCCGGAATGCTCACGGTGGTGATGTTCGCCGACGACCTGTTCCAACTGCATAAGCCGGTCATCCCCGAGGCCACCGGCGTGCCGTCTGCACTCGTGCTCGCGGTGTACGCCGCGGCGTTCGTGCTCTGGGTGGTGGCGAACCGGCGCGCTATCGCCGACACCAACGCGCCCTTGCTCATCGTCGCGATCGCGTTCTTCGCCCTTTGGATCCTCACGAAGGCCGCACCCGGGATACCGGGGCGCATCCCGTTGTCGTCGGGGGCCAAGCTCTGCGGGATCGCAGGTTGGGCCACTTACCTCACGGGTACGGCCGTCGCTACGACTCGCGCCTCTCGCGCCGCGCCGACGGTCCGTCGGTAGGGCTGAACATCACCCGACGCCAACTCAGTCGAAGTCGGTGCGGGGAGACCCACGATCGCGCTTGACCTCGCCGCGACGCTTTTTGTCGTCGACCCGCCGTCGGCGCGACGAGGTAGTCGGTGTGGTCGGTCGACGGGGTCGGTCCACGCGCAGCGCGTCAGCCATCCGCTCGCGGAGTCGTTCGAGGGCGAGCTCACGGTTCCGTGACTGCGACCGCGCGTCACCGGCGCCGGCGCGCACCACTGGTCCGAGCCGCTCGAGCAGTCGGGCCTTGGCCCGCTCGCCGAGCCCACGCGATGCCGCGATGTCGAAGCGAACCTCGACCCGGCTACGGGTGACGTTGGCATGCTGACCCCCGGGGCCACCTGAGGTGTCGACCCGCCACTCGAGCTCCTCGAACGGGATCACCACCGTCGAGGTGATCCGAAAACGGCGCGCTCCGCTCATGGGAACGACCACCCCGCACCCGGCGAAGCCCCGAGCGGAGCAGTGACCAACAGGGACTGCGCGAGACCGGGTGCGGCGACGGGGGGATCGGCCACAAGTCGGAGCGGAATCTCACCGGCCCACACGGGGAACGAGAGATCTTCGATCTTGTCATCGGGAGGACCCGCGCTGACCTTCGCCGACCACACCTCGATCGGCAGACGGACGACAAGGGTCTGGGCCAGCTCGGCCGCGTTGGGCGGTCGAACGGTCGCGTACCGCGCCGGCACCAGGCGCTCGAGCAGGGCCTCGAACACGATGGCGCGATCGTCGGGATCGGCCACGGCTTCGGTCTCGCCCATCACCATCACCGAGCGATAGTTCATCGAGGTGTTGAAGGCAGAGCGGGCGAGAACGATCCCATCGATGACGGTCACAGTGACGCACACCCGCACACCCGAAGCCATCGCCCGCACCAGGCGGCTCGCGACCGACCCGTGCAGGAACAGGTCCGCGCCGATCCGGGAATAGGCCATCGGCAGCACATAGGGCCGGTCGTCGGCGGTGAACCCCACGTGGGCCACGAGCCCGGCGTCGAGGATCAGCTCGATGTCGGCCCGCTCGAGCACCGCGAGCTCCGGAAGCCTACGGACCACAGTCCGCCACCCGGGCCCGGACTCGAGGCCGGGTTCGTCTGGGGGCAGGTCGTCTTGGGCCAGGTCGTCGGGGCGGTCGGAGACAGGTTTCGGCATGTCGAAATGGTCGCACGCGGCGACCAGCCCGGCGCTGCCTATGTTTGACAATGACGCGCGTGGTTCCTACCTTGCGTGTCACACGTCACAGTTCACGACGTCTGTCACATTCATCAGTACGCGAGCGGACCCGGATGCCGGATCCGCGATCGGGGGAAATGCAGTGCCGAACAGCGTTCGACGGGCTCCGGCCGCGCTCAAGGTCTTGACGATGGTCGTCGCATTGGCGCTCGTCCTCGCCGCCTGCGGTGGTAGCAGCGGCAAGAAGAGCAGCGGTACCAGCGGCGGAACCAGCTCAGAGGGCACGCCGAAGGTGGGTGGCTCGATCACCTACGGCATCGAGGCCGCGACCACCAACTTCTGCCTCCCCCGGTCCCAGCTGGCGATCGCCGGGATCATGGTGACCCAGTCGATCTACGACACGCTCACCCAGCCGGGCGCCGACGGAAAGATCTACCCGTATCTCGCCAAGTCGGTCACTCCGAACTCGACCTTCGACCAGTGGACGATCGTGCTGCGGCCGAACATCACGTTCCACGACGGTGAACCCCTCAACGCCGACGCCGTCGTCCAGAACATCAAGGCCTGGCAGGCCGGCGTCCTGCTCAGCTTCGTGTTCAAGAACATCGCCAGCGTGGCGGCAACCGACGCGATGACCGTCGTCGTCAAGACCACGACTCCGTGGGTCGCCTTCCCCTCGTATCTCTGGACGACCGGCCGGACCGGGATCGCCGCGCCCGCCCAGCTCACGAGCCCCGACTGCGCGACCAAGATGATCGGCACCGGTCCGTTCTCGCTCCAGACATTCGATCCGGTCAGCGGTGACGTGACCGTCACCAAGAACAAGAGCTACTGGCGCAAGGACAGCAAAGGGACCCAGCTCCCCTACCTCGACTCGATCCACTGGAAGCCGATCACCGACAGCTCCCAGCGGGTAACGGCGTTGCAGGGTGGCCAGATCGACGTGATGCAGTCTGACAGCGGCAAGGATCTGGAAGCGCTGAAGAACCTGCCGAACGTCTCGAACGTCAGCTCACCGCCGGGATATCGCGAGCTCGCCCAGACGTTGATCAACGTCCAGCGGCCGCCGTTCAACGACCCTGTCGCCCGCATGGCCGTGGCCCAGGGCGTCAACGTCGCCGCGCTGAACCAGATCTTCAACAAGGGCCTGTTCACAGTCGCCGATCAAGTGTTCGACAACAAGGTCCTCGGTTACAACCCCAATGCGGGGTTCCCGAAGTACAACCCGGCCGAGGCCAAGAAGCTGGTCAGTCAGTACAAGGCGGCGCACGGCGGCAACTTCGCCTTCGATCTGCAATCGACGCCAGACACCCAGACCGTGGCGATCACCCAGTTGGTGCAGCAGCAGCTGAAGGCTGTGGGCATCACCGTCAACCTGCCGCAACCGGTCGACCAGGCCACGATCATCAACCAGGCGATCGGCGGAACCGTCGACGCCTTCCAGTGGCGCAACTACCCCGGGTCCGACCCTGACACCATGTACGTGTGGTTCCACAGCGGCTCGCCTGTGAACTTCAACCACATCAACGACCCGAAGGTCGACAGCGATCTCGATCAGGGTCGCTCCGAATCCGACCCGGCAAAGCGCAAGGCGCTCTACCAGGACTTCTCCAAGCAGCTGTCCTCGAACGTGCTCAACCTTTGGGCGTGGTACGAGACCTGGACGATCTCCGGCAAGAGCAGCGTCAAGGGGATCCTCGGCCCGAACCTGCCCGGCGAAAACGGCGCACCGGGATCGGTCAAGCCCGCCGATGTCCTCGCCGGGTTCCACCAGGTCGAGGGGATCTGGACCCAATAGTGGCTGAGGAGAAGGTGACGATCCGACAGCCGGCCACGGACCGGGCCACAAGATGAGCCTCCATACCTTCGCTCAGAAGGTTCTCCAGCTCGTGGTCGTGTTGTTGGTCGTCACCTTCTTCTCGTTCTGTCTCATCAAGCTGATCCCGGGTGATCCGGTGTCGAAGATCATCCCGTTCGGGACCAATTTGCAGAAAGCGCAACTCCGCAGGGATCTCGGACTCGACACTTCGTTCATCTCCCAGTACCTCACGTGGTTGCGAGACATCCTGACCGGCGACTTCGGTCGCTACTACAACAACAACGCGTCGGTATCGAGCCAGCTCACCAAATCCCTTCCGGTCTCGCTGGAGCTCATGGTCTACGCGCAGGTGTTCGCGATGTTGTTCGCGATCCCGCTTGGAATCCTCACCGCCTACCGGAGTGGCTCCAAGTTCGACGGTGCCACCAACACGATCGCGTTCGGTCTCCTCGCGCTCCCCAACTTCGTGCTCGCCATCATCCTGGCTGTCTACGTAGGCGCCAAGTGGAAGTTGTTACCCACCCAGAGCACGCTTGATCCGTTCCCGCTTAGCCCCATCGACAACTGGCGCTACATGCTGATGCCGACGATCGCGCTCGCCGTAGGCCAGATCGCGGTCTACCTCCGCCTTCTACGCAGCGACATGATCGCGACCCTCCAGGAAGACTTCATCACCACCGCGAAAGCCAAGGGCATCCCGAACCGCAAGATCCTGCTCAAGCACGCGCTGCGGCCATCGAGCCTCACCTTGCTCACGGTGGCCGGCCTCAACGTCGGTGCCCTGATCGGCGGCGCCGTCGTGATCGAGGTGATCTTCGGCCTGCCGGGCCTCGGGTACCGGATCTACCAGGCGATTCTCGCCCGCGAGTACGTCGCGCTCCAGAGCTACGTCGCGCTCATCGCGATCGCCTACGTGCTCGTGAACTTCGCGGTCGACGTCCTCTACTCCGTTCTCGACCCGAGGATCCGCCATGTCCGAGCAGCGGCGTAACCCCGCGAACCCCGTTGCGCTCCCGGGTAAGGACGAGGGCACAGCGTCGGAGCGGCTGGTAGCCGACTCCGTACTCGGGGGGATGCCGGCCGACTCGGCCACCATCCAAGAGGCAGCGATAACCGCGATGACCGCGAGCGGCCGCGCCCGCAAGCGCGCCAAGCTCGGGGTAGCCGCCTGGCTGGCGATCTTCTGGATGGGTCTCCTCGTCTTCTGTGCAGTGTTCGCGTCGCTCCTCCCCCTCGCCGATCCAATCAGCAGCACTGATGCCGCCGCTATCGGAAAGGGCTCGAGCGCCGATCACATCATGGGCGTCGACTCCATCGGCCGAGACCTGCTTTCCCGCGTCGTCTTCGGCATCCGGGCCTCGCTCGAGATCGGTGTCGGTTCGGTCGCGATCGGCTTCGTCGTCGGCGGATTCCTCGGCCTTGTCGGCGGGTACTTCAAAGGCCGCCTGGGAAGCCTGATCGCCGGTTTGCTCGACACACTGCTCGCGTTCCCGGCCCTGATCCTCGCGCTGGCCATCGTCGCGTTCCTCGGCCAATCGACCCTGAACATCACCATCGCGCTCGCGATCGTCGCCACGCCGATCCTCGCCCGCATCTCGCGCGCAAGTGCACTCAGCTGGTCGGAGCGCGAGTTCGTGCTCGCGGCCCGAGCTCAGGGCGCCAAGCATTTCCGCATCATCTGGCGGGAGATCTTCCCGAACGTTCTCCCCGCGATGCTGTCGATCGCGGTGCTCGGCATTGCCGTCGCGATCGTGGCCGAGGGTGGGCTCAGCGTGCTCGGAGTCGGCGTGAAGCTTCCGACCCCGTCGTGGGGGAACATCATCCAGGGTGGCCTCCCCGACATCCGCACCGCGCCGAACATCGTGCTCTTCCCGTCGATGGTCATCTTCCTCACCGTGCTGTCCCTCAACTATCTCGGTGACGTGGTCCGGGCGCGGTTCGACGTCAGGGAGAGTGGGCTTTGAGCCTGCTACGGCGCCGCCGGAGCACTGAGTTCATCCCGGCCGCCGACCGCTATCCGGTCGAGCCGCTTGCCGGCGCGCTCCTGGAGGTCACCGACATTCGCACCCACTTCGAGACGAGTCGGGGGCTTGTCCGCGCCGTCGACGGCGTGAGCTTCTCGCTTGAACGCGGCAAGACGCTCGGCATCGTCGGCGAGTCCGGATCCGGCAAGTCGGTGCTTTCCCGCTCGGTGATGGGGCTGCTACCCAAGAACGGCGTGGTCCGCTCCGGGTCGATTCGCTTCGAAGGCCGCGACACCTCGCAACTCGCACCCGATGACCAACGCAAGCTCTGGGGCACCCAGATGTCGATGGTCTTCCAGGACCCGATGACATCGCTAAACCCGGTGATGAAGATCGGCAACCAGATCACCGAGCCGTTGCTCTACCACCTCGACATCTCGAAGTCCTTCGCGCGCGAGACCGCGGTGTCGCTGCTCTCGTCGGTCGGCATCCCCGAGCCCGAGCGCCGTATGAAGCAGTACCCGCACGAGATGTCGGGCGGCATGCGCCAGCGGGTGATGATCGCGATCGCGATCGCCTGCGGCCCGAAGCTCCTCTTCGCCGACGAACCCACCACCGCGCTCGACGTCACCGTGCAGGCCCAGATCCTCGATCTGCTCCAGGCCCAGCAGAGGGAACGCTTCATGGCCATGATCCTCGTGACCCACGACCTCGGCGTTGTCGCAGGGCGTACCGATGAGATCGCGGTGATGTACGCCGGAAAGATCGTCGAAAAGGCCCCGACGCGCACACTGTTCTCCCAGATGCGGATGCCCTACACCGAAGCGCTCATGCACTCGATCCCGAAGCTCTCCAACCCGAGCCACACCCGCCTCAACGTGATCCCAGGGCGACCGCCCGACCTCGTAAGCCCGCCGAAGGGCTGCAACTTCAGCCCCCGTTGCCCCTACGTCCAGGACAAGTGCCGAAAAGAGGAGCCTCCGCTCGTCCGCGCCGAGGCTGCCGGGCACGAGTACGCATGCTGGTTTCCGGCAGGTACGCCACAAGGTCGGGCCGCGCTCGAGCGAAACGTCGTCGCCGGCGCCATGTCGGGCGTCACAGCGGAGACGGTGCGGGTTGGTACCACCCCCATCGGCGGTGGAATCAAGAGTGGCACGACAACGACGGCCCCTTCGACCGAAGGGTCGACCTGATGGCGGGTAGCGGCACCGCACACCTGCGCGATCCCGCCGACACGCTGCTGCGGGTCGAAAACCTCGTCGTCGAGTTCAGCGCCGGACGCAATCGCAAGGTCCACGCGGTCTCCGACGTCAGCTTCGACGTCATGGAGGGTGAGACCCTCGGGCTCGTCGGCGAATCCGGTTGCGGGAAGTCGACGACCGGGCGCGCGGTGATGCAGCTCCCCCACCCGACCTCGGGCAAAGTCGAGTTTGAAGGCGTCGATCTCGCGTCGCTCTCGGGCGAGGAGCTTCGCCGCACGCGCACACGCCTGCAGATGATCTTTCAGGACCCCATCTCCTCGCTGAACCCCCGTCGGCGGGTACGCGACCTCGTCGCCGAAGGCCTCAACATCTGGAATATCGGCGACGACGCATCGCGCGACGCGAAGGTCCGCGAAGTACTCGACGCTGTCGGCATCGATCCCGACGCAGCCGGACCTAGGCGCCCGCATGAGTTCTCGGGCGGGCAGTGCCAGCGGATCTCAATCGCCCGGGCGGTCGTCACCGACCCCCGCCTGATCATCTGCGACGAGCCGGTATCGGCGCTCGACGTTTCGGTGCAGGCCCAGATCATCAACCTGCTCGAAGACATGAAGGCCCGCTACGGCCTCACCATGATCTTCATCGCGCACGACCTCGCGGTCGTGAAGAACATCAGCGACCGGGTCGCCGTCATGTATCTCGGGAAGCTTTGCGAGGTCGGCAACCCCGAGGAGATCTACGCCGCTCCGGCGCACCCGTACACTGCAGCGCTGCTCTCGGCGATCCCGGTGCCCGACCCACTGGTAAGGCCCCGCGAGATCCCAGGCGTCGGCGGCGAGATCCCGTCTCCCCTCGCGCCGCCGAGCGGCTGTCGCTTCCGGACCCGCTGCCCGCGCGCCACAGAGGTGTGCGCTGAGCAAGAGCCGATCATGCGCGAGGTACAGCCGAACCATTTCGTGGCCTGCCACTTCCCGATCGCACCCGCCTAACCCGGTCCCAACCAATGCTTTGGCGTCAGAAAACCCCAAATAGTTGGGGTTCTTGACGCCAAAGCACTGGTTGGGATCAGAGCTCGATGGTACGGGTGACGTCGAGGCTCTGGAGAAAGCGGCGGTCGTGGGTGACGAGTACCAATGTGGCGGTGTAGCCGTCGAGGGCGGCCTCGAGCTGTTCGATCGCGGGGAGATCGAGGTGGTTGGTCGGCTCGTCGAGGACCAGGCAGTTCGACTCCGAGGCGGCGAGGGCCGCGAGTATCGCCCGGCTTCGCTCTCCCGGCGACAGCATCGCGGGTGGTCGTGCGACCGCGTCGGCGTCTAGACCGAGCTTCGCGAGTTGCGATCGGGCTTCGGTGACGAGGAGCCCGGTGCGCGCACAGAACGCAGCGAGCAGCGGGCCTTCGGTCGCGAGCACTGTCCGGGCCTGATCCAGCGTGGAAAAGCGCACGCCCGGTCCGATCCATCGGGACCCGGAGTCGAGCACCTGCTCACCAAGGAGCGCGCGCAGCAGAGTCGTCTTCCCGCTGCCGTTCGGTCCGACGATCGCAATCCGCTCCCGCCATTGGATCTCGAGGTTGATTGGTCCGAGGGTGAACGCGCCACGGCGCACGACGGCAGAATCGAGCCGAGCGACAACGGCACCACTGCGCTCCCCCGCTTCGAGCACGAGGTCGAGGCGCCACCCCTCCCACGGCTTGTCGACGGCCCGTGATTCGAGCCGCTCGCGGGCGCGGTCAGTCTGCTTCGCCTTCGCGGCTTGCTTCTCGCTCGACTGCTTGGCCTTGTGGCGAATGAACTTGTCGGTCTCGCCACTGCGTTTCACCGCGCGCACGCCCTGCTCGGACCACGCCCGCTGCGTCTGCGCGCGAGTCGAGAGCGAGCGTCGCTCCGACTGGTACTTCTCGTATGCGTCGGACTGCTGGCCTCGCGCCAACTCGCGGGCGGAGACATAGTCGGTCCATCCGCCGGCGTACTCCACCGAACGGTGTGAATGCTCCTCGATCTCGATGATCCGTTCGACCGTACCGTCGAGAAACGCACGATCGTGTGAGACGACCACGAGTGCGCTTGGCGTCTCGGCCACGAATCGTTCGAGCCGATCGAGACCGACAAAGTCGAGGTCGTTGGTGGGTTCGTCGAGTAGCAACACCTCGAAGCGGGCGAGCAGGATGACCGCGAGCGCGGCCCGCGCGGCCTGTCCTCCTGAAAGCGCGCCGACACGAATCGCGAGCCGGTCGGCCGGGAGGCCCAGATCGGCGCACACCACTGCGGCGCGCACTTCGAGGTCGTCGCCGCCGAGCGCCAGAAACCTCTCAAGTGCTTCGGTGTACGCGTCGAGGCTGGCGGGATCCGCGGCGAGCTCCTCGGTGCGAACGTCGAGATCTATTGATGCTCGCTGCACCCCCGTACGGCGTGCGAGGTAGTCGAACAGCACCTCGTCGGGCCCGGCGTCGGGTTCCTGGGGCAGGTAGCCGACGGTGGCCGATGCCGGCTGGCGCTCCACCCGCCCTCCATCGACCGGACAGAGCCCGGCGAGCACCCGCAGGAATGTCGACTTGCCGATGCCGTTCGGCCCCACGATGCCGACGCGCTGGCCCGGACCAACCGTCAGCGAGACGGCGTCGAGTACGAGCTGCCCACCTCGATGAACCGTTACGTCGCGGGCCACCAACATCGCCTCACCCTACGATTCGCGGCGAGGGCGGCAGGCGGCAAAGCTCAGGCGGCAATCGCCGCCTGAGTCGTAGGGGGGCCGAGCGCCACTGCGAGCACCTGCTCTACCGACGACGCAAGGTGAAAGGTCATCGCCTCCCGCACCGCCTCGGGCACATCGTCGAGGTCGGGTCCGTTGCGGGACGGCAGGATAACCGTGGTGAGCCCGGCGCGTTGCGCCGCGAGCACCTTCTGTTTCAACCCGCCGATCGGCAGGACGCGGCCCTGCAAAGTGACTTCCCCTGTCATCCCGACATAGCCGCGCACCGGTCGGCCGGTGAGCAGGCTGACGAGCGCCGCCGTGATGGTGACGCCGGCTGACGGTCCGTCTTTCGGAACGGCGCCCGCGGGCACGTGCACATGGAACCGGCGGCCGGTGAGCAGAGCCGGATCGACCCCGAGGTCGGTGGCGTGGGCCCGCACGTAGGAGAGCGCAATCTCGGCCGACTCCTTCATGACGTCGCCGAGCTGACCCGTGAGCGTGAGCCCCGATTCTCCCGGAGAGCCCGTCGGCACCGCAGTGGCCTCGACGTACAGCACGTCACCACCGATGCCGGTCACGGCGAGACCGGTCGCCACACCCGGCGCCGCGGTGCGGTCCTCGGTCTCCTCGGCGAGAAAACGAGCCCGACCGAGGTGCGTGCGCACATCGGCGGCCTCAATCGCGATCGGCGGCGACGCCACGTCGGACGCGACCTTCGCCGCGACCTTGCGGAGCAACTTGGCCAGCTCTCGCTCCAGGTTCCGCACTCCCGCTTCCCTGGTGTAGTCGACCACTACCGAACGGAGCGCGTCGTCGGAGACTACGACCTCCTCTGCCAGCAGTCCGTTGCGTTCAAGCTGGCGCGCGAGGAGGTGGTCACGAGCGATCGCAACCTTCTCTTCTTCGGTGTAGCCGTCGAGCCGCACGACCTCCATACGGTCGAGCAACGGCCCCGGGATCATCTCGGCAACGTTTGCGGTCGCGATGAACAGCACATCGGAGAGATCTAGATCGACTTCGAGGTAGTGGTCTCGGAACGTGTGGTTCTGCGCCGGGTCGAGCACCTCGAGCAGCGCGCTGGTGGGGTCGCCCCGCCAGTCGGCGCCGAGCTTGTCGATCTCGTCAAGGAGCACCACCGGGTTCATCGTTCCCGCCTCTTGGAGCGCTCGGGCAATGCGGCCGGGGCGGGCACCGACGTAGGTACGCCGATGACCACGGATCTCGGCCTCGTCGCGCACGCCGCCCAGAGCGAGGCGCACGAACTCGCGGCCGGTCGCGCGCGCGACCGACACACCCAGGCAGGTCTTGCCCACGCCGGGAGGACCCACCAGCGCGAGGATCAGACCGGCGTGGTGATCGGCGAGACCGCGCTGGGACCGAAGCTTGGCGACGGCCAACGCCTCGATGATCCGCTCTTTAACGTCGTCGAGACCGTTGTGGTCGGCATCGAGCACGGCGCGAGCCGCGACGACGTCGGCGGTCCGATCTGATCGCACGCCCCACGGCAGCTCGAGGATGGTGTCGAGCCATGTTCGAATCCAGCCGTGCTCGGGGCTTTGCTCGCCGGTGTGCTCGAGCCGCTCGATCTCGCGGTCGACGGCGGCGCGCACGTCGTCACTCAGCTCTCGCGCCGCGGCCCGCTCGCGGTATTCCGCGGCACCACCGCCCTCGTCGTCGTCACCCAGCTCCTTGCGGATGGCCGCGAGCTGTTGCCGCAGGAGAAACTCGCGCTGGCGGCGATCCATCCCCTCGCCCACCTCGGTGCGGATCCGATCCGCGACCTCGTGCTCGGCGAGCGCCTCGCGCGCCCACGCGGTGGCGCGTTCAACGCGCGCCTCCACGTCGACCGTCTCGAGCAGCTCGAGCTTCTTCTCCGATGGCAGATCGCTCCATGCGCCGAAGCCGTCTGCGAGTGCACCGGGTTCGGTGGTCGTACGCAACAACTCGGGCAGCCGTCGGGACCGGCGGCGCTCACCGAGCACCGACAGAACGCCGCGCAGCTCGCGCCCGAGGTTGGCCAACCGCTCCGACTGCGCCGCGTCGGCCACATCGGAGAGGGTTTCGTCGAGCACCTCATCGGCATCGACCCAGAGAGCCACTCCGGTACCGGCGACTCCGGCACCCAGGCGGGCCCGGTGCAGGCCACGCAAGATCGCGGCATCGACCCCGTTCGGCAGCTCACCCGACTCTTCGACGTGCGCCACCGTGCCCACCCGGGCGAAGCGCCCGTCGATGCGGGGAACGAGGAGCAGACGGCCGTCGCCGCTGTTGGCCGCGGCCACGGCCGCGCGAGCTTCTTCGGTGTCGAGGGTCAGGGTCGCCACGGTGTGGGGAAGGACGACCCCCATCGTCAGTGGCAGGACCGGCAGCGCGTTCGCCAGGACCTCAGCGGTTTCCGACTCGGGCATCAAGGCTCTCCGTTCGCGATCACAGGATTGACGCGAACGGAAGAACCTTCGACACCTCGGACCTATTCCCTACCTCGGCACTCGGGTTTATGCCCGTGCCGCCGAGACGAACGAGAGTTGCGCTAGCCGGGGAGCTGGCCCTTGATGGCGTCGACCATCGCAGGGTCGTCGGGCGTCATCGTCGGGCTGAAGCGGCCGACGATCTCGCCACTCGGGCTGACCAGGAACTTCTCGAAGTTCCAGCGAATGTCGCCGGTGTGGCCGTCGGCCGAGTCGGGAACCTCCGTCAGCTGCTCATAGAGGGCGTGGCGGCCGTCGCCGTTCACCTCGATCTTCTCGAACAGTGGGAAGGTCACGTTGTAGCTGGTTTCACAGAAGGTCTTGATCTCGTCGGGCGTTCCCGGCTCCTGGCCCATGAACTGGTTGCACGGGAACCCGAGCACCTCGAACCCCTGCGCGCCGAACTGCTCGTGCAGCTTCTGGAGGCCTTCGTACTGCGGCGTGAGACCGCACGCCGAGGCCACGTTCACGAGCAGCAGAGCCTTTCCCTCGTATTCGTGAAGATCGGCGTTGCCACCGTCGAGGCTGTGGATCGGGGCGTCGTAAATGGCCATTCGAGGTTCCTCCGGATCGGCTGGTGAGCAACGGGGGCTCAGCGGGGCCAGTCTACGGATCGTGGGCCCCACCCGGCCGCGGGGCTCAACTGTCGCGGGCCTTGCGCACCTGAGCGGCCATGACCCTGTCGGCAATGGGAGATACCAACCCTCCCGCGCGCCGGAGGAGCCACGTCTGGAAGTCGGCGGTGATGTCGGATCGGCCCTTCTCGATCCCGCGCACGATCTTCGACGCGACCTTGGCGCCGGACATGACGTTGATGCTGCCGCTCGCGGCCACCGTCTCGGGAGGCTTCGTCTCGTTCTCGCGAGCAAATCCGGGTGTGTCGGTATCGGGGGGATAGACGCACGAGACATGGATCCCGTGCGGCTTCAGCTCGGATCGCAACGTGTCCATCAGCCCCCGCACCGCGTACTTGGCCGGCGCGTACGCGGAGTAGCCGAACACACCGATCAAGCCGGCGGCAGACGACACCCCGACGATCGTTCCCGAGCCCCGCTCGAGCATCGAGCCGACGACGGCACGAACGCAGTGCAGCGTGCCGAAGTAGTCGAGATCCATCTGGGCTCGGAACACTTCGAGGTCGAGCTGTTCGAAGTAGCCGGGTCGGGCTTCACCCGCCGACGCAACCAACAGGTCACACGGGCCCTCGGCCGCGGTGAGCTTGGCGAAACCAGCCGTCACCGCGTCGGGCTCGGTCACGTCGATCGACGCCGTTTGAATCGCCCTGGTCTCACGCTGCGCAGCGGCGAGCCGGGCCCGGTCACGGGCGACCAACGACACCCGCGCGCCGCGCTCGGCGAGGAGACGGGCGGTCTCGAGCCCAATCCCCGAGGATCCCCCGGTCACAATCGCGTGGATTCCCTGCAGCTCCATTGGGCCAGTCTGCCTCCACTCCGGGCTCGGTTACGACTACGGGTGGGTCATGTCCTGCGGGCGAACCGCGGCGTCGAACTCCGCCGCGCTCAAGAAGCCGAGGGCGACGCAGGCCTCGCGGAGGCGGGTTCCGTCCTTGTGGGCCTTCTTCGCGATCTGGGCGGCCTTGTCGTAACCGATCACCGGGTTCAGCGCGGTGACCAACATGAGCGAGTCGGCGACATACTCAGCGATCTGCTCGCGGTTCGGCTCGAGGCCCTCGATGCAGAACTCGCGGAAGTTGTCGCAGACATCGGTGAGCAGATCGATGCTGTGCAGAAAGTTGAAGATCATCACCGGCTTGAACACGTTCAGCTCGAAGTTACCCATCGAACCGGCCATGGCAATCGTGGTGTCGTTGCCAAGCACCTGCACACACACCATCGTCATCGCTTCCGACTGCGTGGGGTTCACCTTGCCGGGCATGATCGACGATCCGGGTTCGTTCTCGGGAAGCACCAGCTCGCCAATTCCGGCGCGTGGGCCGGAGCCGAGCCAGCGCACGTCGTTGGCGATCTTCATGAGACTCACCGCGAGAGTGCGCACAGCTCCGCTCGCGAACACGACGTCGTCGTGCGCCGCGAGCGCGGCGAACTTGTTCGCGGCGCTGCGGAAGGGAAGGCCGGTCAGCTCGGCTATCGCGGCGGCTGCCCGATCCGCGAACTCGGGATGCGTGTTGATCCCTGTACCGACGGCCGTCCCGCCGATCGCCAGCTCGTACAGACCGGCCACGGCGCTGTCGATGCGCGAGATATCGGCGTCGAGCTGGGCTACGTAGCCGGAGATCTCCTGACCGAGCGTGAGTGGAACCGCGTCCTGCAGGTGAGTCCGGCCGATCTTGACGATGTCGGCGAACTCCTTCGATTTGACGGCGAGCGCGTCGCGGAGTCGGCGCACCGACGGGAGGAGGCGATACAGGATCTCCTCGACCGCGGCGATGTTCATCGCGGTGGGAAACGTGTCGTTCGACGACTGCGACATGTTGACGTGGTCGTTCGGGTGGATCGGATCCTTCGATCCGAGCTCGCCTCCCGCGAGCTCGATGGCGCGGTTCGAGATGACCTCGTTCACGTTCATGTTGGTCTGGGTGCCGCTACCGGTCTGCCACACGTACAGCGGGAAGTGCTCGCCGAGATCGCCGGCGATGATCTCGTCGGCCGCCCGGACGATGAGATCGGCGTGCTCGTCGGGGAGCTTGCCGAGATCGCGATTCACGAGCGCCGCAGCCTTCTTGAGCACCGCCATCGAACGGATCACCGCCGCAGGCATCCGGTCATCGGCTACGGAGAAATGATGCACCGACCTCTCGGTCTGGGCGCCCCAGTAGCGGTGCGACTCCACCTCGATCGGGCCCATGCTGTCGGTTTCGGTACGGGTCTGTGCCATGAGATGCAAGGTACCGCGACGAGGGCGCTGATCCGAAACCCGTCAGAGCAGGATGATTCGCCCACCGGCCGCCAACCCGTAGCATCAGCGGCATGCCGAATGCAGATTCCGACACCTACCGGATCGCCGACGAGTACGTGGAGCGGGCCGCCGCGCTCGATCCGGTGACGGCCACTTTCCAAGGTCTTGTCGGCCACGACTCGGAGATGACCGATTACTCACCCGATAGCTTCGAGGAACGAGCAGAGCACGCACGCGCCGGCATCCGGAAGCTGAACACTGTCGTCATCGAATCGGAGGCCGATCGCATCGCGGCCGACGTGATGCGGGCCGACCTCGCGCTCGACGTCGATCAGTACGAGGCCGGTGAGCACTTCCGGCTGTTGCGGGTGCTCGGGAGCCCGGTGCAGGAGGTGCGGCAGTGCTTCGACCTGATGCCGACGGCAACGGAGCACGACTGGGATTCGATCGCGGCGCGCCTCGGGGTCGTCCCGCAGGGGCTCTCGAGCATGCAAGCGACCCTAGAGGAAGGAATCCGCCAGAACCTCGTGTCACCCCGTCGCCAGGTCGTCGCTTGCGTAGGGCAGGCCGAGACGTGGTCAGGCACCGACGAAGCGGCCAGCCGCCCCTTCTTCACCGGCCTCGTCGAGCGGTTCGATGCCACAGGAATCGACAACCCCGCGCTGCGCACGACGCTCGCGAAGCGAGCTGAGCGGGCGACCGCGGCCTACGCCGCCTTCGCCCGCTATCTCGCCGACGATTACTCACCGCACGCCGACGAAGCCGACGCCGTCGGTCCGCAGCGGTACGCGCTCTTCTCTCGCTCCTTCAACGGCATCGACCTCGACTTCGCGGATACGTACGCCTGGGGTTGGGACGAGCTGTACCGAATCGAGCACGCGATGGGTGAGGTCGCCGAGCGCATCCTGCCGGGTCGGCCGCTGCCCGAGGTGATCTCTCACCTGGAGGCCGACCCCAACCGCGCGATCGAGGGCGTCGATCAGTTCCGGGACTGGCTCCAGGATTTGATGGACCAGACAATCTCCGAGCTCGACGGGACCCATTTCGACATCCCCGAACCGGTCAAGCGGGTCGAGGCGATGATTGCTCCTCCCGGCGGCGCCGCGGCGATGTACTACACCGGCCCGTCGGAAGATCTCAGCCGGCCCGGCCGCACCTGGTACCCGACGCTCGGCAAGACCCGCTTTCCTCTTTGGGGCGAGGTGTCGATCTGTTATCACGAGGGCGTCCCAGGCCATCATCTTCAGATCGGGCAGGTTCGCTACCTCGCCAATCAGCTCAGTCGCTACCAGCGCACGCTCGCGGGCTCATCGGGCCACGCCGAAGGTTGGGCGCTGTACGCCGAACGACTCATGGGTGAGCTCGGCTACCTCGACGATCCTGCGTACGAGCTCGGGATGCTCCGGGCGCAGGCAATGCGCGCCGTGCGCGTAGTCGTCGACATCGGAATGCACCTCGAGCTGGCGATCCCCGAGCGGGAGCGGTACCACAGTGGCGAGACCTGGACGCCCGAGCTCGCGTTGCCCTTCGTTGTCGAACGCT
Source organism: Actinomycetes bacterium (assembly GCA_025363815.1). GTDB lineage: Bacteria > Actinomycetota > Acidimicrobiia > IMCC26256 > JANYLB01 > JANYLB01. The sequence continues at coordinate 55,969 of JANYLB010000054.1, forward strand.
CCTGGTTCCCCGAAGAATTCATGCGGTCCGAGGTCGACCGTTACCTCGGCCTGCCGGCCCAGGCGATCAGCTACAAGATCGGTGAGCGGGTGTGGCTAGCTGCCCGGGCCAGCGCGAAGCGCCACGCCGGTTCGAGCTTCGACCTCAAGGAGTTCCACCGTCGCGCCCTCGATCTCGGCCCGATGGGCCTCGCCCAACTCGAACGCGAGCTCGCCCCCTGACCAACACCCCCGCCCATACGCTGGGGGTTTCAGGGTCAGGGCGCGAGCGGCCGGTTGGTCCAGGTGGCATCGGCGCGACGGAACCAACCGCCTGCGGCGAGGCTGCCTCCGTCGGCGTGGATCGTGGTGCCGGTGACGAATGCCGAGAGATCGGACGCGAGGAACAGCGCACATCCCGCGATGTCGGCAGGGGTGCCGAACCGTCCGAGCGGGACCCAGTTGGGAATCAGCTCCTGCTGGTCGTCGGGCACCCACTGGCTGTATGGCACCTGCAGCGACTCCGTCAGATCGGGCGCGATCGCGTTCACGCGTACCCCCGCGTTGCCCAGCTCGAGGGCAAGGCTCTTCGTGAAACCGGTGATCGCGGCTTTGAACGCCGAGTACACAGCTCGTGACGGTATCCCGCGGAACGCTTCGACCGTCGAGACGTTGACGATGCTCCCCCCGCCCACCGAGACCATCGCGGGCGCGAACACCTGGGTGCAGAGGAACACATGATGAAGGTTCACCCGGTAGAGCGCATCCCACTCCGCCTCGTCGCTCTCCAGGAACCCGCCCCGACCACCCAGGTAGTGGCCGACATTGTTCACGAGCACGTCGACGGGCCCGACGCGCTCCCTCATCTCCTCCACCGCGGCGCGGTCGCGCACGTCGACCACCTCGCCGACCACATCCCCGCCCGCCTCGCTGATCGCGACAACGGTTCGCGCGGCGCGCCCCTCGTCTATCTCGGCGACGATCACACGCGCGCCATTCGCCGCGAACAGCTCCGAGACACCGCGCCCGATCCCGCCACCACCGCCGGTGACGAGGGCGACGCGCCCGGCGAGTAGCTCGCTCACACCCGACCGGTTGCGGCCGCGGCGGCCTCGGCAACCGCGAGCTGTTCGGCGACAATCGCAAGGCCACCGTCCCAGAACCCCGGGTCGGCGAGATCGACACCCACGATCCGTCCCAGCTCCTCCGGCGGCAGCGATCCCCCGGCGCTGAGCATCTCGAGGTAGCGGGGCACGAACGCCGCCCCCTCCTCCTGGTACTTGCGGTACACCGAGAGCGCGAGCAGCTGACCGTACGCGTAGGCGTACACATATCCCGGTGTGCCGATGAAGTGCGGGATGTAGCTCCACCACGTGCGGTAGCCCTCGGTGATCTCGACCGAGTCGCCGAGCATCGCGGTCTGCGATTTGGCCCATAGGTCACCGAATCGCTCGACGCTGAGCTCACCCTCGTCGCGACGGGCCGTGTGGACTGCGTCCTCGAAACGGTTCATCGCGGTCTGGCGGAACACGGTCGCGATCTGACCTTCGAGGCTCTCCGCGAGCAGCGCGAGTCTGGCATCGGGATCGGTCGTCGCGTCAAGGAGGCGACCGAAGGTAACGGTCTCGCCGAACACCGAAGCGGTCTCGGCGAGCGTCAACGGCGTCGTCTGGTGGAACACCCCTTGTTCTCGGGCAAGGTACGCGTGCACGCCGTGACCGAGTTCGTGCGCGAGCGTGAGCACGTCACGTCGTCGCGCGGTGTAGTTGAGCAGCAGATACGGGTGGTGCGACGGCACTGTGTATGCGCAGAAGGCGCCTCCTCGCTTCGCGTCTCGCATCGGTGCGTCGATCCACGGCTCGTTCAGGAACCTGCGGACGACGTCGGCCATCTTCGGAGAGAACGAGTCGTAAGCATCGATGACAATGCTGGTGGCCTCCGACCAGCCGAACTCAGACTCCCCCGATGCAACCGACGCCATCCGGTCGTAGTCGGCTAGCTGGTCGATACCGAGGAGCCGGGCCTTGAGCTTGTACCACCTCTGCGGAATGTCGTAGCGGGCCTCAACGGCCTCGACGAGCGCCTGCACCGACGCGTCGCTCGCCTCGTTGGCGAGGTTCATGCTCGCGAGCCAGCCATCGTGGTGGCGAAGTCGATCATCGGTTGCTTTGTCGGCGAGCAGCGTGTTGAACACGAACGCACGGGTACGCAGCCCAGGAGCCAGCCCGGCGGTGACGGCCTCGGCCGCAGCCTTGCGCACGTCCCGGTCAGATGACTGGAGGAGCGAGAGGCCCTGCTCGAGGGCAACATCTTCGCCATCGAGGTCGAGCCGGATCACCGACGTCAGCTCGCTGAACAGCCGACTCCACGCGCTTGCCCCCGTCACCGACTTCTCAGTGAGGAGGCGCTCCTCTGGCTCACTCAGGAGGTGCGGAATGTAGCGGCGGGCGGAGCGGAGCCAGTGCCGGCAGAACGTCAGTCGTTCGTCGGCGAGTAGCTCGTCGACCCGGACCTCGGACAACTCGGCCCACTCGAGCTCAAAGAACAGGATCCGCGTCGAGAGCGCTGTCGCCCGCTCCTCGACCCGCTGCATGAGCGCGCCGCGCGCCGGATCGGAGGTGTCGACGGAGAAAGCGAGCCCCGCGTATGAACCGGCTCGGCCGATCTTGTCGTTCAGCTCAGCCAGCTCGTGCATGAACGAGACCAGGCCCTCGGCATCAAGCTCGGCGATGGTCCCGCGGCGCACCTCCAGGGCGTCGACGAGCGTGGCGGCTTCGTCGAGCAGAGCATCGACGCCGGCTTCTCCCCGCCCGTCGACGAGTGTCTCGAGGTCCCACGCGACGTCGGCCGCGGTGCGGTCTGTTTCAGTGATCGTCATCTCGATCGTCCCGCTCTCTCCCGGCGGTCGTCGCTCCGGCCGCGCCCATCGGTTCGTTCGCTCCACATGCTTCGAGCGTAGGCCCCGTAGAGCTAGGAGCTCAGCGCCTCGGGGAGGGCCAGCGCGTGGACGACGGCCAGGGTCGTCGTCGCCCGGGTGAGCGCCACATACAACAAGCGCATACCGGCCGGATCCGGCGCAACAAGCTCCACGGGTTCGACCACCACCACGTGGTCGAACTCCAGGCCTTTCGAGTCGAGTGGCGTGATGACGGCGATGGGCGCGTCGAGAGCGTCAGTGGATCCGCAGATCGCGCCGACATCAGCGAGCTCGGCGACGATCGCCACGTGCAGGGCTTCGGGTGCGATGACCGCCACCTTTCCGCCCCGGTCGAGCGCGAGCCGCGCGGCTTCGGCGACGACAGCGGGACGCTTCTCCAGGTCGGTCGCGAGGAAGCGGGGGTGCTCGCCGGTGCTGCGCACAGCCCTGGTGGGCTCGACGTTCGGCGCCGCGACCGCGAGAATCCGATGCGCGACCGCCATGATCTCGGCCGGGGTCCGGTAATTCACGCTCAGCTGCACGACCCTGGAGCCGGCGCGGGGTCGGAGAAGCCCGATGATGGCATCCCACCCATCGGCCGCGCCGGGCCGGCTGGCCTGGCCGAAGTCGCCGACGAGGCTGAGCGAGCCCGTCGGAACCCTGCGCCCGACCATACGCCACTGCATCGGGGTAAGGTCCTGCGCCTCGTCGACCAGCACGTGCCCGTAGGTCCGGAGCTCGCTCGCCGACGGAACCGCTTCGATCGTCGGCTCACCGAAGCGCGCGGCGAGGGTCGTGGCACTGGTGTAGCCCTCGAGCCCCATCTCCTCTACCACTCGGGTCGCGGTGCGCAGCGCCTCGTCCTCCTCGACGCCGCGGCGGCGGGCCCGACGGGAACGGGCTTCGTCGACAGGGCCGAGGAGCGCCTCGGCTTCATCGACCAGGGCAACGTCGGCCTCGGTCCAGGGCGTCTCGCCATGGCGCGCGGTACGGGGCCGCGAGAGCAAGGTCTCCTCAGCCGGGGTGAGCACACCTGCCGACGCGGAGTGGATCAGCTCTGGGAACCCGAAGAGGTCCGCTACCAGCTCGGCACCGGTCAGCACCGGCCACATTCGCTCCAACGCCCCGCGCACCTCGGGGCGACGGCGCAGCTTCTGACGCAGCTCCGCCTCCCACTCGGGCGGCGGCGCATCCCCGCGCGCCAGCGTGCCGGCGACCGTCGGGTCGAGCAGCGGCGAGCCGTCTTCGTCGGCAACGGTCTCGAAAAGTGGCTGCTGTCGATATGCATCGGCCGCCGCGTTGCGGTAGCGACGAACGAGCACGTCGATCAGGAGCGCGGTTACGTACGGACGTCGTGCGTTGTGCGTGCCGCGCCGCCGTTTCGCCCGGCCGACGATACGCGAGGAGTCGCGGCGACTGATGCGGAGAGGCAGCCCGTCGACGAGGAACCCGACGTTGCGGGGAATGACGTGTTCGCGGTCGGCGAGCGCCTTGGCGATGACCCGCTCCATGCGTACATCACCCTTGATCGCGCCGACGGCGGACGGCTCAACGGCACGAGGTCGTGCTTCGGGCCGGAGAGTGGCCAAGGTCGCAAGATGTACCTCGTGCTCACCAAGTGAGGGAAGCACCTCTTCGATGTACCGGAGGAATACGGGACTCGGGCCGAGCAGTAGGACGCCCTGGTTCTGGAGCTGGCGACGATAGGTGTAGAGCAGGTAAGCGGCGCGGTGCAGTGCAACCGCGGTCTTGCCTGTGCCCGCGCCGCCGGCGACGACTAGAACACCGGAGAGATCCGCCCGGATCGCTTCGTCCTGCTCGGATTGGATCGTGGCGACGATGTCGTGCATCCGCCCGGTGCGCTCCTGGTCGAGCGCCGCGAGCAACGCGCCTTCGCCCACGATCTGGAACCCGGCATCCGATGCGGCGCCCGCGTCGAACACCTCGTCGTCGAGCCCGACCAGGTCACCGCCGTGAGTCAGGAAATGGCGCCGACGGATGACGTTCATCGGTTCGATCGCGGTCGCCCGGTAGAACGGCTCGGCGACCGGAGCGCGCCAGTCGATGACCAGGGGCGTCCGGTCCACATCGTCGACCGCGAGTCGGCCGACGTACAAACGCGGTTCCCGCTCGGGGCCCGGTTGCAGGTCGAGGCGCCCGAAAACGAGAGAGGCGTCGCCGATGTCGAGCGCCACCAGACGCCGATGGGTCACGTCTTGAGCGATGTCACGCTCGAGTCGCGCCTGGTGCGTACCACCGCGTTGCACCTCGGCATAGGCCTCCGAGACCCGGCTCGCCGAACCTCGCATCGCATCGAGCCGCGCGAGAGCCCGATCGACGTATAGCTGCTCTGCAACCAGCTCGGAATCGGGCTCGAACACGCGTTTCTCCGGATCGGGGGAGCGTCCCAGGTTAGTCGTCGGCTCTACGACGCTCCTCGCGCTCAGATCTGTCCGGGAACCGTTACCTCCCCCACATCGACGAGGAGCACGCGCTCACCCAGGCCCGAGGCGGTGACACCGATCTCGACTGCCCCGATCTCAACCCAGCGACCGCCGAGGTTCGGCACCGGAAGATCGGCGGCGCCGAACCATCGCTCGAGGGCCCTGATGACCCCACCGTGGGTAACCGCGACAACGCGTCCACCGGGTACGTGCGTGGCGATGTCGCCGAGCGCGGTGAAGACGCGCTCCAAGAGCGAATCGTCGTGCTCCCACCCCGCGGGCCGCTTGTGCTCGGCGAGGAACCCTGGCCAACCGGCCTCAATCTCAGCCCGCGTGAGGCCCTCCCACGCTCCCGCGTGACGTTCGCGCAGGTTCGCGTCCAGCCGCACTGATCCGCGACCGGCCGTGAGCAGCGCCGCGGTGTGGCGCGCCCGCTCGAGATCAGAGCCCCACCACCCGTCGATTCCTTCGAACTGAGCCGACGCGCTCGCCCCCCTGGCCTGCGCCTCACCGAGCGGCGAGAGAGACGGATCAGCCTGACCCTGCCACCGACCATCTGCGTTCCAGGTCGACTGGCCATGGCGGACGAGCAGGATCGTGGTGTGGCCCGGCGCACTCACTCGTCGTCGGCGGCGACCAGCTCGAACTCGCCGTTGCGAAACACCAGCGATGCCGCGCGCCCCTCGAGCGGCGGGCGGAGGCTGCCCCGTTGCGGGTCGACGTACACCCGGATCGTTCGTCGACCTGATCCCGTAGGCATCGAGACCCGATCGCTCGCGCCCCACTTCAACGACGTCGCCGGCAGGGTGATCGATTGGTATTCGCCGAACTTCTGTCGGCGTCCCGGCGGGCCCGTGAGTGACTCCTGGACCCTATGGGCGGTCGGCGTGAGCAGGCCGGCCGGCACTTTGAACCGCTCGGCCTCGCTCTTCACGATCGCCTTCAGATCAGCTCCCCGGTCGACCCGCTGCTCGAGCGCGGCCGTGCGCGCCGCGTTGGACGCGAGGTTCACCCGTTGGAGGGTCGACCGCAGCAGGTCGTGCTGATCGGCATCGGGAAGGAGGCGGATGATGTCGGACACACCCCCGATCGTTGCCGATCGCGCACCCTCCGGGCCAACGCGTTGCGAAATCCCGTTGGATTCACGCCGTCTCAACGATCTGGTCGTCCGGATACCCGCCGTCAGGTGTGAGGTTCGGCCACGAGCTTGCCCCAGGTCCCCCGACTCGCGAGGCGGGCCAGCGCAGCGGGAATCTCCGCCATCGTCACTACGCCTGACACCAACGGATCGATCAGGCCTTCGGCATGGAGCCCGACCAGCGCCGCGTGGGTCTCACGGATGCGCTCGGGTTGGTGGACGTTGTAGAGACCCCAGTGCACTCCGACAATCGAATAGTTCTTTATCAGCGCGTGGTTCGTCGGCGCGTCGGCGATGCGGCCGCCGGCAAAGCCGATCACAAGAACGCGACCCTCGAACGCAATGCACTTGCGGGAGCGATCGAAGGTGTCTCCACCGACGGAGTCGTAGATCACGTCGGCGCCGCGGCCGTCGGTAGCGTCCTTCACCGCGTCGACGAAGTCACCGGCGCGGTAGTCGATCACCAGTTCGGCGCCGAGATCGCGGCAGACCTGCACCTTCTCGGCCCCGCCCGCGGTCGCGATGACGCGCGCACCGGCGGCCAGCCCGAGCTGGATCGCGGCCGAGCCCACACCGCCCGCGCCCGCGTGGACGAGCAACGTCTCGCCGGCGCGCAGCTCGGCGCGGCGGTGCAACGCGAGGTACCCGGTCTGATAGGTCACATGTAGCGCCGCCGCCGCGTTCCAACCCAGCGAGTCGGGGATCGGGAACACACCGCCGACCGGGGCCAGTGTGTGTTCGGTGAACCCTCCATGACCGAACCTCGGAATCGCGAGAACCCGCTGGCCGACCAGATCGGGATCGACTCCGTCTCCGACGGTGGTGACCCGCCCGGCCACCTCCGCCCCCGGAGTGAACGGCAGCGACGGCTTCACCTGGTACTCACCGCGGCACATCAACACGTCGGGGAAGTTCAAGGATGCGCCGACCACGTCGATCGTGACCTCACCGGGGCCGGCGACCGGAACGGCGACGTCGTCGAGCCTCAGCACCGCCTCCGGCTCTCCGAGCTCGTGCACCCGCCAGGCCCTCATCGCGCCAGCCTACGGCCGTACCGACTGCCCGGCATCAGGTCTCCTAGGGTGTTCGCTCGAACACGACGAGAGGGAGCCTGATGGGCGAGTTCAGCCGCGACGAGATCGAACGCGAGTACGCCAACTACCGCGCCGTGGCGGCCCGGGCCGGCGCGTCGGGCGATTGGAGCCAGTGGGCCGATCTCTTCACCGAAGACGCGGTCTACGTAGAGCATCTCTACGGCCGCTTCGAGGGCCGAGAGGCGATCCGGGCCTGGATCATCTCGACGATGGCCGAGTTCCCCAACAACGAGATGACCGAGTTTCCCGCCGACTGGTGGGTCATCGACGAGGAGCGCGGCTGGGTCGTCTGTGCGGTGTGGAACCGCATGAAGGACCTCGGCAACGGCACCGTCTACCAGGCGATCAACTGGTCCCAGCTCACTTACGCAGGCGACGGCAGGTGGTCCTACGAGGAAGACATCTACAACGTCACCGAGTTCGCCGACGCCGTCGGCGCCTACCTCGCGGCGCGAAACGCATCCAAGCCCTGACCGCGAGCTCCCGCGCGCTCAGGCGTGCACGGGCGGACGGCGATCTGCCCACGGCGCGGCCTGCTCGATCTGTGAGGCGACCCGAATGAGCAGATCCTCGCGACCGGTCGCGGCAACGAGCTGAACGCCGATCGGCAGGCCCGACGCGCTCATGGCCAGTGGAAGCGAGATCGCGGGCTGACCGGTGATGTTCCAGGGCATCAGGAACTGCGTGATCTGAGCCATCACCGGCAGCGACTGCTCCAGCGCTACGTCGGGTGCCATCACCCCGAGCGGGGGCGGCAGGACTCCGATCGTCGGTGTGACGAGCAGATCGTGGTACTTCCACCAGACCGCGAGCCGGCGGCTGTCGGCCTGGAGCTGCTCGACCGCGGCCAGGTACGCGGGTCCGTTGACGGCGCGGCCGAACTCTGCAGTGCTCCAGTTCAGCGGCTCGACATCGGTGGGGCCGATGAGATCGCCCGTCCGCTCGCTCCACCGATCGAGATCGCGAGCTACTGCCGTGGCGAACACAGGGAAGAAACCGCGATTGATGTTGTCGTCGAGGGCGGTGGGCCCGCCGCCCTCGACGCGGTGGCCGAGCTCCTCGAGCAGTGAGCCGACCGAGTCGACCGCGGCGACGATCTCGGGGTCGACCGCGTCCATCCCCTCGATCGCGCCGGTGCGAATCGCGATCGACAGCGACCCGGGATCGGCTCCGAGCTCCGAAGCGAAGGGTCGCGCGGGCGCCGGCGCGGTATAAGGGTCACCGGGCATCGACCCGGAAATCGCGTCGAGCACCGCGGCGGTGTCGCGCACGGATCGAGTCAGAACCCCTTCGTGGGTCAGCGGCCCCCAGAACTCTCCGAACCCCGGCCCGAGTGACGTCCTGGCACGCGTCGGTTTCAGCCCGACGAGGCCGCATTCGCTCGCAGGTGCGCGTATCGAACCGCCCATGTCGTTGGCGTGGGCGACCGGAACGAGACCGGCAGCGACCGCGGCCGCCGAACCACCGCTCGAGCCACCGGTCGAGTGCGCGACGTTCCACGGGTTCCGCGTCGCTCCGTAGGCGAGCGGCTCGGTGGTGACCGACGTGGCCAGCTCGGGGGTGTTGGTCTTGCCCACGAAGATGAACCCGGCTCTACGGAACTTCTGCGCGAGATAGGTATCGGTCTCTGCGGTCCAGTTTCGATCCTTCAGGAACTGCATGCCGCAGTGGTACGGGTCGCCGGCGGTGTGACACACCGCGTCCTTGACGAGGAACGGCACACCCCGAAACGGGCCATCGGCCAGGTCGGGCGCACCCGCTTGCGCGCCTGCCTTCTCGTCGAGACGGTGGATCACCGCATTGATCTCCGAGTTCACCGCCTCGATCCGGGCCCGGGCTGCTTCGACCAGCTCCGCCGGCGTGACCTCACCCCGGCGCACGAGATCGGCTTGGGCGGTCGCGTCGAGAACGGCGAATTCGTCGGCCATGCCCTCAACGCTACCGATTGCACCCGCGGAGCCGGGCACACCGCCGCGGCGGGGGAGGCGGGGGAACTGCCGGGGGCGACTTGCCTGGGTCCCCCGAGGTGCGAGAATGGAGAGCTTGTCCACTCTGGAGACCTCCCCCACCTCCCCCACCTCGCCCCCGGCGATTCCGTCTTCCCCCGCTCGAGAACGGCGGGGCCTCCGCCGCGGCGCGGTGACGGCCGTCGGGATCGTGGCTGCGACGGCGATCATCGCCGCGGGCTGGTTCTACGCCACCACCCAGGTCGACGAGGCCGGCGCGTCGGGAACCTTCCTCAGCGCGGTGCCCAAGGTGACTGTCACTGCCAACCCGGCCGATGGCGCGATCGACGTGCGGCCCGACGCCACCGTGAGCATCACCGCGAAGTTCGGGCGGATCATCTCCGCCCAGCTCCTCGACGACGCCGACCAGTCATCGGCGGGCGTACTGGCTCCCGATGGCAGCGCCTGGTCGTCGGCCGGTAGTGCCCTCGCCTCCGCGTCGCACTACCGCGTGAACGTGAAGCTCGACACGCCTCGCGGCATGAAGACCCGCGTCTCATCGTTCACGACGCTCACGCCCACCGCGACCGTTTCGGCCAGGGTCTCACCCGGCGACAACGCAACGGTAGGCGTCGGCCAACCGATCATCATGAAGTTCTCGGATCGAGTCACCAACAAAGCCGCGGTCGAAAAGCACGTCATAGTCACGCCCTCGACGCCGGTAATCGGTTCGTGGCACTGGTTCAGCGACACCGAGGCCCACTACCGCCCCCAGCAGTACTGGCCAGCCAACATCACGGTCAACGTCGCTGCCAACCTCGCCGGCGTCGACTTCGGCAGCGGCGTCTGGGGCGACCGCAATATCACGACCCATTACGCAATCGGCGACGCGCATGTGACCACAGTCGACGCCGCCAGCCACGAGATGACCGTGACCGTCAACGGCGCCGTCGCCCGTGTGATCCCCGCCAGCACAGGGCGAAATGATCTCCCCACTATGGGCGGCACACTGATCACGCTCGACAAGGCGGCATCGGTGATCATGGACTCGTCCACGAACGGCGTCCCGGTCGACTCGCCCGACGGATATCGAGAGACGGTCCTCTGGAACGTCCGGATCACGAACAGCGGCATCTTTGTACACGCCGCGCCGTGGTCGGTCAGCGACCAGGGTCGGACAAATGTGTCGCACGGGTGTGTGAACGTTTCCGAAGAGGCAGCCCAGTGGTTCTACAACTTCAGCCAGCTGGGTGACATCGTCACCGTCGTCAACACGCCGCGTCCGCCGTCGCCATCCGACGCCGGCTCACGCGACTGGAACATGACCTGGGCCGAGTGGGTCGGCGGTAGTGCGACCCCCGCACTCCCCGCCAGCTGACGCTCGACGGCCCGGCCGCGCCGCACGCGATTCGGCCGGCGGCACGCAGGCGCACCACCGGCCGAACTGTGCGTGCTGGAGACGAGCGCTGAGCTAGCGCCGCCTCGTGGTCTTCTTTGCCGCCGGCTTGCGTGCCGCCGTCTTCTTGGCCGAGGCCCGCTTGACCGGCTTGCGTGCCGCCGTCTTCTTGGCCGGAGCCCGCTTGACCGTCTTGCGTGCCGCCGTCTTGCGTGCCGCCGGCTTGCGTGCCGCAGTCTTCTTCGCCGGAGCCCGCTTGGCCGTCTTCTTGGCCGGAGCCTTCTTGGCCGGAGCCTTCTTGGCCACCTTGCCCGTGAGCGCCGCTTCCTTGAAGTCCTTCAACGGCGTGATGCGAGCAACGCGCTTCGCCTTGATGCGGATCGTCTCCCCGGTCGCCGGGTTGCGACCCATCCGCGCGGCGCGGTCGATGCGCGCGAACTTGGCGAATCCGGTGATGCGCACCGGATCACCCTTGGCGACAGCCTCGGTGACCGTGTCGATGAACGCTTGCAGCGCGGCATCGGCAGTCCTGCGGTCTGTTTCGGTGCGCTCGGCAAGTGCGAGCACGAGTTCTCGGCGGTTCAAACGAAGCCTCCTCGGAGATGAACAGAAGCGCCAATATTGCACCCGAAAGCCGCTCAGACGCGGACTTCGCCCGGTTTTTATTGGGTTTTTTACTTGGCGGGACTCCAAGGAGCCCAGAAACGCCCGGAAACCGGGCGTTCCGGACTCGATCGGCGAGACGATCTGGCTCGCACCGGGAGGCGTCGTTGACGAGATCGGCGCCGCGAGGCACGCTCTCCTCTCGCAGATCAACAAGTTGGAGGTCGACCGTGGACGTCGTGCTGTTGGGAACGGGCAACCCGTTGCCCGATCCGGATCGAGCAGGTCCGGCAACACTCGTACGAGCGGGCGGGCAACAGTTTCTCGTCGACTGCGGTCGCGGCGCGCTCATGCGTCTCGCAGCCGCCGGCGCGTTCCCGGGGATGCTCACCTCGGTGCTCCTCACCCATCTCCATTCAGACCACGTCACCGACTTCAACGACGTGGTCACGACCCGATGGGTGATGTCACCTGTCGAATCGCCGCTCGACGTCATCGGCCCGGTGGGAACCGAGGCGTTCGTCAACCGCACCCTCGCGATGCTCGACGACGACATCGGCTACCGGATCGCCCATCACCCCGACCTGAGCTGGCGCCCGGGCACAACCGTCACCGAGACACACGACAGCATCGTTTTCGATCGCGACGGAGTTCGGGTCACTGCTGCGCCCACCGATCACCGTCCCGTCCACCCAACGGTGGGTTATCGATTCGGCCACGACGGCACCGCCGTCGTAGTGGCCGGTGACACGGTGCCCTGCGAAGGCCTCGACCGGCTGTGCGCCGGGGCCGATGTATACGTGCAGACGGTCGTCCGCCGTTCGCTTGTGGAAGCAGTGCCGATGGCCCGGTTCCAGGACATCCTTGACTACCACTCTTCGGTCGAGGACGCCGCCCGAACCGCGGCTCGGGCCGGGGTGAAGACGCTCGTTCTCACCCATTGCGTGCCCCCACCCGCGCCGGGGACGGAGGGCGAGTGGATCGCCGAAGCCGCCGCGCACTTCGACGGCGAGATCATCCTCGGCCCCGACCTCACCACCGTCTCGACCTGAGGCGGCATCCAACAAATCGACGGGCTGCAGGGGCTCCGGATCAGATCGAGCTGAGCAGCTTGCGGGCGAGCTTTTCGACCTGCGCGCTGGGAACCGGCGCCTGGATCGAGATCTCGATCGTCCTCTGGAGCACGGAGAGCTCGGTCACCGTGTTGCCCGGCTCTTGCCTCTGCATCGTGAAAGCCGCGTCGCCGAGGCCGGCGACGGCAGTAGAGGTCTCGCCCGACGGACCGGGCGACTGCGCGGCCACATCGAAAGCGGCAGTGTCAACGCCGGCCTGGAACCGGATCACGACATCATCGCCGCCGGCGGTCACGTTATAGGTGCACGTACGGATCGAACCGTTGAGTTGATCAGTGGGCTTGTCGAGGCCCGCCTTGAGTGAGGCGTCTACCTCGGAGGCCGACGGACACGACGGCGGGGTCGACGGGTTGGCCTTGGCGCTCGCGGTCGTCGAGGCCGAGCCGCTCGACGACTTCGAGCCGCTCGACGAGCTCGAGCACCCGACGGCGACGAGTGCGAGCAGTGTGACCGACGCGAGCACGGCAAACGCGTGGCGGCGATGGGCAGCAGCGGTATTCACAGGTGACCCCTATCGGCAGCCCAAGAGCACGACCAAAGGCCGAACCGTACTCAGGTCGGCGCGGGACGCGGCGGATTTAGATCGCGCGTCGAGCCGGCCGCTAACCGCCCGAACCCGAGCTCCCACCCGAGTCGACACTGCCAGAGCCGGCCCCGTCGGCACCATGTCCCGCACCCGAGTGATCACCGTGAGACACGTCAACATGATCAACGGTCTGACCGGGGTCGGTGCCGGCATCGCCGGGCTCGATTTCATCCTTGCCGACGTCATCGCCGACTTCGTTACCGTCGACGCCGTGATCGTCGCCCGGCTCGGTGTCGGGAGGCGTCGTCGTCGTGGCGCTGGAGTCGTCGGCCGTGGTGGCCGGAGGTGGGTTCACCACGGGCGCCGTGGGTGCCGCCGGCGAAGATGCCGTCGGGGTGATCGTGCTCGGCGAAGACGTCGACGAGACGTCGGCGCCGCGACCGTGGCGCACGTCATGCGCCTTGACGGGGTGGTCATGGCGAGATGACGCGAGCGCGACACCTCCGCCAACAAGGCTGGCGGTCAGGCCGGCAGCGGCGAGCGCGGCCAAGACACGGGTGCGACGGGACGTGATACGGACCATTGGGGGACCTCCTCGGGTCAAAGGAGACACGCCGCGGGTGAGCACAAGGTTTGGCGCAGCGGCGATCCGTCGCCTATTCGATCTCCGGGCTTACAGTTCCGCCTTCGATTCGTACCCTGATACGCGATTCCGGACCTGATGTGGGATGGAAACGGACCTCGATCTCGTCGGCCGCCACGTTCTGGACCTCGGCGGCGTAACCGGGGTTCGCGCTGGAGTCGAGAAGCGTCAGCGCGCCACCGGAGAAGCGCACCGTCACCCGCCCACCGGGCGCGGTGTAGGTGAGCGTCTCGTCGGGTGCCACCGTGGTCGCGGTGGTCTCGCCTTCACCGGGCACAGAGATCGCACCGGGCGCGCCCCCAACGGTTCCGCCGCCGGGAAGGGTCGACTTGTCGCGGCGCGTCGGGATTGTAGGGATAGTGGGGATAGTGGAGTCGCCGGGTTCCACGGAGGTGCTCTTGGCCGTATCGGGCCCCCCCGTGGTCGTGGTCGCCTCGCCCGGCCCGCTGGCCGGGACGATCACCGGGTTCCGCTGACCCATCGGATCGGTCGCGAGCGCGGCGGCGGAGACGCCGCCGAGAACGAGAAGCGACGCGCCGACAATGCCGGCGCGGTAGCGGCGGCGGGCATGGCGCAAACGGGGCGTCAGCTGCTCCCACGCTTCCGCGGTCGGATCCATCGAACCGGGGGCCCGGCCGAGGGTCCGGCGCAGCGAGGCATCGAGATCATCGTCGCCGAGGTCGCCCTTCAATTCGTCATCCATCAGCTCTCGCCTCCACAGCTCGGCGAAGCGCGCGACGAGCCGCATGCAGGTGGTACTTCACCGCGCCCTCCGACAACCCCATCGACTTCGCGACCTCCCGAACCGGGAGTTGCTCCATGTAGAACAGCGCGGCGGCGATTCGCTGCTGCTGCGGAAGGCGGGCGAGCAGCTCCCTCACGGGCACCTCCCGATCGTCCGGAGCATCCACCACCGGTCTCGGCTCAGCGGCAAGGCGATCAACGGCCCGTGATCCGCGCTCGGCCTTTCGGAAATGGTCGCGAATCCGATTGAGCGCGACTCTCCGGATCCATGCCACCGGGTCGTCGTAGCGCGCGATGCGGCGCCACCGCACATAGGCGCGAACAAATGCGTCCTGGACGCAATCCGCGGCTACCTCCCGATCGCCGCACGCGAATGCCAGCGAACGGACCATTGCCTCGTAATGCTCCTGGAACACATCTTCGAACGCCTCGGAGGCCGGTTGCATCCGGCCCGATTGATCTTCTTCCACCTCACTCATGACACGCCCGACGACGGCTCGAGGTTTGGCCGGGAATTCGGGCGGACGTTTGGCCGGGCCTTCGGCCCCTTTCATGACACGATCTCACCGTCGCGGTTCTACACCCCCCACTCCCGGAGTCGCCCGACCGCGGATCCGGTGGCGCTGCGCCCTCTTCGGCCGGTCGGCGACATTGGAGGAGCAACCGTGGCGCGACACAGCGAATGGCATCGCAGCCACCGGATCGGTTGGCTACGAGCCGGTGTCCTCGGCGCCGACGATGGCATCGTCTCGACGGCGAGCTTGATGATTGGTGTCGTCGCGAGCGGTGCCGGTCGCGGCGCGATCCTGGTCGCAGGGCTGGCCGGGTTGGTTGCAGGGTCCATGTCGATGGCCGCGGGTGAGTACGTCTCGGTGAGCTCGCAGCGCGACACCGAGCTCGCCGACATCGAGCGTGAACGGGCCGAGCAAGCGGCGAGCCCAGACTCGGAGCTCGAGGAGCTGGCAGGGATCTACGAAGAACGCGGACTCGACAAGGGGCTCGCCCGCACAGTCGCGGAGCAGCTGAGCGCCCATGATCCACTCGGAGCGCACCTCCGCGACGAGCTCGGCCTGGTCGAGGTGACACGGGCCCGCCCGGTCCAGGCCGCGGCCGTCTCCGCGCTCGCGTTCTCCGCGGGCGGCGCCGTTCCAGTTCTCACCATGGTCCTGGCGCCCGCCTCCGTGCGCGTTTGGGCGATTCCCATCGTCGCGCTGGTGTTCCTCGGCGTGGCTGGCGCGGTCGCGGCGAAGGTCGGGAACGCCCCGCGAATCCGCGCCGCGGCGCGGGTGCTGCTCGGTGGCGGCGCCGCGATGGCGGCTACCGCGATCATCGGCAGCCTTCTCGGTGCCGCCGGGCTCTGAGCACTCGCGCACCGAAACCCGACAGAGCTACGCGCGGTCCAGTTCCGCGTTGGGCTCGGGCGCGGCGCCGACAGTCGGCTGCTTCCGGCCTCGACCGAGGTTCGCGACGAGCAGCGCGACCACGGTCACCAGGTAGACCTGCCCGATCAGGGCCTCGAGCACTGCGACGGCCCGCCCGAAGCCCCCGGCGGCGGTGAGGTCCCCGTACCCGACCGTCGTGAGGGTGACGTAGCTGAAGTAGAGAAAATCTGCCGGCGAGGCGGTGATCTTCTGGGCGAAGAACGGTTGGGATCCGAGATCGCTGATCGCCGTGAACAGGAACGCCCAGATCATCCCGAGCAGCACGTAGATGCAGATCGCGCCGAGCACGGTGTGGAGGTCGATGAAGCCCCGCTTGAAGATCGACCATCCGATCGCAACCGGCGCCGCCCCGACCAGGAGCACGTTGAGAATGGCGACGGCCCCGCCGGTGCTAACCGTGGTTCCCATAGCCGCCACCGAGGCGATGAGACCGGTCACGACCACGACGACCGAGATTCTCATGACGATGTGCGGCACCCGCGAGGCGTACAACGCGGCGAGCAGCGTCGCGCCCTCCAGCAACACCGTCACCGGCTGGACCCAGCCACCGCTCGGCGCGGCAGCCATGAACACGAACGTCAGGAGGAGCAGTAACAGCACGTACCCGAAGCGGTATCCCGAAAAGCGTTCGACTGACATCCGAGAAGACTCGCGCAACGAGACGAAGCTGACTAGGAGATGAGCGCCTTCGCCTAGAGGCTCTCGAACTCGGCGTCGCTGATCGTGCCCTTGTCCTTCAGTTCGGCGAGGTGCGCGATCTCCTCGGCCGGGCTACCTGGCGCGCCGCCATGGCTTCGCACACCTCTAATCGCGGCGCAAACCCACTGGTTCGTCGCCGTCAGCCTGGCGTCACGCGACTCGCCTGGGCGTCATCCCGATCGGATGATTCACCCGGTTCGACCGTGACGATACCCGGGGACTCAGTTGGGCGAGGAGGGAGGCGTATCGATGCCCTCCCCCGGCAGGAGACTCTTCTGGTCGAGGACATAGAGCAATGCGAGCGCCGGCAGGATCGTCACCGCCGCCAGCGCGAACACGACGAGCACCGCCTCAAGGGTGCCCGACGGCGCGGCTGCCTGGGAGACCTCGAGCGACTCGGGGAGGATGTATGGCCACTGCGCGACTCCCCACCCGATCACGACCGACACGACCGCGCCCACGGAGGCCAGCCGCGCGCCGTGTTGGGATCGCCGTACGAGCAGCACGAGGGAGCCGACACCGCATAGGCCTGACAGGATCACGAGCGGCAGGGCGCGTGACGTGAGCCCGTCGAAGAGATACGACGAGTCGGACTTGAACACGAAGATCCCCACGAACGCGACCACCCCGGCGACCACTCCACTCCCGATGGCCCGGCGGCGGAAGTATGCCTCCATGGGACCGTCGTCCAACCGCTTCGCATCCCACGTGAGATACACAGCCGACAGGTACGCACACACGGTGACGGCCAGGATCCCCCCGACGATCGAGGTCGGGTTGAACCAACTCGACCACGGGTCTCCCACCTTGCCCCCCGCCGGCACCCGACCCGATGCAATCGCACCGGCCACCGCGCCCATGCAGTACGGCACCAGCACCGAGCTCGACGCGAAGGCAGCGCCGAAGTTGCGCCGGTCGCTCGTTCGGAACACCGCTTTTCGGAAGGCGAAGCTCGAGCCCCGCAGAACAATGCCGAACGCGGCGAGTGTCAGGGGAACGAACAGCGTCAGCGTGATCGATGCGAACGCCTCCGAGAACGCGGTCCACAACACGACGAGGCAGAAGATCAGCCAGACATGGTTCGCCTCCCACACCGGCCCGATCGAATGGTCGATGAGCGCGCGCGGCCGCTCACCCCGCTTCGCTCCGCCGGCAATGAGATCCCAGAAGCCGGCACCGAAGTCGGCGCCCCCGAAGATCGCATAGGCGGTTATGCCAAAGAAGAGAACGATGGCGACGGCATCGGCAAGGGTCATCGGACCCCGACCCCTGCCGGTGCACCGGCGCCTGTGCCCGCGCCGTCGGACGGCGGCGGTGGTGTGCTCGGCCCGTAGGGGACATCGGATTCATTCCCGGGCGCACCCGGTTCGGCGGCCTGCTCGCGGTACCGGCGGCTCATGCCCCGGAGCACGAGGACCGTCGTCACCCCCACGGCGATGTACAGCAGCACCACGGCGACGAAGGTGATCCACACGCCGGTGTTCCCGGTCGCGGCGTTCTGGACCCTCATGTAGTTCCGCACGATCCACGGTTGTCGGCCGACCTCGGTGACGACCCAGCCGGCCTCCATCGTGATCACGGAAAGCACGCCGGCAAGCGAGGCGATCGACAGGAACCACTTCGTCTTCGGAAAGTCACGGCGGAACAACCACGAGAGGGCGTACCAAGCCGCGAGCAGGGAGAGCAGCGTCCCGAAACCCACCATCACGTCCCACGCGAGATGGACGACGTTCGCCTCGGAGACAGTTGGCTGATCGTTCGCCGCGAACGCGTTGCGGCCCTGCACGACGGTGTTCTTACCGGTGCTGGGATCCGAGAGAATCGATGCCAGCCCAGGGATGGGGATCCCACCCTCGACCCCGGTTCCAGCAGCGTTGAGCCTTCCGAGGAGCGTCTCGGGCACGTCGCCCCTGGTCTTCGGCACCAACTCGATCGCGGCAAACTTCTGGGGCTCGTTCTTGTGGACCCAGCGGGCGAGCGAGTCGCCGACACCCATCTGGATCACGATCGCGACCGCGGCCACCGAGAACGGGATGATGAAACCCAACCGGTGGTACCGGTCGCGCCGGCCGCGGAGCATCCCCATCGCGTACACCGACGCGATCAGAAACCCACCGACCACGTAGGCGGCCACGACCATGTGGAGCGCTTCCAACGGCATGGCCTTGTTGAAGATGACGCCGAGCGGATCGACGTCAACCACCTTGCCGGCCGCGTTGAGGGTGAAGCCCGCCGGCTCGTTCATCCACGCGTTGGCAGCGACGACCGACACACTGCCACCGATGCCGGCGATCACGATGGGCACGCCGGTCCAGAAGTGCGGCCACGGCTTCAACCGCCGCCACCCGTAGATGTAGATGGACACGAAGATCGCCTCGGTAAAGAAGAAGAGGCCTTCAAGCGCGAATGGCACGCCGAACGCTGCGCCCCACTGACCCATGAACTTCGGCCAGAGCAGGCCGAACTCGAAGCTGAGGACGGTTCCAGTGACCGCTCCGACCGCGAAGGTGACGGCCATGTACTTGGACCATCGCTGCGCGAGCAGGAGCGCGTCGGAGTCGCCGTGCTTGATTGCGCGGTAGTTGGCGATCAGTGTCATCGCCGCCCACGACACCCCGAGCGGCACCAGGATGATATGCGAAGCAAGCGTGAACGCCATCTGCGAGCGTGCCCACGGAACGGGATCAACAGCCAACGCGTTCAGCAGCCCGACAGCGTTGTTCATCGCCCCATCCTTGCCGATGTTGACGTCGAGTGGCCGACGAGCGTCGTCATTCTTGCGAGGCCACGCGGGTGGCGAGGGGTGAGGGGTGAGCCTCCGACAAGTGCGAGGCCGACACGATGAAGCCGAGGTGCGAAAACGCCTGCGGGAAGTTGCCTATAAGACGCTTCGTGCCCGGGTCGTACTCCTCGGAGAGCAGGCCGACGTCGTTGCGCAGGGCCCGCAACCGTTCGAAGAGGGCCCGCGCCTCATCCTCGCGCCCGATGAGCGCGAGGTTGTCGACCAACCAGAAGGTCGTCATGAGGAAGGTCCCCTCCCCCGCCGGGAGACCGTCGACCGCGTCGGCGCCGTCGGAGGTCGGGTACCGCATCACGAACCCGTCGACCATGAGCTCGCGCTGGATCGCATCGATGGTGCCGATGATCCGCGGATCCGTCGGCGGTAGGAACCCGACCCGCGCCAGCATCAGCAGGCTGGAGTCGAGCTGTTCAGAGCCGTAGTACTGCACGAAGCTGTTCTTGTCGGCGTTGAAGCCCTTCTCACAGACCTCGCGCTTCACCTGGTCGGCGAGGGTGCGCCAGTGTTCGATCGGCGCGTCGGTGTTGCCGGTCAACTCCGCGATCTTCGCGGCGCGGTCGAACGCGACCCAGGCCATGACCTTCGACTGAGTGAAGTGCCGTTGGGGGCCACGGATCTCCCAGATGCCATCGTCGGGCTCCTGCCAGACCCGCTCGAGATGCTCCATCATCGCCGGGAACAACTCACCTGCTCTCGGGTGGTGCGCGGGGATGTGGTGCTCGCCGCCGAGCCCGGCCTCGACCGCGGTCAGCGCGGCATCAGCAATCTCGCCGAACACGTCGAGCTGGAACTGCTCGCTCGCTTCGTTGCCGATGCGCACCGGCTTCGAGTTCTCATATCCGGGGAGCCAGTCGAGCTCTACCTCGGTGAGCCGGCGCTCGCCACCAACGCCATACATGATCTGGAAGTCGCCGGGATCTCCGGCCACCGCGCGCTGGAGCCAGTGCTGCCAGGCCCGGGCTTCGTCGGAGTATCCGCTCAATATGAGCGCCTGCAGCGTGAGCGACGAGTCGCGCAGCCAGGAGAAGCGGTAGTCCCAGTTGCGCACACCACCGAGCTGTTCGGGCAACGACGTGGTCGCGGCCGCGCACACCGCGCCGGTGGGCGCGTACTGGAGGGCCTTCACCGTGATCAAGGAACGCACGACGTCGTCGCGCCACTCACCCTTGTAGGTACAGCGAGCGATCCACTCCGCCCAGTACTGCTCGGTCGCCCGCAGCGCGGCGGGTGCGTCGAGCGGCGGCGGCGGGTCCTCGAGCGCCGAGTACCACGCGAGCGAGAACCCGTGGCGCTGGCCTTCGCGTATGGTGAACTCGGCAGTGGTCGTGAGGTCTCGACTCTCGAGCGGCACCGGGCTATGGAAGCGGAGGGCGTCGCTCCCCGCCACCAACGTGAGCCCGTCGCCGGTGGCCTGCGCCCACGGCGTGATCGAGCCGTAGTCGAAGCGGGCTATGAGCTCGAGGCTCATCGGCACTGAACCCGACTGGCCATCGACGATCCGAAAGAGCGTTGGTTGCTCCACACCCGGCGACATGAAGTCGATCACCTTGACGGTACCGGTGGCGGTCTCGAACTCGGTCTCGAGCACCAGAGAGTCACCCACGTACTGACGTCGCGTCGCTGTCAGTGCGCCCTTCGGTGCGATGCTCCAGCGGCCGTGCTCGGGCTCGCCGAGCAGCGCGGCGAACACTGCACCCGAATCGATGCGGGGCACACACCACCAGTCGATCGACCCGTTGCGGGCAACGGTAGCGACCGTCCTCCCGTCGCCGATGATCGCGTAGTCCTCGATGGGCGTAGACATGCTGCTCCTCAGTCGGTCCGGTCAGGGGTCAGGGTGAACGTCGCGGTGAAGGCGTCGCCGCGGCCGACGACCGCAGCGGTGCCATCGACGAGCGCGTTCGTCGGCGCCACCATCGGCTCTAGCGCAGCGAAGGACTTGCCCGGCGGCACCCAGACCTGCACACAGGGATAGCTCGGTCCGCACGCCAGCTCCATCGAACGACCTTCGTCGTTCTCGATCGCGAGCCGACGGTTGCGGCCCAGGCCGTAGCCGTTGTCGAACGTGCGCCGCCCGATCAGCTCGGCCTCTGCCGGTTCCGGAGTCGACCCGCCGGTCGGGATCCCGAACTGGTCGAGCGTGAGATGGCGACGGGTCGGGAGTCGGAGTCGCCAACGGTTGCGCGGCGCGCCCGGAAGGCGAAGATACGGGTGCCACCCGAACGCGATCGGTACCGCGCGACGTCCGGTCGGCACGATCGTCGTGTCGATGCTCAAGTGAGTCTCGGAGGCGACCGCTGTGACTTCGATGCGATGCGGGAACGGAAAGGCGGGCACGTCGACGACGGTGGATGCGCGCACCCGTGCGGTTTCGCCCCGGGTCGAGAGCTGCTCGACCGACCATCCCGGCCGGCCGACCAGCAGCCCGTGGATCGGCAAGCCGTGGTCGTCGACACGGAGCGGGAACCCGGAGAGGTCGACGGAAACACCCGCGGCTCGGTACGTCAGTTGCGAGAGCCGGTTCGCCCACGGCGCGAGCAACGGGAGCCCGGTCGTGTGTCCAGCTCGCAACGCCGCGAGCCCTCCGGGGAGGGCGAGGTGCTCGCCGCCGCGATGCCGCAACGAGACGCCGGTCATCCCGAGCCCCGGGGTGAAGACGCAAGAGAGCGGACCCGCGGTGAGCTCCACTGCGGGCTCACCCCGAAACCGACGCTCTTCCGCACGCACACTGGTGCTGCCCACGGCCTACCGCCCGCGGCTGGTGGGCATGACCCCACCGTCGGCACCGGTGACCAGCGCGAGCTTGCCGTCAAACGTCATGCGTACTCTCGGGTCGATTACGGATCCGTTGCGTCGCTACTTCCAGTGCTGCTGCCGGGCTGTCGAAACCCCGTCATCGCAACCGATGAACTAGTACGGGTGAGACGAGGGAGTCAGAACGCCGCTGGCTAGCATCAATCCGGTGACAGGCAGTTCTACCGCAACGGAGACCCGGTCGTCACCGGCGCGATCCCAGCTCGTGCTAACCGCTCTGATCCTCGTCGCCGCAGTCGCGAACCTGAACCTCGCAGTCGCCAACGTCGCGCTGCCCGACATCGGCAAAGCCTTCAACGCGTCTCAGACGTCGCTCGATCTCATCGCGGTCAGCTACTCGCTCGGGCTCGCGGCGTCGGTGCTCTACCTCGGTGCGATCGGCGACCGATACGGCCGCAAGCTGATGCTCATGGTCGGCGTCGTGCTCTCGATACCGGCGTGCCTCCTCGCCGCCTTCGCTCCGAACGCGCAGGTCCTGATCGGTGCCCGGCTCCTCGGTGGGCTCGCGGCCGGGATGGCGTACCCGACCACTCTCGCTCTCATCACCGCGCTCTGGTCTGGAGCCAAGCGCACGAAGTCGATCGCGCTCTGGTCGGCGATCGGCGGTGGCATCACCGCGCTCTCATCTCTGATCGCCGGCGTGTTGGCCGAAGAGTTCTGGTGGGGCTCAGTGTTTCTCGTCACGCTTCCGCTCTCAGTGGTGGCATTCGCGATGGCATGGCGCTTCGTGCCCGAGCACGTCAACGAAACGAGCGATCCGGTCGACAACCTCGGCGGAATCCTCTCCGCGGTCGCCGTCGGGGCACTCATCATCTCGATCAACTTCGCCCCCGTCCCCGAAATGGGGACGCTCGCGATCGGTCTGGGCGCGCTGGCAGTGGCCGCCGGCAGCGGCTTCTACATCCGCCAACGCCGGGCAAAGTCGCCGCTGTATGACCTTGGAATCGCGGCTCGACGAATATTCTGGGTTGCCGCGTGCGCCGGCATCATCGTCTTCGGCTCGCTCATGGCTGCCTTGTTCGTCGGCCAGCAGTTCCTGCAGAACGTGCTCGGCTACTCGACCATAGACGCCGGTGCGGCGATCCTGCCTGCGGCGCTCTGCATGGTTCTCGTAGCGCCCCAGTCGGCCAGGCTGATCGCGGCAAAGGGTTCTCGGTTCACCCTCGTAACCGGCTATCTCTTCGTCCTGGCCGGGTTCATCACTATGTGGGCGCTATGGGTCGAGGGGAGCCACTACTGGGAGATCGCGCTGGGCTACGGGCTCATCGGCATCGGGGTCGGGTTCGCAGGCACACCGGCTTCGCACTCGCTCACCGCGTCGGTTCCGGTGAGGCGAGCCGGCATGGCCTCGGGTACCGCCGATCTGCAGCGCGACCTCGGCGGCGCGATCATGCAGTCGATCCTCGGCGCGCTGCTCACCGCCGGTTACGCAACAGCCATGGCCACCGCGATCTCCGGGGTTCCGAACTCCGCGAAGATCACGAGCACCTCGCAGAGTCAACTGCAACAGTCGTTCGCCGGAGCCGGGAACGTGGCCCATCAGTTCCCGCGGTATGCGAGCCAGATCACCGCAGCCGCGAAGTCCTCGTTCCTCGACGGCGCGAACTGGGCCTACGTCGCCGGGATCTTCGCGGTCCTGGCCGGCACCGCCCTGGTCTTCTTCATGTTCCCGAAGAAAGGAGAAGAGGAGGCCCTGCTCAGGCGGTACTCCGACGCATCTGCAGAGGCCTAGATCTGGAACCACCCCCCCGACTTCATGGGTTGAGTCGTTACCATAACCCCATGAGTGATCAGCGAGAGGTCGAGACCGTAGAACGCCTGATCGCCGCCCCGCCAGAGGCGATCTTCGCGTTGCTGATCGACCCCAACCGCCATCAGGACATCGACGGCTCCGGGAGCGTCGGCAACGCGAAGGGCGACGCGAAGCCGCTTGCACTCGGGAGCACGTTCGGCATGTCGATGCGTATGGGCCTTCCGTACTCGATGGTGAACACCGTCATCGAGTACGAGGAGAACCGACGGGTCGCGTGGCAGACCCGCGGTCCGACCCGGATCGGCGCGCACGTGGGTGGGCGCATCTGGCGCTACGAGCTCGAACCGCTCGACGGCGGCACCCTCGTGCGAGAGAGCTGGGACATCACCAGCGAGTCGGCCTTCACCAAGCCGCTGGTGCGCAAGGGCGCGTCGAAGACGCGGGAGAACATGGCGGAGACGCTCGCCCGTATCGACGAGCTCGTCACCAGCTGACTCGGTCTCCGGCCGCAGGCGGAGCAGGAGCGACGCCGTCGAGCGAGCCGGGTGGGTCTATGCGTTGCGGTCTGCGAGCACCCACGCCGCGCCGGCGCTCACACCAGCAGCGGTGAGCACCGCCGGCCACGCACCGATCTTCTTCGCGAGCGGGTGCGAGCCGCCGAAGCTCCCGAGATACACGAAGATCAGCGCCGTGGTTCCCACAGGGCCCGCGGTCTTGATCCACCGGCGACCGGCGACCACCCCACCCGCGGCGAGGACCACACCACCGAGGGCGCGCATCTTGGTCTTGCGGGCAACGAGATATCCACCTACGAGCGCGCCGGCGACGATCGGAGCAGTGGGAACGGTCATGTCCTCGACCCTAATGATCCGTCACGACCTGGACCTCATCGACCAACTACGGTCCGACCGTGGCTCGACGAAAGAACCCCCTCCACAAGTACGAAGACCCATCGGTGACGGCCGACGCGATCATCGCTCACCGACGACGCGTCACGAAGGGCGACCTCCGCTCAAAGTTGCGCGAAATTGGTGCCTACGCCGACGACACCGATGACGCGATCGTCGCGATCGCCGAGGTCGCGATGGCGGAGGCGGAGGCGGTGATCGAGACGGCTGAGCACGAGGCCGAGCGTGAACTCGGGCCTCTGGGAGTGCTGCTCAAGACCGTCCCGACGGCGCAGCTCATGATCGCGATCGGCGTCACCACGGTCATCGTCGTCTACAAGCTCGGCGAGCTGATGGGCCGACCCCGCGGTCCGCAGATCGAGGTCCGCAAGCTCACGTTCCCTCGCCAGACCTGAGTCGAGGCCCCGTCTGCGCGAGGCTGATGACATGGACGTCTACGAAGCTTTGTACACGACCCGCGCGATGCGCCGGGTCAAACCCGATCCGATCCCCGACGATGTGCAGGCAAGGATCCTCGATGCCGCGATCCGCGCCCCAACGGGCGGCAACGCGCAGAACTGGCGCTTCATGCTGGTCGACGACCGCGCCACGTTGGACGCGCTCGGCCCGATCTACCGCGACTGCATCTCCCAGCTCTGGGCCACCATCTACAAGGACCAGCTCGAGGTGGCCAAGACCGCTCCCGACGACCCCGACAACGCGCAGGTTCTCAAGGTCCAACGCTCCGCGCAGCACCTAGCCGACCACTTCGAGGCCTACCCACTCCTCTTGTTCAGCTTCGTGCAGTTCGACCCGACCGGCGGCTCGATCCATCCGGCGACATGGTCGGCGATGCTCGCCGCGCGCGCCGAAGGCGTCGGCTCCTCGATGACTTCGGTGTTCATGTTCCGCCTCGACGAAGTGCTCGAGATCCTCGGGGTGCCGAAGGCGCAAGGCTGGATCTTCTCGTCGTGCGTGACGTTCGGATACCCCACTGGGCGCTGGGGCGTCGCGCCCCGTCGTCCCGTGCACGAGGTCTCGTACCGCAACCGCTGGGGTACGCCGGTCGGCTTCGACATACCCGAGCCACTCTGGAATCCCTGACTCAGCCAACCTTGGCGATGACTTCATCCCCGTAGCGATTGAGTGCATCGGTAGTGTCACGGAAGAAGAGGAACGACGGCAGGATCACGCGGTCGGTCCCGATGCCGGCAAGTGCCTTCACCTCTTCTAGCGCGTTCTCGCCGACGGCACCATTGCCACCCGTCGTCATCTCGATCTTCGCGGCGTCGCGACCGTGCTCCTTCGCGGTATCGCGCGCGATCGTGAACAAGCGGTCGAGCTCGGCGTGGTTCCCTTTGGCGGGGAAGAAGCCATCGCCGAGCCGCCCGGCGCGCTTCGCCGCGATATCGGTGTGCCCTCCCACGTGCACCGGAACCGATGCCTGCGCCGGCTTCGGAGCCAAGATGCAGTCGGTGAAGTCGACGAACTCGCTGTGATGAGATGCCTTGTCCTGGGTCCAGAGCGCGCGCATCGCGGCGATGTAGTCATCGGTGCGCTTGCCGCGATTCCCGAACGGAACCCCGATCGCGTCGAACTCCTCTTCGAGCCACCCAACGCCGATGCCGAGCTCGAGGCGACCTCCCGACAGTTGGTCGAGCGTCGCCAGCTCCTTGGCGAGCACAACCGGGTTGCGCTGAGGAACGATGAGAATCCCGGTGGCGAGACGGATAGTCGATGTGGCCGCGGCCACGAATGCCAGCCAGATCAGCGGGTCGGGAATGGGCGAGTCCTCGGGGCCGGCCATCTTGCCCGACGGGTCGTACGGGTACGCCGACGCGTAGCCCGACGGGACCACCACATGCTCGACCGTCCACATCGACTCGAAGCCCGCGGCTTCACTGGCCCGGGCGAATGCAACCGCGCGTTCCGGCTCGACGAACGCCCCGATGTTGGCGAACGCGATGCCGAACTTCATGCCCAACCACCTGCGTAGGCGACGAACTGACCAGTGGTGAAGCGACTGGTGCCGTCGACGAACACGGCGCACATAGCCGCGCACTCCTCGACCGTCCCGAGGCGCCGCATCGGCACCGCAGCTTCGAGCTTGGCCCGAACCGCCGGGTCGGTCCCCCCGGTCGCACGGAGGAACTCGGGGAAATCCATGAAGTTGGTGCCGACCGCGTTGACCTGCACGCCGGATCGGGCAACCTCGTCGGCCACGTTGCGCACGAGGTGGTTGGCCGCGGCCCGAACCGACGAGTAGAGCGGAGCACCCGGAGTCGCGCGCACAGCCGACGCACTGGTGACGATGAGCACCTGGCCCTCGCCGCGCTCCACCATCGGTGCCACCACCGCTTTGAGGAAGTGGTACGGAGCTTCGAGACATCCCGAGACGACCTTGTGCAGATCATCGACCGTCGAAGCCAGAAACCGGCCGGTGACCACCCGGCCGGAGAACGCCGCGGCCGAGTCGATGTGGCCGAACCGCTCAAGGCCCGCCGCTACGAGCCGCTCTGAGGCGGTCGAGTCGCTGAGATCCTTCACTCCGCGCACCACCTCGACCGCGGCACCTGCAGATTCGAGCTGATCGACGAGGCCGGGTTCGGGATCGCCGACAATCAGGTCGTGGCCACGGGTGGCCAGAAGTCGGGCCAGCGGCGGTCCGATGTAGAAATCGGCGTTGGCGATCAGGGCCACCCGTCGAGCGGACTGTGCTTGGGTTCCGTCACTCATGGTCGGTCACGCTCGCGTGAACGGCCCTCCGACACAACTCCGCGAGGTAGGGGCAGAGCAGCCGAGTCACGGGGCGCACGGCGGATCAGCGCGCCGCGAGGAGCAGCGTCGCCCCGAGTACGGCGAGCCCGGCGCCGTAGACACGCTCGAGCCGAACAGGGTGCGTGCGGATGCCGACCCGGGCCCCGAGGTACGACAACGGGATCGACGTCAGCCCGAACACGGCGACCAACGACCAGTCGATGTGACCCAGGAAGGCATGAACGATGGTGCCGGGTACTGCGAGCACCGAGGCAACCGCGAGCGAGGTCGCGAACGACCGCTTGATCGATACGCGTAGGACGACAACGAAGAGTGGCGCGAGCAGGAACCCACCACCGTTCGCAAGCAAGCCGGAGAGGATGCCGACCGTTGCCGCGACCGCCACCAGCCGGAGGCGATATCCACGCGGCTCGATCGCGATCTCGTGAGGAGCTCCCGGCCTTAGAAGGAAGCGAACGCCGAGAGCTGTGATCACGACCTCAGTAGCAGTGACGAGAACATCACCACCGATCCATCGGGTCGCGTAGGCCCCGGCCGCGGTCGCGGGGATCCCCACGAAAACGCTCCATCGGAAGATCCGCCAGTCGATGAGGCGCTCACGCCAGTAAGCGTACGACGCCGCGAGCGTCGACGGGATGGTGGCCGGGAGCGGCGACGCGAGGGCGACGATCGGTGGGATGCCGACGAGAGCCAGCAGCGGAGTCGCTATGGCCGAACCGCCCTTGCCGAACAGTCCGCCGAGGAACCCGACGAACGCGCCGATGACCGCTACTTCTACAAGCGTCTCCGTGCTCATCGCGCTGCGCGATAGGTGTCTCGGGGCACCCCCCTATTGCAGCCAACCCGATAGCAAAGGTCAAAGCAGTTATTCCGATAAATACCATAGGCTGTGCCGATGGAATTTCGACAGATTGAGTACGTTGTGGGCGCGGTCGAGCACGGAGGCTTCACCAGGGCCGCCCGGGCGCTCCACGTGACCCAGCCCGCGCTCTCGGAAGGGATCGCCCGCCTCGAAGCCGAACTAGGGGTAGCGCTCTTCGACCGCGTCGGGCGACGAGTGCTCCCTACCGCCGCGGGAACAGCTTTCATCGAACCCGCCCGGCAGTTGCTCAGGGACCGGACGGTGCTGCGCGCGTCGGTCGCGGCCGTGATCGGCCTCACCGCTGGCCGCCTCGACCTCGTGGCCCTTCCCACGCTCGCGATCGATCCCCTCTCGAGGCTCGTTGGCGCGTTCCGACACGCGCATCCGCGCATCGCCGTGCACATCGAGCAGCCCGAGGACGCGACTTCGGTGGCAACCGGGGTGCGCAGCGGTCAGTCCGAGGTCGGGGTGGCCGAGCTGCCGCTCACCGGGCCCGGACTCGTGAGTGAGCCACTCGCCGAGCAGGAGTTCATCCTCGCGTTACCGGCATCGTCGGGGCTCGCGGGGCGAAGCCGAGTCACCATCAGCGAGCTCGCCGACGTCGCGCTCATCGTGACGCCACCGGGTACGTCGATGCGACGCCTGATCGACGCGGCGTTCGCCGACGCCGGCATCTCGCCGACGATCGCGGTCCAGACCGAACAACGTGAGTCGATCCTGCCGCTCGTCGGTGCCGGCGCCGGCGCCGGCATCCTGCCCGGACCACTGGCGACAACCGCGGCGACAGCAAACGTGGTCACGGCCGCGCTCTCCCCTCCCGTTCGTCGGACCATCGGTCTGGTCTGGCGCGACGGACCAATCTCGCCGGCGGCGCAAGCGTTCATCGAGCTGAGCCGCGACCTGCGCCGAGATGCGCCCTAGGACGATACGCAAGGGGCTTGACCAACCACTTATTCAATCCCTATAATCCCGCTAGACAACATCAGGGTACTGGGGTACGAGGGGACCTGAACAATGGATTGGTGGGTGGCCCTTGCCGGCCTCGGCGTCGGGTTCGTCGTCGGCCTCACGGGGATGGGTGGCGGAGCCCTCATGACCCCGATCCTGGTTCTGGGCTTTGGAATCCAGCCCCTCGCCGCGGTCTCGAGCGACCTCGTAGCCGCGCTCGTGATGAAGCCTTTCGGCGCCGGTGTGCACCTTCACCACGGGACCGTGAACCTTCGGCTCGTCGGTTGGCTCTGCACCGGTTCAGTGCCCGCAGCGTTCTGCGGTGCGCTCCTGCTCGAGTCGCTCGGGGATGGTATTCAGAAGGACCTACAGACCATGCTCGGAATTGCGCTGCTCGTCGCGGCGTCGGCGATGGTCGCCCGCAACGTGGTCCTTCGACGACGCGGCGCACCGCTCGGGCACGACGACGCTCAGCACGACATCGCAGTTCGTCCTCTGCCGACGCTGCTCGTCGGTGTGCTCGGCGGCCTGGTAGTCGGCATCACCTCAGTGGGTTCCGGCTCCTTGATGATCGTGATGCTCCTCCTTCTCTACCCCGCGCTCACCGCCGCTCAACTGGTGGGAACCGACCTCGTGCAGGCGATCCCGCTCGTGGCTGCGGCCGCGCTCGGACACCTGCTCTTCGGCGACGTCCAACTCACGCTGACCGGCTCGCTGCTCGTCGGTGGGATTCCCGGCACCTACCTGGGTGCCCGGCTCTCGTCGCGCTCACCCGACCACATCATCCGGCCGGTGTTGATGGTCGTGCTCCTGATCTCCGGTTTGAAGCTCCTCGGCGCGTCCAACCAAAGCGTGCTGGTCACAGGGGGCGTTGCCGCCGCGGTCGGTATCGGTCTCGGGCTGCGAGCGACTCTGCGTCGTCGCACCGATGCAGTAGCTCCGCCGCGCCCGTAGGAACGGAGCCCGAACCGCTGCTCGCTCACCATTGCCCCCGCGTAGATCCGTGGACGACAATCGGGTCATGCCGTCCGACGAGTCTGCTTCCGAAGACCTCGCCCACGGAGAGGTGCTGCACGGAGGGATCGCCAACGCAGGTCTCGTCGTGCGGGTGGGCGACGAGACGCGTCGACCCGCGGGCAAACACTCTCCGAATGTCCACGCGCTCCTCCACCATGTGCGCGCTGCCGGGTTCGACGGAGTTCCCGAACCGCTAGGCCTAGAAGGCGGGCGCGAACGGCTCCGGTTCATCGCCGGCGATGTTCCGTATCCACCATTTCCCGCGTGGGCCCAGTCCGACGCCGTGCTCGCGAGCACTGCTGCGCTCCTGCGCCGCTTCCACGATGCGACCCTCGGATTCGTCGCACCCGACGATGCCGCGTGGAACCGCGAGCTTGCCGATCCGCAACCGGGCGACGTCATCTGCCACAACGACGTCTGCCCCGAGAATGTCGTGTACCGCGACGGTGACGCGATCGCGCTCCTCGACTTCGACTTCGCGGCTCCGGGACGGCGCACCTTCGATCTCGCCGCGCTGGCCCGAATGTGCGCACCGATCGACACCGCCGAGGACGCGGCGCGTACCGGTCGGGTGGGGCTCGATCCGTTCATTCGCCTGCGGGTTGCAGCCGACGGTTACGGGCTCCCACCCGACCGCTACGAGCTCGTCGACGCGCTCTCGACCCAGATCCGCGGTGGTGGCGCGTTCGTGCAACGCCGCGTCGAGGCCGGCGATCCCGCCTTCACCGAGATGTGGAACCAGATGGGTGGAGCCGAGCGCTATCTCCGACGCGAAGCATGGTTCGAGGCGAACCGACAGCAATTCCTCGACGCCGTCTCCTGAAGCCGCCGCCGCGCTTCAAGCACCGCGACGGTGCAGTCGGTCGGCGAACTGCGTGCCCGCGAGGAGTTCGATCACCTGACCCTCCGGGTCGGCGACGAACACCGCGGCCTCGAGCCGTGACTCGGCGAAGATGGTCCCGCCGTGGGCCAGCACCGCAGCGCAAGCGTCATCGAGATCGTCGACACCCACCGAAACATGCGTGAGTCCGGGCTCGAGCATGGTGCGCTCGCGGGGCACCTCCGGCTCGGGGTCGCTGAAGGCGAGGAGCTCGAGCACAAAGCCATCGCGCCGCAGATAGACCGCTCGCAGACCGACGGTTCCAGGCAGACGGAGAAGCTTTGCCGATTGGGCCCCGCTCACATCGAGGTCGAGAACCTCCTCGAATCCGAGCGCACCGGTGTAGAACGTCCGCGCTCGATCGAGATCCCGGACGCATTGACCAACGTGACTGAAGCACACCATACGAAACCCAACTTAGCGGGCCCTTTCCGCACCGCAGTCTGCAGGTCGTTTTCGGAAGGTGAGACGGAGCCGTCTACTGCAATGGCGTGCTCGCCAGATGCGACAGGTCGCGCAGGGGCCCGGTCGACGTATCCGCGCCGCTACGGTGCCAGCGGCGCCCGAAGAGCGTCCCGGCGAAACCCACGATCAGCGTGAGCAGGCCCATGATCGCGAGGGGCAGCGTGCCCGGGCCAGTCCCGGTGAAGGCGAGTACATCGATGCCGGGAACGTGTACGCCCACCGCGCCGCCGGCCGTTATCTGGATGCCGAGGACTTCGACATTAGGTGTGCTCATGAAATGCTCCTTTGAGACTCGGGGGGTTGTTGATTGTCATGCCGCCGCTCAGGCCGCGTCGGCCTCGGCGTAGCGGGTCGGTGACTCCCACCGACACGACTCGACCGTAGGCTGACGGATCGTCTTCACAAACGCGTGAACGAAGTTGACGCGCTGGACCCAATCGACGACGAGCAGCGCGGGAAACAGTGGGATGAGCGCCCAACGTCGCAGCGCGATCGCACCGATCACCGACCACGCGAAGTAACCGGCGAGGTATACGACGACCATCCGGAGCGGGTCGATACCCGACGTGAGGGTTGCAAACGCGAGCATCGCCGGCCAGCCAACGACGTACAGGACCCAGTCGAGAATGAGGCCGAGATAGGCCAAGTCGAACAGGCTCGCGCGCCGACCTATCTTGTGACCACGGATCCCCTGCATCGTGCCCCAAAGCCAGCGAAGGTTCTGGCCGTACCATTCCCGCCCCGAGGTCGGGTCCTGGACCCGCGCTGCGGCGCGCGGCGCGTACACGATCCGGCCGAGCTTGCGACGGTGCACCTCGAGAGTCCAATACGTGTCGTCGACGATGTACGGCGTCGACTCCTGCGCGACCTCGGCCAGCAGGTCGGTGCGATACATGGAGTTAGAACCGGAGATGCAGTTCATGACGTTGAGCGCGCTCTGGCCGCGGCGAACAAACAACTGGTACTTCCAATAGCCGAACGCGCGGGCCGCGACCCACGGGTTCCAGCGGACTGACGAGCTCCAATCCGATTTCGTCTTGCCGACGACGATGCCTACACCCGAGTGCATCTGCGCGAGGCACTCGCGTACGAACCCGGGCTCTAGCGTGGTGTCGTCGTCGATGACGGTTACGGTCTCGTAGCGCGCGACGATATCGAGATCGCGCAGCGCCCGGTGGATGGCGGCCGGCTTCCCGACGTTGTCGGTCAGCTCCAATACGGTGGCGCCGGCCTCGCGGGCAACGGCTGCGGTGCGGTCGGTGCTCCCGTCGGAGACGACGTACACAGCGCACTGCCGGATCGCATGGGCAACCGCGTTGGCGATGTTCTTCTCGCCGTTGTGGCTCGCGACGAGCACACAGGTGGCGCGACGCGGCTCGGGGATGTCGACGACGGCGCGCGGAGCGCCATCAGGTCGTGAGATATGCATAGATCGGCCCTCGTTCGAGAACGGGGCCGGTTTCGCTTGGCTCCCCTCGGGCGATGCGACCAGCCAGCCCGGGGTTCAACGCCTCCCCTGCATGTGCGGATTCAATTCTTCTCGCCCACCCAGTTCTGAACTTGCTTCCCACAATCACCGTACGGAACACGGGTGCGATCCACCTGAGGCAAACGACCCAGTTTTCCCGGCCCCTCCCTTTTCCAGACCCCTCCCGCCCGCGTGCGACGATGCCCTCGTGCTGATCAGCGACTTGATCTCCGACGCGGCCCGGCGCGCACCAAGCGGTCTTGCGCTCGTGACCGAGGCCGGGCCGGTCACTTTCATCGAGCTCGACCGCCGCGTTCAATCGCTCTCACGCGGGCTGGACCGGGTGAGCGACGCGGGTGATCGGGTCGCGATCCTCGCCGGGAACCGCGCCGAGTACGTCGAGTGCTACTACGGCGTACCCCTGGCCGGGCGCGTTCTCGTCTTGTTGAACCAACGTCTCCATCCAAAGGAGTGGACCGCCGCGCTCGCTCGATCCGGAGCGCGGGTCCTCATCACGGAGTCCGAGCTTCTCGCCGGCGTCGACGTGCAGGATCTGCACAGCGCCGGGGTCGAGACAATCGTCGGGCTCGACGATGTATTGCCCTTCGACCTCAGCTACGCCAGTCTCGTACGGTCGGAGACGAACACGACAGGTGCTCCCCGGACAGGCGAGCGTGACGATCGACCGGCATGGCTCGTCGGCACCAGCGGCACCACTGGTTCGCCCAAGCTCGCGACCCTCTCCCACGCCGGCCTGCTCGCCGCGGTCGAGAGCACCCTCGTCGCGCGACCCGTGCGTGACGATGACACGCTCCTCACTCCGTTCCCGTTGTGTCACGTCGCGGGCTACAACGTGTTGGTCATGCACCGTCGCGACCGGCCCGTGGTTCTCATGCGCCGCTTCGACCCACATTGCCTCGCGGAGCTCGTGCATGAGCACGCCGTGACGATGCTTTCGCTCGCACCGACGATGATCGCGATGCTCCTCGACGAGCCCGACGTTCGCGACGACGACCTCGCGACGGTGCGCGCGCTCGGCTATGGCGCTTCGCCGATCCCGGCGCCGGTGCTCAGGGCCACCGTCGCCCGCTGGGATTGGGACCTTTCGCAGGGTTACGGCATGACCGAGCTCTCGGGCAATGCCGTATTCCTCGGCCCCGACGAACACCGTCGGGCTGCGGCCGGCGACAACCGCATGCTGCGCGCCGCCGGTCAACCTGCTCCGGGGGTCGAGCTCGCGCTCGCGCCCCTCACTGACGAGGTCCTCGTGCGTGCTCCCCAGTTGATGGTCGGCTACTGGGCCGATCCCGCGGCGAGCGCAGACGCGTTGCGCGACGGCTGGCTGCACACCGGCGACGTCGGTCGGATCGACGACGACGGCTTGCTGACCATCGTCGACCGACTCAAAGACGTGATCATCAGCGGCGGCGAGAACGTCGCGTCACTCGAGGTCGAAGACGTGCTGCACCGCCATCCTGGCGTCGCCGAGGTCGCGGTCATCGGGCTGCCGGATGAACGGTGGGGCCAGAGGGTGTGTGCGGTGATCGTCGCGCGATCGGGCGCGCGCGTCGAGGCGCACGAGCTGATCGCGCTGTGCCGGAGGCACCTCGCCGGATTCAAGACACCCCGCGCCCTGTTCCTCTGCCCCCAGCTCCCCCGCAACGCTGCCGGCAAGGTGCGAAAGCTCCAGCTCCGTGCCGAGCTCATCGCGAATCCGGGCCAAGATGGCCCCGACGGATGGAGAGTACCCATGGATACTGACCGGACCCCGGAAGACGACGACATCAGCGAGCTGATCGGGATCGACGACGACGCGTTGCCCCGCACCGACCGCGACGAAGACGAGCAGGCAGCAGCCGACCTGCTCGTGGTCGATCAGACCGAGCTCGAGGAGCTCGGCCTGGTCCTCGACGATCCCCACCAACCCATCGACGAGTAGCGGGCAAGAAGTAGTCCCGCCGCCGGCCCGGAGGAGATCGAGTCGGTTGCCGGCTCCCCGGCAAGTCATGGTCGACCGGTTAGGGCGTTAACGCTCCCAACCCGCGTTCTACCATCGAGGGGAACGCGTTGGTTAACAACCACGCGAATTCAGGTGATCGTGTTGGCATCGCCGCGAATGATCACGTTTCCCTGGTTCACGATCGAGAGCAGTGTCCCCACGATCGCCGCGATGACGAGCGTCCGTCGCAGCGTGTCGGGGAGGGTACGCGACGCGCAGCGCCTCGCGCGGTGTGACCCAAGCAGGCGTTCCCGCGCGTTTGGGGTCCATGCCGTTAGTCATCGATCACCATGGTGGCCGGTCGGAACGCGGCCCACGCGAACCAGAACGAGTCGACGTGCGCGACGGCTGCGAGCGAGCGTCCGGCAAGCGGGCCCTGGACGGCGTTCCCGAGAACATTCCAGATGGTGCGCGTCTCACGGTCACGGAATCCACCGGCGATCGGGTCGAAATGGAGGCGGCGTCCGTCGACGGTCGGGTCGAACACGCCCGTCGCCCCGACGTCGCGCCCGGCCGCGACCGATGCGGTATCGAGTGCCGATGTCGTTCCGCGCTGGAACCACACGACAAGCTGTGTCCCAGAGATCCGAGGCTCAATGACCCGGCGGCGGCGCAGCACATCGTGCGGGATCGCGACTGCGGACGTATCGGTGGCAATGCCGACGACTCGGGTCTTGGCGGTGAGTCGACCGTCCACCTTCCCGTCGAAGAGGAATGGCCGTGACTGCGTGTCGTCGTAGCCGGGGTAGGGGTTGGTGCCGTAGGACCTCCGGTTGCCGGTGTCCCGGCTGAGCACCCAGTCGTGCGGATGGGCCCGTCGCCACTCGCCCCATGAGACGGTCTGCACCGGGAACGCGGCGAGCTCCTTGCCTGTCAGCACACCCGCTGCCGCACGCCCCGCGAGTTGCGGCCAGAGTGACCGTGTCTGACGGTCGAACATCACGAGATCTGAGTTGTAGAGCAGCCCCGACACGCCGAAGTCGAGCACACGGCCACCAAGCCGTCGGTCGAAGGCGAGCGCGCTGTTGCACAAAGGGCAATAGCTCACCGCCACCGGTATCCCGACCACCGTGTCGTTGACAATCTCGTGCCAGAGCAGAATCTGCACTGGGTACGCGCGAGTCTGGCCCTTCAGCTCGAGCGAGAGCACCGGCTCTCGGTCGTTCAGCCACGAGACGTGGTCGGCGCGTTGGAAGCGAGGAGCGTCGACGGCTGGAATGCCGTCAGGACCGGGGCCACCGGGGCGGAGCGCGGATGGGTCGATCGTCGGCTTCGGAAGTCCCTCCGCGGTGGGGTTATCGAGCCCACTCGGAACGTCCTCATGTGCGCTCGGGAGGATCCGGGCCAGCCGCGTCGTCGGGCCGCCGCGCGTGGCGTCGGTCGCACCGTTGGATCTGCACGCCACCGCGACGACACTCAGCAGGAGGCCTAGCGCCACGAGGCGTACGGATCGCGTCACGTCGCGATGCCGTAGAGCTGTTGGATCGTCTGGCGCAACGCGGTCTCGGGGATCGCCCCGCGTTGGACGGTCACGAGCTTCCCGTTGGCGCCATAGAACGCGGTGATGGGCATGCCGTTGCCGCCACCGAGCGCGTCGTGCAATCCACTGCCCTGCGAACCGGCGACGTCTTCGGCCAGCGGCCACCAGGTGATGTGGTGTCGCTTGGGCATGAAGTCGCGGTCGCCGGTTTCGAGCGAGTTGACGCCGACGAACTGGACTCTGCCCTTGAGCTCCTCGGAAACCTTGGCGAAGCCAGGGAGCTCTTCGTCGCATGCAGTGCACCACGACGCGAAGAAGTTCACCACCAATGGCTTGCCGCGGAAGTTGGCCAACCGCACCCGTTCCTTTCCGTGCAGCGCCGGGAGGTCGAAGCGGCTCGGTTCGATCACTCCGGCGCCCGACGTTCCCGCGCCGGAGAACGCTGCGATTGCGACGATGACGAGCACGGAGAGCGCGGCCGCGCCGACACCCCAGCTGAGCCCTCTCCCACGCTTCGCAGCACGGCGCTGCCGCGACGGCGTTGATCGCGCCTTGGGTGCCGTCCTCGGCCCAGGGGCATTGGCCTTGGCCGTTCCCGGCGCAGGTTTGGGGCCGGGAGAATTGCCGGGCATCCTCTTGGACGAACGCTTGGTCATAACTGTCCTTTCAGCCGAGGAAAACGAACCTGTCCAGACCCACGGCCCGCATCGCGGATTGGATCTGGCTGGTCACCCAGGTGAGGCGGTTGAGGGTCAGGAGAACTCCGAAGAACGCGAGTGAGAGTGCCGACACCGCGGTGATCGCGGTGAAATGGCGTTTCACCCAGCCGAACGCGCCGGTCAGACGGCCGAACGCGAGGCCAGTGGCCATGAATGGCACCGCCAGTCCGAGCGAGTAAGCCGCGAGGAGCGACGCCCCGCGGGTCGCCTCGCCGCTTCTCGCTGCGAGGGCGAGCACGGAGCCGAGCACCGGACCGATGCACGGCGTCCAGCCGAACGCGAACGCGGCACCGGCGATCGGTGCGGAGAACGGTCCGAACTTGGTTGCACTCGGATGAAATCGCTTCTCTGCGTAGAGCCATGGTGCACGGACCACGAGTGACGCCAGCACGAACAACGCCATCGCGAGGACGACGAGGCCCGAGATCCGCGTGAGCGTCGCCTGGTTCCGGATCAGGGCTCCACCCAACGCCGTCGCGGAAAGACCGAGAAGTATGAACACGGTCGAAAACCCGGCGATGAACAGACCTGTATTGCGCGCGATCCGCAACGAATGTCGGCGGCCACCGTCACGTATCTCGGCCACCTCGAGGCCGGTCACGATCGAGAGGTAGGCGGGAACGAGCGGGAGGACGCACGGCGACAGGAACGACACGACCCCACCGCCGAACGCCGCCGCGTAGCCGACGCCGTTGCCGACGCCGACGCCGACGCCGATCATCCTCGCCGCACCAGGTCTTGGCCGTACCGGCACAGCCGCGCCGTGGCGGGTCGAGGTCCGGACCGTTCGGCGATCCGACGGAGGGAATGACGCACGAGCCGTCGAGTCTCGGCGTCGGTGCTGCAGTCGAAGCAGACCTGAAGGTGAGCCGCCGCGCGCTGCGCCGGATCGCCGCGCAGTTCGTGGTCCAGATAGGCCTGAACGAGGCGACTCAGTTCACGGTGAGGCAGAATGGACATCGGGGAGGGAACCCGGTTCGGAGGGCTTCGATTCCCTGGAATGCGGCGCCGGGGAACCGGGTTCCGTTCATGTGGAGCAGGCTGAACTGACCGCCGGCGACCGGCGCCGCGAGGCGTTCGCTCGCTACGTCGTCCCCGAGGTCGACGTCTTGCTGCGAGTGGCACTCTCGCTCACGCGAAGGACCGTCGACGCCGAGGACCTTGTGCAGGACACGTTGCTGCGCGCGTTCCACGCCATGGATCGCTTCGATGGTGAGCACCCGCGCGCCTGGCTCCTCACCATCATGCGCAACGCCGAGGTGAACCGGCACCGGCGACGGCGCCCCGAGCTTCTGCGCGATCCCGACGCATCACTGGCGAAGCTCGCAGCTGTCCCCTCATCGGGTGCCGGTGACCCGGAGACCGTCGTCGTCGGTGAAACCTTCGACGCCGTTGTCGCCGACGCTTACAACGCACTGCCTGAACGACATCGGGAAGTGGTTCGGCTCATCGATCTTGATGGTTTGTCGTACGCGGAGACTGCCGGGGTGCTCGGCGTACCGGTCGGAACGGTCATGAGTCGGCTGCATCGGGCCCGGGCACGCATGCGCGACCGGCTCGCCGCCGCCGGGCTCGCGCCGAAGCGAGGAGGTAAGGGATGAAAATTCGTAGGTCGCGGTCGTCTCATGCCGATGCGATGGCATCGTGTCGTGAAGTGGGTCGCGTGTTGCAGGCGTACCTCGACGGTCAGGTCGATGAGGTCACCGCTCGGCGAATCGGCACCCACCTCGAGGCGTGCCGAAGGTGCGGGATGGAAGCCCACGTCTACGAGGAGCTCAAGCAGGCGCTGGCCCGACACGCGCCGAACGTCGACGCCGCGCTCGTAGAGCGGGTGCAGGCGTTCGGCCGTGAACTCGTCAACGCACCACCCGGCGACACCGCAGATCCCTCGTCCGGGTGAGCCACCCGACGACACGTTCCCCCACGCGAGCCCCAGGGCCAGTGTGGAAGATCCGGCCGCCGGACCCCCGCCCCGCTAGCGGCCGGATCAGGTATCTCGACCGGGGTCGCAGCCGTGGGCATCGCGCTCGCGATCGCGCTTGGCTGGACCCTGCTCGCGCTCCGCAGTCCGACCACGACCTATCACCTCGCGCCAGTGCTCGTGACCATCGCGCCGATCTGGATCATCCGTCGACAAGGCAACGCCCGGGGGAAGCACGCGATCCAATACATCGTTATCGGCGCTCGCCATGCGTACTCGCATGTTCACGGGACGGCTCGCGCAGTTGCCGCACGCCTACCCGACGTGGTCGGTAGCAATCCAGCAGGCCGCCGCCCAGTTCTTCATGGACGTCGAGGGCCGCCGCGCTCGACCAGCCCAACCGGATACGACCAACTGAGGGTCGAATTCCCGACACCGAAACCCGCACCGAACTAGACACGGGAGGAACACCATGACCGGACAACTCAACAGCCAGCTGGCGGATCTGTCAGCCGCGTTCGCGCTGCCAGAAGACATTCGCACAACGCTCCAAGCCGCAAACGCCGACATCGCCGAGGCCGCAGCTGCTCCCGGCCTCGCGGTCGGCGAACGAGCGCCGGACTTCACCCTGCCCGACGCCTCCGGTCACGCGGTCACACTGTCGGAGCGACTGGCGTCGGTCCCAGTGGTGCTGTCCTTCTACCGAGGCGACTGGTGCCCCTACTGCAACCTCGAGCTCCGCGCGCTCCAGGCTCACCTCCCTGAGATCCACGCGCTTGGCGGCTCGGTGATCGCGATCAGTCCGCAGTCGCCCGATCGCGCCGCACCCCTCGCCGAGCGCGAGGGTCTCGGCTTTGACGTTCTGAGCGATATCCATCAGGAGACGATCCGAGCCTACCGATTGCAGTTCACGCCACCCGCGGCCGTGAAAGAAGTCTACGTCAATGTCTTCGGCAACGATCTCTCGAGGCAGAACGCGGATGGCAGCTGGGATCTTCCGGTTCCCGCGACGTTCGTGATCGATCGGGGCGCGATTGTCCGTGCCGCTTTTGTCTCAGCCGACTACACCACGCGTATGGAGCCCTCCGACATCCTCGACGAACTGCGCCGTCTGCAGTAGTGCCACTGACGCCTGCGTAGCTGGCTCCGTCGAACCACCGCGACGACCTCGGCAGTCGAGGGACAATCCCCGACGCCTTCGGCCACGTAGGACAAACACAGCCGACGGCCGGCATCGATCACCGCCACGCCCGAGAGGCGCCGCCAGTCATAGGTGAGATAGCCCCGATGCAGGGTGACGAACTTCTTCCCGCGTCCCGGCCTCCGCGCTCGGGGCACACGCCGCGTCCGCCCGGTCTGTGAACTGCGACGAGCTGCACCACGGCCTTGCACATAGAGCGCCTGCTAGATCGCCGCGGGCGAGATACGCATCGACTCATCCTCGA
This sequence comes from Actinomycetes bacterium, assembly GCA_025363815.1. GTDB lineage: Bacteria > Actinomycetota > Acidimicrobiia > IMCC26256 > JANYLB01 > JANYLB01. The sequence goes on from JANYLB010000054.1 coordinate 96,908, forward strand.
GCGGCGGGTGTGGCGAGGGACATGTCGGGAGTATTGCATCTGGATGTTGCTTCGCAGCTCACGCGACCCCACCGTTCTGGTCAGGTTCCTGACGCGTGGTGCGGCGAGAACCTGACCAGTTCGGGGATCGCGGTCAGATCATGAGCAGCCGGATGTGGCTCCGCAGCTCGGGCAGGCGTGGCACGAACCCGCGCGCTGCATGATGTCGCCGCACACGTGGCACAGCACCGTCTCGCGTTCGCGGGTACGGAGCTTCGGTGCTGCGGGTGGGGCGACGACCGTTGCCGGGGCCGGGAGTGCAGCCGACGGGGCCTGGTCTTCGGGGCCGAGCACCATCTGGCGGTCGGTTCCCACTGCCCCAGCTTCCTCGACGCCGGGCAGCGTCGGCTGGATCCGCTCCCCCACCGTGAGGATTCCGAGGTCTTCGCGCTCGCTCTTCGTCAGGTAGTCGACGGCGAGGCGGCGGAAGATGTAGTCGACGAGGCTCGTCGCGATGCGCAGGTCAGGGTCGTCGGTCATGCCGGCGGGCTCGAAGCGCATGTTCGTGAACTTCTCCGCGAAGGCCTGTAGCGGAACGCCGTACTGCAGACCCAAGCTCACCGAGATCGCGAACGCGTCCATGATCCCCGCAAGGGTCGAGCCCTGCTTGGCGACCTTGAGGAACACCTCGCCGGGTCGGCCGTCTTCGAACTCACCCACGGTCACGTAGCCGTGACAATCGGCGACCCGGAACGAGAAGGTCTGGCTCTTGCGTCGGCGCGGCAGCTTCTGGCGAACCGGCTCCTGCACGATCACGTGCTCCACGATGCGCTCCACCTGGCGGCTGAGCCCGCCGACCGGCGCCTCGGCACCCGCGGCCAAGAGCTGCGCTGCAGTCTTTTGCGTGGCCATCGGCTGCCCGACCTTGCAGTTGTCACGGTAGATGGCGACCGCCTTGATCCCGAGCTTCCATGCTTCGAGGTGGAGCTGCTCTACCTCTTCGACCGTCGCCTCTTCTGGCATGTTCACGGTCTTGGAGATCGCGCCGGAGATCCACGGCTGCACGCCGCCCATCATCTTGACGTGACCCATGTAGTCGATGGTGTTGTCGCCCATCGAACAGGCGAACACCGGCAGGTGCTCCGCCTTGAACGCGGGCGCGCCCATGATCGTCTTGTGCTCGTCGATGAACGCGATGATCTGGTCGATCTGGTCGGCCGAATACCCGAGGCGACGCAACGCACGCGGAATCGTCTGGTTGACGATGTACATCGTGCCCCCGCCGACGAGCTTCTTCGCCTTGGTGAGCGCGAGGTCGGGCTCGATGCCGGTGGTGTCGCAGTCCATCGCCAAACCAATTGTACCAGTAGGTGCGAGAACGGTAGCTTGGGCGTTTCGTACCCCATGCCGCTCGCCGAGCTCGACGGCTTCGTCCCATGAACGCTGCGCGGCGCTCAGCAGCTCGGGGGGCACTAGCTCTTCGTCGATCTTGGCCGTCTCGGCCCGGTGCATTCGCAATACGTTGAGCATCGGCTCCGCGTTCTCCGCGTAGCCCGCGTGCGGACCCATGCGGCTCGCGGTGCGGGCACTCGTCGCGTAGGCGTGACCCGTCATCAGCGCGGTGATCGCACCGGCCCACGCGCGACCCTCGGCCGAGTCGTACGGGAGGCCCTGCGCCATGAGCAACGCGCCCAGGTTGGCGTAACCGAGCCCGAGCTGGCGGAACTTGCGGCTGTTCTCACCGATCTTCTCTGTCGGGTAGTCGGCGTTGCCGACGAGGATCTCCTGCGCGGTGAACACGACCTCAATCGTGCGTCGGTAGCCCTCGACATCGAAACCGCCAGCTCCGGAGCCGCCGTCGTCGAGGAGATACTTCATGAGGTTGATGCTCGCGAGGTTGCAGGCCGAGTTGTCTACATGCATGTACTCGGAGCACGGGTTGCTGGCGTTGATTCGGCCCGAGTTCGGCGAGGTGTGCCAGCGGTTGATCGTGGTGTCGAACTGCATGCCCGGGTCGGCACACTCCCACGAGGCCTGCGAGAACTGGCGCATGAGCTCGCGGGCCTTGAGGGTCTTGATCGTCTCGCCTGTCGTGACCGACTTGAGGGCCCAATCACGATCGTCGACGACGGCCTGCATGAAGTCGTCGGTGACGCGCACCGAGTTGTTCGCGTTCTGGTACTGGACCGAGTGGCTGTCGCGGCCGTCGAGGTCCATGTCGAAGCCGGCATCTCGCAGGGCACGCGCCTTGTGCTCCTCACGGGCCTTGCACCAGACGAACTCCTCGATGTCGGGGTGATCGGCGTTGAGGATGACCATCTTCGCGGCGCGACGGGTCTTGCCGCCCGACTTGATCGTTCCAGCCGACGCGTCGGCGCCCCGCATGAAGCTCACCGGGCCGCTCGCGGTACCACCCCCCTTGAGGTGCTCGTTCGACGAGCGAATGCCCGACAGGTTGATGCCGGAACCGGAACCACCCTTGAAGATGGTCCCTTCCTCGCGGTACCAGTTGAGGATGCCGTCCATCGTGTCCTCGACGGCGAGGATGAAGCACGCGCTCCCCTGCGCCGGCACACCCTCCACGCCGATGTTGAACCACACCGGCGAGTTGAAGGCGGCGCGCTGGTGGACCATCACGTACTTGAGCTCGTCGCGGAAGGCGTTCGCCTCGTCGGGGCCGGTGAAGTAGCCGTCGCTGATGCCCCAGTCGGCGATCGTGTCGACAATGCGGTCGATCACCTGGCGCAGCGAGGTCTCACGTTCGGCGGTTCCGGGATGGCCGCGGAAGTACTTCTGGGCAACGATGTTTGTCGCGTTCTGCGACCACGAGACGGGGAACTCCACGTCGGCCTGGAAGAAGGCGTCCGTGCCGTCCTTGTAGTTCTGGATGCGGGCATCGCGTCGCTCCCACTCCACGGTGTCGTACGGGTCGACGCCCGCCTCCGTGAAGTGCCTGCGGATCCCGATCCCGAGCGCTACCGGCGCCATCTCCTCAGACGTACTCGCCATTCGGTTATCTCTCCCCTGTTCCGGTGCCGATCCCAGACTCGTCCGTGCCGGTCTCAGCAGTGATGTGTGTGGTGCCTTCACTCCGCCCGGAGTCCAGAACTCTTGCTCGCTCGCTTCGTTGCCAGCTGTGCTGCCAGATCGTGACCCACTAGATGAAGTAGGCGTCTGATCCACAAGATGTAGTGGTCGCGTCCGTCCTAGCCGCGAGATGGGGGGTAATTACACCATCGTAGTTCCGTGGAGTCAACGGTGAATCTCAGGTTCTGCGGATCAGCTCCTGAGGATCAGGGCTCTCGGCGCTTGGGTGCGGTCGTCTTCTGGAGGAGACCGACCTCGCGCTCGAAGTCGGCGACGTCCTCGAATCCCTTGTAGACCGAGGCAAAGCGCAGGTAGGAGACCGGATCGAGCACCCGAAGGCGCTCCAGCACGGCGAAACCGACCTGGTCGGTGCCTACCTCGGCCCCGATCGCCCGCAGGTCTTCCTCGATCTCGATCGCGATCGCCTCGACCGTCGCCGCGTCGACCGGCCGGTTGACCGCCGACCTGGAGATCCCGGCGGCGACCTTGGATCGGTCGAACGGCTCCTTCTGACCCCCCCGCTTCACCACGATCAGCGGAACCTCGTCGAAGCGCTCGTAGGTCGTGTACCGACGGCCACACGACAGGCACTCCCGCCGACGCCGAATCGCGACGCCTTCGTCGGTGAGGCGCGAGTCGACCACCTTGTCATCGAGCTCGCGACAGTACGGACAGCGCATGCCCTCACTGTATTTCGCCGTAGACCGATCGGTGATCACAGAATCGGGGCGTACACCGCCGGGTCGGGTGGCGCAGCTAGCCGCCGTACTCGACCGTCTCGCCCGGCCGCAGCGGCGCGTTGGCGCGGTCACGTGCGAGCGCATCGACGATGGGTCGCAGGTCGGCGCCCGGGGCGATGCGCTGCGCGATGGTCCATAGCGAGTCACCGGGGCGCACGACGAAGGAGGAGCCGATCGGAGAGGCGGGCGGACGCTCGGGGGCCACGAGGGGTGTACCCCCGAGCGCGACGCCTGCCTTCCCCACTGTGACCACGATGCCGAGTGCCAGCACTACGGCGAGAATGCGCCGGCGCCGGTACGTCGCACGGGTCGTCAGCGGGGAGCACCGGACGGCGGCGCGGGGCTCGCCGACCAGCGCGAGACGCGGCCGTGCGGGGGCACGACCGATCTCGATCTGCTCGATGTCTTCGTACTCGTCGAAGTCGTGGCGGGGACGCATCAATGCGGCCATTGGCGGAAGTTCTCCTTCGAATCCGGGGCCGAAACTGCGGAGGTTCGTCTTCGGGATGGTGGTGGTCGAAGTGGACCACGAGGGTGGGACAGCAACGGCTTGCGAAGTTGGTCGGCCCGAGGGGTGGCGACCGGAACAGGTGTTCGGTACGACAAGATCACGAATGCACGTTCGAGTCAAGCAAAATTACGAACAGGTGTTTGCCCCGAACATCTGATCGTGTTACCTTCCCGGGAACCACCCAGGAGGCAGCAGATGACCCCCACCGGATCCGCCCCCACTTCCATTGCCGCGGCGGCGAAAGCCCGCAGGGCGCGCCGCGCCGCGGCTCCCGAGCTCGCCGCCCTCACCGGCCGCCAGCGCCAGGTCCTCGAGTTCATAGACACCGAGGTCCGGCGGCGCGGCTACCCGCCGAGCGTGCGCGAGATCGGCGAGGCCATCGGGCTGTCGTCGAGCTCCACTGTGCACGCGCATCTCGCCGCGCTCGAGTCGAAGGGCTACCTGAGGCGCGACCCCACCAAGCCACGGGCGATCGAGGTCTGCTTCGATCCCGAGTCGGGCGCCACCGTTGATCGGCGCCCGGTCCGTCACGTCCCCCTGGTGGGCGACGTCGCCGCCGGTACCGGCGTGCTCGCGGCGGAGAACATAGAGGAGACGTTCCCACTACCCGAAGATTTCACGGGCGAAGGTCAGCTCTTCATGCTGCGGGTTCTGGGTGATTCCATGGTCGAAGCCGGCATCCTCGATCGCGACTATGTCGTCGTCCGCCAGCAGGACACCGCCGACGCGGGCGATGTCGTCGTGGCCGGGATCCCCGGCGAGGAAGCAACGGTGAAGACGTTCCTGCGCCGCAAGGGAAAGATCGTGCTGCGACCCGAGAACTCCGCACTCGAGGAGATGATCTTCGATCCGTCCGACGTCTCGGTGTTCGGCAAGGTCGTCACGGTCCTGCGGCGCCTCTAGGTCCGGTCCCGTGCCGGTCGTCCCGCCACGGATCAACCTCGTGACCCTCGGTGTCGCCGATGTCGCGCGGGCGACCGCGTTCTACCAAGGTCTGGGCTGGCGGCTTTCGCCGGCTTCGGTTTTCGGAGTCGTGAGCTTCTTCGACCTCGACAGCTGCGTGCTCGGGCTGTGGAGCGCCGCTGCGCTTGCGTCGGAGGCGCGGATAGGCACGCCCACGGGCCCGGGTGCGGTCTCGCTCGCCATCAACGTCGGCGCCGCGCCAGATGTCGACGCGGCGATCGATGCTGCAGTCGCCGCCGGAGGGAGCGTGCTGCGCCCGGCCGGCGATGCGCTCGAGTTTGAGGGCCGGTCGGGGTACTTCGCCGATCCCGACGGTCATCCATGGGAGGTCGTCCACAACCCCGGGTTCACCCTCGGCACCACCGGACGTGTGCAACTTCCCTGACCTCCGGGGTCATGAGGCGCGACATTCTCGAGGTGGGCGGGATCGGGCAGGTCGTCAGCGACGGACGCCGACCACCGCGGCTTCGGTCGCCGAGACGAGCACCTCGGTGGTCACAAGATGCGGATGCAACAACCAGGCGTCGCGTTCGGTGTCGCCCACCGGAGCGAGGCCGGTGTAGTCGTCGAGCACGATCGTTGCCCCCGGCGAGAGCAGCGAGATCGTCGCGTCGATCTGATCGCGCTTGGGTGAGACGGTGTCGCAGAACAGCAGATCGAACGGAGCGCGGTGGACCATCACCGACCAGTCCCCCTCCAGCGCAGTCACGTTCCCGAGATCGGCGAAGAGCCCGGCGGCACGGAGGGCCAACCCCTCGTCGAGCTCGACGGTGACGAGCTCGGAGGTGGGATCGAGCGCGCTCGCGATCCACGCCGATCCGACTCCCGACCCGGTCCCGAGCTCCCCGATGCATCCGTTGCGGACTCCGGCGGTCAGCACCTGGAGCAGCCGACCGATCCCCGCGCTGCACGACTGGGTGAATCCCGAACCGGCAGCGGCCGCCATTGCCTCCCGCACGAGCGGCGGTAGCTGGGGTCGGGTCACGCCCCGACCCCGAGGAAGTGCGCGAGGACGGCGTAACAGCCCTCGACCGCCTCGCGAGTGACGAACTCACCTTGGGTGTGAGCAACCTCGGGATCACCGGAGCCAAAGTTCAGCGCCGGGATCCCGTGGGCCGAGAAGCGGGCGACGTCGGTCCAGCCGAGCTTGGGCCGGACCGCAAGATCGAGCGTGCCGATGAACTCGGCGACCAGAGGATTCATGAGATTGGGGGGGCCCGCAGGCGAGGAGTTCAGCACCTCGATCCGGTCGGCCCCGGCGAGCAGCGCCTCGGTCTGGGCCGTCGCCTCCTCGACCGAGTACTTCGGGGCGAACCTGCGGTTGACCACGATCGAGCATGCGTCGGGGACGACGTTGTTGGCGATGCCGCCCTCGATCCGCACCACCTGAAGCGACTCCCGGTACTCGAGACCGTCTACCGAGACGGTGTCGGCCTGATGGGTCGCGAGCCTGCTCAGCACCTCGGCGGCGCGGTGGATGGCGTTCTCCCCCATCCACGGCCGGGCCGAGTGCGCCCGGACGCCGTCGAACTCGGCGCGGATATGGAGGGTGCCCTGGCAGCCCGCCTCAGCCCAGCCCGCCGTCGGCTCCAACAGGATCGCGAGATCTCCCGCGACAAGCTCAGGACGATCTTGGAACAACGTTCGCAGCCCGTTGAACCTCTCGGCGACCTCCTCGGCCTCGTAGAACACGAGCGACACGTCGAAGCGAGCGTCGGACGCGCGCTCGGCGAGCGCGAGAAGCACCGCGATGCCGCCTTTCATGTCGGCGCTGCCGAGCCCGTAGAGGGTGTCACCCTCGATCCGCGCGGTGGCGTTGTCGTTCACGGGAACCGTGTCGAGATGCCCGCCGAGCACGATGCGACGATCGTGGCCGAGGTCGGTGCGGGCGATCACGTTGTTCGCGATCCGGGTGATCGAGAGGCCGCTGGCACGGTCGCGCAACCGGCCTTCGACGAGATCGGCGATCGCGGTCTCCTCGTGACTCACCGACGGAACCCCGACCAGCTCCGCCGCGAGTGCGAACACATCAATTCTTTCGCGGGTCATGTCGCGGCGCCGTGCTCCCGCAGCACGTCGTTGAGCTTCGCCTTGTCGTGGCGATCGCCCTCGGCGAGTCGTTTGATGACGAGCACGCACGGAAGCCCGAACTCGCCGCCGGGGAACGTCCTGCGGCGGGTCGCCGAGACTGCTACGCACCAGTCGGGGACCGAGCCGCGGCTCAGCTCGCTGCCGGTCTCGGCGTCGATCACCGGGATCGATCCCGTGAGAATGCATCCGGCGCCCAGCACGACACCGTTGCCGACCGTCGCGCCCTCGGCGACGATGCAGCGCGATCCGATCACGGTGTCGTCGCCGATCATCACGGGCACCGCGTTGGGTGGCTCCAGCACACCACCGATGCCGACACCTCCGGACAGGTGCACCCGCTCACCGATCTGCGCGCACGAGCCGACCGTCGCCCAGGTGTCGACCATCGTGTCGGCGCCTACCCGCGCGCCGATGTTGGTGTAGCTCGGCATCAGGATCACGCCCGGCGCGAGGTACGAACCCCATCGCGCCGACGCACCGGGAACGACCCGCACGCCGGCCGCCTCATAGCCCTGCTTGAGCGGGATCTTGTCGCGGTACTCGAACGGGCCGATCTCTTCGACGCGCATCGAGGTGAGACGGAACAGCAGCAGGATCGCCTGCTTCAACCACTGGTGGACGATCACCTCGCCACCCGAGAGCTCCGCGACGCGTGCCTCGCCGGTGTCGAGGAGATCGATGGCGGCGCGCACCGCGAGCTCGGCCTCGGCTCTCGGCATCACTGCGTCGAGATCGTCGCGGCCGTCCCAGAGGGCGGTGATGGTCTGCTCAAGGTCGATCATGGTCCCGACACTACCGATCGGTCGGGCCAATACGGCCGACCTATGAAGCGCGTGCCGCGGAGGCGTCGATCCGCTCGACGAGGAGCTCCAAGCGGTCGAGCGGTTGCGTGAGCGACAAGCGCACGTGATCGGCGCCGGCCGGACCGTAAAGATCGCCGGGGGCGACCAAGGTGCCGGCATCGGCGAAGCGGGCCGCGAGCTCCCACCCGTCGTCCATCGCGCCTTCGCCGCGAAGCCACAGGTAGAACGTCGACGGGCCACCGTCGTGCACCAACCCGTGGGCGCCGAGCGCATCGAGCACCAGCGCCCGACGCTGCGCGTAACGGACGCGTTGCTCGGCGACATGCGTGTCGTCTCCGAGCGCGGCGGTCGCAGCCGCCTGGACCGGCGTGGAGACCATGAGACCGGCGTGCTTGCGGACTTCGCCGAGATACCGGACAAGGTCGGTGTCGCCGGCGACGAACCCGGCCCGCAACCCGGCCATGTTCGACCGTTTGGAGAGCGAGTGGACCGCGAGAACACCATCGAGGCCAGATTGGAGCACTGTCGTCGGATCGGCCGGTTCGCCGTCGGCACCGCAGGTGAACTCCGCGTAACACTCGTCTCCCGCCACGACGATGCCACGCTCTCGAGCCCACGCGACGACCGCGGCGACCCGCTCGGCACCCATAGACGCGCCGGTCGGGTTGCCGGGATCGTTGAGCCACAATAGGAGGCCGCGCTCGGCGTCGGCCGCGGCGATACGGTCGAGATCAGGGAACCAATCGGTGTCGAGTGGCACAGGAACGGATCGCAGGCCGGCGAGGCGGGCGCCCATCTCGTAGGTCGGGTACGCGATCGCGGGGACCAAAACGGTGTCCCGGGTCGGGTTCCGCAGGTGCAGCGCGTGCGGCAACGATGCGACGAGCTCCTTGGTGCCGACGCAGGCGATCACACCATCGGCATCGACGTCGACACCGAAGCGACGGCCGATCCACGCCGCCGCGGCCTCGCGCAGCGGCACCGTGCCGATCGTTGGTGGGTACCCGGTCGATTCGGCGGCAGCCTCGACGAGTGCGCGCCGCGCGACCTCCGGCATCGGATCGACGGGCGTGCCCACCGAGCAGTCGACGACACCACCGGGCATCGCGTCGGCGAGCCGACGGAGCGCGGTGAGGCGGTCGTGGGGGTAGGGCGGGGGGACGAACCCAGTGCTCGGCGCCTCCATACGGAGATCAAGCCTATCCGGGGTCTCGGTAACCGCTGACCGAAGGCGAACCGGGGTTCCGACCCGGATCAGGGGGTTACGGCGAACTCGCGAAACCGGGTGACGCTCGCTTCCGGAAGGCGGGCCCGGATGCGGGTTCCGGATTCGCCGTGTACTTCCACGAGCACCTCACCCTCGCGGTGGAGCGCCGCGAGCACATCGCCTCTGTCGTAGGGAACGGCCAGCTCCACGACGCGGGCGAGCTGACGCAACCGGAGGCCGAGACCCTCGAGCAGCTCACCGACACCCGCGCCTGTCGCAGCCGAAACCGCGCGCGATCCGTAATGCGCAGCGAGGAGCTGCCTAATGGTCTCGGGATCAGCCCTATCGGCCTTGTTGAGCACGAGAAGCTCGGGAACCTGGTCGGCTCCGATCTCGGCCAGTACCGTTTGCACCGCCGCGATCTGCCGCTCGGCTTCGTCGAAATCGGTGGCGTCGACCACATGGAGCAGGAGCGCGGCATCGACGACCTCGTCGAGAGTGGATCGAAACGCCTCGACCAGCTGATGGGGCAACCGGCGAACGAAACCGACCGTGTCGGACGCGAGCACGGTCTCGCCGCCAGGTAGCTGCACCTGGCGCACCGTCGGATCGAGCGTAGAGAACAGCCGGTCTTCGACGAGCAGATCGGAATGCGACAGCCGGTTCAGGAGCGTTGACTTCCCTGCGTTCGTGTAACCGACTAGTGCGACCGAGGTGCGCGCGCCACGCCGACGACTCTTGCGTTGCGTCTCACGACTCTGGCCGACCTGCTTTAGCTCGCGTTCGAGCTTTGTGATCCGGCTATCGATGCGGCGTCGGTCGATCTCGAGCTTCGTCTCACCCGGACCTCTTCTCGTCCCGATGCCACCGGCCTGTTGGCTGAGCTCCTTGCCCCTGCCGCGCAACCGCGGCTTCAGGTAGCGGAGCTGCGCGAGCTCGACCTGGATCATCCCCTCCTGGCTGGTCGCGTGTTGGGCAAAGATGTCGAGGATGAGCGCGACCCGGTCGACCACGTCACGCTCGAACTTCTTCTCCAGGTTCCGCTGCTGTGCGGGTGTCAACTCGTCGTCGAAGATCACCAAATCGACGTCGAGCGCCTCGGCCAGCTCGCTGAGCTCGTCGGCCTTTCCGGAACCCACATAGGTGGCGGGGTCCGGGGTATCGCGCCGTTGCATCTCGGCGTGGACCACCTCGGCGCCCGCGGTGTCGGTTAGGAGCGCGAGCTCCGCCAGACTTGCCTCTGCCTCCTCGATGTAACGGGTACCGATGGTCGTGCCGACGAGAAGAGCCCGCTGCCGAACGACTTCGAGATCAACCTCGGTCGCCGTCAGACGGCGGCGCGCACGACCCGCTCTCGGCTCGGCGGAGCTCAAGGAATCAACTGCTGCAGGTCGATCTCGACGTCGAAGACGTGGACGACCGATCCACCTAGTCGGATCGAATCACCAAGGTCTACGGTGAGATCGCCGCCCCGCTCGTGGACCTTGACTCGAGTACCGACGAGGCCGCGCCGATGGGCCACCGCGGCCGCTGCACACGCACCGGTACCGCAGCTCAACGTCTCTCCCACTCCGCGCTCCCAGGTGCGAACCGTGAGGGCGTCGGCCTCGCCTGGCGTCGGCGCGACGAACTCGATGTTGGTTCGGTTGGGGAAGCGGGCGTCGTGCTCGAGTCGGGAGCCGTGTTGTTCGACGCGGGCAACTTCGGGATCGTCGACGAACAGCACCAGATGAGGATTGCCCATCCCGGCGGCGTCACCGCGGTAGATCGTGCCGTGGAACTCGGCCTCGATATCGAAAGGGCCGGAACCTGCGAGCGGAATCTCGTCGGGCTCAAAGGTGACCGGGCCCATGTCCACCGTTGCCGATATCACGGTGTCCGTCTCCGGATCGACGACGAGATCAACTTCGCGACGGCCACTCCCGGAGTCGACGACGAGGCGCGTGGCGTTGCCGAGACCGCGGTGGTGCGCGACCCAAGCTAGGCACCGGATGCCGTTCCCGCTCATCTCCGCGAGGCCACCGTCGGCGTTGAAGAGCGTCATCGTGCAATCGCCCCCGCCCGAGCCCGGGCCGAGCACCATGAGGCCGTCGGCGCCGATGCCCCTGTTGCGGTCGCACAGGGCGATCGCCTGACCGGCCGTGACCGGGTTGGTGGTGACCAGGAAGTCATTGCCGGTGGCGTGGAGCTTCGAGAACTGCGTCATGTCGTCGACCAGCCTGACAGGAGTGTGGCAAGCAACTCTTGAGGATTGTTCCCCGAACCGAACCAGGTGATGCGCGAATCCCGGCGGAACCACATCCGTTGACGTCGGGCGAAGGCCCGCGTCCGGCGGACGGTCAGTGACAGCGCCTCGGTGATTCTCGTCGAATCGGGAAGATCTCCACTGGCGGCCACGGCTTCCAAGACCTCGCGGTACCCAATCGCCTGGCGAGCCGTGCGTGACAGGCCCATCGGCGCGCCAGCCAGCCGGACGGCCTCCTCTACGAAGCCCCGCTCGCGCATGAACGCGACCCGTGCCTCGATCCGCTCTGCGAGAAGCGATCGCGGGAGCCAGATCCCGAAGATCCGCACGGGGAAGACCGTCGGACCGAATGCGTCGACTCCGGGACCGAATGACGAGAACGGTCGACCAGTCAGGCGAATGACCTCCAGCGCGCGCACGATACGCCTCACGTTGTGCGGGTCAATGCGCGCCGAGCCGATCGGATCCGCGGCAACGAGCTCTGCGTACGCCGCGCTTACACCCCCCGGTTCGGCCGTCGACGCCTCCAGCTCGGCCCGCAACGAAAGATCCTCGCCAGGAAACTCGAACGCATCGACCACCGCCTGCACGTAGAGCCCGGTACCACCGACGAGCAATGCCCTGCGGCCTCGACCTTCGATGTCGGCGACCGCGGCGCGGGCCGCGGCCTGCGTGCGGACAACCGACCATTCCTCGCACGGCTCCACGACGTCGATCACATGGTGGGGCACCGCCGCGAGCTCATGAGCGCTGGGCTTGGCCGTGCCGATGTCCATCCCGCGATACACCTGCATCGAATCGAGCGAGACGATCTCGACGTCGCCTAGCGCCTGCGCGATCGCGAACGCGAGGTCTGACTTACCCGAAGCGGTGGGTCCGACGATGGCGAGGTGCAGGATCAGCCCGTCCGAACGGGTATGCACACACGGGCGGTCTCTCCCGCCAGCCAGTGCGGTGCCGCGCCGGTGATGCGCACCGGATGCCGGGAACCCGCCCTGGCATCGGCAGTGAAGTGCACCAGCTTGTTTTGGCGGGTTCGGCCCGCGAGCACGGCGGGATCCTTCTTCGACGGTCCGTCGACGAGGACCTCTTCGACCCGACCGATGCGCGCCGCGTGATGCTCGAGCGCGTGACGCTCGACCACGGCAGTGAGGCGTTCCATGCGTTCTCGAATCACGTCGTCAGCCACGAATTGGTCAGTCATCTCCGCCGCGCGGGTACCGGGACGGGGCGAGAACACAAAGGTGTAGGCCGCGTCGTACGCGGCTTCGTCGACGACTTCGAGGGATCGGGCGAACTCATCGTCGGTCTCGCCGGGAAAGCCCACTATGAGGTCGGTGGTGACCGCGAGATCAGGGATCGCGAAACGCGCGGCGCGCAGTCGCTGGAGGTACCGCTCTGCCGTGTAGCCACGGTGCATGCGCGCGAGGACAGTGTCGCTACCCGACTGCAACGGGAGGTGGAGATGCTCACAGACCGACGGGCATTCGGCCATCGCCGCGATGGTCTCGGGCCGAAGGTCCTTGGGATGGGGCGACGTGAACCGGATGCGGTCGATGCCCGCCACTGCGTCGAGAGCCCGGAGCAGGTCGGCGAACTGAGGCCGGTATTGACCGGCACCGAGGTCGCGACCGTAGGAGTTGACGTTCTGGCCCAGCAGGGTGATCTCGCGAACTCCGTCAGCGGAGAGCCCCTCGACCTCACGAACGATGTCGCCGAGTCGCCGGCTCACCTCGGGGCCCCGCACGCTCGGCACGATGCAGAAGGTGCACGAATTGTCGCAGCCGATCTGAATCGTGACCCATGCCGAGTGGGTGGATTCACGGCGCGCCGGAAGCGCGCCGATCTCGCCCCCCGCCCAGGCACCGCCCGTCTCGGGATCGTGCTCCTCCGCGATCTCCACCACCGAAGTTCCGAGTCGTCGAGCTTCATCCAGCAACGCCGACGCTCGGCCCAGGTTGTGGGTTCCGAACACCACGTCTACGTGGCCGGCGCGCTTGACGATCAGGTCCCGGTCCTTCTGAGCCAGGCAGCCGCCGACGGCGATCTGCAGATCGGGCTTGGCGTCCTTCAAGGCCTTGAGCCGGCCGAGGTGGCCGTAGAACTTGTTGTCGGCGTTCTCGCGGATACAGCAGGTGTTCAGCACCACGACGTCGGCATCCTCGATGACGTCGGTCGGCTCGAGGCCGTCGGCAACGAGGAGCCCCGCGACCCGCTCGGAGTCGTGCTCGTTCATCTGGCAGCCGTAGGTACGGACATGAAATCGGCGGGGCGCCGGCATGGTCACAGCTCAAGTGTACGGGGCTCCGGGTCACACGGTCTCAGTCAGGTGGGGCTCTGGCCCCGCATCGCCTTGTGAATCGCCTTTGACCGCTGCTTCTCCGCGGCGAGGAGCTTGGGATCGATCGATCGGGCTTCGTAGGCGAGCTCCTGTTGCAGCTTGTCCCAGCTTTCGAACCGGGCCGGATCGATCCGGGCGTCGGCGATCGCGTCTTTCACCGCGCAGCCGGGTTCGCTCCCGTGTACGCAGTCGGCGAAGCGGCAGGACCCGACGAGCTCCTCGATCTCGGGAAACGTCAGCGCGAGCCCGCCTTCGACATCCCAGAGGCTCATGCTGCGAACCCCGGGAGTATCGAGCAGCACGCCGCCCCCGGGGACCGGCAGCAACGAGCGGGCCGTAGTGGTGTGGCGCCCCCTGCGGTCTCCCTCTCGAACCGCGCCGGTCACCGCAACGTCTTCGCCGACGATCGCGTTCACCAATGTCGACTTTCCCACCCCTGATGGACCCAGCAGCACCGCGGTCAGCGCGGGTCGCAGCGCGGCAGTGAGCTCGTCGATTCCGGCGCCCGTGAGCGCGCTGACGACGACGACATCGACGAGGCCGACACGATCGCGCACGGCCTTGGCATGCGCTTTCGGATCCTCGGCTGCATCGGACTTGTTCAGGACGATGACGGGCCGGGCCCCGCTCTCCCAAGCGACAACCAGCTCTCGTTCGATGCGGTTCGGGCTCGGTTCGCGGTCGAGACCCACGACGATGAACGCGACGTCGACATTCGCGGCCACGGTCTGGGGGCGCGGGATGAGACCCGCCCCGCGCCGCGAGAGCTCCGACCACCGCGGGAGGATGGCCCCGATCGACGAGATCCCTTCCCCTCGGGGTGGTCTCAGACCGACCCAGTCCCCCACCACCGGAAGCTCATCGCTCGTGGCGGTTTCGACACCTTCGGCCGTCGCGACCACCGATCGATCCCGGTCGACGCGCGCGACGCGTCCCGGCACCAGATCATGGCCGGCGAAGGAGTCGAAGAGGGCTATGACCCGATCGTCGGCACCGTAGGGTGCCAGCGCGGCGAAGGTTCCGGTCACCGCCCAACGCTACGCCGGGTTCGACGCCGACTTCGCCATTTCAGCGCTCGATCGCCTTCGCGGCTGCGAGACTCCCAGCCCAATGAACATATCCGGAGTCGATTTGACGCTGTGCCTCGCTGTCGTCGCATTGGGCGCGTTCGTGCAGGGAAGCGTCGGGTTCGGTATCAATCTCATCGTGGCACCGGTCATCGCGGTGCTGGTTCCCAATGCCGTTCCCGGCGCCCTCGTGCTGCTTTCGCTGCCGTTGACCATCACAATGGTCGTCCGCGAGCACGAGCACATCGACGGTCGCGGTGTGGGCTGGACCATGGTCGGCCGCCTTCCCGGCGCGGCAATCGGCGCCGCGATCGTGGTGATGGTGGCTCCGGACACCCTCACCGCGGTGATCGGCGTCGCGATCCTCGTCGCGGTCGGGTTGAGCATCTTGCATCCCCGGATGCCCGTGACTCCTGTGACCGCGAGCGCGGCCGGCCTGGCCGCAGGGATCTTGGGCACCGCGGCTGCCGTCGACGGACCACCCCTAGCTCTGCTTTACCAGAACTACCGCAGTGAAGCGATCCGCGCCACGCTCGCCACCTGCTTCGTCTTGGGAACGCTGATGTCGGCGGGCGCGCTGATCATCGCCGGCGAGCTCAGACTTGAGCAGTTGATCTTCACGATCGAGCTTCTTACCGCGCTCGGCGTCGGCCTGCTCGCGAGCATCTGGGGTGCGCGCCACCTGCACGGCCGCAGTCTGCGCCCCGCGGTGCTCACCTTTGCGGCGATCGCAGGCGCGACGGCGGCGATCCGTGGCCTGGCCTGACCCCGATGAGTTGGCCGAGCCCAGTTGGAGCGCGAAGCGGCCCGGAGCGCCGAGTCGCACGCTCCGGGCCGTTCGTGATGGCTTCCGGTTCAGTCAGCCGTCGATCAGCCTTCGGCCGATTCCTCGGCGAGGGCGGCCACGCCATCTTCGCCGAGATCGATCGGCGCTTCGATCTCCTCGTCGGTGATGACCAGCTGGCGGATCTTTTCGCTGATCTCCACCATGAGGTCGACGTTCTCGGAGAGAAAATTCTTGACCTTCTCCCGACCCTGGCCCAGCTGCTCACCCTCGTAGGTGAACCAGGCTCCTGACTTCTTCACGATGCCGAGATCCACGCCGACATCAAGCAGGGAGCCCTCGCGGCTGATGCCCTTGCCGTACATGATGTCGAACTCGGCCTGCTTGAACGGAGGGGCGACCTTGTTCTTCACGACCTTGACCCGCGCCCGGTTCCCAATGGCATCGGGGCCGTCCTTGAGGGTCTCGACCCGACGTATGTCGAGCCGCACCGACGCGTAGAACTTCAGCGCCCGACCACCCGGTGTCGTCTCTGGTGATCCGAACATCACACCGATCTTCTCCCGCAGCTGGTTGATGAAGATCAGGACCGTGCGACTCTTGTTCAGGTTGCCGGTGAGCTTGCGCAGCGCCTGGCTCATGAGTCGGGCCTGCAACCCCATGTGGGTGTCGCCCATCTCGCCTTCGATCTCCGCCCGGGGCACGAGGGCAGCGACCGAGTCGATCACCAGCACATCGAGCGCGGCCGAGCGGATCAGGATGTCGGCAATCTCGAGCGCCTGCTCGCCCGTGTCGGGCTGGGAGATCAGGAGATCATCGACGTTGACGCCGATGGCCGCCGCGTAGACGGGATCCATCGCGTGCTCGGCGTCGATGTACGCGCACACCCCGCCGTTGCGCTGGGCCTCGGCGACCACGTGCGTAGCGAGTGTCGACTTCCCCGAAGACTCGGGACCGAAGATCTCGACGATACGGCCTCGGGGCAAGCCCCCGATACCGAGGGCGAGGTCGAGGGCGAGAGCACCGGTAGGGATGGCTTCGATCCCGACGTGACCGCGCTCACCGAGGCGCATGATCGAGCCGACACCGAACTGCTTGTCGATCTGGCCGAGGGCCATGTCGAGGGCCTTGTCACGTTCCACCGTGCCTCCTGGGACTGCTGGCTGAAGGACTGTTCCGACTGCGTTGCCCGCACCGTACGGCGAGGGTGTGACAGTTATCCGGGGGCGAGCTACAAGCGTGGAATTCCACGCGTGTAAGGAGGCTAGGACGAACACCCGTTCGGGTCAAGCATCCTCGATCGCGGGAGCGGGCCTCAGAGCGATTCGAGCCGGACGCGCAAGAGATTCAGGAGAGAGATGGTGGAGAACTGGCGGATCCGCTCCCGGTCGCCGGGCAGGATCGTCGACACCGTCTCGGTGGGTAGGCCCGGGATCGCGATACCGAACCAGACCGTACCGACGGGCTGACCGTCCTGGGTGTCAGGGCCGGCAACGCCGGTCGTCGCGATCCCTACGTCTGCGCCCAACACTCGCTGCGCTGCCTCTGCCATGCCCCGCGCCGCTTCCTCGCTCACGACGTGCTCGGCCGTCACGCCCAGCACAGACCGCTTCACGTCGGTCGCGTACGACGCGATCGCGCCGCGAAACACTCGGCTTGCACCGGCGACGTTCGCGATGCGAGCGCCGACCAGGCCGCCGGTGAGCGACTCGGCGACCCCCAGCGTCCAACCGCGCGCTTCGCAGAGGCGGAGCACCTCGGATTCCACGGTCCCCTCGTCGACCGCGAAGATCAGATCACCGAGAATCGCGCGGAGCTCCGCGTCTTCAGCGTCGATCAGCGCGTTGGCCTCGGCCGCGGTCGGGGCCTTCGCGGTGATCCGCACGACAATCCCCTCGATGCCGCGCGCGAGGAACGCGATCGTCGGGTTGGTCTGCGCGTCGACGCGGTGCGCGATCGTCTCGGCCAGACCCGACTCGGAAGCGCCCCACGTCTTCAGTGATCGGGACACGATCACCGATCGCTCGCCCGAGCGCGCGAGCAGGTCGGCCAGCACGTGATCGGTGATCATCTGCTTCATCTCGTAGGGCACGCCCGGCACTGCGTAGATGATCTTCTTCCGCCCGGCTCGGTTCACCTCGCCCGACACGCCCGGCGCGGTGCCGATCGGGTTCGGGATCACCGACGCGCCGAAGGGCACGTCGGCCTGACGGAGATTGTTCGCCGGCATCTCGCGCATGCGAGAGCCGAACATCTTCCTGATCGACTCGACGAGCTCCTCTCGCCGCTCCAGGTCGACGCCCATCACCGCCGCGATCGCCTCGCGGGTGATGTCATCAGGGGTGGGGCCGAGGCCGCCGCAGACGATCACCGCGTCGGCCCGATCGAGCATCTCGCTCAGCGCTTCGATCATCCGACCCAGGTTGTCTCCGACCTTACGGTGCTCGAATGTGTCGATCCCGACCGCGGCCAGCTGCTCGCCGATCCACGAGCTGTTCGTATCGACGATCTGACCGAGGAGCAGCTCGGTACCAATGGCAAGGACGTCGCAGCGCATGGCCCGGAATCCTACGGTGGTGCCTCGCCCGCGAGTCGCACTCTCGCCAGGGCGCGGCCCACGACCACCCCCGGTCGACTAGGTGGTTTCGACGCGCGCCTCGACCCAACCGCTGCGCACGATGTCGAGCGCGGACACCACGGTGAGCGCGACTGCGATCCACACCACGACGACCTGGAGCGTGCGGGCATCGGCGGTGGGCGGGAAGAGCACGATCCCCACCGCGATCATCTGGATGAACGCCTTCCATTTCCCGAGTTGCTTCGCCGGAAGCGAAATCCCCCGGCGGGCCGCGAGTGAGCGGTATACGGAGACGAATAGCTCACGCGCCGTCATCACCGCGACCGGGAGCCACCAGACGTCGCCGCGCACGGCCAGCGCGATGAACCCACCGAGTATCAGGATCTTGTCGGCGAGCGGATCGAGGAAGGCGCCGGAGCGGGTCGTGCCGTCGCGTCGCGCGAGCCAGCCGTCGAAACCATCGGTCGAGGTCAGCAGGAACCAGAGGATCACCGTCAACCACGTCGCGCCCCGATCAGCGATGAGAAGCAACGTCGGGATCGCGAACACGAGACGCGCGCCGGTGATGAAGTTCGCCGGAGTGGCGACGGCCGTCGAGCCAAAACGCCGAGCGCGGGCGGGTGTGGCCGACGCGCTCACGTCGGTTGCCCGCCCACCGTTGCGAGGACCCGGGCTTCGAGATCGGGCCCGAGCGCACCCGTGACCTCGGCCGCGACAATTGCTCCCGGTCGGGCGAAACCGGCGCCGACCAGGCGCACGACGCCGTCGATCTCGGGCGCCTCCCTGTGGGTGCGCCCTACGAGCACCCCGGCTCCGGGATCGGAGTCGTCGAAGTGGTCGACGAGCACATCGACGACGGTTCCGATGAGCGCGTCGCGCGCGTCACGGGTGATCGGATCCTGGAGCTCGCTGCACTCACGGAGACGCTCGACCATCACATCGTCGGCGACGGTGTCGTCCATCGTGGCCGCCGCGGTGCCGTCTTCGGCCGAGAAGCCGAAAAAGCCGGCCCAGTCGAGTCGAGCGGCGGCGAGAAACGCGAGCAGCTCGTCGTGGTCCCGCTCGCGTTCTCCGGGAAAGCCGACGATGAAGCTCGAACGGAACGCAGCTGCCGGTTCAGACGCGCGGATGCCCGAGATCAGCTCCAGAAATCGCTCTCCGTTTCCCCAACGCTTCATCCGCCGCATCAGCGGAGCCGACGCGTGCTGCAGAGACAGGTCAAAGTACGGCACGACAGTGGGGAGCTCGAGCATCGTCGCGACCAGAGGATCACGCACCTCGCTCGGGTACAGGTACAGCAACCGGATGCGCGCCAGGCCCTCGCTCGACAGTCGGTCGAGGCGCGCCAACAAAGGCGCGAGCGCGCCGGGCTCCCCAGTGTCGCGCCCGTACCAAGCGAGATCCTGGGCGACGAGCACGATCTCAGCGACACCGGCCTCGACGAGCCCGCGCGTCTCGACCTCGATCGCCTCGGGCGAACGCGAGCGCTGCTTTCCCCGGAAGGACGGGATGGCACAGAAGGCACAGGCTCGGTCACACCCTTCGGCGACCTTGACATAGGCCCACGGTGCCGACGGCGCCGGGCGTGCGAGCTCGAGCAGGTCGCGCACGCCCGTCGGCTTACGCCCGAGGAGCACGACCTCGCTCAGCGATCCCTCGCCCGCGAATCCGACGACGGCGTCGACCTCCGGCAGCGCATCGGCCAGCTCCTCGCCGTAGCGCTCGGCCATGCAGCCGGTCAGCACCAGGCGGGCGCCGGGCTTGGCGGCATCGGCGAGGGCCAGAGCGGTGTCGATCGACTCCTGGCGGGCGGCCTCCACGAAGGCACAGGTGTTGACCACGACCAGGTCGGCATCGCCCACCTCGGCGCTCGATTCGAGCCCGTCGGCAAGGAGCGATGCGATGATCTTGTCGGAATCGACGGCGTTCTTCGGACAACCCAGGGTCTCGACGAAGAAGCGCGGCACCCCGAGATCCTACAAGGAGGGTGTCGGGAATCCGCCGGCCTGCGTCCGGCCCGTAAACTTGGCGGTCGTGGAGCCTGTCATCACCGTGCAAGGAGACGTCGAACCGGGCTGGGGCGCAGTCGCCGATGCCTTCCTGGCGAACTTTGATCCCGCGCACTCCGGCTCCGGTGCATCCGCACGTACCAGCGATGTCGGCGCTGCCTGCTGCGTCTACTCCGACGGCCGGCCGGTGGTCGACGTGTGGGCCGGGATCGCCGACCCCGCGACCGGACGGTCATGGGACCACGACACCCTGGCGCTCGCCTTCTCGACGACCAAGGGCGCGACTGCTGTCTGCGCCCATCTCCTCGCCCAGCGGGGCGGGCTCGACCTTGACACGCCGATCGCTTCGGTGTGGCCCGAATTCGCCGCGAACAACAAGGCTGAGATCCCGCTCCGATGGGTGCTCTCGCACCAGAGCGGCCTCGCGGCGGTCGAGGGAGATCTGACCCTCGCCGAGGTGTTGGCGTGGGACCCGGTCGTCGAGGCGCTCGCCGCGCAGGCCGTGAACTGGGAGCCGGGCACGGCGCACGGGTACCACGTCCGCTCGTACGGGTGGATCGTCGGTGAGGTCGTGAGACGAGTCACGGGTCGAACGCTGGGGCGGTACTTTGCCGACGAGGTCGCCGGCCCACTCGGGCTCGACTTTTGGATCGGCCTTCCCGAAGCCGAAGAAGCGCGCGTCTCGACCGTGGTGCCGCCACATCCCGACATCCGAGAGCTGATGGCCGCGTTCTACCCACCCGACACGCTCGCGGGCCGGGCGATGGCCGGACCGTCGGACCTCTTCGCCTACGACGAGATGTGGAACGAACGCGCGTTGCACGCGGCCGAGATGCCGTCGTCCAACGGGATCACGACTGCACGCGCCGTCGCGCGCATGTACGCCGCGACGATCGGAACCATCAACGGTGGAGTCGGCGATGGTGTGCGACTTCTCGACGCCGCGACCATTGTCGACGCGACGCGAGTCCTCTGCGACGGGCCCGACCTCATCACCGGGATGCCCATGCGAATCGGTAGCGGATTCATGCTCGCCCCCACTCTCGGACCGTCGGCCCCCGCGAGCGCGTTCGGTCACTCGGGGGCCGGAGGATCTCTCGGGCTCGCCGATCCCGAATCCGGTCTGGGCTTCGGGTACGTGATGAACCGCATGGTTCTCGGCAACGTCGATCCGCGCGCCGACTCGATCGTGGCCGCAGCCTCCCTGGTTGCCGGTTGAGCACCGGAGTCGGTGCGATCCGTGTCGGGCGCGTACAGGCGACACTCTTCCTCCCAACCCACATCGCCGAGATCGTCGACGCTGCTCGCAACGTCTGGGATCCGGCGAGCGCCCAACGGATCTCGCCCCACGTCACGGTTCTGCACCACGCGCAGTCGGCGCCCGAGCTCCAGGCACGCCTCGAGCAGATCGCGCCGGCACTGGCTCCGTTCCGACTGCGACTCGGGCGGGCCCGACGCTGGCCCGATCCCAACCACGGCGTCTACGTGACCGTCGACGATCTCGACCACGGCCTGGCGCGGCTCCGCAACCTCATCGTCACCGCCGCGGGCCGGCCCCCCCGCGGGGGATACATACCCCACGTGACGCTGGCCCACGCCCGCACCGTTCACCGCGCCGAGATCGATCGAGCCTGGGCCGCATTGGGGACCTTCACGATCGAGGAGACGATCACAATCGACGCGGCGTCGGTGATCACGTCGACGATGACGACCTGGATCACGGTCGCGACGGCCCACCTCGGCCCCGCCTGAACGACCGCGCCTAGGCCTTGGTCCGCATCTCCTCGAGCTCTTCGCTCGTCATGAGCACGGAGCGGGCCTTCGATCCCTCCGACGGCCCGACAACACCCTTGCGCTCGAGCAGGTCCATCAAACGCCCCGCCCGAGCGAAGCCCACCCGCAGCTTGCGCTGCAACATGCTCGTCGAGCCGAGACCACCCATCACGACCAGCTCCATCGCCTGGTCGAGCAGCTCGTCGCCGTCGTCCATGTCGGCGCCGAAGCCGCCCGTGGCGCTGGCCTTCTCCTCGGCAATGCCCTCGACATAGTTCGGCTGGCGCGACTGGCGTCGCCAGTGGGCCACGACCTTGCGCACGCAATCCTCGTCGACCCACGCGCCCTGGATCCGCTGTCCGAGGCTCGACGACAACGTGATCATGAGCATGTCACCCTGACCCACGAGCTTCTCCGCACCGGCCTGGTCGAGGATGACCCGGGAGTCGGTGACGCTGCGGACCTTGAACGCGAGCCGGCTCGGCACATTGGCCTTGATGAGGCCGGTGATCACGTCGACCGACGGTCGCTGCGTGGCGATCACGAGATGGATCCCGACGGCGCGGGCCATCTGCGCGAGTCGGCACACGCTGGTCTCAACGTCGCGCGCCGCGACCATCATCAGGTCGGAAAGCTCGTCGACCACGACGAGGATGTACGGCAGCCGGACATAGTTCCTGCCGCCGTGCGGATCGGGGTTCTCCTCTGTGGGCAACTCGGCGCGGTCATACATCGCGTTGTAGCCGTCGATGTCACGGGTGCCGACCTCGGCGAGCATCTCGTAACGCATCTCCATCTCGCGCACGGCCCAGTCGAGCGCGTTCGCAGCCTTCTTGGGATTGGTCACCACAGAGGTGAGGAGGTGCGGAAGACCCTCATAGCGGCCCAGTTCGACGCGCTTCGGGTCTACGAGGATCAGCCGAACCTGCTCCGGTGTGGCGCGCATCAAGATCGACGTGACGATGCTGTTGATGCAGCTCGATTTCCCGGCACCGGTTGTTCCGGCGATGAGGAGGTGCGGCATCTTGGCCAGCTCGAGCATCACATCGTGTCCGGCGATGTCACGACCGAGGCCGACCTCGAGCGGGTTCGTTGCCTTTCGCGCTTCTTCGCCCGCGAGCACGTCGCCGAGAGTCACGAGGGGGCGTTGCTTGTTCGGGACCTCGACACCGATCGCACTCCGACCCGGAATGGGGGCGAGGATGCGGACGTCGTGGCTCGCCATCGAATAGGCGATCTCCTTGTTGAGACTCGTGACCCGACTGACCTTGACTCCTGCGGCGAGCTCGAGCTCGTAGCGGGTGACGGTCGGTCCGACAGTCATGCCAATCAGGTTCGCCTCGACGCCGAACTCGCGCAGCGTCGCCTCGAGCACCTTTCCTCCGGCCTGCACGACCCGCTGATCGACCTTGCCGCCGGTACCGCGCGCCAGGATTGTCTTCGGAGGAAGCTTCCACACGGGAGGGCGGTGACGGGGACCGAGATCGATCGCGAGCTGCGAGGCGTCATCGCCGGCCGCCGGGTTGGGGCTCGGAAGGGGAACAGAGGGAAGATCTTCGGCCGCGAGATCCGCGTCCTCTGTATCCGAGAGCTCCTCCTCGGCGAGATCGACTGGGGACTCCTGGTCCGGCTCGGCCTCCGGTTCCGGCTCCGCATCGGCGAACTGGTCGTAGAGCTCGGCCGCAGTCACTCGACGGCTCGACGCTGGCGGCGACGCCGTTTCGGCCACCAGGGCGGTTTCGCCATCGTCGTTCACGATCTCGGCCGTGATCGGCGGCTCGAGCCAAGACCGCAGCGCGCTCACGGCGACCCGCGACCCCTTCGCGATCGCGGCCAGCGCCCGACGCAGCGGAACCCCCGGGGCGAGGAGCGCGCCGAGGATCGCTATGCAGATGAACACCACGCCCGCGCCCACATCTCCGAGGCCGGCACGCACCAGACCACCGGTCACGGCGCCGAGCACGCCTCCGGCGCGGCGGAGATCATCAGATGAGGAGCTGAGCGCCGGACTGCCACCGGTGAGGTGGAGCAGCCCTGTGATTCCGGTCACCAACAGCACGATCCCGAGCCCGATCCGAAGCGGTGCCGCGGCGACCGCATCGCCGTCGGCGGTCTCGCGCGGTGCGAGCACGAGTATCGAAGCGGTGAAACAGGCCACGGGAACCAGGAACGCCCCCCCACCGAGGAAGAAGGTGATGCCCGAAGCGAGGGCGCGACCGATCGGGCCGACGAGATTGGTTGCCAACGCCAACGCGCTGAGCGCGCCGAGCGCCATGAGGACGATCCCGACGACATCGGCGGTGTGGCCACCGAGCTGGCGTCCGATCACCTCGCGGGCGCGGGTGGCGAGGGAGAGACGGGCCGGGGGTCGGCGGCGGGAGCTCGAGGCCCGTGACAGCTTGGCCGGGACTCGCTTTCTCGTGGCCCTGCGGCCCTTCGCCGACTTGTTGCGCCCGGCACGGGGAGCAGTCGGACGAGGCTTGGAGCTGTTGCGCTTGCTCGGGGTGGCCACGGACTCCAGATTAACAGTGACCACATCAGTAACACAGGGATCACCAACCACAGAGCGTGGGCGAAACCCCTTTCGGCCACCCCACCGGCGGTTCAGCCCGCGGTTCAGGGTCGGGCCGGCAGCCGCTTCTCGAACCAGTCGTGCTCCTCGGAGACCCGCATACCGACCCGCTCGTACAACCGACGGGCGCCGGTAGCGTCCTGCGCGTCGACCTCGACGACGACGCGCATCTGGCCCCGATCACGAAGCGCCCCGAACGCTTCCGCGAGCAGCATCTGACCCACTCCCTGGCGCCGCCACGGATCGCGCACACCCACGCTGCTCACGTAGCCGGTTCCACCAACGTCGTAAACGAGGATCGCGCCGACGACCTCCTCGGCCCGGCTGTCGTGATCGCCAACGGTTTCGACTACTGCGACGCGCCAGAGCCTGGGGTCGAATGCCGGATGGCGTACCCGGAGATCGAGCCACTCGTCGAGGCGGCGACGCGAGTAGCGCGCCCGGCCGAGGAACGCTTCGTCCATCACCTCGCGCACGGCGTCTTCATCGCGCGCTTGATCGAACTCCCGCACGACGATCTCGGATGCAGGCGCCACGTCGGTCTCGCGTCGGGCAAGGTCGACGGTCAGCCGCAGACGAGTTTGGACCGGCGCAAACCCACGACGTACGAGGAGATCGCGCTTCGCGGTGTTCGCGCTCGACGCGTACATCCCGAGCGTGACCACAGTCGACGTCGATTCGGATGCGATCTCCAGAGCCCGGGCCTCGATGAGATCAACGAGCCGGCCGCCGAGGCCCCTTCCGCCGTACTCGGGCACAACAAAAGCATCGGCTTCGAACTGGGTCCCCGGTTCGGCCTGCCAGACGAATGCGTACCCGACGAGCCGACCGGTTGGACCGACGAGCACCCACGCGTCGCGTTCCAGCTCGAACCGCGGCCGCTCCCAGTCGTCGACCAGGTCGTGCTCGCTGAAGTCCGGCTCGCCGAAGTCGGCAATGTCGTGCGCAACGACGACTGCCGCGACCGCCGCCGCGTCACGCTCACGCGGGGCTCTCAGCCGGTACCCAATCGGCAACTCCATCACCAATCGCTCCGCTCGCTCCCCATTCACAATGCAGGGGCGTAGCCGCCGTCGACCGGGTACACCTGGCCGGTGATCCACTCTCCCGCATCGCTGCACAACAACACGGCCAAAGGCGCCAGATCGGCCGGGGTTCCCACACGACCGACAGGGTAGGACCGCGCCAACTTCGCCTCCAGCGCGGGATCGGCGTCGAGCGCCATCGCCATCTGGCCGTGCTTCATCGTGCCGAGAGCGATGCAGTTCACTGTGACACCATCTCGTCCGACCTCGGCCGCGAGCCCCCTCGAGAAGCCCATTGCCGCGGCTTTCGCCGCGCCGTAGACCACCTGCTTGCGCTCACCCCGCCTGCCGGCGTCGGAGACGATCGTGAGCACGCGACCCCACCGGTTCTCAATCATCCCGGGCAGGTACGTGCGGGTCACGTTGAGCACCGCGGCGAGGTTGAGACGGATCAGCGGATCCCATTCCTCTGGGCCCGTCTCCACGAACGACTTGATCGGAAACCCCTCCACCGGGATCCCGGCGTTGTTCACCAAGATGTCGAGCGCGCCCGTCGTTGCCTGCATCGCGATGACCGCGTCGCGGTCGGTCACGTCGGCGACGACCGGCCATGCAGTCAGCCGTTCGGCTTCGATCTCGGCACACACCTTCTCGGCCCGGTCGAGGTGCAGGTCGTTCACCCACACGTGGGCACCGGCGCGTGCCATTTGGATCGCGATCGCGCGTCCCACTCCCCCACCCGATCCGGTGACGAGCGCGCTGCGTCCGGCGATGAAGTTCGACCAGTCGCGGATGGTCGCCATCTAACTTATGCCTCTCGCCGGAATCGGTCAGACTTCCATTACGACGGGGATGACCGCAGGGCGGCGCTTGGTTTTGTCGTGGATGAAGCGACCGACCGCACGCCGAACATGGCGCCTCAGGGTGTCGAGGTCGGTGATGCCGTCGTCGGTGGATTCGCGCATCGACGCCACTACGGCAGCTTTCGCCTCGTCGAGCAGCGCCTCGGCCTCCGGCGCGTACACCCAGCCCCGTGTGACGATCTCCGGTCCGGTCACGATCTCGCCCGATTTGGCGTCGACGGTCACGATGACGACCACGACACCCTCCTCGGCGAGATTCTGGCGGTCTCTGAGAACGCCATGGCCCACGTCGCCGACGATGCCGTCGACGTAGAGGTAACCGGCAGGGACGGCCTGGCGCTCGACCTCGAGCCGATCCTTGTAGAGCGTGATCCGGTCGCCGTCTTCGCACACGATCGCGTGATCGTCTTTGACGCCCGCCGTACGCGCGAGGCGGGCGTGGTTCACCAGATGGTGGTACTCGCCGTGCACGGGCACGAAGTAGTCGGGCTTCGTAAGGCTCAGGACGAACTTGAGCTCTTCCTGGGATGCATGGCCGGACACGTGCACCGGCGCGTCACCGCCGTGGATCACTTCGGCGCCGGAGCGCCACAGCGCATCGATGACGCGCGTCACATTCACTTCGTTGCCGGGAATTGCGTGCGCCGAGATCACCACGACATCGTCTTCGCTGATCTTCACGAACTTGTGCTCACGCGCGGCCATGAGCGCGAGCGCGCTGAGGGGCTCACCCTGGGATCCGGTGCAGATGATGCACACGTCACCCGGTGCCAACTTGGACACCTCAGAGATGTCGACGACGCTGGAGACGGGGACATCGAGCAGGCCCATCTCCCGGGCGAGCGTCACGTTGTTAACCATCGAGCGGCCGAGGAAGGCAATCTTGCGGCCTGCTCCGAGCGCTGCCTCGGCGACCTGGCGCACGCGATGTAGGTGAGACGCGAAGCTGGCGACGATCAGACGACGATCGGGATGGTCCCTGAACACGGTGCGCATCGCGTCGCCCACCGTCGACTCCGACGGCGTGTAACCGGGGCGCTCGGCGTTGGTGGAGTCGGAGAGCAGCAGCCGGATTCCGCCATCGCGTCGGGCGATCTCACCGAAGAGAGCGAGGTCGGTGGTTCGGCCGTCAACCGGCGTGAGGTCGAGCTTGAAGTCGCCGGTGTGCACGATCGTGCCTACCGGTGTGTGGAACGCAATCGCGAAGGCATGCGGAACCGAGTGCGTTACCGGGATGAACTCACAGTCGAACGGCCCGATCTGGATCCGCTCTCCGTCTTCGACGGGGATCATCTCGGTTCGGCTCATCAGACCGGCTTCTTCGATGCGGTTCTTGGCGAGCCCCAGCGAGAGCTTCGAGCCGTAGATCGGCACCGAGAGATCGCGCAGGAGGAACGCGAGGCCCCCGGCATGATCTTCGTGCGCGTGGGTGAGGATGACACCCTCGACCCGGTCGGCGTTCTCACGAAGATAGGTGAAGTCGGGCAGGACCAGGTCGACGCCGGGCATGTCGACCTCGGGGAACATGATGCCGCAGTCGTCGACGAGGATCCGGCCCCCGACCTCGATGCACATGCAGTTGCGGCCGATCTCGCCAAGACCGCCGAGGAACACGATCCGGACCGCGTCGTCCCGAGAACCCTGTTTGCGCTTGCCTGCCGCCATCTTTCGGAGGCTACTCGCGGCGTCGCGGTCGCCTCTATAGGACCCCGACGCCGCCTCGGCACCACCCGCTACGCAATCGCGGCGTCGCGGTCCTTCGATACCTCGTCGAGCATGGCGTACTCCTCGCCGGTGTCGATCCAGTCCTCGAACTGGATCACGCCCAGCTCGGTGAACTTCTGGCGCAGCCAGCCGTCACCGGCATCCAGGAGACCGAGCTTCTTGCAGTTCGGCACGATCTTCGAGAACAGCATCGACTGGAACATCACGCGACCCTCGTCTTGGATCACGAGACTCATCGCCTCCTTGACGTCGACACCCATCTTCTCCCACACCTCTTGCTGGAGAAAGCGGTCACGCATGCGCACGGCGGCCTCGAAGGCGAACTCTTGGCGCTCTCGGATCTCCGCCGAGTTGAGCTCGGTGTAGAACTCCTTGAGCGACAGCACCCCGAAGGCGACGTGGCGGGCTTCGTCGCTCATGACGTAGCGCAGCAGCTTCTTGAGCAGAGGCTCGGTCGTCAGCTGGTGGATGAACCCGAACGCGGCAAGGGCCAGGCCCTCGACCATGATTTGCATGCCGAGGTACGTCATGTCCCAGCGGGTGTCCAAAATGATGTCGTCGAGCAGCATCTTCAGGTGCGCGTTGATCGGGTAGTGACCCGACATCTTCTCATCGAGATAGCGGGCGAACACCTCGACGTGGCGCGCTTCGTCCATCACCTGGGTCGCTGCGTAGTACTTGGCGTCGATCCATGGAACGGTCTCGACGATCTGCGCAGTGCAGATCAGCGCGCCCTGCTCACCGTGGAGGAACTGAGAGAGCGTCCAGTTCTGCCCCTCGATCCCGAGCTGGATCCACTGGTCATCGGTCCAGGATTCGAACGGCGTGCCCTTCAGGTCAAGGCCGCCGGAGAAAGGCCCGTTGACGTTCGCCTGCGCGTTCGCGAGCACCAACTCGGCCTGGTCGACCGGCAGTGACCAGTCGAGGTCGGTCGACGCGTTCCACTGCGAGGTCTTGGCCTTTTCGTACAGCTTGATGAGGGGCTGACGCGACTGCTCGTAGTCCCAGGTGAACAGCGTGTCGGAGTTGGCCCTGATGATGTGTTGGACCTCGTCGACGTCACTGTTGGTGATCGAAAGGATCGCCTCCAGGTCGTCGAGCTCCTCGCGTCCGATCATCTCTTGGTTCGATGCCATTTGAACTACCCCCTGCTGAGCTGCGATAGAGAAAGCGGCGCGAGGCAAGGCACGACGAAGTCGTGTACCAGCTCCCGCACCTGCTGCGGATCGGTCATGGAGACAGGTGCGTCGTCGGCCCCCACGTAGGCGAGGAAGACGCGCGTGCACCACTCGGCCGCGCGCTCGGCCCGTTCTGTAGGTACGAAGCGAGCGAAGGTCGGGGCCAGCGCCGCGGCTACATCCGCGAGGAAGCGGTCACCGCCCTCGAAGGTCACCGCGGGGAGCACCATCTCAGGCTCGTGGGCGAGCGCGAACTGCAGCGCCGCGTTATCGCTCAACAACCGGGCAGCGGTCGTGCCCATCGAGACGAGAGCATCTTCGATGGTCGGCGCGTCGACCGCGGCGGCGTCGACCGCGGCGATGATCCGCTCCCCTTCCCGAATGACTGTCGCCTGGATGAGCTGCCGCTTGCCCGCGAAGTAGCGATAGACGGTCGCACGCGCGCAGCCGGCTTCGCCCGCCACGTCGTCGAGTGTCGTCTTGGCCACGCCGTAGCGGGCGAGGCAGACCAGCGTGGCGTCGACGATCCGATCGCGCTGGGGCCTGTCTTCGGGGATAAGAGCCATCACCCGAGACAATAAGGCGATGACTGTCTCATAGTCAATGTGTCCCGCGTCACACCAGCGGAGCTCGTGCCGCGAACCGGTTCTATGAGGCGAGCGCTTCGGGGGTGAGGACCCCGACCAGGAGGTCCTCGCGCACCAGGCGGCGCACGGCCGTGGGGTCGTCGATGTTCCAGCGGCCGGGAGATCCGATGAGGGAAAGCAACATGCGGGCGACGAAGTCGGCCGCGGCAGCCTGATCGAGACCAGGGCGAAGCCGGTCCGCGCGCCGCTCCCGTTCGAGGAAGGGAACGAGGTAGGCGGTGATGAAGCGGAGCGGTCGGTGCTGCTCGGTGGTCATGAGGGGAAGGAGGCGCTCGGGTTCGGTGACGAGGATCTTCTGGAGCACGGCATGCTCACTGACGGCGCGGTGAGCGAAGACGAGGCCCGCTTCGACGAGGCTGGCGAAATCAGGTGCACCGGCAACGGCCTCGGCGAGCGCACCGAAGAACCGGCCCATCTCCCACGCGACGACCTCGTGGAGGAGCTCGTCTTTGCCGCCGGGGAATACCCGGTAGACGGTCGCCCGCGAGACACCCGATTCCTTGACTACGTCTTCGACCGTCGTCTTGGCCAGACCGAACTGTGCAACGCACCCGTAGGCGGCCTCGAGCAACCGCTCGCGGAGCGCGGGATCGGCGGGCGGCACGATCGTGTCTACGAGGAGGAACGGAGCCGGCGGACAACGACAACGCGACGCCAACCGGTGAACGATCGAGCCGCGACAGAGGGTCCGACCATCAGAGAAGGTCGATCAGCGCGTCGAGGCCGACGGTCAGACCGGGGCGGTCGACAACCGCCCGGATCGCGAGCAGCACCCCTGGCATGAACGAAGAGCGATCGGTCGTGTCGTGGCGGATCGTGAGCGTCTGTCCGGTCGTGCCCAGGATCACCTCCTGATTCGCGACGACGCCCCGTACGCGCACCGCGTGCACGCGAATGTCGGACGGCCCTGCTCCGCCCCGCGCACCGGCCAGCACCTCGTTCGTGGTCGGGTCGCGGGCCCAGTCAACGGACGCAGCGGCCATACGCTCGGCGGTCAGCATTGCGGTTCCCGACGGTGCGTCGGCCTTCTCGTCGTGGTGGTACTCGATCACCTCGGCGGAATCGAAGTGCGGCGCGGCCATCTCGGCGAACCGCATCATCAGCACCGCACCGATCGCGAAGTTCGGCGCGATGACCGCATTCACCCGACCGGTCACGAACTCCTCGCGGAACCCGTCGAGGTCGGCCGCGGTGAAACCGGTGGTGCCCACGACCGCGTGGATCCTGTGGGCGGCGCAGTAGTGCAGATTCTCGCGTGCCGCCTCGATGACGGTGAAATCGACCGCTACCTCGACTCCGGCATTCTTCATCGCGTCGGGTTTGGCCGACACCTGGAGATCGGTTCCCCGCACACCGAGCTGATCGAGATCGATCCCGGCGCGCTCGGGATCGACCGCGGCAACGAGCTCCAGACCCGGATCATCGATCACGGCGCGGCAGACCGTCGAACCCATGCGCCCACCGGCACCGAACACCCCCACCCGGATCACAGGGGCGATCCTACCGATCCCAGCCCCGAATTGAGCGGTTTCGGGTCTAGGCGAAGTCGGCGGCGTCGAAGGGACCGACGACGGTGAGCGTGCGGTCGGCGTCGACGAAGACCCGGTCGATGACCCGCGAGACGTCGGCGGGTGTGACTGCGTTAACCGAGTCGACGAGCTCGTCGAGAGTCGGGATCTCGCCCAGGGTGAGCTCACTGCGCCCGAGCCGGTGCATTCGGCTCGACGAGCTCTCCAGCCCGAGAGCCATCGAACCCGTCAGGTGCCCCTTCGCGGCTTGCAGCTCGCGGTCCGTGACACCACCATCTTCGGCGAAACGGTCGAGCTCGGTGTTGAGCACGCCGAGGGTCTCGTCGACGCGCGCCGGTGTCGTGCCCGCGTACACGGCCATCGCACCGGTCTCTTCGTATGCGGACCGGTAGGCGTACACGGAGTACGCGAGGCCCCGCTTCTCACGGACCTCCTGGAAGAGTCGTGACGACATACCGCCACCGAGCACCTGGTTCACAACGGTCAGCGCGAATCGATCCGGGTCGTCGCGCGAGAACGCCCGCAGGCCGATCGCGATGTGCGCCTGTTCGGTCGGCCGACGGAGCACCTCGAGGGTCCGGGCCGGAGCGAACGGATGGGCGGCTCGCGCCGGGCGGCCGCCGAGGGCACCGGGATTAGCCGCGAGGCCCTGCTCGACCAGCTCCACCACCCGTTCGTGCTCGAGGTTTCCTGCCGCGGCGACGACGATGTTCGACGGGCGGTAGTGCTGCGAGTGGTAGTCGGCGACGGAGTCACGCGGCATCGCTTCGATCGATTCGATCGAGCCCAGCACAGAGCGACCGAGCGGGTGATCGGGGAAGACGGCCTCTGCCAAGAGATCGTGCAACAGCTCGTCGGGCGCGTCGTCGCGCATGTTGATCTCTTCGAGGATCACCTTGCGCTCGGCATCCATCTCGTCGGGACGGAGTGAGGGCGCCCACACCACATCCGAGAGGATGTCGATCGCGAGCCCCAGCTGGTCGTCGGGGACCCGCACGTAGAACGCGGTGTACTCGTGACTCGTGAACGCGTTCATCTCGCCGCCGACCGATTCGACGGCCTCGGCAATGTCGAGCGCGGTGCGGGTCGGCGTGCCCTTGAAGAGCAGATGCTCCAGGAAGTGACTGGCTCCGGAGCGAGGATCATCCTCGTCACGCGCGCCGGTTCCCACCCAGAAGCCGACCGCGACCGATCTGAGCTGGGGAAGCGAGTCGGTTACGACCCGCAACCCCGAATCAAGCCGCGTCTTGAAAATGCCTGGATCCATTGTCTTCACTCGACCGGACAAGGACCGGCCTGAAGGGTCAGCGACGACGACGACGACCCCCGCCGGCGCCACCGGCGCCACCACGGTCACCGCCACCTCGGTTCGCTTCGGCCGGGCCGAGATTGCCGAACTCCTCGGAAGCCTGACCGTCCCAGAACTCGTCGAACGATGCGCGATCACGATCGCCACCACTTGGGGCGCTCTCGCCACCGTTGGACGGGCGCTCGGGACGGTCCCCACGATCGGGAGACGAGGAGCGTTCTCGACGCCGCGGGCCGTCATCGCTCGGGCCTGAACCACCCGAACCACCCGAACCACCGGAACCACCGTCTCCGTCCCACTCGTCGCCTACGAGCGAGAGGGAGAGCTTGCCCTGGTTGTCGATGTCATCGACTCGAACCGTGACCTCATCGCCGAGGTTGAGCACGTCTTCCACCCGGTCAACGCGCTTGCCCCGGCCGAGCTTCGAGATGTGGACAAGACCATCGCGGCCAGGGAGGACGTTTACAAACGCGCCGAACTTGGTGACGTTCACGACCTTGCCGACATAGTCAACGCCGATCTCGGCGGTGGGAGGGTCGAGAATCAGCTCGATGCGTCGCTGAGCCTCTTCGACCTTCTCGCCGTCCTTCGAACCGATGCTGACCGTCCCGACCACGCCGTCGTCGCTGACCGCGATGTCGGCGCCGGTTTCCTGCTGAATCAAGTTGATGACCTTGCCCTTGGGGCCGATCACCTCGCCAATTTTGTCAATCGGGATCTCGAAGCTGATGATCTTCGGCGCCGACGGTCGCACGTCGTCACGCGGCTTCGAGATGGTCGCGTTCATGACCTCGAGGATCTTGAGGCGGGCATCCTTCGCCTGGGCAAGCGCTTCCTTGAGTACGTCGGCCGGGAGCCCGTCGATCTTCGTGTCGAGCTGCAAGGCAGTGACGAACTCAGAGGTGCCGGCGACCTTGAAGTCCATGTCGCCGAACGCGTCTTCGGCACCGAGGATGTCGGTGAGGGTCGTGTACTTGCCCTCTGCGTAGACCAGACCCATCGCGATACCGGCGACCGGCGCCTTGATCGGCACCCCGGCGTCCATCAGCGAGAGCGTCGAGCCGCAAACCGATGCCATCGAGGTCGAGCCGTTCGACGCGAGCACATCGGAGACGATGCGCAGCGTGTAGGGCCATTCCTCCTTAGACGGGATCACCGGCAGGAGCGCCCGCTCGGCGAGCGCGCCGTGGCCAATCTCGCGACGCTTCGGCGAACCGACGCGACCGGTCTCACCGGTGGAGAACGGCGGGAAGTTGTAGTGGTGCATGTAGCGCTTGCGGTCGTCGAGGCCGAGGGTGTCGACGATCTGCTCCATGCGCGACATGCCGAGTGTGAGGACAGAGAGCACCTGCGTCTCGCCGCGCTGGAAGAGCCCGGAGCCGTGCACCGTGTTGAGAAGGCCGACCTCAGCCGAGAGCGGACGTAGATCGGTGAGCCCGCGACCGTCGATACGGACGCCGTCGGTGGCAATGCGCTTGCGCACGACCTGCTTCTGGAGCGAGCGGAACGCCTTCTTCACCTCACCGGCGCGACCGGCGAACTCGCCCGGCTCGGCTGGGGTACCCACGAGCGCGAGCGTCAGGCCCTGGAGGATCTCGTCGAGGCGATCGTTGCGCTCGGTCTTGTCGGAGACGAACATCGCCTCGGTCGTGTTCGGGGTGGCCTGAGCGGCCACGGCCTCGAACACCTCGGGCTGGTAGTCGACACGGGGCTCATAGGCCTTGGGTGTGATCGGGCCACGGGCAAGGATGACCGCGGCGACAAGCTCCTGCTGGAGGTCGATCGCGTTGCCGATCCATCCCCTGGCTGCTTCGAGCCCGTCGGCGATGACCTCTTCGGTCACCTTCGGAGCGCCGGCCTCGTAGAGCTCCCAGCTCTTCTCGGTGCCGCCGGCCTCGACCATCATCACCGCGATCTCGCCGGCGTCAGTGCGACGCCCGGCCACGACGAGCTGGAAGGTCGACTCCGCGCCTTCCTCATAGGTCGGGTGGGC
This sequence comes from Actinomycetes bacterium, assembly GCA_025363815.1. Taxonomy (GTDB): domain Bacteria; phylum Actinomycetota; class Acidimicrobiia; order IMCC26256; family JANYLB01; genus JANYLB01. Next base: position 131,927 of record JANYLB010000054.1, read on the forward strand.
GATCCACTCACCGTCGTGGTGCGCCATGCGCACGGCGCCGATCGGACCGTTGAAGGGGATCCCCGAGATCATCAGCGCCGCCGAAGCACCGTTGATGGAGATCACGTCGTGCGGGTTCACCTGATCGGATCCAAGGATGGTCGCGATCACCTGGACCTCGTTGCGGAACCCCTCGGGGAAGCTGGGGCGAAGCGGACGGTCAGTGAGGCGGCAGGTGAGGATCGCGGCTTCACCGGGGCGCCCCTCACGACGGAAGAACGAGCCGGGGATCTTTCCCGCGGCGTACATCCGCTCCTCGACGTCGACCGTGAGAGGGAAGAAGTCGATGCCCTCGCGGGGATTGCTGGTGGCGACGGTCGAGAGCAGCTCGGTGTCACCGACCTGAAGCAACACCGCGCCGTCGGCAAGTTGGGCGAGCTTTCCTGCCTCGAGGGTCAGGATGAGGCCGGCCGCGTTGATCGGACCGGATACTCGAATGGCGTCAGTCATAGGACTGCGCTCCTCTCGGCCCGTTGTGGGCATTGGGTGCGAGGGGCGGCGGTTCCCAGTTGTCACGGCCCACCGGCAACGTTTTCGGACCGTGTGGTCCGAGCCGGCTCGGGCGGTGGCGACTGACAACCCCCGTCACGCTCGCGTGGTTACGCGAAACGAGGAGCGGCGAATCCGCTCCTCGAAAGGGGTGCTACCGGCGGAGACCGAGCTTCGCGATGAGCGCTCGATACCGCTCGACGTCGTTGCGTCGGAGGTAGTCGAGCAACCGACGCCGCCGGCCGACGAGCATGAGCAGACCTCGGCGCGAGTGATGGTCCTTCTTGTGGACCTTCAGGTGCTCCGTGAGGTGGTTGATGCGCTCGGTGAGGAGCGCCACCTGCACCTCCGGCGAACCGGTGTCGGTTTCGTGGAGGCGGTGCTCTGCGATCGTGGCAGTGGTGTCGGGCATGCGCGAGGCGAGACCTTCGTCTACAGCGGGGTGCTCGTCGGACGTCCCGACAAGCGGACCATATGGTATCACGGACGATCCATAACAAGCCGACTCCCCCATCGGGTCACTGCCGGAGGATGCGGCGGGTCACCTCCACATCGCGCTGCATCTGCTCGATCAGCGCCTCGATCGAGTCGAACCGTTCCTCGCCGCGGAGCCGTTCCACGAACGAAATTTCTGCGGCCTGGCCATACAGATCGCCGGAAAAGTCGAGCAGATAGGCCTCTAGCAGCGGCACCGGCGCGTCTTCGTAGAAGGTTGGGCGACGGCCCAACGAGATCGCCGCCGGGTACACGATCCGGTCCGCGCCGGAGAAGGTGCCCGCGTAGATACCATCGGCAGGCAGGCACAGCTCCGGCGCGACGGCAAGGTTGGCCGTCGGAAAGCCGAGGTCGCGCCCTCGCTTGTCGCCGGTCTCCACCGTGCCCCTCACCGCGTGGGGTCGGCCGAGCAACGATGCGGCCGATGCGACATCACCATCGGCGAGCAGCCGCCGGATGCGCGTCGACGAGACCGGTTCGCCTCCGACCCCCTCCGGCGACACCAGTCCCAGACCGATCACCTCGAACCCGTGCTCGACGCCCATGCGCTCGAGTAGCGCGACGTTGCCGCCGCGGCGGTGCCCGAAGTGGAAGTCGGCCCCCACGACCACCAGTCGGGCGTGGAGCTGGCCGACGAGGATCTCTTCTACGAACTGCTCTGCGGTCTCGTTGCTGCGGGATTCGTCGAACGTGAGGGGCCAGACCACGTCGACCAGACCGGTCGCGTCCAGGAGCTCGAGCCTCTGTTCGAGCGTGTTCAACAGCTTGGGTGCCGACTCCGGACGGACGACCTGGGCGGGATGGCGATCGAAAGTCAGCACTGCGGCTTCGAGATCACGTGCTCGGGCGAGGTCGTTCACGAGCCGGAGAACCTCGCGGTGGCCCAGGTGCACGCCGTCGAACGCGCCGATCGTGACGACGCTCCCTCTCTCGACACCCACGCCGGAGTCGCGCGCGATCCTCATGCGCCGACCACCACTGCGGGCTTGAGCGCGGCACCGCGCCGCTCGTAGACGCCGAGGAGCGAACCGTCGGAACCGATGACCGCAAACGGACCCGGGGCCCCGGGATCCACGGGGAGCCCCGACGCGGCAAACACCGTGCCGTGCGTCACTGCTCGGGCGATCTCGTCATCGACGAGGAAGGAATCGAGGTCACGCACCGCCTCGCGCGGTGCGAGTAGCGCGCCGACCGGATCGGCTTCGATGTCGTCGAGCGAATGGGCCTCGTCGAGAGTGAACGACCCGACGCTCAAGCGCCGCAGCGTGGCGACATGGGCGAAACCACCGAGCGCGGTTCCGAGATCCGCGGCCAGGGCCCTGATGTAGGTCCCGCTTCCGCACTCCACAAAGATCGTCGCCACCGGGTAGGGCCCCGGTTCGAATGCCTCGACCTCGATGCGATCGATGCGAACGCGGCGCGGCGCGCGCTCGATCTCCTCTCCTGCTCGTGCCATCTCGTGGAGACGTCGGCCGCCGATCTTGATCGCAGAGACCATCGGGGGCACCTGATCGATCTCGCCGATGAAACGGGGGGTGGCGCCAACCACCGCTTCGAGGTCGATCGACATCGAGCAACGGTCGACCACCCGACCGGCGGCGTCGAGCGTGTCGGTGGCGATTCCGAATACAACGTCGCTGCGGTACGACTTGGCCTCTACCGACAGGAAGCGCATCAGACGGGTCGCACGGCCGAGGCCGACGAGGAGCACGCCCGTCGCGTCGGGGTCGAGGGTGCCGGCGTGACCGACCTTGCGTTGGCCCGCGGCCTTGCGCACCCGCGCCACCACATCGTGCGAGGTGCATCCGCCAGGTTTGTCGACCACCAGCAATCCGTCGAGCACGCCCGCACCCTACGATGGTCGACTCCGGTTGCGTCGAGTCAGTGGGAGCCCACAACTCCGCCTGCTGCTCTGGATACAGACGGGTCAGAGAGCCGCTTTGATGCGCTCGATGACCTCGGGGATCGGATCGGAGCTGGTGAAGCCGGCCGCGAAACGATGGCCACCGCCACCCTCGCGTTCGGCGATCCTGCACACGTCGACGTTGCCGAGCGACCGAAGACTGACCCGCACCGTCCCGGTGGGCTCCTCCTTGATCACGCAGCTCACCTCGGCCTCCGCAGTCCGGCGTACCAGGTCTATGAGACCTTCGGCCTCGTCGATGGTCACCCCGTGGCGGTCGAAGTCGTCGACCGTGACCGCGGTCCAGACGAATCGTTGATCGACACAGAGCTCCGCCCGGCCGAGTATCTCGGCCACGAGCTGGAGATAGGCGAACCGGTGCTCCTCGAACAAGGCCCTACTCAGGCGCTCGACGGGAACGCCATACCCGACGAGCTCACGCGCGAGATCGAACACCTCCGGGGTGGTCGTGGCGTACTGGAATCGGCCGGTGTCGCAGACGAGCGCGGCGTAGAGGCACACCGCCGGTTCGTGCGCCATCGGAAGCTCTAGCTCCCCCATCAAACGGCGGACGACGACCGCGGTCGCAGCGGCGTCGGGGTCGATCACGTTCACCGAGCCGTACCGGTCGTTCGACACATGGTGATCGAGCACGATCAGCTCACCGGCCGCCTTGGCCGAAGGTTCGAGGTCGCCGAGGCGCGACATCGAACCGCAATCGAATGTGACCATCACCTGGGGGGCCAACGGGAACTCGCCCGGTGGAACGAGGGTCTCGAGGCCGGGCAGCTCGCGGTAGTGCGGCGCCACGACGAAAGGGTTCGGGAACGACGCGATGCTCTTGCGACCGGCCGCGCGCAATGCATGGTGCAACGCGAGCATGGAGCCGAGAGCATCGCCGTCGGGACTGACGTGACACGCGAGGGCGACCACCGGCGCGTCGGCGATCAGCTGCGCCGCACGCTTCAGGGCTGCTTCGACGCTGTTGGCCGCTTCGCTCACGCCTCTTCCCCGTCGTCTGGACGGTAGGGGCCGACAGGTGAGGTCGAGCTGTCACGATCGCGGAGCTCGCGCAGGATCTGCTCGACCCGCTGGCTCTGAGCGACCGACGGATCGACCTTGAAATGCAGCTCGGGAAGGTATCTCAGGCGGACCTCGCGGCTCAGCACCGAACGTAGGTGGCGCGTCGCCGACACCAGAGCAGCGGCAGTCGCGTCAACCTCTTCTTCGGTCTGGGCCGCTCCTTTCTTGTCGAGCGCCGAGTAGTAGACCGTCGCGTGGCGGAGATCGCGGCTCACCTCGACGTCGGTGAGTGTGATGAATCCGAGGCGCGGATCGGAGAGCCGTTCCAGCTCCTCGGCGAGCACCTCACGCACGACCTCGTTGACCCGCGCCGTACGCGGGAACTTGCGCGGCGGCCGACCTCGGCTCACTGCTCCCTCTCGCCCCTCGACTGCGCGCGCGCGACGAAACCCGTCGCCTTCGACGATCGACTCTGGCTCACGTGGAGATCGAAGCTCACTGCAGCCGCATTCACGCCACCAGTGTCGCGCCGGAGGAAGGGGCTCAGCTCAGGGTGCGCGCGATCTCTCTCATATCGAAGGTCTCGATGAGATCGCCGGGCTTGAGGTCCTGGTAGTTCTCGAGGCCGATACCGCACTCGAAGCCCTCCCTTACCTCACGCACATCGTCCTTGAACCGCCGCAACGAAGCGACCGAGCCCTTCCAGATGACCGTGCTGTCTCGCAGGAACCGCACTTGCGAGCCTCGGGTGATCGTTCCGTGGCGCACGAAGCACCCGGCGATCTTGCCGATCCGTGGGACGCCGAAGATCTCACGGACCTCGGCCTCGCCGGTGACGACCTCTTCGTACTCGGGCTTCAGCATGCCGAGCAGCGCGTTGCTGACGTCGTCGAGCACCTGGTAGATGACCTCGTAGAGCCGCAGTTCGACCTTCTCGTGCGCCGCGAGCTCACGCGCCGGACGGTCGGGTCGGACGTTGAAGCCGACGACAGTCGCGTTGGACACAGCGGCGAGGTCGACGTCGGACTTGGTGATCCCGCCGACCCCGCGCAGAACGAACGAGAGCCGGACTTCGTCGTGTTCCTGGTCGAGCTTGCGCAGCGATTCGGTGAGCGCTTCGAGCGAACCCTGCATGTCGGCCTTGACGATCAGGTTGAGAGTGGCGACCTCGCCCCGCTCCACCATCGCGAAGATGTCTTCGAGACGGGCACCACCAGCGAGCATCATCGGGTGCGAGAGATTGGAAGCTCGACGACGGTGTGCCCGAGCCTCGGCCACCGCGCGGGCGACCTTCTCGTTCGGAGCGACGCGCAGTTCATCGCCGGCGAGCGGCGTGTCGTCGAGGCCCAACACCTCTACAGGCGTCGAGGGTCCCGCCTCGGTTACCGAGTTGCCACGCTCGTCGAACATCGCCCGAACCTTGCCCCAGCCGCCACCGGCGACCACCGGCTCACCAACGCGCAGGGTTCCGCGCTCGACCAGCGCGGTTACGACCGGTCCGCGGCCGGGGTCGAGATTCGCCTCGAGCACGAACGCTCGAGCCGGCGCCTTCGGGTTCGCTCGGAGCTGTTCTGCGAGCTGGGCATCGGCGACGAGCAAGAGGCTCTCGAGGAGCTCTTCGACACCGATGCCGGCCGGCGCGGCGACGTCGAGGACTAGGGTGTCTCCACCCCATTCCTCGGGGACCAGCCCATGCTCGGAGAGCTGCTGGCGGACGCGCGTCGGATCGGCGTTCTCGCGGTCGGTCTTGGTGACCGCGACGACGATCGGCACCTCGGCCGCCTTGGCGTGGTTGATCGCCTCGATGGTCTGGGGCATCACACCATCGTCGGCCGCGACAACGAGGACCGCGATGTCGGTAGCTTCGGCTCCGCGGGCCCGCATGGCGGTGAACGCCTCGTGCCCAGGGGTGTCGATGAAGGTGATCTTGCGACCATTGCTTTCGGCTTGGTACGCGCCGATGTGCTGCGTGATCCCGCCGGCCTCACCGGAGACGACATCGGTGTGACGGATCGTGTCGAGCAATGTCGTCTTGCCGTGGTCGACGTGGCCCATCACGGTCACGATCGGAGCGCGCGGCTCGAGAAGCGCTTCATCGTCATCTTCGTCTTCACCAAGCATCGCCTGAAGCTCGAGCTCGGCTTCTTGACCGGGCTCGACGAGAAGAATCTCGGCACCGAGCTCCTGGGCGATGAACTCGATCATCTCGTCGGCCAGGGACTGCGTCGCCGTGACCATCTCGCCCGCGTCGAAGAGGATCCGAACGATGTCGCCGGTCTTACGGTTGAAACGAGGCGCGAGCTCCTGAACCGTGCTGCCGCGCGGGATGACGATCTCACCCTCGGGGATCGGCGCGTCGGCCGGAGTCAGCGACGAGACCGACGCGGGTCCGAGATCCTCGAAATCGCGACGACGCCGCTTCTTGCGTCGGGGTCGCTGACCCTGCGGACCAGGACGCCCACGGTTACCACCGCCGGGGCCACCACCGGGTCCACCGGGGCCACCACGACCGCCGCCGGGGCCGCCGGGGCCACCACCGGGGCCACCACGACCGCCGCCGGGGCCACCACCGGGTCCACCGGGGCCACCACCGAAACCACCGGGGCGAGGGCCACCGCCGGCACCGGCACCGGGACCGCCACCGAAACCACCAGGGCGACCGCCACCGCCACCGAAGCCGCCGGGGCGAGGGCCACCGGAACTGGTACGCGGACCGCCACCACTGCGTTGACCGGGCGGAGGCGGAATCGGACGACCACCGGGGGGCGGCGGGATGGGCTTGCCCGACGGACCGCGCAGAATCGGAGCCGGCGCGCTCGGAGCGGAATCGTCAGCTGTCGCGGCCGGTGGTACGACGGCCGGTGGTACGACGGCCGGGGGCGAGGCGGGTTCCACTGGCGCGGTCGGGGCCGGAGCAGTCGGCGGGGCCGCAACCGCCGCGGGCCCGATCGGTGGCGCGGGAGCGACCGGTGCCGGGCGCGGCGGCGGAGTCGATGCAGAAGGGGGCGGGGCAACCGGGCGAAGGGGTGCCTCGGTAGGCATCGGCTTCGAGCGCACGACGCGGTGCGCCGAAGCCGACGGCGGTGTCGGTATCGGGGCGTCGGCCGCGAGATCGGCTGCAACGACAGGCGTCGCGTCGGGCGTGATCAGCGCGCGACCGGATCGAACCGGTGCCGCCGACTTCTCGTTCTTGGCCGCAGGCTTCTCGGCCGGCTTCTCCTCGGGGATCGGCTCGCGCCGAAGTCCCTTCGAGTCAGCCAGTCGCCGGACGCGGTCCGCGGAAGGGTTGTCGATGCTCGAGCTGTGGCTCTTCACGCCGATCTTGAGCTCTTCGGAGAGCTCCAGCACAACGTGATTCTCGACGCCGAGCTCACGTGCGAGCTCGTAGACCCTGATCTTCTTGGTGGCCAAGTCTCTGGTCCCTACCGTTCCTTGTCGTCGCTGCCGAACAGTCTCGCGCGTAACGCCTTGATCTCGGGGCCCGGGAGTGGTGGGCGCCGAAACGCCCTCCATAGTGCCCCCCTGTGCAGCGCCGCCTCCCAACATTGCTGGGAGCCGCTGCAGAGCCACGCTCCCCGCCCCGGCCCCGGGCCCGGCCGCACCGATCCATCGGGTGCGGCGGCGAGGCGGACGAGCTCCGAGGGCACCGCCGCGCGACGGCACCCTACGCAGGTACGCCGGGGATTACTCGACGGTCGTCCCTTCGACCGGTTGCACCTCTTGTTGTGCTGCCTCCGCCACTGGTTGGGGCGGTGCTGATGGCGAGCTCGCTGATGGGGCAGCTTCCTCGCCGTTTGGGGTCGGCACCTCCGCCTCAGCGGCGTAGCCGGCTGCCGCAGCCGAGATCGCATCTCCACCTTCGGCGGGCTGCCACTCGAGCTCACCGGTGGAGTTGGTCACCCATTCGCCTTCGGCGTACTCGACCCCGCCGCCGGCCTCTTCCTCGGCGAGTTGGGTCTCGCTCTTGATGTCGACCCGCCAGCCGGTGAGGCGCGCGGCGAGGCGCGCGTTCTGGCCTTCCTTGCCGATCGCGAGCGACAGCTGGAAGTCGGGGACGATGACCTCGGCGGTGCCTGTGTCGGGATGAATGCGGACCTCGCGCACGCGTGCCGGCGCGAGCGCCTTCATCACGAACTCCGACGGCTCATCGCTGTAGGGGACGATGTCGACCTTCTCGCCCCGAACTTCGTTGACCACCATGCGCACCCGCGACCCGCGGGCGCCTACGCACGCGCCGACAGGGTCGACGTTGTTGTCGTTCGACGAGACGGCGATCTTCGTGCGGTGCCCCGGCTCGCGTGCAATGGCCTTCAGCTCGACGACCCCGTCGACGATCTCTGGGACCTCGAGCTCGAAGAGTCGCTTGACCAAGCCAGGGTGAGTTCGGGACACGACAATTTGCGGGCCTTTCGCGGTCTTGCGGACCTCGACGATGTAGGCCTTGAGCCGGCTGCCGTGCTCGTAACGCTCGTTCTGGACCTGCTCCGCCTGCGGCAGGAGCGCTTCGACCCGACCGAGATCGAGCAACGTGTATCTCTGGTCGGTCTGCTGGATGATCCCGGTGACGATGTCGCCTTCGCGGCCGGCGTACTCCTCGTACTTCATCTCTCGTTCGAACTCACGGATGCGTTGCAGGATCACCTGCTTCGCAGTCTGCGCGGCGATGCGGCCGAAGTCGTTCGGGGTGTCGTCCCACTCGCGCACGACGTTTCCGTCATCGTCGAGCTCCTGCGCGATCACACGAATGTCGCCGGTTTCGACGTCGACCTCGACCTCGGCCTCTTCAGCGGCATCTGGCATGCGCTTATATGCCGTGACCAGCGCATCCGCGAGCGCCTGCAGCATGATCTCGACCGAGATCCCCTTGTCGCGCTCGATCGTCTCGAGCGCCTCCATCATGTCTCTATTCATGGCGTCGCAACCTTCTTCTTCGCGCTCTTCTTCTGGCGCCGGCCGGATCCGGGCTTCGGCGCCGGAACCCATTCGAAGACCGTATGGGCGGCCACAACGGCGTCGTAGGAAACGTTGAGGTGGGAACCGTCGACGTCGACGGTGCAGCCGTCGTCGCCGGCTTCAACGAGAAGACCCCTGTACCGGACCGTCTCACCATCAGGTTCGGCCGACACTGCCTTGATGGAGACCGTGGCGCCGACAGCACGACGAAAGTGTGTCGGCGTGCGCAAAGGACGCTCGAGACCGGGGCTGCTGACCTCGAGGCTGTATGAACCGGAACCCAGGTCGGGGCCGCTCTGGTCGGCCGCGTCGAGCGCGGCCGAGACCGCCCGGGTCGCTGCCGTGAGCGCGTCGAGGTCGACGCCACCATCGCGGTCCACAGTCAGTTGGAGGGTGCGCCCGTCGATGCTGAGATCGAAGACCTCCAGGTCGAGCGACGCGACGATCGGCTCGATGGCTGCTCGCACCGTTTCCACTCGCATCGCTCACCTCCCTATCAATCGGGTCTGGCTGTCAATCGGGTCTGGCCTGAACGCTTGCCCGTCTGACTCCGGGCAATAAAAAACGTGGGCAACGGGCCCACGCTCGCCTCGCCCTTCCGACTCGCAGATGGGCCCAACTCGTCGGACAGAACCTGGCGAGTATATCGGACTCCACCCGGGATTTCCTGCTGCACTCCGCGGGCGTCGACACCCGGCCATCAATGGATTGCTCACCTTATGGGCGCATATGGACAGAAACCGCGGCGGGCTCAGCGGGATTCGGGCGCGGCGGCGATCAGGCGCCGAAGACGTCGCGAAGCTCGGCGGGTACGACCGACTCGAGCTGCGCGTAGGTACACGAGCTCGGTTCGCGCTCTGGACGCCAACGTTGGAAGCGCGCGGTGTGGCGAAACCGATCGCCCTGTAGGTGCTCGTACGCGACTTCGGCCACGAGCTCTATGCGCACGGGCTCCCACGAGAGATCCTTGCCCCCGGTCCAGCGGCTCTGGCCCCCCGGCATGCGGCTGGTCTCATGCGCGCTCGCTTCGGCCCATTCCGCCCAGGGGTGGTCGGCCAGTGCGCGTTCGCGGTAGGGCTCGAGCTCGTTGAGCAACTCTGCGCGGCGGGCCGCGGCAAAGCTGCTCGCGACCCCGACGTGGTGCAGCACGGAATGGTCGTCGTAGAGACCGAGCAGTAGAGAACCCACTCCCACTCCGTCCTTGTGGATGCGAAAGCCCGCTACGACGCAGTCGGCGGTACGCAAGTGCTTGACCTTGAACATGGTGCGCTTGCCTTCGCCGTACGCCGCGTCGAGCGGCTTCGCGACCACACCGTCGAGCCCTGCGCCCTCGAAGCGGCCGAACCAGTCTTGGGCCAGCGCCGGGTCCTGCGTCGCCGGTGTCAGGTAGACGGGTGGCGCGGCCGAGCCCAGCATCGAGACAAGGCGAGCCCGACGCTCAGAGAACGGCGCCGCCCTGAGGTCGTCGTCGCCTTCGGCCAGAAGATCGAACGCGACGAACGCGGCGGGGGTCTGCTCCGCGAGCATCGCAACTCGGCTCTTCGCCGGATGGATCCGCAACGAGAGCAGATCAAAGTCGAGGCCGGCATCGGTGGCGATCACGATCTCGCCATCCACGACTGCCCTGTTGGGGAGCGCAGAGCGCAACGGTTCGACCAGATCGGGGAAGTAACGGGTCAACGATTTCTCGCTGCGGCTGCCGAGCTCGACGTTTTCACCGTCACGGAACACGATGCAGCGGAAGCCGTCCCATTTGGGCTCGTAGGACAACCCTGGCCCGATCGGCAGCTCCCGCGCCAGCTTCGCGAGCATCGGCGACACCGGCGGGTTGACCGGAAGCGGGCCACTGCGGGTCTCGGCGCTCACAGGCGAATCAGGCGCGGGCGAGGGCCGGCACGACGGCGTCAACTTGGAGCTCGTCACGCTCGCCGGTGACGCGCATCTTGCGTTCGACCACACCACGGGCCAGTCCCTTGGTACCGACGACCAGCTGCACCGGAATCCCGAGGAGGTCGGCGTCGGCAAACTTCACCCCGGGCCGGGCATCGCGATCGTCGTAGAGAACCGCGTGGCCCGCCGCCGTCAGCTCCGAGTAGAGGGCATCAGCCGCGGGGCCCACGTCGCCGAGCGCCAGGAGATGGACGTCATAGGGAGCCAACGCCGCGGGCCAGGCGAGGCCGTTGTCGTCATGATGCTCCTCGGCTACAGCGGCAACTATCCGGCTGATGCCGATGCCGTAGCAACCCATCACCATCGGGTGTTGCTCGCCGGCATCGTCGGTGTAGTTCGCACCGAGGGCCTCGGCGTACTTCGTGCCGAGCTGGAAGACGTGGCCGACCTCGATGCCCCGGTCGATGCGCAGAGCGGCACCGCAGCTCGGGCACTGGTCGCCGGGAGCGACGACCACGATCTCGCCCCATGCCGTCGGCGTGAAGTCGCGCCCGAGCACCGTGTCGGTGGTGTGGTGATCGATCTCGTTCGCGCCTGTCACCCAGCCGTGGGGGGCCCGGACAGCGGAGTCACAGAGCACGACCTTCGCGCCGACGAAGTCGGGCCCGATGTAGCCCTTTGGGAGATCGGGGTGCGCGGTGAAGTCGGAGTCGCGGTACAGCCGGACCGTCTGTCCGGGGAGCGCGCCTTTGAGCGCGAACTCGTTGACCTCACGATCGCCGGGCACCACCGCGAGGCCGAGCTCGCCGTCGACGTCGAACGCGATGCACTTCAACACCAGGTCAGGGGATGTGCCGAGGTGCCGGGCAACCCCATCGACCCCGGGGAGATCGGGCGTGTGGACCCGCGTCCGGGGGCCCGCGGCCGCCGGCGCGGCGCTCTGGTGAGTCGGCCGGCGCGTCGCCGCTTCGGTGTTCGCCGCGTAGTCGCAGCTCTCGCACCAGACGAATGCGTCTTCGCCGACCGCGGCTACAGCCATGAACTCCTGGCTCGTGTCGCCACCGATCTCGCCTGACTGCGCCTTGACCGCGCGAAACGTGAGGCCACAGCGCGTAAACACCTGGCCGTAGGCGTCGAACATCGCGTCGTAAGCCGCCTGGAGGCCGGCCAGATCACGATCGAAGGAGTAGGCGTCTTTCATCAGGAACTCCCGCGCCCGCAGGAGCCCGAAGCGCGGACGGAGCTCGTCTCGGTACTTCCAGTTGATCTGGTAGAGATTCACCGGCAGGTCGCGGTAGCTGGTGTACTCCCCCGCGACGATCGCACTCACCAGCTCCTCAGCCGTGGGCGACAGGGCGAAGCCGGTCCCCTTTCGGTCCTCGAACTTGAACATCAGAGGCCCGTAGGACTTGTCCCGACCGGTCCGTTCCCAGAGCTCGAGCGGCTGGACGATCGGCAGAAGAAGCTCTTGCGCACCTGCCCGGTCCATCTCCTCACGGACGATCTCGGATACCCGTTGGAGGACCCGCGCGCCGAGCGGCAGCCATGAATAGAGGCCGGACGCGACCTTGCGGATGTAGCCGGCGCGTACGAGCAGGCGGTGGCTGTCGACCTCGGCGTCGGACGGATCGTCGCGCAGGGTGCGCAGAAAGAGACGGGACATGCGCATGCGGCGAAACTAGCTGGGGATCGACGGTTCACCCGTTCAATTGGCCGGGATCAGGGTCGAGTTCGGTCGAGGCCGTGAATCCCCATCAATCCGATCGGGTTAGTAAATCCTGACCTGGTTGCTGGTAATTGCCGGACGGCCGGGTTACGATCTCCCTCGTGATTCGAAACACCGGCGCTCCGAGCATCTCCATGGGTCGTACCCCCCATGAGCTTCACGACGAGATGTGTATGCCGGCTCGCGCGTCGCGCGGCTGAACCAAACAGCCCCCGCGCCCTAGATCCACCCCCCGCCTCTCATCTCCGACGCTTCGCGTCCAGGGAGTACCCCGATGGCAATCAATCTGGTCGAACTGCGCGCCCGCCCCCTGGATCCGGAGGTCGAAGACGAGCTCGCGCGCTTCGAACGGGCCGTCGAGCAGTACCTCGCCGGTGAGATCGAAGACGACGTCTTCCGGGTCGTGCGCCTGAACCAGGGCGTCTACGGCCAGCGCCAGGGCGGCCACAACCAGATGCTGCGGGTGAAGATCCCGTACGGCAAGGTCGATCCCGAGCAGCTCGAGATGCTCGGCTACATCGGCCAGGAGTTCTCGCGGGGATGGGGTCATCTCACCACGCGCCAGAACGTGCAGTTCCACTTCGTCCCGCTGGAGCGCACTTCCGAAGCCCTGCGGCTGCTCGCGTCGGTCGGGCTCACTTCTCGCGAAGCCTGCGGAGACACCGTGCGCAACGTCGCCGGGTGCCACCTCGCCGGCGCCTGCCCGACTGAGATGCTCGACATCACACCATGGGCCGAGGCCACCGCTCGCCTGTTCCTGCGCAACCCGATCGCTCAGCGACTCCCGCGCAAGTTCAAGATCAACTTCTCGGGCTGCGCCACCGACTGCGGCCAGGCGATGTTCAACGACGTGGGCGTGATCGCGCTCAACCGACCGCTTTCCGACGACGCTGATCCCGCCAGGGTCGGCGAGCCCGGCTTCAAGATCTTCCTCGCCGGCGGACTCGGCGCCAACCCACACCCGGCGCAGGCCTTCGAGGAGTTCACGAGCCGGGAGGACCTGCTTCCGACCATCGAGGCGATCCTGCGTACGTTCGACCACTACGGCAACCGCGACAACAAGTTGCGCGCCCGCATGAAATGGCTCGTCGACACGATGGGCATCGAAGAGGTCCGCGACCGCATCACCAGGGAGCGCAAGTTTCTGCGGGCGTCGGTCACCTGGCCGGGTGGACTGCCCGAGACAGTGCTGCGCGACGGCGACCGACCCGCCGGGACCGGGACCCAGGTGTCGGCCGACACCGCTTCGCCCGTCACCTTCAGCGGGCTCGAGCCCTTTCCCCGCTGGGACCTCGCCAACGTCGTTCGCGGTCGCGCCAACGCAACGGTGAGCGCGTATGCGTGGTGCCGCCTCGGCGACATCACGACGGAGCAGTTCCGCGGACTCGCCCAGATCCAACGCGACTTCAACACCGACATCCGCATCACCAACCGCCAGAACTTTGCGCTGCGTGACCTGGGTGAGGAGCAGCTCCACGATCTGTGGAAGCGCCTCGGCGAGCTCGACATGGCCGAGACCGGTGCCGAGCTCGCACGCGATGTCGTCAGCTGCCCCGGCGCCGACACCTGCAACCTCGCGGTCACCCAGTCGCGCGGCCTCGCCGCCGACATCGGCACCGCGCTCGAAGATGCAGGGCTCGCCGAGGTCGGCGGCATCAAGATCAACATCTCCGGCTGCACCAACAGC
>JANYLB010000043.1 GCA_025363815.1 Actinomycetes bacterium
AGTCGCCGTCACATTCGAATCACGATCCGCCAACACCCGCGTGATCGCAGCCGTCAACGTCGTCTTCCCATGATCGATGTGACCCATCGTCCCGATGTTCAAATGCGGCTTGTTCCGCTCGAACTTCGCCTTCGCCATGACTTCTGCTCCGTTCATCGCTCAGACGGGACACCCGCCTCGCTGCATCTGATTCGGGATTTTGAGAACTTGGATCGTGCTTGCGTAGCGGGGGCGGGACTCGAACCCGCGACAACACGATTATGAGCCGTGTGCTCTAACCAACTGAGCTACCCCGCCTGGTCGCGGGCGTGGGACGACGCTCGCGGCGGAGCCCCCTTACGGAATCGAACCGTAGACCTTTTCCTTACCATGGAAACGCTCTGCCGACTGAGCTAAGGGGGCGGACCGTCCACGATAGCCGCGGGCCGGGGTCGACTACCTTCCGACATGTGGAGCGAGCGGACAGACCGACCGAACCAGCTGCCCGGAGCAGCGCCGCGAGCGGAGCAGGTCGAGACGGGGAGCGTCTGATCCGGATCCGGGCGGCCGAGCCCGGCGACGCGGAGGCCACCCGGGCGATCTACAACCCGGAGGTGCTCGAGTCGACCGTGACCTTCGACCTGAGGCCGCGCACGCTCGTGGAGCAGCAGGCCTGGATCGTCGAGCACTCCGGTGGGCACCTCGCCCTCGTCGCGGTCGACGAAACCAGCCCCGGGGATGCAACCGACGTCGTCGGCTTCGGTTCGCTGTCGCCGTACCGTTCGCGGCCGGCATACTCGACCACGGTCGAGAACTCGGTCTACGTGCGGCGCGACCGCCAAGGCCAGGGCATCGGGCGAGCCATCCTGACCGAGCTCGTGCACCGGGCGACGGCGCACGGGTTCCACGCCATGATCGCTCGAATCGTCGGCGACCACGAGGCCTCGATCGCCCTCCACCGAGCGGGCGGCTTCGCGATCATCGGGACCGAACGCGAGGTCGGGCGGAAGTTCAACCGCTGGCTCGACGTCGTGCTGATGCAGCGCATGCTCTAGCGGGGTCGTTCGGGTACCTGGAGCGCTCGGAGCACTCCGACTCGCTCCACACGGAGGAGCAAGCGGAGCGATCCAGGCAAGTGGGCCGGGCAGGATTCGAACCTGCGTAGCTTGCGCAACTGGTTTACAGCCAGTCCCCTTTGGCCACTTGGGTACCGACCCGCAGGGCCGCGTACAGTAACAGCCGCCTTACCGCTCACCCCCCACAGACCCGAGGTCGCGCCCGTGCCCAGCTTCGACGTCGTTTCCGAAGTCGACATGCAGGAAGTCCGCAACGCTGTCGACCAGGCCGACCGGGAGATCGCGAACCGGTTCGACTTCAAGGGCACCGACAGCTCGATCGAGCTCAAGGACCAAAGCATCGAGCTCGAGACCGCCAGCGAAGACCGACTGAAGGCGCTAACTCAGGTGCTCGAGGAGAAGTTCGTCAAGCGCAAGCTGTCGTTGAAATCGCTCGACTACGGCAAGATCGAAGAGGCTTCGAAGGGCGCTGTCCGCCAGACGGTCAGCCTCGCGGTTGGAATCAACGCCGACAAGGCGCGCGATATCGGCAAGCACATCAAGGCGCTCGGGGTGAAGGGCGTGCAGCACCAGACCCAGGGGGAGCAGCTCCGGGTGACCGCGAAGAAGCGCGACGACCTGCAAGACGTGATCGCGAAGCTGAAGGAGCACGACTTCGGG
This sequence comes from Actinomycetes bacterium, assembly GCA_025363815.1. GTDB lineage: Bacteria > Actinomycetota > Acidimicrobiia > IMCC26256 > JANYLB01 > JANYLB01. The sequence goes on from JANYLB010000043.1 coordinate 1,716, forward strand.
ATCCCGCTTCAGTTCGAGAACTTCCGCGACTGACCCCGGGCTCTTTCAACCACCTGGCGAAGCGGTGGGCCACGACGACAGCGTCAGTCGTAATACCCCGAATGGATATAGATGCAGGGGATTCCCTCGCGTCGGAGCATGTCGACGTTTCGGCGATCGTCTTCGATCCCGAGGCGCAGATCGAACCCGTACCGGCGGAGATCCCAAATGCTCGACTGCTTGAACTCGCGCGCCATGTCGTAGTCACCCCAGGGCCGCATGATCAGCAGGTCCCACCGGATCCCATAGCGGTTGAGCCACGCCTCGGTGAGCTCATGGACTCGGCCGGGTCGAGCGGTCAACAGCACGATCCGGAGCCCGGGGTGGAGCAGATCGAGGAGGACCTTGACCTCCTCGATCACCTCGTCGTCGCCACAGGCCTCGAAGAACGCCTGCCAATTGCGTCGCGGGGCCTCTATGTAGTGCTGGCGGTTCGCTGCATCGGAGAGAACCCCATCGATGTCGACGACGGCAGCGGGGCCGGGCTCGATCGCATCCTCGCGCCAGGTCCAGTGCTCGGGAGGCGCGCCCTGCGGCGCGCTCACACCTCTTCACCGGCAGAAGACGACAGGTACCGCTGCTTGATGCCTTCGACGACCGAAGGGTCGGCCAGCGTCGTGGTGTCGCCAAGTGCCTCATCTTCGGCGACGTTGCGCAGCAGGCGGCGCATGATCTTTCCCGAGCGGGTCTTCGGCAGCTCTTCGGTGAACAGGATCGTCTTGGGCTTGGCGATCGGCCCGATGGCCTGAGCCACGTGGTCACGCAGTTCGAGGGCGAGCGCATCGCTCGGCTCGTGGCCAGCGCGCAGGATCACGAACGCACCGATGGCCTGACCCGACGTCGGATCGCTCTTGCCCACGACGGCGGCCTCGGCCACGGCCGGATGACCGACCAGCGCCGACTCGACCTCGGTGGTCGAGATGTTGTGGCCCGACACGAGCATGATGTCGTCAACCCGGCCGAGCAGCCAGAAGTAGCCGTCTTCGTCGCGCTTGGCACCGTCGCCCGCGAAGTACTTCCCCGCGTACTCGGACCAGTAGGTGTCACGGTAGCGCTGGGGATCGCCCCAGATCCCGCGCAACATGGCCGGCCAGGGGCGGGTCAGCACGAGATAGCCACCACCGGGGATAGAGACCGGCGCGCCCGTCTCGTCGACGATGTCGGCACCGATGCCGGGCATCGGGAACGTGGCGCTTCCCGGCTTCAGCGTGGTAGCCCCGGGGAGCGGGCTGATCATGATCGCGCCGGTTTCGGTCTGCCACCAGGTGTCCACGACCGGGCAGCGCTCACCACCGATGTGCTTCCAATACCAGATCCACGCCTCCGGGTTGATCGGCTCCCCGACAGTTCCGAGTAGGCGGAGTGACGAGAGATCGTGGCCTTGGGGAAATTCGGTACCCCATTTCATGAACGTCCGGATCGCGGTGGGCGCTGTGTAGAGGATCGTTACCGCGTAGCGCTCGACGATCGACCAGAAACGCTCCTTGTCGGGAAAGTCGGGGGTGCCCTCGTACATGACGCTCGTGGAGCGGTTCGCGAGTGGTCCGTAGACGATGTACGAGTGGCCGGTAACCCAGCCGCAATCGGCTGCGCACCAATAGACATCGGTATCGGGATGCAGGTCGAAGACGTGCTTATGGGTGAACGCGACCTGGGTGAGGTACCCGCCCGTCGTGTGCATGATGCCCTTGGGCTTGCCGGTGGTCCCGCTCGTATAGAGGATGAAGAGCAGGTCTTCCGAGTCCATGGCCTCGGGCGCGCACTCGGTGCTCTGCTGCGGGACGAGGTCGTGGTACCACACGTCGCGACCGTCGCGCATCGTTACTTCGTTATCGGTCCGCCGTACTACGAGCACCTTGCCGATCGACGGAGTCTCCGCGAGCGCCTCGTCTGCAGTGGCCTTGAGCGGCACGACATTTCCGCGGCGCCACGCGCCGTCGCCGGTCACGAGGACTGTGCACTCGGCGTCGTTGATCCGGTCGCGGAGGGAGTCTTTCGAGAACCCGCCGAACACGACGGAGTGCGCCGCGCCGACGCGGGCGCATGCAAGCATCGCCATTGGCAGCTCAGGCACCATCCCGAGATAGATCGCCACCCGGTCGCCTTTGCGCACCCCCAGTTCCTTCAGCGCGTTGGCCAGCCGGCTCACTTCGTCGAGCAGCTCCGCGTAGGTGATCGTGCGGGTGTCGCCGGGCTCGCCTTCCCAGTGGTATGCCACCTGGGCGCCGTGACCGGCGTCGACGTGGCGATCGAGGCAGTTCTGGCTGACGTTCAGCTCACCGCCGACGAACCACTTCGCGAACGGAAGGTCCCAGTCGAGGATGGTGTCCCATTCCTTGGACCAGTCGAGAGCGGCGGCGCTGCGGGCCCAGAAGCCCTCGTAATCGTTATCGGCTTCGGCGTATAGGTCTGTGTCCACGACGAGCGCGTCCTGCTTGAAGCCCGGGGGCGGCGGAAAGCGCCGATCCTCGGCCAGCAGTCCCTCGATGGTCGGCTCCGACATGCGTCTCTCCCTGGGTCGTTCACCGCAGCGGGTCACGTTACCGCCGAGTAGGGATCAGAGGTTCTTGGTCAGGATGGTGACGGTGTGGGCACCGAGACCGGCCGGATCCGTGAGGGCCGCTGCCTCGGTGACGCGACTCCGGGCCGCGAGAGCAGCTAGGTCGCCGATGTGAGCACGCGCGTCCCACTCGCGTCGACTGGACCCGATCATCTCCTCGATACCGAGGCTCGAGAGCCACTCGGCCTGGGTCATCTCCGCCGCGACCGTGAACCCGGCCCGCCGGGCGGCGCGGTGCAGCGTCTCGGTCACGACGTCGGTGGTCACGTCCTGCGTGCCGGGCGCCGAGAGGGGAGCGACACCGCGCTGGTGGGCTCGGTAGGTCCGCAGCCAGCCGGACTGTCCCCTGGTCGCGAGCACGGCTGCCGGTGCGGCGTAGTCGATAACCACGACAAACCCCCGCGCCAACCCGGTCGCGCACGCCGCCAGCCACGCTTCGATCCCGAGCTGCAGCGGAAGGCGGGTCCCGGGCGGCGCGTCGAACGCGGGCGCCAGCGATTCGTCGGCTGCGACAGGCACCTCGACGAACTGCTCACCGTCGAGACCCACCCTGATCTCCTTCCAGCCTTTGGCCGTCCGTTCGATCACGTCGAAGGCAAGGTTGTCGAGCAGCTCGTTGGCGATGATCACCCCATCGAAGGCCAACGCAGGGAGATCGTCGAGCGAGGTAACGATCGGCCCAATTCCGGGGACCGGTTCGGGATCACCGTCTCCATCGGGTGAGGGGAGGAACGGTCCTAGCGCGTCCTCCCACGGCTCGATGGTGAGGTGCTCGCGTTGCTCGGCCGCGAGCACGGCCGACCGCTCCACCATCACGTAGCGCATAGCCGGCGCCGATGCAGGGCCGACCCGCAACACGTCTCGTGCAAGGCGACCTCTGCCGGCGCCGGCATCGACGACGATGAACGGATCAGGAGACCCGAGCTCCACGAACCACCGGTCGAGCGCGCGGGCGACCAGCGCGCCGAACAGCGAGCCGACCTCGGGGCTGGTGACAAAGTCGGCACCACCGCGCCCTGCGCCGCCGTGGGTGAAGAACTCGTCGAGCGCGGCGGCAACGAATACGGAGTAGGGCACCGGCCCCTCGCGCCGTATGCGCTCGGCGAGGCCACGCGCGGTGGGGCTCAGAACCGTGCGAGCTCCCCGAGACGGCCGAACAGCTGCGGGTAGACCCCGATCACGACGACAGTCGCCCCGCAGATCGCGATGGCGACGCCCAGCGCGGTGGGGATCTCGACGGATCGGGTCCCTTCGATGGCCGGTTCCTTGAACCACATCTGGCGGACGACCGCGGTGTAGTAGAAGAACGCGATCACCGAGTTCACGGCCGCGATCACCCCGAGAACGATCGCCCAAGGAGTGCCGGCATCGAGCACGGCGCGGAACATCATGAACTTGGCGTACCAGCCGGCCAGCGGTGGAATACCGGCAAGCGAGAACAGGAAGATCGACATGAGGATCGCGAGGACCGGCGCGAACTGTCCGAGACCCGCGTAGCTCGAGATCTCCGCGGATCGGGTGCGCCGCGAGACCGCGATCACCACCGCGAACGCCCCGAGGTTCATCGCCGCGTAGATGAGGAGGTAGGTGACGACTGCCTCGAGCGAAGCGGCCGAAGCCCGGCCGTCTTGCGCCACCGCCAGCGGCACCAGGATGAATCCCCCCTGGGCGACCGACGAGTACGCCAACATCCGCACGATGTTCGTCTGACGGAGTGCGACCAGGTTTCCGACGATCATCGACAGCGCGGCGAACACCCACAACACCGGCTGCCAGGAGTTCACGCTCGGAAAGAACCCGACGTACACGACCGTGAGCAGGGCAACGAAACCGCCCGCTTTCGACGACACCGAAAGGAAGGCGGTCACCGGTGTCGGCGCGCCCTCGTAGGTGTCGGGTACCCAGAAGTGGAACGGCACGGCACTGATCTTGAACGCGAAGCCGACGAGAGTGAGAAAGATCGCAACGATGAACAGCGGGGCGACGTCTGGTGTTGCGGAGGCGAACTGCGCGATATCGGTTAGCAGCGTCGAGCCGCTGAAGCCGAAGATGAACGACATCCCGTACAACATCACCGCCGAAGAGAGCACACCGATGAGGTAGTACTTGATCGAAGCCTCGTTCGACTTGGGATCGTGCTTGCGCCACCCGGCCAGCACGAAGGTCGGAATCGAGATCGTCTCGAGTGCCACGAAGATCGTGATGAGGTCTCGAGCCGATGCCATCACGATCATGCCGAGCACCGAGGTGAGCAGCAGGAAGTAGAACTCACCCTGGTAGTAGTCACCCTCACCGATGTAGTCGACCGACACCAGCAACGTTACGTAGGCCGCCACAAGGAAGAGCGCCTTGAAGGTGAGCGCGTAGGGATCGACGACGTACGCCCCCGAACCGGCGGCATTGGCGAACATCACCCGGTTGGTTCCGTCGATCGCGAGGGTGATGACGGGTACGAGCGAAGCCAAGACGCCGATCGTCGCTATGCGGGGCGTCTGCCAGCGCTCCCGATCGGCGAACAGCAGATCCGCGACGAGAACGATGACGATGGTCGCCGAGAGAATGATCTCCGGCGCAAGCGCGTGAAAGTCGAAGTTCGGGGTCATGCGCTCATCTGGCGAAGACGCGCGATACGTGTTCGACGGCGGGGTTGGTGAGCGAGAACAGGAGGTTCGGGTAGACACCGAGGATCACAATTCCCAAGAGCATTGGGGTCCAGGCGATCCACTCGGCCAGGCCGACGTCGTGGATGTCGGCATCTTCGAACTCGGACTTCGGCGTGCCGAACGCGACGCGCTGGAGCATCCAGAGCAGATAGCCCGCCGCAAGGACCGTGCCGATCGCGGCGATGACCATGTACACGCGGAACACGACATCGGAGAGCCCCGGCGCGGGCTGGAAGGCCGAGAGGATCGCGGGGAACTCACCCCAGAACCCGGCGAGGCCCGGGAGGCCTAGCGATGCCATCACACAGAAGCCGAGGATCCAGCCCATCTTCGGTGCCTGCACCAGCAGGCCACCGAGACGCTTGATCTCGCGCGTGTGGAAGTTGTGCTGCACGGAACCGGCGACGAAGAAGAGCATGCCGGTGATGAGCCCGTGGGCGACCATTCCGAAGATCGCGGCGTTGATGCCGAAGTCGGTGAGGGTCGCGATGCCGAGCATCACGAAACCCATGTGCGCCACCGACGAGAACGCGATGAGGCGCTTCATGTCGGTCTGCGCGAGGCAACAGAACGCGCCGTAGATGATGCCGATGACCGCGAGGCCTCCGATCCAGGGCGCCCAGTTGATTGCTCCCTTGGGAAGCAGCGGGAGCGCGATGCGGATGAACCCGTAGGTACCGAGCTTCAGCATGATCGCCGCCAACAGCACCGAACCCACCGTGGGGGCCTCGGTGTGGGCATCGGGAAGCCAGGTGTGGAACGGGAACATCGGCACCTTGATCGCGAAGCCAAGGAACATGCCCGCGAACACCAGCGTCTGGGTGCCCTCGACGATCCCGCTCCCGTGCAGCGCCGAAAGCGCGGGGATCGAGAAGGTGTGCACGTCGCTGAGGAAGTACAGCGCGAGGAAGCTCAGCAACATCAACGCGGAGCCGAACAGCGTGAAGAGAAAGAACTTTATCGACGCGTACTCGCGGTTCGGACCGCCCCAGACCCCGATCATGAAGAACATCGGAAGCAGGACGATCTCGAAGAACACGAAGAAGAGGATGAGGTCCTGGGCTGCGAACGTCCCGTTCATCCCGACCTCGAGCAGCAGGATCAGGGCCAAGAACGCTTTCGGGTTGTGCGGCTCTGGGAAGTGGTTCCACGAGTAGATGACGCAGAGGACGGTGATGAACATCGAGAGGATGAGCAACGGGAGGCTGATGCCGTCGATCCCCATGTGATATCGGCTGTTGATGACGTCGATCCACGACTTGTCCACGCCGAACTGGAGTCGACCGGCCCGGTTGTAATCAAAGCGGAACAGAATCCCGATGCCGACGGCGAACGTCACGAGAGTCGTGAGGAGCGCGACGAGCTTCTGTGCCCCTTCCTCTGCGCGCGGGATCAGCAGGAGGATCACCATGCCGACCACGGGCAGGAAGACAGCCAGGGTCAACGCCCAGTCGTCGAACCAGCTCATACGAACCGTTCCCCTTTACTCAACGGAAGATCACGAGGGCGAGGCTGAACACGCCGATCGCAGCGAAACTGACAAGGGCGTACCACTGGAGGCGACCGGTCTGGACCCGACTGAGCAAGCCACCCGACGCGCCCGTCTCACGAGCAAGCCCGTCATATCCGGCGTCGAGCACATCCTGGTCCAACGTATAGGTGCCTCCTGCGATCGCCCGGGCCGCGAGGCCCGCCCCCTTGACGACCGCATCAATGACGTTCTGATTGATCCAGTACGAGGCCCGTGCGATCGGGCCCTTGATGCCGGCAACGATCACACCCTCGTAGAGATCGTCGAGGTAGTACTTGTTGACCAGCAGCGCGTAGCCGCCACGGGCGAGCACGTTGCGCTTCGTGAGGCCCTTGAACGCGTGCATCTCCTCTTCACGGAACCAGAGGAAGACGCCGACGCCGATGGCAGAGAGCACGATGAAGAGCGACGCGCCGGCAAGGCCGTAGTCAAAAGTGGGAACGATCACAGGCGGGAAAGCGAACTTCGGCTCTACGTACTCGCCAAACTTCTCGAGCCCGAGCGGTGCTGCGTTCGCGAGACCGGCGAAGACGCTGAACACCGCGAGCACGATCAACGGAACGGTGATTGCCTTCGGCGATTCGTGCGGTTGACCGTGACCGCGGTACTCGCCGAAGAAGGTGAGGTACACACACCGGGTCATGTACGCCGCGGTGAGGAAGGCGCCGACCAGGCCGACGATCGCGAACAGTTCGAAACCGCCCTGACCCGCGGTGGCAAGGATCTCGTCCTTCGACCAGAACCCGGCGAGCGGCGCGATCCCGGCGAGCGCCGCGGAACCGATGAGAAAGGTCCAGAAGGTGATGGGCATGTACTTTCTCAGCCCGCCCATGTCCTTCTTCATGTCGAAGGAATGGTGAGAGCCCGAGTGGCTCACCGACCCGGCGCCGAGGAAGAGCAGGGCCTTGAAGAAGGCATGGGTGAAGAGGTGGAAAACCGCGCCGACCCAGGAGCCGACGCCGAGGCCCATCACCATGTACCCGAGTTGGCTGACCGTCGAGTACGCGAGGACTTTCTTGATGTCGTCCTGCACGAACGCGAGCGCGGCCCCGATCAGGATCGTGATCGCACCGATGACGGCCATCGGGTTCATGCCACCGTCGCCGATGTTGAAGCCACTCCAGAACACGCCGTAGACCCGAGCCCCCAGGTACACCCCGGCAACCACCATGGTCGCGGCGTGGATGAGCGCGGAAACCGGCGTGGGACCTGCCATGGCGTCGGGCAGCCAGGTGTGCAGCGGGAACTGTCCGCTCTTGCCGATGATCCCGATGAGGAGGCAGCTCGCACCGACAACCATCAGGGTGTGATCCGCGCCAGGACTGAGCGCGTACTGGTTGATGCCGACGATGTTGAAGGTACCGGCCGCGAAGAACGTGATGATCACACCGATCATGAGACCGATGTCGCCGGTGCGGGTCGTGAGGAATGCCTTCAGCGCGGCGTTGGTATTTGCTCCTTCCTCCCACCAGTGGCCGATCAGCATGAACGAGCAAAGACCGACCAGCTCCCAGCCGACGAGCAGCTGCAACGTGTTCGGGGCGACGACCAGAATCAGCATCGACGCCGTGAACAGGCTCAACGCCGCGTAGAAGTAGGTGAAGCGGATGTCGCCCTTCATGTACGCGGTCGAGTAGATGTGCACGAGAAGCGAGATCAGGGTGACGACGAAGAGCATCATCACCGCGAGACCGTCGATCTGAATGCCGATGCCGAACTTGAAGGCCCCGTTCTGCCACCACGTGATGCTGTGCACCACCGGCTTCACGACGGCGCCGTGTTCCTGGGTCGAGAGCATGAGGCTCTTGCCCAATGCTCCCAGACCCTGGTGGCTCCCCTCGTACCGGTTGACGCGTTGGATCCACTGCACCGCAGCGACACACGACAGCACGAACGTGGTCGCAATCGCGACGATGCCTATCTCAGAACCCTGGCGCGGCATCTTCTTCCCGAAGAAGAGGATCGCGACGAAGGAGAGCGCCGGGATGAGCGGGATGATCCAAGCTGCGTCGAGCACGATCAGCCCTTCAACTGGTCGACGCCATCGAGGTCAGGACTCCGCAGGTTGCGGTAGATGAGCAGAACGATGGCAAGCCCGACTCCGACCTCGGCCGCCGCGATCGTGATGATGAAAAGGGCGAACACCTGGCCCGACACCGCGTGGAGACGAGCGGAGAAGGCAATCAGGTTGAGGTTGACACCGTTGAGCATGAGCTCGACGCTCATTAGCACGAGCACGCCGTTGCGCCGGGCGAGCACGCCGTAGACGCCGACACAGAACAGGAAGGCGCTCAGGATGAGGAACTGGTTCATGATCATCGTCAGTCCCTCCTAGCGATCACGACGGCGCCGACCAACGCCGCGAGCAGCAGCATCGAGACGACCTCGAACGGTACGACGTACTGGCGGAAGATTGCATCTCCGACTACCGCCGTCTTGCCCGTCGCGAGCACAGCGGCGTCGAGCTTGATCTTCGTGCCGCCGAAGGCGTCGAGGAGCAGCACAACGAGAACGCCCAGAAGGAACAGGGCAGCGACGGCGGCGGGAAAGCGCTGATCGTTGTCGAGATCGGAGTCGCCCTCCATGGGCGCGCGTGTGAGCATGATGCCGAAGAGGAAGAGGATGACGACCGCGCCGATGTAGATGAGCACCTGTACCCAGGCGACGAACTCAGCCCCCAGCAAGATGTACTGCGCGGCCACTCCCGCGAGCACCACGACAAGGTAAAGGGCCGCGTGGACGATGTTGCGCGTCCGCACCACTCCGATGGCAGCGAACCCCATCGCGACCGCGATGATCCAAAAGGCGATGTTCTGCGCGATCACAGTGACTACTTCTTCGTCTTGATGTCGGCGCCGAGCTCTAGCGGCTCGGGCTCGGGAACGGTGGACATCCACTCGCCGAGCCGGTCCTTGTCGTGCAAGAGATTCGCGATCTGGAACTCGGTGTACTCGAAGTCGGGGCTCCAGAAGAGGGCGTCGAACGGGCATACCTCGACGCAGATACCGCAGTACATACAGAGTCCGTAGTCGATGTCGAAGCGGTCGAGAATGGCGACGGTGCGCTCGCGACCGCCCTCACGACGCGGCGGTCGCTTCTCCTTGTGTCCCTCGATGTAGATGCACCAGTCCGGGCAGCTGCGCGCGCACAGCATGCAGACCGTGCAGTTCTCCTCCTTCAGCGCGATGACGCCGCGCGCCCGGCTCACCGGCTCTTCCTTCTCGTGCGGGTACTGCACGGTGACCGCGCCCTTGAGCATGGTCTTGAAGGTGATGCCCAGTCCGCCGATCAGCCCCGGCATCTTCGGCTTCCACATCTTCGGCGCCATCTAGAACGCCACCTTAAAAATGCCGGTGATGAGAATGTTCGCGAGCCCTAGCGGAATCAGCACCTTCCAGGCCAGGGCCTGGAGCTGGTCTTCTCGCAAGCGCGGGTAGGTGAACCGGACCCAGAAGAAGAGAAACGCCACGAACATGAGCTTTACGAAGAGCACGATCGGACCGAGCAGGTCGGCCACCGCTCCGTGCACGCCGGGGATCGCCCAACCTCCGAGGAACAGCGTCGCCGCGAGCGCCGCGAAGGCGAACGCGGTTCCAACTTCGCCGATGTAGAAGAAGAGGAACCGGAACCCGGTGTATTCGACCATGTAGCCGGCGACGAGCTCGCTCTCAGCCACCGGCATGTCGAACGGGGTCTGGGTCAGCTCCGCCTGGGCTGCGACCATAAACAGGGCGAAGCCGATGATCTGGGTGAAGAAGTAAGGATTGCCGATTCCGCTCCAGCCAAAGATCGAACCGTTCTGTTGGGCGACGACGATCCCCTGGAGACTCATCGTCCCGGCCTGGATCACCACGCCTACGACGGCGAGCAGCAAGGGGAGCTCGTAGGCGATCAGCTGCGCCGCGGCGCGCAGCGCACCGAGGAGCGCGAACTTGTTCGAGCTCGCCCACCCCGCCATCAGTACGCCGATGACCGACAGGCTCGAGACCGCCAGCGCGTAGAAGACGCCGACGTCGAGGTTCTTGACCACGATGCGCGGCCCCGCCGGGATGACGACGAAGATCAGGAACGTCGACATCAAGATCACGACCGGCGCCATCGCGAAGACGCGCTTGTCGGCGCCGTCGGGCATCACGTCTTCCTTCTGGATGAACTTGATGCCGTCGCCGATGAGCTGGAACCAACCGTGGAAACCGCCGGGGTCCATCGGCCCGAGCCGGCTTTGCATGTGGCTCATCATCTTCAGCAGGAACGTGTAGCCGAGGATGAGCGCACCCGCGGGAACGAGCGCCAGGATGATGATCGTCTTGATCGCGAGCGTCGTGCCCCAGCCGACATCGAGGGCGAGCAAGTGGGTCACCGGTCGATGTCTCCGAGGATGAAGTAGAGCGACGCGAGGATCGTGATCACGTCGGGAACGTAGACCCCGCGCAGCAGCCACGGCATGATCGAGACGTTGCTGAACGACGCTGAGCGGATCTTCACCCGGAACGGGCCCGTCGCGCCCTTGGAGACGACGTAGTAGCCCATCTGACCCAAAGGGTTCTCGACCTCGGTCCAGACCTCGCCCGCAGGCACCTTGATGATGCGCGGGACCTTGGCCGTGATCGGGCCGCTCGGCATCTGGTCGAGGAGCTGAAGGACCATCCGACAAGACTCACGGGTCTCCTGGAGCCGAACCCAGTAGCGCGCGTACGAATCGCCGTCGGGGTGGGTCCATACCTTGAAGTCGAGTTCGGGATACACGAGGTACGGCCGACCATCGCGGCGCAGGTCCCAGTCGACACCCGATGCTCGCAGGTTGGAGCCCGACATCCCGTAGGCGGCACCGAGCTCGCCGGGAACGATGCCGATCGAACGGGTACGAGCCTGGAATATCTCGTTGCCGGCCACGAGATCTTCGAACTCATCGCAGCCGTCGAGCATCTTCTTCATGACTTCGCGGGTCTCGCTTATCCAGCCCCACGGGAGGTCGTCTTTCAAGCCCCCGATGCGATTGAAGTTCGGGTGGAACCTTCCGCCCGTCGCGCCCTCGATGAGGTTGAGAACGTACTCGCGGTCACGGAAGCCGTAGAACGCCGGAGTTAGCGCCCCCACCTGCAGCGCCATCTCGCCGAGGAACAGATAGAAGGTCGAGATCCTCGATAGCTCGGTGAGCACCGTACGGATGTACTGCGCGCGGGGCGGGGCTTCGACGCACATCAGGCGCTCGGCGGCGTCGACGAACGGAACCTCGTTGGCGAAGCTCGAGAGCCAGTCGATGCGGTTCACGAGGGTGGTGATCTGCGGGTAGGTCCGGTACTCGGCGAGCTTCTCGTAACCCCGGTGCATGTACCCGATGACCGGATCGGCCGACACGACGCGCTCGCCGTCGAGCCTCACCACGAGCCGCAGGGTGCCGTGCGTGGCCGGGTGCTGCGGGCCGAGGTTCAGGATCATGTCGCCGGTGTCGAGCTCGACGTTCACCTGGGCCTCGGCGAGGTGACGCAACGCGCCCGGCTCGAGCTGGATCTCGGGCATAGGCGGGTTATCGGTGGAGCTCATCTCACCCGCTCCCGTCTTCGGCGGGGGAATCGTCGCCGGGCATCGCCTCGACATCGACGAGGCCGGGCCACGGCTTCACCTCGCGCGCGAGCAGGGCGAAGTCCTTGCGCAACGGGTGGCCTTCAAACTCCGCCGGGAGGTAGAGCTTGCGCAGGTTCGGGTGGCCGGAAAACCCGATGCCGAACATCTCCGCGCACTCGCGCTCGTGCCAGTCGGCACCCGGGTAGACCGAAGTCCACGACTCGGCGGTCGGCATGTCGGCATCGACGTCGGTCTTCAACGTGACGCCATGGTGCCGCGAGGTGCTCTGGACGTGGGCGAACACCTGGAACCGCCCGGCGGAGCCCGCGGTGCCGAATGTCATCTCCGTCGGCTGCACCGGTGCCGACGTGTCGTTACCGCCGTCGTCATTGCTTCGCGGCGCGACCATCGGCTGCCAGTCGATACCCGAAACGAACGACAGGTAGTCGCAATGCAGCTTCGTCTTTGCAATCTCGGCGCTGCGGCGCCACGAATCCGGCCGGATCCGCACGACGAGCGTGCCGAACGCATCGGCGTGCTCGATGACACCGCCACCGAGTTCGGCTTCGAACACGGCGAGCAACGCAGCCTGCTCGTCGGTGAGCAGCTCGGGCTCGGCGATCTCTTCCTCGCCCGCGGTCTCTTCGGTGGGTTCGTCAGGCATCGGGCGCACCCACCTTCGAGGCTCGCGCCTTCGGGGAGGGCAACGCGACCGGGGTCGAGACCATCGCGACATCGCCGGGTACCTCGCCCCGCCACCGAGCCGCGAGCTCGTCGTTGCCGAGACCCTCGTTCTGAATCCGCTCCTGGAGCATGACGATGCCCTGGAGGAGCGCTTCGGGACGGGGCGGGCATCCGGGGACATAGACATCGACCGGGATGATCTGGTCGACGCCCTTGGTGACCGAGTATGAATCCCAGTAGGGACCACCGCAGTTCGAGCACGATCCCATCGAAATCACGTACTTCGGGTCGGGGATCTGCTCGTATAGCCGCTTGATCGCCGGAGCCATCTTGTCGGTGACCGTTCCGGAGATCACGACCAGGTCGGCCTGGCGCGGGCTCGCGGGGAACGGGATCACGCCGAGACGCATCATGTCGTAGCGGGGGCCCGCGAGCGCGGCCGCCATCTCGATCGCGCAGCAGGCGAGGCCCCACTGGAACATCCAGAGCGAGTACTTGCGGCTGTAGTTGAGAAGCCAGGTGAGTGGCTTTGCCGCGGGCTTGGAGAGCGTGCCGTTCTCGACTAGGCCCACCGAAGCACACCCTTGCGCCACGCATAGGCCAACCCGAGGGTGAGGATCAGCACGAAGACGATCATCTCGATGACCGCGAACCATCCGAGGAACTCGAGCCGGACCGCCCACGGGAAGATGAACACCGCTTCGACGTCGAACATGACGAAGAGCAGCGCGTAGACGTAGTACCGGATGTTCGACTGGCCCCAACCACCGATCGGGTCGGAACCGGCTTCGTAGGTGATGTACTTCTGTGGCTGCGGCCGGTTGGGCCGGATCAGGCGGCCGAGGCCCAGCATCCCACCTGCCATCAACAACGCGGCCCCGATGAACAGGGCGACAGCGAGGTAATTCCGGTAGTACTCGGTCACGCGCGCCGCCGCCTCCACCTCAGGTCATGGGCGTTGCGGAGCATACCTCCGAGCCTTTTCGAAGGGTCTAATCGCGCGGCCGGTCTTCTCCTGATCAGGGTCGGCTCCGCTGCGCTACGCCCTCGAACTCTGGTCGGCTCCGCTGCGCTACGCCTCCTTGAGCACCGAGAACCAGACGCGGTGGCAGACGCCGACGATGGCATTGCCGAGCGAGTCGTAGCCGCGGTATATCTCCGCGGCGAGCACGATCCTGCCTGCCGGCTCCGATGACTCTGCCAACGCTGCGATCGCGCCCCGGTACTCCTTCTCCATGCCGCGGGTGGCCTTGATCGCGAAGTCGGCGTGGTTGCTCGCTGCGGCCGTGTCTTTCGGGAGCGCGTCGAAGGCCGACGCGAGATGCCCGATGGCCGTGAGCGCGCTGGCCGCCATCCGTGCGGAATGCCCGTCAGGGGGCCATCTGGCGGCCTGGGCCTGGCGGACGACGTTCTTGGCGACGTTCTGGACCAGATCGAGCCGGTCCGAGACCGTATAGAGATCTTCCTGGTCCAGCGGCGCCGACAGCACCTCCCGGAGCGCCTTCACCAACGCTCGCCGGGCGGTATCACCCTCGTGCTCGTTGGCGCGGACCGCCGCCGCGGCCTCCTCACGGCCGTCCGCCGACCATTCGGCGAAGGCTCGAAGCGACGATTCGGTCAACCGGACCTGGACCCGAAGGAGCTCGAGCACATCGGGTTCTGACTGCAGGAACCAGGGGCGACGCATCCCCTTCATGGGAGCAGCCGGGTGCCGAGGAACGCAAGCGCTCCAAGAATCGCGCAAACCGGGACCGTCACGACCCATGCCGTCACCGTCTTCCCCACGAGTGGCCACCGTACATGGCGACTTCGCTGCTCCAGGCCGACACCGACAACAGATGCGGTCACAACGCTCGAGGTCGACACGGGTGCTCCGGCCCATCCGGCTCCGATCACCGCGAAGGCCGCACCGGCCTGCGCGGCGAGGCCATCGAGCTGCCGCTCGCGGTACAGGCGCCGGCCGACCGTCTTTATGAGCCGCCGACCGCCGAGCGCGGTTCCCGACGCGAGCACGACGGCGACGGCGACCCTGACCCACCACGGCACCGCGAAGTGACGCAGCGATCCGTCGGCGACGAGCGCTCCCGCAATGATCCCCATCGCCTTCTGGCCGTCGTTGCTCCCGTCGCTCAACGCGACGAGAGCCGCGGCGATCCACATCCCCCCGCGGACCGGGCCCATCACCCGCCGGCTCGCGCGCCGCATCGAGATCGCTAGCAACCTACGCGTCACCGCGCCGGCGCCGGCTCCGATTAACGGCGAGACGAGCATGGCCACGAGCGCCCCGACCACTCCATTGGGCCTCAGCCCGTCGACACCACCCCACGAGATCGCCGACGTCCCTCCGGCCGCGAACGCGGCGCCTACGAGACCGCCTACGAGACCGAACGACGCGCTCGTGGGAAGACCCACCCGCGTTGCCACAAGCACGAACACCACTGCAGCCAACGCGCCCGCTGTGTAAGCCGAGCCGGCGTCGTGACCCGACACGTTGATCATCCCGGCCACGGTCGCGGCGACGGCGGTGCCGCCGACCAAGCCGCCCGCGGTGTGAAACACGAACGAGAAGACCATCGCCGGGCCGTACCGCGCCGTGCCGGTGCCGACCAGTGCCGCAGAGGCATTCGGCGCGTCGCTCACCCCGAGCACGAACGCCAACACGAGGCCCACGACGACAGCGCCAGCTATCACCATCGCTTCCTCCTGGTCGACGCGCAGCGCCTCAGAACAACAGAGTCGCGTCCCGTGCGAAGTCGAGGAGCACTGTCGGGAGAATACCGACGAACAGCACGACAAGCGCGGTGATGGCGAGGACGACACCGGTGGCCAGGTCGAGGCGGCGGCGAGACGCTACCGCGGCCACGGTACCCTCGGCTTGCGCGACAGTGGCCTCCTCGCCGTACATCGTGAGGATCACTCGCAGGTAGTAGTACGCGGCGATCACCGACGCCAGAACACCGACGACGAGCAGCACATACGAGTGCGCGTCGGCAGCAGCGCCGAACACCCCCAGCTTCGCGATGAACCCTCCGGTGGGCGGAACCCCCGCCTGAGCCAAGAGGAAGAACGCGAAGACCGCCGCTATCACCGGCCGACGGGTCGCGAGGCCGCGGTAGTCGTCGATCGAGTGGGCGTCTTCATTATGCGCGATCACCATGACCACGGCAAAGGATCCGATGGTCATGAACGCGTAGACCATGAGGTAGAAGAGCGCAGCCTTTAAGCCTTGGCGGTTCGCCGCTTCCACCCCTATGAGCACGTAACCGGCGTGGTTGATCGACGAGTACGCGAGCATCCGCTTCACGTCGTTCTGAAGCAACGCGGCGATGCTTCCGACGACGAGCGTCAGAATCGCGAGAGCCCAGATCGCGGGCCGCCAATCGACACGGTAGACATCGAAGGCGGTGAAGAAGATCCGCAACAGCGCGGCAAAGCCTGCCGCCTTGGTGGCAGACCCCATGAAGGCGGTGATGGGCGCCGGAGCGCCTTCGTACACGTCGGGCGTCCACCAATGGAACGGCACCGCCGCGACCTTGAACCCGAGACCGACGAGCAACAGCATCATCCCGGCGAGAAGCGTGCCCTGGTCCAGCAAGGTGTTCTTCGACAGAAAGTCGGCGATCCCCGTGAGCGAGGTCGTGCCGGTCGCGCCGTAGGTGAGCGCGATTCCGTACAGGAACACGGCTGACGAGAACGCGCCGAGCACGAAGTACTTCATCCCTGCCTCGAGAGAACGGCGGCGGCGGCGGTCGTACGCGGCAAGCACGTACAAGGGGATCGAGAGCGTTTCGAGGGCGAGGAAAACGACGATCAGGTCGTTCGCCGCGGTCATCATGAGCATGCCGCTCGCCGAGAAGAGCAGCAGGGCGACGTACTCGGGCTTGGACTCGAACCCGTGGCGCGGGAGATACTCGCTCGAGAGCAACAGCACCAGCGCGGTGGCGACCAGGACGATGACGCCGAGGAACACGGCGAACCCGTCGACCGCGACCATTGCCCCTAGAGCTTGGTAGTTGCCGACGTCGCGGATCTTCGACCACTGCTCGGCCAGGAACACCGCGGCTACCGCTACACCGATGAACGCGACCAGAAGGGACGCGTCGTAGACCCAGATCGCCCTGCGCACGAGCGCACGGAGCAGGACGATGGCGATCGCAGCAACCGCCAACGCGATCACAGGCGCGATCGCGAGCCAGTCGATCGCGGGGGTTGCCATCTTGGTGACCGCGAGCAGAATCACTTCGCTTCCTCGACCGGCTCGGCCGTGCCTGGCCTGGATCGTCCCGGTCCGGACCTACCGGTCTCGGACTTCAGGCGATCGAGGACCTTCGGCGTCTTCGGCTCGCGGTAGTCGGTCTTGCGCTCGAAGTTCGCGATCACCCTCTTTACCGTCGGTTCGACGCGCTCGAGCACCGGAGCCGGGTAGAGACCGATGAACAGGCTGAGAACGAGCAGCGGCGCGACGACGACGACCTCACGGACGTTGACGTCTTTCATCTTGGCCGTTGCCTCGTTGGGCACGCCGGTGAACATGCGCTGGTAGAGCCAGAGCATGTAGACCGCGGCGAGGATCACCCCGGTGGTCGCGACGACCGCCCACCAGCGATTGGCGATGAACGTGCCGAGGAGCGCCAGGAACTCGCCGATGAACCCGGAGAACCCGGGCAGCCCGATGCCCGCGAACACCGCCACGAGGAAGAACGCCGACAGGATCGGTGTGGCCTTCCAGATGCCGCTGTAGTCGTCGATCATGCGTGTATGCCGGCGTTCGTAGAGCATGCCTATGACGAGGAACAGCGCGCCGGTGGTGAGCGGGTGGCTCACCATGGTGAAGACGGCGCCGTCGATTCCGATCGTGGTGAGGGAGAAGATCCCGAGGATCACGAATCCCATGTGCGACAGCGACGAGTACGCGATCACGCGCTTCGCGTCCTTCTGCATCGCGGCGACAACCGCGCCGTAGACGATGCCGATCACCGCCAGGGTGAGCAGCAACGGGGCGAAGTCGATCGAAGCCTGGGGGAACAGCTCGAAGGAGAACCGCAGGAACCCGTAGGCACCCATCTTCAGGATCACTCCGGCCAGCACCACTGATCCGGCCGTGGGTGCTTCGGTGTGCACGTCGGGGAGCCAGGTGTGGAACGGGAACAGCGGCGCCTTGATCGCGAACGCGGCCATGAACCCGACGAACAGCCACGCCTCGGTGGTGCCAGACAGGCCGTTCCAGTTGGCCAGCACGCGATAGTCGAAGGTGAGGACGCCCGTGTCGGCTTGATGCAGGTAACCGAGCACGAGGATCGCGGCGAGCAGGAACGCCGATCCGAACGCGGTGTAGAGGAAGAACTTCATCGCCGCGTACTTGCGGCGCTGGCTTCCCCAACCGGCGATGAGGAAGTACATCGGCACGAGCATGAACTCCCAGAACACGAAGAAGCAGATCAGGTCAAGGGAGAGGAAGATCCCCATGATCGCGGTCTCGAGCAGCAGGAAGAAAACGATGTAGGCCTTCAGGCGGTGATCGAGCTTGTGCGCGGCGAGCAACCCGAGAGGGAAGAGCAGCGCGGTGATCGCGATCATGAAGATGCTGAACCCGTCGACGCCGACGATGTAGCCGACACCCAGGGCGTCGAACCAGCGGTTCTCCTCGACGAACTGGAAGCCGCCGACGCTCTGGAACGACCAGAGCAACCAACCGGCGAAGCCCAGGGTCGCCGAGGTCGACGCGTAACCGATCGCCCGGCCGATCTCCGGGCGGTTCGCGGGGGTGCACAGCACGCCGATCGCACCGACGAGTGGCATGACGATGATGGCAGTGAGAATCGGGAAGCTCATCCGCCGTACACCCTTGCCACCGCGTAGAGGAGCAGGAGCGCGGCACCGAGGACGATCCCCAACGCGTACTGACGCACATAACCGGTCTGCAAGCGCTGCAGCCTCTCTGAGCTCCATGTGAACAACCACGCGACACCGTTGACCGCGCCGTCGATGACCTTGGCGTCGACGAAGTAGGCGAGCCAGTTCGCGAACTTACGCCCGGGCCCATCGACGGCCCGCCCGATCGCTTCGTCGTAGTACCAGTCGTGCGCGAGCACCGAATGGATCTTGCTCCCGAGCTTGCGGCGAATCGGGTCTTCCTCACGCCGAGCGAAGCCGTGCCGGTAGATCGCGTATGCGAGGAACAGCCCGACGAGACCGAGGGTCACCGAGAGCACGTCGAGTTCGAACGCGCTCAAGAAGGAGGTTGGATGGGGCTGAGGCACGCCACCGAAGACCGGGTCCAACCACTTGTTTAGGAACTCGATGCTCTGGAAGGGCAGGTCGCTGATGCCGATGACTGCAGCAAAGAACGCGAGGATGCCGAGTGGCCAGAGCATGATCTTCGGCGACTCGTGCGGATCGTGGCCGAGCCGAGGGGGAGCGGCCGGCGAGTACGCCATGATGATCGGTGAGCCCAGCTCCTCTTCTTCGACCCGCGCAGCACCCGCAGCCGAGGTGGACACCGCTTCGGCGGCCACCGTGTCGACGGCGCGGAAGCGTTCGTTGGCGTAGAAGGTCATCCAGATCGCGCGCGTCATGTAGAAGCCGGTGAACGCGGCAGCGATCGTGCCGACGGCCCAGACGCCGTAGGAGTGGGCGAAGAAGCTGCTCTCCAGGATCCCGTCTTTGGCCCAGAAACCGGAGAACGGTGGGATACCGGCGATCGCGAGCCAGGCGATCACCATTGCGAACGCGGTGACGGGCATGAACTTGCGCAGGGCCCCCATCGTCCGCATGTCTTGGTTGTCTTCGTTGGAGTGGATCACCGAACCGGCGCCGAGAAAGAGTGCGCCCTTGTAACAGGCGTGCGCGATCACCATGAACACAGCGGCGTCGTAGGCACCGACGCCCAGAGCGAGGAACATGTAGCCGAGCTGACTGATCGTGGAGAATGCCAGCACCCGCTTTAGATCGACCTGGACGATGGCGATGGTCCCGGCGTAGAGCGCGGTAAGCGCGCCGACCCAGGCCACGACCGTCATTGCGGTGCTGCTCGCATCGAAGAACGGATGGGCGCGCGCGACCAGATAGACCCCCGCTGTCACCATCGTCGCCGCGTGGATCAAGGCCGAGACCGGCGTCGGACCTTCCATGGCGTCGGCAAGCCAGACGTATAGCGGACCCTGCGCGCTCTTGCCCATCGCACCCAGGAAGAGCAGCAGAGCGATCGCCGTCGCCGTGCCACCGGCGACGGTTCCCGCCACGGAACCACTCACGCCGTAGTCGAGGGTGCCGACCGTCGCGAAGATCAGGAACATCGCGACCATGAATCCGAAGTCGCCGATGCGATTGGTGATGAACGCCTTCTTGCCGGCGACTGCCGCCGACTCCCGTTCGAACCAGAACGAGATGAGGAGATACGACGCCAGGCCGACGCCTTCCCAGCCGAGGAAGGTCACGAGGTAGCTGCTGCCGAGCACCAGCACCAACATCGCGGCCACGAAGAAGTTCAGGTACGCGAAGAACCGAGTGAAGCGGGGATCTCCGTGCATGTAACCGATCGAGTACACGTGGATCAGAGTCCCGATACCGGTCACGAAGAGGATCCACGTGATCGACAGAGGATCGGCGAGAAAGCCGAGCTCGACCTGGAATCGACCCGCGGGCACCCACCGGTAGAGATTGACCACGTTGGTCCGGGCGTCGGAGGGCAGGCTGATTATCGCCGCGAAGACCACGATCGACGCCACGAACGCCAGCCCCATCATCAGCGCCGCGAGCCGACCGGCATTCGGCTCGCCCAAGCGTTTCCCGAAGAACAGAATGATCACGGAACCCGCGAGCGGGAGGGCCGGCACGACCCAGACCAGATCGAGCAGGTCGCGCGCACTCATCTGATCCGCTCCTGCACGTACACGCCCATCAGCCCTTCAACAGATCGATGTCGTCGGCGGTGGCACTCCCGTGCCGGCGTCGGAAGATGGCGACGATTATCGCGAGCCCCACTGCCACTTCAGCGGCGGCCACGACCAGAACGAAGAACACGATCGTCTGGCCGGAGATGTCATCGAGCATCTTGGAGAACGTGACGAACGTGACGTTGACCGCGTTCAGCATCAGCTCGACGCACATGAACATCACAAGGACGTTGCGCCGGAGCAGCAGGCCGACCGCGCCAATGCTGAACAGGACGGCCGCGAACGTGAGGTAGTAGCTCCCGGTGACGGTCACGGATGGACCACTTCGGCTTCGCTGTCACCGGGTTCGCCGTTCTCGATGTCGTCAGGGCTCAGGTGGCTCCGCCGAGCGAGGACGACGGCACCGACCACCGCGAGCACGAGCAGCACGGCCGTGATCTCGAACGCCCAGACGAAGTCGGTGAACAAGCTACGGGCGACCCGCTCGACGTTGCCGCCGGTCCCCGCGTTCAACCCGCCGCGCGTGGCATGGGCCCCGGTGGCCCATTCGTGGCCGGCGAGGAAGACGATCTCGGCGAGCGCAATGACCCCGAGGGCGACCGCGGCCGGCCGCTGGAAGTGGAATGGCTCCCCGAGCGACTCTTCCTTGTCGACACCGAGCAGCATGATCACAAAGAGGAACAACACGACGATCGCGCTCGCGTAGACGATGACCTGCACGGCGGCTACCAGCTCCGCGCCCTGGAGCAGGAACAGCACCGCGATAGTCAACAACGTGAGCACCAGGCTCAGCGCGGAGTGGACCGGATTGCGGTTGAGGACCACTCCGAGCGCACCCGCGAGGGCCAGCCCCGCGGCGACGAAGAACAGGAACGTCTCCATTAGTTCCTAGACCCCTCGTCGGCGGCTTCTTCGTCGACTCGGACGACGGGCTCGTCGGGCGCGGTCATCCCCGACGCGCTGCGCATGATGCCCGACTGACCCCGTTCCGGTGAGCGCACCCCGTAGCCCAGCTCGCCCGACCAGTTGACCCGGCCTTCGTAAGCGGCGGCGCCGGCCGACGAGGTGGCGCGCATCCACTCGCTGTTGTTGTCGTTCTCGCTTTCGTCGAGCCACAGCTCCCACGGCTGCCTGCGCGCCCGGCCTTCGTCGTCGACCACGAGCTCGCGTTTGGTGTAGATCGCGTCTTCGCGGTTGGAGAACGAGAACTCGAAGAGCTTGCTCTCGGTGATGGCCTCGGTCGGGCACGCCTCGACACACAGGTCGCAGTGGATGCAGCGGAGGTAATTGATCTCGTAGACGAACCCGTACCGCTCGCCCGGAGAGACCGGCGCGTCGGTCGGGTTGTCGGCACCGCGCACGTAGATGCACTTGGCCGGGCACACCCCCGCGCAGAGCTCGCAGCCAATGCACTTCTCCATGCCGTCTTCGTAGCGGTTGAGCACGTGACGGCCGTGGAATCGCGGGGGCTTCGGTCTCTTCTCGCGTGGATAGAACCCGGTGACACGCGGCTTGAACATCTGCTTGAAGGTGACTGCGAAACCGGCGAAGCGACCCATCAGCGGATCTCCTCGCTGAGCTCGTCCCGGCGGGGGATGCAGAGATAGAGGATGGCGTAGACCGCTACCGCGCCCACTGGGGCTGCGACGTATACCCAGCCCGGCCAGTTCTCCTGGCGGGCGATCACGTACACGCCTGAGACCATCGCGAACAGAAACGCTGCCTCTATGAGGTATTTCCACCCGAGGTCCATGAGCTGGTCGTAGCGGAGGCGGGGCAACGAAGCGCGCACCCATACCGTGCCGAAGAGCAGGATGACCAACTTCGTCAGGAACCAGAAGATCGGCATGATCCACGCGTTGATCCACCCATTGGCGGAGACGAACCCGAGTGCCGGACCGGCTGGTCCGCCGAGAAAGAGCGTCACCGCGATCGCGCACATCGTGATGAGGTTCATGAACTCGGCCAGGAAGAAGATCGCAAAGCGGATGCCCGAGTACTCGGTGTGAAACCCGCCGACCAGCTCCTGCTCGGCCTCTACGAGGTCGAACGGCGGGTGGTTGGTCTCGGCGACCGCCGCGATGAGGAAGATGAAGAAGGCAATGACCGTCGGCCACAGAAACCAGTTCCAGACCGGCCAATCCCCGAAGGTGCTCCACGACCCGACCCAGAGCTGGCGAGCGACGATGCCCCGCGTCGAGAGCGTTCCCGCCTGGATCAAAACCGCGGCAACCGCCAACCCCAACGCCGCCTCGTAGCTGAGCAGCTGGGCCGACGCCCGCACGGAACCGAGCAACGGGTACTTGGAGCCCGACGACCAGCCCGCGAGCATCACGCCGTAGATCCCGATGCCCGACATCATGAGGAGAAACAGGATCCCGATCTGCGGATCGGCGAGCTGCACAAGGGTGCGATGGCCCGCGACCGTCACGACGCCGCCGATCGGGATGATCGAGAACGCGAGGAACGCCGGCAACAACGACAGGTACGGCGCGAGCAGGAACATGCGCCGGTCGGCCGAGTCGGGGATTGTCTGCTCCTTGAAGAAGAGCTTGATCCCGTCGGCAAGCGCCTGGAGCACACCGAACGGCCCCGCGTTGTCGGGTCCGACGCGGTTCTGCATGTCGGCGATGACCTTGCGCAGAAACCAGATGTAGAAGAGGACCAAGACGAGAAGGAGCACGAAGACCGCGATTGTCTTGCCGATCACGATTAGCACGACCGTGAGGTCGATACCGTTCGAGAACAGCGGGTCGGCGGCGAGCAGTCGGCCGGGGTTCACCGCAGCGACTCCACCCGGAGATCGGTGACCGGCTCCGCCGCGTCGATCAGGTCGCCGGCACCGGCACCCGGCTGGTTGAACGCGAGGAACGCGACTCCCTGGGGGGTCGCGTCATCGGTGCAGACAGGCAGCGTCAACGAGCCGCGGGTTGTTGTGACGCGCACCTCGCCTCCATCGTCGACTCCGATGCGCTCACGGTCGGATCGGTGCACGAGGAGCACGGATCCGGGAGCCAACGGGCTCAAAGAAGGTGACTCGGTGACCGTGGAGCCGGCGTCGTAGAGCAAATGGCCGGCCACAAGCCGCAGAGCGTACGCGTCACGCGGGGGCACTGCGGCGGACTCGACCTTGCCGTTCCAGACGTAGGTCGGCGGCGCGCAAAACCCCGTAGGTTCCGCAGCGATGAGCCTCCGCCCGCCTTCGTCGGGATCGTCACCATCAGCGAGCTGGCCGACCGAGTCCTCGGCGACAGGAGCAGAAGCGGCAGGGTTGATCGGTTCCCAGGATGCGTTGGTCAATGGGATGCGGAGCGGCGTGAGCTCGATGTCAGCTTCGTTGTCGATCTTCGGAAGGACAACGCCATCGACAGCGCGACGTATGAGGTTGGCGTCGACGCCCGCGAAGCCGGGAGCGACGCGAGCGATCTCGTCTTGGACCTCTTCGACGATCTCGAGATCCCAATCGACACCGAAGCGGACCGCGAGCTCGGCCGCGATTCGCCAACCCGGCATCGGAGTGCCATCGGGAGAGACCGTCTGGGCGAGGCGAAGGACCCGACCTTCGAGGTTTGTGGTGGTCCCGGCCTGCTCTCCCCATACCGTGGTGGGCAGGAACACGTCGGCCCGTTCTGCGCTCTCGGTGAGGAACGCTCCGACGGCGACAATGAACGGGGTGGCGTCGAGCGCAGCGCGGGCAAGCGTGCGGTCGGGGAAGTCGTCGATCACGTCGGCGCCGAGAAGCACCAATGCTCCGATCGCACCGTCACGGGCGGCACCGAGGATGCCGATGGCTCCGAGGCCGGGAGCCGCCGGGACCGTGCCCCACTGCTCGGTGAACCAGTCTCGTCCGGCGTCGAGCGAGACCCGACCGGGGAGGAAGCCGGGTGTGAGCCCGAGCTCCAGCGCGCCGCGCACGTTGCCGCGGCGCAGCGCCGGAAGGAACCGGACCCGGTCGCCGATCGCGAGGAGCTCGGCTGCGGCCGCAACCGTCGCGTCGGCCGACTCCGCCAACGAGGCACGACCGATTATCACCACGATCGGCCCGTCGGCGTTGGGGCCGTCGGCCGCGCGCAGGAGCTCGGCTGCGGCGTCGATCTGCTGATCACCGGTGACCGCGCCGGCGATCGCGTTCGCGAGCTTTTGAGCCGCTGTCGCCTGTTCGCCGGGAGTGATGCGAACAGTCGCAGAGCTGTAGCGGCTCAGGCCGTGATCACGGGCCGAGATGTCGATGAGCGGGATCCTGAGATCGTGGGCAGCCCGCTTCACCCGCAGGTACAGAACCGGCAGCTCCTCCTTGAGGTCGGGCGCGAGCAACACGATCGCTGAAGCCCGCTCGCAATCGGCGATCGTCGCACCGGGGAGGCCAAGCACGGCCTCGGCGGGCAGACCATCGGCAAATTGAGCGTCGACGTGATCGGTGCCCAACACGCTCTTGGCCAGCTTCGACCACAAGTAGGCATCTTCGTTGGTTCCCCGCGCTCCGCCGAGCAGCGCGACGGAGCCGGTACCGTTCTGGTCGATCGCGCCGGCCAGACCCGCGGCGGCAGCGTCGAGCGCCTCCGGCCACGAGCACTCGACCATCTCGCCTTCCTTGCGGATCATCGGGCTACGGACCCGCCGCCACGAGTGGACGTGCTCGTAGGAGAAACGGCCCTTGTCGCAGAGCCAGCCGTGGTTGATCGGTTCCGAGTCGACCCCGAGCAGCCGCAGGAGCCGATTCGATGACGCGTCGAGCGCACCCCTGCACCCGACGGCGCACGTGGTGCAGCTCGTCTCGGCCGAGTTGAGGTCCCACGGGCGGGCCTTGAAGCGGTAGGGCTTCGCGGTCAACGCGCCGACGGGGCAGATCTGAACGATGTTCCCGGAGAAGTGCGAGGAGAACGGCTCACCCGGGAAGATGATGACTTCCGTAGCCGCGCCGCGTCCACCGAAGTCGATGAGCGGATCGCCGGCAATCTCGGCCGCGAACCTGGTGCAGCGACCGCACTGGATGCAGCGCTCACGGTCGAGAAGCACTAGATCGCTGATCGGGATCGGCTTGGTGAAGTGCCGCTTCTCCTCGACGAAGCGCGATTCGCCGGGACCGAACGCGAGGGTCTGGTCCTGGAGGGGGCATTCGCCGCCGCGGTCGCACACCGGACAGTCGAGCGGATGATTGATCAGCAGGAACTCGAGAACGCCGTCTTGCACCTTCTTGACGTCGTCGGACGCGGTGCGCACGACCATGCCGTCGGCCACCGGTGTGGCGCACGAGATCTGGAAGCCGCGCATCCCCTCGACCTCGACCAGGCACATCCGGCACATGCCGACCGGCATCATCCGCTCGTGGTAGCAGAAGCGCGGAATGTAGGTGCCGTGGTCCTGCGCGACACGGATGAGCAACTCGCCCCGGCGCGCTTTCACCTCTCTCCCGTCGATGGTTACGGTGACCTCGTCGGGACCGTCGGCCACCGGGATCACGAACGGGTGCGTCGACGGCCACTGGCTCATCGGCTGGTCGCGATCTCCCATCAGAGCACCCTCATCTTCAGCTCGACGGGTTCGCCCGACGCGCCTATGCGCTGCTCGACCTCGTCACGGAACCAGCGGGTGAGGCCGACCACCGGCGACATGATGCTCGGTCCGAGCGCGCAGATGGTCGTCTGCGCGAAGGGCGCGTTCAGACCGGGAACGATGTTGTTCCCGAAGTCGAGGAGGAGATCGAGATCGGCGGGGCGGCCGAGGCCGTTCGCGATCCGGTAGAGCACTTTCTCGATCCAGCTCGAGCCCTCACGACACGGAGTGCACTTGCCGCAGCTCTCGTGCGCGAAGAACTTGGATAGACGCCACGCGATCTGTACCGGGTCGGTGTCTTCGTTGAACACCATTACCGCGCCGGAGCCGAGCATCGACTTCAGCTCGCCCTGCACGTGGTCCATGTCGAGAGGTGCGTCGAGGTGCTCGGGAACGAGCCACGGCGATGACGCGCCGCCGGGGATGAAGAACTTCATCTCCTTGCCGTCGCGCATCCCACCGGCAAGGCCTTCGATGAGATCGCGGAACGACATCCCGAGCTCGACCTCGTAGTTTCCGGGTCGCACTACGTGGCCGGAGACCGAGAAGATCCGGGTACCGGTGGAGCGACCAACACCGAGCTTTGCGTATTCCTCGCCGCCCATGCGGATGATGTGCGGGACCGTCGACAGCGTCTCGACGTTGTTGACAATCGTCGGCGCGGCGTACAGACCCTGCACTGCAGGGAACGGCGGCTTGATGCGCGGCATCGCGCGCTCGCCCTCGAGGCTCTCCATCAGGCCGGTCTCGTCACCGGCGATGTAACACCCGGCGCCGCGGTGCAGGATGATCTCGAGGTCGAAGTCGGAACCGAGGATCTTGGCGCCCACGAAGTTGCGCGCGTACGCATCGCGCAATGCCTGGGCCAGCCGATCGGCGCCGAGCGCGAACTCACCCCGCAGGTAGATGAACGCGGTGTTGCACCGGATCGCGAAGGCGGTGATCACGATGCCCTCGATCAGCTGGTGCGGATCCCGCTCGACCAGCATGTGGTCCTTGAAGGTCGACGGCTCACCTTCGTCGCCGTTCACGCACAGGTAGCGCGGGAAAGCCCCCTTGGGGAGGAACGACCACTTCTGACCGGCACCGAACCCGGCGCCGCCGCGGCCCCGCAGGCCCGACGTCTTGACTTCCTCGATGATCGCCTCTGGCTCCATGGCCAGCGCCTTGCGGAGGCTCTCGTAAGCGCCGCTGCCCACCGCGGCATCGATCGTCCATGAGCTGTCGGAGACCTCCCGAAGTCGCTTCGTGACCAGCAGGGTCTCGACGGGAGCCATCAGCCCACCACCGCCGAAGGCGCGAGCGGCGCGTTCGTCGGCGAACCGGAGATGGTGCGCGGCGTGCGCTCGCCGCGCTTGTACTCGTCGATGATCTCCGACGCGCTCTGCGGCGTCAGCGGACCGTGGAACTCGTAGTTGACCTGAAGCACGGGAGCACAATCGCACGCGGCGATGCACTCGACCTCTTCGACGAACACATCATCGTCGGACCCGTAGCGCAAACGAAGGGAGTCGAGTAGCTCGGGGCCACCCATGACCAGGCAGGTGACGTTCGTGCACACCGAGACCACCAGCTTGCCCACGGGAGCGCGCTTGAACATCGTGTAGAAGGAGCAGGTTCCCAGCACCTGCGCGGGAGCGAGATCGAGCAACCCCGCGATCTCCTTCATCGCCTCCGGGGTGACCCATCCGTCTTGGTCCTGCGCCAAGTGCAGCAGCGGGAGAACCGCCGATTTGGCGAACGGGTACCGAGCGATCGTCGCGCGTGCCTTGACGAGATTGGCTTCGGTGTACGGCATGGCTATCGATCGACCTCCCCGAGGATTGGATCGATGCTCGACACGATCGCCACCGCGTCGGCCACCATCGCGCCCTCGACCATCGGGGCCATCGACTGCAAGTTGTAGAACGACGGGCCGCGGATGTGCAGTCGGTACGGCTTCGCGGTGCCGTCGGCCACGATGTAGCAGCCGATCTCGCCGCGGGGCGACTCGATGGCGACGTAGGTCTCGCCGGCCGGCACTCGGAAGCCTTCGGTGAACAGCTTGAAGTGGTGGATGAGCGCTTCCATCGACTCGTTGATCCGGGCGCGGGGCGGCGGCGTGACCTTGCGGTCCTGCACGCGGTAATCGCCCGGTGGCATCTTCTCCACGCACTGGCGCACTATGCGAATCGACTCCGCGATCTCGAAGAGCCGGATGCGGTAGCGGTCGTAGACGTCACCGTTCTCGGTGTAGACGACGTCGAAATCGACCTCGGGATACTTGAGGTACGGCTGCTCCTTGCGGAGGTCCCAGGGAAAGCCGGTCGACCGCAGGATCGGGCCGGTGATCCCTAGGTCGAGGCACTGCTGCGTAGTTATGGTGCCGACGCCAACCGTCCGTTCCTGGAAGATCGGGTTCTCGGTGAGCAGCCGGTCGTAGTCGTCGATCCCGGCCTCGACGAGCTCGCACACATGGAGCACCGACTCCTGCCAGCCGTCGGGAAGATCGGCGGCGACGCCGCCGGGGCGGATGAAGTTGTGGTTCATGCGCAGCCCGGTGATCTGCTCGAGCAACCGCAGGGTCTCTTCCCGCTCACGCCAGCCGAAGAGCATCATCGAGACCGCGCCGAGGTCCATTCCGTTTGTCGCCTGGAAGAGGAGGTGTGACGAGATCCGGTTGAGCTCGACGAGCAGCATCCGGATCCATTGGGCCCGATCCGGGACCTCGATGTCGAGGAGCCGTTCGGTGGCCAGGGAGAAGACGAGCTCGTTGCTGAGCGGCGACGCGTAGTCCATCCGGGTCACGTTGGTGGAGCCCTGGACATACATCAGCTCCTCGGCGGTCTTCTCCATCCCGGTGTGTAGGTAGCCGATCACCGCCTTCGAGCGCACGAGGGTCTCGCCGTCGAGCTCCATCATGATCCGCAGCACGCCGTGGGTCGACGGGTGCTGCGGGCCCATGTTGATGATCATGGTCTCGTCGCTCTCGGGCTCGGGCCAATGCCCACCCGTGAGCACGAGCTCGCGCTGACCCCGCGTCAGCTCCTGCGCGCCTTCGCCGGTCTGGCGCTCGAGCCGTGCTGTTTCGAGCGCGTCGAGCTCGTCGATGAGCTCCTCGGCCTGTTCCTCCGTCAGCTCTTCCTCGTCGACCGGCTCGCTCATGAGGGCCTCGGGTCCTCTTTGAACGTCACAGGGACCCGCGCCGGAGCATCGTCCTTGCGCAGCGGGTGGCCCTCCCAATCGTCGGGCATCAGGATCCGAGTCAGGTCGGGGTGATCCACGAACTTGATCCCGAAGAGGTCGAAGACCTCGCGCTCGGGGAAGTTCAGGCCGCCGTATAGCGGAGTCAGGCTCGCGATCTCGGCGTCGGTCGCCGGCACCTGGGCGATCAGACGCACCCGCCGGTTGCGAGCGTGAGAGAGAAAGTTCGCCACGACCTCGAAACGCTCGGCCTCGACGCCGGGCGGTACCGCACGGTCGACCGCCGTGAGGAAGTCGACTGCGGTGAGGTCAACACAGGTCGTGAACTGCTGTTCGTCGCGCAGGAACTCGGCAACATCGCGCCACTGGCTGCGGCCGAGGTACACCACCGGTTGTCCGTGGGAGGAGACGCTGCGCGCGCCGTCGAACCGCTCGAGGATCGCGGCCGCGACCTCATCGGACGGTGTCGGCACGTCCGACTCGGCCGGTTCGGCATCCTGGTCGTTCTCGTGTATCGCTTCACGAGGCCGACCATCAGGAGTTTGGTCGTCGGGCATGCGGCGGAGAGGTCCTCGGTGGTAGATCGGGTCGGGGGGAAAGACTCAGACGGCGAGCGAGACGGCAGCGCCGCCGGTGGGGCTATCGGCGCGCCGTTTGAGCAGCTCGCCGGTCCTGATCTGGTCGTGCAACGCCAAGATGCCGTGCAGCAGGGTCTCAGGTCCGGGCGGGCAGCCCGGCACGTACACGTCAACGGGGACGATCTGGTCGACGCCCTGGACGATCGCGTAGTTGTTGAACATTCCGCCGGTGCTCGCGCACACGCCCATGGAGATGACCCACTTGGGCTCGACCATCTGGTCGTAGACCTGGCGGAGCACCGGTGCCATCTTCTGACTCACTCGGCCGGCGACGATCATGAGGTCTGCCTGACGGGGACTGGCGCGGAACGTCTCCATTCCGAAGCGCGCGATGTCGTAGTGCGAACCGCCCGTCGCCATCATCTCGATCGCGCAGCAGGCGAGGCCGAACGTCGCGGGCATCACGGAGTTGCGGCGCGCCCAACGGACGATGTCTTCCAGTCGACCCGTGAGGAAGTTGTGCGGGATCTGGTCGAGCGGCATCTCTACGCCGCTTCTTCTTCTGCCGGCGGGGCGACCGGCAGCGTCGAGAAATCGGGCATGCCCGAGACGCGCAGCACCCGCCGACCGAGGTCGGTCGCCGTCTTCTTCGCCGGGCCCCAATCGAGCGCACCGGTGGAGAGGAGGTAGCCGAACGGCACGAGCAACGCGAGGAGGAAGATGCCCATCGCGGCGAGCCCGAAGCTGCCGAGGTCGCGGAACACGAGCGTGAACGGATAGATGAAGATGATCTCGACGTCGAGGATGATGAAGATCATCGCGACCAGGTAGAACTTCACCGGGAAGCGCTCCGCGGGTTCGACCTCGGGCACGATCCCGCACTCGTAGGGCGCGGTCTTCGCTGTCGTCTTGCGCTGAGGTGCCAACCGTGTCGACGCGAAGAACGACACCGAGCCGAAGAGCGCGACCAAGACGATCATGCACAGGATCGGCAGGTATTGGATCACCCGGTACACCCCTCCCTCGCTTCTCGCGGCAGGTTATCCGACCCGCTCGCGCCGAGGCACAGTCGCGCGGTGCGACTCTTTGGCAAGGGTGGCTCAGGGACTCGGTGCGAGTGCGACTATGCGCGAGAGGGTGCGGTATGCGGCCTCGGCCGGGCCGATCTCGTCGGGCCGCAGGAGGTTCGCCATTATCCGCAGCACCCATTCCATGAGCGGCCGTGAACGCATCCCGACCCGGGTCAGCTCCCGCATCACCGCGGGGTTGCCGATCGCGGCGACGAAGAGGCGCGCCATCTTGAAGTAGAGACCGAACTCGGCCTCGAGGCGCTCCGGATACCGCTGGAGGGCGAGTCCGTCGCCGGTCTCCAGCGCCTCGTGGATCGCAGCGGCGGCAAATCGCCCGGTTTCGTACGCATAGGCGATTCCCTCCCCGTTGAACGGGTTGATCGAGCCACCGGCGTCACCGACGACGAGCCAGGTCGGGCCGACCTTGGGTGTGACCGAGCCACCAGTCGGCAGCTTCCCGCCGGTTGGTGCACCACAGGAGGTTTCTGGCGAAATGCCCCAACGTTCGGGCGCAGTGTGGACGAAAGCATCCATCAACCGACTCGTGTTCACGTCTTTCCAACCGGTGTAGGTGTTGAGGAGTCCAACGCCGACGTTGACCGTACCGTCGCCCACCGGGAACACCCAGCCGTAGCCCGGGAGGTGGTTACCGTCGCGATCGCGCAGGTCGAGATGGCTCTCGATCCACGGTTCGTCGTGCAAAGGACTGGTGAAGTAGCCGCGGATCGCCATTCCCAGGGGATAGCTGCGATTCCTGCTCGTACCGAGGGCACGGCCGAATCGAGAGTTGGCCCCGTCGGCCACCACCACGTAGCGGGCCCGAACCCGCTCGGTCGTGCCGCTCTCCTTGCGGGCGACGACGGCGCCCGCGACGAGCCCGTCTTCGATGATCGGCGAGATGGCCTCGGATGCCGGCCAGAGCGTGGCGCCGCCCTTGACCGCCCGATCTGCGACCATCTCGTCGAGATCGCGCCGCCGCACCACATATCCGTACGACGGGAAGTCGGGATGCCGGGGCCACGCGAGCTCGAGGGTCACACCGTGCGCGATCGAGCGCAAGCCCGAGTACCGCTGGTACTCCGAGAGCGGACCCGCGAGCCCGAGATCGTGCAATTGGCGAACTGCTCGAGGGGTCAGGCCATCGCCACACGTCTTCTCGCGCGGGAACCGCTTCTTCTCGACGACGAGCACCCGGTGGCCGCTATCGGCCAGCCACGCCGCGGCCGCCGCCCCGGCGGGGCCGCCGCCCACGACGAGCACATCCCAAATCTCCGAACTCTTGGCCTCTGAGCTCCGAGCATCCGGACGGGGGGCAGTTCCGGCCTTGTCGCGCACACGATCATGCTCCCACACGACGCCGCCGCCGACCGGACGCGATGAAGGCCCGGGGGGCCGTCTCCCGATGTGCTCATTAGCCATCTAGCGTGTTATGAAATCGTTACTCGGCACCGTCCTGTGGGGGACTGGTCCCGGGACTCGCCGGAGGAGACACCGGGGCCGATGCCCAACCTGATTCCTGACTGGTTCCCGTGGTTGCACCCGCTCGGGCGGATGCTCTGGGCGTTGCTGTTCACTGCCATCGGCCTGGGCATCGTGTTCGCGATGCTGCGCCGCCCCAAGCCCGAACGACCGGCGACCTGGGCCCAGTGCATGCTCGGAGCCGTCGGCACGTTCGCGCTGTTCTTTCTCTGCTACGCGATCATCCCGCACGAGTGGCTCACCTTCTCGAACGGGTACCTCAACTGGAGCACCGACAAGTTCGTGTTCAAACACAACCAGTGGAACAAGGGTATGGGACTCCCCCCGATCGACTTCCCATACAGCGCGCTGAAAGACACAGTCGCCGCCGTGATCTACGTCGTGTTCTTCGGGCTCAACCTCTACATCTTCGCGAAGTGGCAGAAGCGACCGACGGCCGAGGAAGCCAATGCCGACGCCGGCGAGAAGATCGTGCGCACGTCGCGGTTCGGTCGCCCCGTGAAGGCGAAGGCCTGAGCGAGATGGCCCGCACCGACGCCAACCCACCCATGCCCGACTTCGCCACCGATTACGAGCTGGCCGAGGTCGATCCCGCGTTCCTGACCGCCTCGGTCAAGCCGAAGCAGTTCCTCCACATCGACCAGTCTGAGTGCATCCTCTGCGAGGGCTGCGTCGACATCTGCCCGTGGAAGTGCATACACATGGTGTCGGTGTCGGCGATCTCCGGTGCGCTCAACACCGAACAGCCCGGCGAGGACCCCAGCGACCACGTCGCGTTCATCGTCGACGAAGATGTGTGCACCCGTTGCGCGCTCTGTGTCGATCGATGCCCTACGGGCGTCATCATCTTGGGAAAACTCACCGACAAGGTCGCCGACGGTGACCCCCACTCCCGAACGAACCGTCACGGGTACAGCTACGGGGTGCGGTTCTAGAATCTCACCCCCGGCGGCATCCCAACAGGGATGCCGCCCCGAAGCAGCCGATACGAAGGCGCCACACGAGGCGCAGCGGACGAGGAGACCAGGTCGTGGCCAACGGCACCAACGGGAGCAACGGAAAAGGCGGCGCCGGCACCAAGCTGCTGTCACGCGTCAAGGAGACGGGCGACAAGCTCGGCAACTCCCAGGTGATGACGTCGATCTTCCGCCCGGGCTCCGTGTTCCGCAAGGGCTACACCGACAGCCCCCGCAACCGGTCCTACGTGATCATGAACAACGTCCTCTACCACCTCCACCCGGTGAAGGTGAAGCGGCACGCGGTGAAGGTCTCGTACACGCTGTGCCTCGGCGGACTTTCGTTCTTCCTGTTCATTCTGCTGACGGTGACCGGCATCTTCTTGATGTTCTTCTACCGACCGACGACTGCTCAGGCGTGGAGCGACATCCAGCACATCGAGACGGCCGTCTACTTCGGCTCGCTCGTGAGAAACATGCATCGATGGGCCGCGCACCTCATGGTGCTGTCGGTCTTCCTGCACATGAGCCGCGTCTTCTACCACGGCGCCTACAAGGCTCCGCGAGAGTTCAACTGGGTCATCGGCGTGATCCTCTTGACGTTGACCCTGCTGCTTTCATTCACCGGCTATCTCCTGCCGTGGGACCAGCTCGCGCTGTGGGCCGTGACCGTGGGTACGAACATGATGGGCTACACGCCGGTCTTCGGGTCTCAGGTTCGATTCGTCTTGCTCGGGTCGAAGGAGATCAGCGGCGACACGCTGCTGCGGTGGTACGTGCTCCACGTGTTGATGTTCCCGTTCGTGACCGTGATCTTCATGGCTGTCCACTTCTGGCGCGTCCGCAAGGACGGCGGAATCTCCGGACCGCTGTAGGCCGAGGAGGAGCACCCGATGGCCGACATCCCCGATCACCTCTTGAAGCGCAGCGCCGAACGGCGCAAGGCGCTGGGCCTGCCCGCCAAGGACGGCGACGCCGTTGACGAGGCCTCGTCCGACGCGCCGGCCGAGGCAGGCGTCGAGGTCCCTGCCGTCGAGCCCGCCGCGCCCGGCGAAGGTCCGGCGCCCGCCGTCGACCCACCCGCGGGTGGAGGCGAGAGCAAGGGCGGTGTCCCCGCTCACCTGCTCGAGCGAGCTGCCCGTCGTCGCGCCGCACTCGCAGGCGGCGAAGACGGCGCTGCCGTTCCTGCTGCTGCCGGCGCCGGCGGAACCGCTACCGCCACGGCAACCCGCACGATCGCGACACCGACGGCAACGGGGCCTGGAGGTCACACCCAGCGGCTGCTCACCGTCGTCAAGTCGGGTTCGATCCAACAGACCAAGGCCGAGGCACAGGACAAGGTGCACACCTGGCCCCACCTCCTCGTGGTCGAGTTCGCATGCGTGCTCGCGATGATGGCGACGTTGCTCATCTTCTCCGCGCTGGTGCGGGCACCCTTGCTGAGCCTCGCCGACGTCAACCAGACGCCCAACCCGTCGAAGGCACCGTGGTACTTCCTCGGCTTGCAGGAGCTCCTCACCATGTTTCACCCGATGGTCGCGGGCGTGACCATCCCCGGCATGGGTCTCTTCATGCTGATGGTGGCACCGTACGTCGACAAGAACCCGTCCCATAAGCCCAATGACCGGAAGTTCATGATCTCCATGTTCACGATCTTCCTGATGTTCTGGGCAGTACTCGTGATCATCGGCTCGTTCTTCCGGGGCACAGGATTCAACTTCGTGTTTCCCTGGAAGGACGGGATCTTCTTCGAGCTCTAGGAGATCGCTTCCGTGCCCGCCGTCCTCATCATCGCCATCATCGTTCTCTTCGCCCTCGCCGCGGTCATGGTCGTGGCAACAGGTCGACGGCGCAGCTCCACCGGCACTCTCAGCCGCGAGACGCGCAAGCGCGACTCCGGCACCGGTGACACTCCGGCCGCGTCCGACACTGAAGAGGCCGACGACCAGGAAGCCCGCGAGCGCGCTGACGAGACCCGTCAGGCGCTCGGGCCAGGAGCGTCGGTTCCGGCCACTCGCAGTGGCGCCGAAGTAGCCAGGTCGGTCGAGGTCGACGAAGAGGCTGTCGGCATCGGCCGCCGTCAGTTCCTCAACCGCGGCATCCTCGTCATGATGGCCCTCGTCGGCGGGACTTTCGCGGCATCGTTGATCGCATTCCTGTGGCCCTCGGCCGGCGGCGGCTTCGGCGGAAAGGTCCAGGTCGACACGAGCCTCGGCGACATCGAAGCCTCTTTCACGACAAAGAAGGAACCCTTCTACATCCCCGAGGCCCGCACCTACCTCCAGCCCTACCCGAAGGGCGACTTGAAGAACGCGTCGAAGATCTACCAGCCACCGATCCTAAAAGGCATGGAGATGGGTCTCGTCGGGCTGTACCAGAAGTGCGTTCACCTCGGCTGCAAGGTGCCGTGGTGCCAGAGCTCACAGTGGTTCGAGTGCCCGTGCCACGGCTCGAAGTACAACCGGGTCGGAGAGAAGCGTGGGGGTCCGGCGCCGCGTGGGCTCGACCGATTCGCGCTGACGATTTCCGGTCAGAGCGTGACCATCGACACCGGCGTCGTCTTCATCGGTCCGCCGATTGGCACCGACACGACCGGCCAAGGCGCCGAAGGCCCCCCCTGCGTGGGAGGCTGAACCGTGGCTCTTCGCCCAGCACTCATCCTCCTGAATCTCCTCGCGATCATGGTGATCGCGGGCATCGTGGCCTACCGCGTGCTCAGCATCCGGCGGAACCCTGATCGCAATCAGCCGCAGAACCTCACGCCGTTCGCGCAGGATCCGACGCTGGAGACCACCAGGCTCGAGCGGGTGCTGCGCTGGGCCTTGATCTGCTCCGCGGTGCTCGCAGTCGGGCTCCCCATCTACTGGTTGCTCGAGCCCGCGCGACAGAAGGCCGAGACAACCGGATTCGACGACCGCGCCATCGAGCGCGGTGCGGTGCTGTTCGCGAACCCCGCAATGAAGGCCTACGACCCGACGAAGTCGTTGCAGTGCGCGAACTGCCACGGCGTCGACGGAGGAGGCGGGGGCGCCTCCTTCGTGCTGCCGGCCACCCAGACTGGGACGGGCCGCCCGGTGCAGGTCACCTGGCAGGCGCCCGCGCTCAACACTGTGCTGTCACGCTTGACGCCCGACCAGGTGACCCAGGTGATCACCTTCGGCCGTCCCGGCACCCCGATGGCGCCGTGGGGCATCGACGGGGGCGGACCCAAGGGCGTGCAGGCGATCAGCGACCTCGTCGCCTATCTCCACAGCATCCAGCTCGGCGATCAGGGTGCGAACGCCCAGATCGACAAGGCAATCAACTCCAAGACCGGCCTGAAGGCCGCGGCCAGCCAGGACGTCACAACATCGCGAGACAACCTCGCAGCAGCTCAAGCCGCGCTGGCAGCCGCGACCAGTGCCGTGGGCAAGGCCACGGCGACGACGGCCATCGTCGCCGCGCAGCAGGCGCTGACCAACAGCCAGAA
This sequence comes from Actinomycetes bacterium, assembly GCA_025363815.1. GTDB lineage: Bacteria > Actinomycetota > Acidimicrobiia > IMCC26256 > JANYLB01 > JANYLB01. The sequence continues at coordinate 38,941 of JANYLB010000043.1, forward strand.
CTGGGAAGACACCCTCTCGAACGCCAGTCAGGGTCAGCTTCTCTTCGACGTGAACTGCGCCCGCTGTCACACGAAGGGCTGGTCGTACTTCGACCCGACGAAATCCAGCATCCCCCTGCCGGGTCTGGCCGGCGGCGGCGCGTTCGGACCGTCGCTGCGCGGTGGAACAGTGCTCGGGCAGTTCCCGGGCGAGACCGGCGTCGGACAACAGATCGCGTGGGTCACGAATCCCGTGACGAAACAGCCCGACGGCACCGAGATCCTCGCCATCGGGCCGAACAAGGGCTACGGCACCCGCGGCATCTCGTCGGGCCGCATGCCACACTTCGGCAGCCTGCTCACCGCCGAGCAGATCAAGGCCATCGTCGAGTACGAACGCGGACTTTGACGGAAGCACAAGGAGCACCGTGATCGATCCTCTCCTCGCCGCGACCGAGGGCGTCAAGAACCCAGGCCTCTGGTACCCCACCATTCTCGGGATTCTCGTCGTCGTCTCCGCTGTCGTCCTGTTCTGCGGCTCGGTGTACCTGCTGCTCGCGACCAACCTGGGCGCGAAGCTCGGCTTCCTCGTGGCCGCCGGCGCGCTCTCCGGGTTCATGGTGCTGCTCTCCATGCTGTGGTTGACGACCGCGTCGCCGCTGAACACCCTGAAGGGCCGGGTCCCGTCGTGGAAACCGGTGGAACTTCTTCAAACGGGCCTCGGCGCGTCGAAGATCCCCATCGTCGCGGCGATCAAGGACAGCACGGCGCAGGTCACCCTCACCGAAGCCACCAACGTCAAGGCCGCAGTCGATGCCGCAGTCGTCACGCCGAAGGGCACGAACGGCGAGCCGCCACCCCTGGCGACGAAGTTCAACAAGTTCACCGACACGACCGAGTACCTAGTGCCGCAGACCTACGAGGTCGGCGGTGGCAGCCGCGCCCAGATAAGTTTCGGCGGGGGATTCCCGTGGGTGCACGCCAGCTTCCACAGCCCGAAGTACGCGGTCGCGACGATCTGCCCCGTTCTCGTCCAGACGGTGCCGTTCGGTGACCCGGTCCCGGCGGCGAAGTGCGACCCCGACAAGCCGGTGACTCACATCGTGCTCGAACGGAACCTCGGATCGTTGCGGGTGCCGCCCCTGGTCGTCTTCATCGCGTCATCGATCCTGTTCGGATTGAGCCTGCTCGGCCTGCACTGGAGAGAACGCGACCTTGAGGACGCCAAGGCAGCCGCCGACGCCGACGCAGCCGAGAAGGCACCCGCGAAGCGAGCGCCCGAACCCGAGCCGGCGAAGCCCGAGCCGGCGAACGCGTAGAGCCCCCGAGACCTGGAGACCAGTGTTCCGATCGATGAACCTCCGCCTCAGCGCACTCCGCCTCAGCGCACTCGCAGCTGCGGCTGGGATGCTCGCGGCGTGCACCAACGGCCAGGCCGTCGACGCCGGCGGTGACCGCGGGGGTGGCGGACTCGCGTTCGTGCTCCTCGCCTTGTTCGTCGTGCTGTTCGGAGTCTCGCTGTTCGCCATGGACCACGTGCGCAAACGTCGCCGCGGCGACGGCGACGGCGAGTAAGCCGCTCTGGCGCTGCGCTCGGCGCTACTAGGAGATCTCGTCGGCGATCTCGCGAGCGGTTTCGCCGGCCGCGGCGAGCGTCGCCTCGATCTCGTTGCCACCGTGCATCAGACTCGGGAAGAGAGTCTCGTAGCCACTCGGCGCGATGTATACGCCCCGGCGGAGCATCCCCCGGAAGAAGGCCGCGTAACGCTCGTGATCGACCGCCTGGGCGGCTTCGTAGTCGGTCACCGGGTCGGCGGAGAAGAAGAGCCCGGCGAGGGTCTGCACGCGTGGTACCTGCACGGACAATCCGGCGTCGCCGATCACCGTTCGCAAGCCTTCGACGAGCACGGTCGCTGTGTCGGTCAGTGCGGCGTACGCCGACTCACCGAGCAGGTCCAATGCGGCCAGCCCAGCCGCCGTCGCGAGCGGGTTCCCGGACAGCGTGCCTGCCTGGTAAACGCCACCGTTCGGCGCGAGCTGATCCATGATCGCCTGTGACCCTCCGATCGCCGCGAGCGGAAGCCCGCCCCCGACCACCTTGCCGAAGATCGACAGATCGGGACGGAGCCCGAGTATGCCCTGGGCACCGGCCGGGCCGACGCGAAAGCCGGTGATGACCTCATCGAGCACGAGCAGAGAACCGTGCGCGTCGCACCGCTTGCGGATCGATTCCAGAAACGCGGGGTCGGCGGGGACGAGACCCATGTTCGCCGCGATCGGCTCGACCAACACCGCGGCGATCGAGTCGCCGTATTGATCGAAGACCATACCTAGCTCTTCGATGTCGTTGTAGGGGGTGACGATCGTGTCGGCGACGGCGCCAGCCGTGACTCCGAGGGAGCCGGGAAGACCAAGGGTCGCAACACCACTTCCCGCGGCGACGAGCAACGCGTCGAGGTGGCCGTGGTAGCACCCTGAGAACTTCACGATCTTCTCGCGGCCGGTCGCGCCGCGCGCGAGCCGGACCGCGGTCATAGCGGCCTCGGTACCCGACGACACGAGGCGCACCATCTCGACGCTGGGCACGCACGCGCAGATCGCCTCGGCCAGAAGCACCTCGCGCTCGGTCGACGCGCCGAACGAGGTGCCGTCGGCCGCGGCCCGCTGCACCGCCTCGACGATCGCCGGATGGGCATGCCCGAGTATCGACGCGCCCCAAGACTGCACGTAGTCGATGTAACGATTGCCGTTGGTGTCGATTAGATACGCGCCTTCGCCCCGAGCGACGAAGAAGGGATCACCACCGACCGCATTGAAGGATCGAACCGGCGAGTTCACACCACCGGGGATGCGAGCGCGAGCGCGCGCGAGCAGATCAGTCACCTCGTATTGGTGCGACTCCGGGGAATTCGGCGACTCCGCTTCGTTCACCCGAGCAGCTCTGCGACTTCGCGGGCTAGATAGGTGAGGATGAAGTCGGCACCGGCGCGCTTGATCGAGACCAGGTGCTCCAGCGCGACCGCGGTTCCGTCGATCCAGCCCCGCTCGGCGGCGGCTTTGAGCATCGCGTACTCGCCGCTCACGTGATAAGCGGCGACAGGCACGTCGAAGGATCCGCGCACCGCGGCGATCACATCGAGGTAGGCCAGCGCGGGCTTCACCATCACCATGTCGGCGCCCTCGTCTACATCAAGTGCGGTCTCGGTCAGTGCTTCCCGCGTGTTTCTCGGGTCCATCTGGTAGCTCCGCCGGTCGCCGAAGGCCGGCGGGCACTCGGCGGCCTCACGGAACGGCCCGTACAGGGCCGACGCGTACTTAGCCGCGTACGCGAGAACGAGGGCGTCCTGATGGCCCGACTGGTCGAGTGCAATGCGGATCGCTGCAACCTGGCCATCCATCATTCCCGACGGCGCGATCACGTCGGCGCCCGCGTCGGCCTGGGCGATCGCGATGCTCGCGTAGCGATCGAGAGTCGCGTCGTTGTCGACCTCACCACCGGCAGTGAGCACGCCACAGTGGCCATGGTCGGTGAACTCGTCGAGACACGTGTCGGCCATCAACACAACCGAGTCGCCCACCTCATCGCGCAGCGTCCGCAGGGCTTCCGCCACGATGCCGTCGGGCGCGTCGGCACCCGATCCGACGGCATCCTTCGCGAGCGGGATGCCGAAGAGGATGACCGCAGGGACCCCGAGATCAGAGAGGGCACGCACCTCCTTGCGGACGCTTTCGAGCGTGTGCTGGAAGACCCCCGGCATCGAGGTGACCGGCTCCGGTTCGGTTATCCCCTGCTTGACGAAGAGCGGGGCCACGAGATCGTCCACCGCCAGCGTCGTCTCGGCTACGAGCCGGCGCAGCGCAGGAGTGCGACGCAGACGGCGGGGTCGGACCTCGGGAAAGGGCACCCACCCAGGCTATCGGCGCCTACGTGCGCTTCCGCAGCCGGGTCCAAGACCCACCGAACCCCCGATACTGGTTGAAGGTGGGCACTTTGCAACAGGGCGGCCTACATCAGGAGGCCCCGATTCAATGACCGGGGTTCAACCCACTACGTCGGTTCGGCCGAGGGTGGCGAGCAGGGCCTCGACGAGAGCATCGACAGTGTGCGGGTCTGCCTCTGTGGTGACGGTGAGACCCCGCTCGAGTGCTGTCGCCGACGTCACCGGTCCGATCGACACTATGGCCGGTGCTGGTTCAGGAAGTGGGCCCACGAGATCGCAGAAGTTGCTCACCGTCGATGATGACGTGAACGTGATGGCGTCGACCTCGCCGCGGCGGACCTGCTTCAACAAAGAGGGGGTCGGCTCGGCCGTTTCGGTGCGGTACACAGGGAGCACGTCGACGACATAGCCCGCGACCCGGAGCCCCTCGGGAAGAACGTCGCGCGCGGTCTCGGGCCCGATCAACAGCACCCGTTCGCCACCGGTATCCGGTGCCGGGAATGCCTCGAGCAACGACTCCGCGACGAATCGATCGGGGAGAAGATCAGCGCGCACCCCGCGATCGGCGAGCGCGGTTGCGGTTCCCGGCCCGATCGCCGCGACGCGCAGGTTTGCGAGCCCGCGGGCGTCGAGACCATTGGCTGCGAGCCCGCGCTCGAAAAAGTGGCGCACGCCGTTCGCCGAGGTGAACACCGCCCAGGCGTACGCGCCGAGATCGGGAACCGCGAACGGCAATGGTGCAATCGCGATCGTCGGCAGCTCGATCACCTCGGCACCGAGACCCTCTAGGCGCGTGCGCAACCCACTCGCCTGCTCGCGCGCCCGGGTGACCACCACCCGACAACCGGAGAGAGGACGCCCTTCGAACCACCCGAGGTCGAGGGCCGCGACCGCACCGACGACGATCGCCGAAGGCGGTTTGATCACGACCTCTGACGCGGCGAGAGCAGCGAGGGTGGTGCGTACGGTCTGCTGGTCGGGTCGGGTGCCGTTGCGCACCGCGGCGACGGGGGTGTCGTCGGCGCGGCCGCCCGCGATCAGGCGCGCGGCGATAACCGCGATGCGCCCTGCGCCCATGAGGATCACCAACGTGCCGCCGGCGCGGGCGAGCGCCTCCCAGTCGACATCGGTCCGGCCCTTAGCCGGGTCCTCGTGGCCGGTGACCACGGTCACATGGGTCGACAGACCCCGGTGGGTGACCGGAATGCCGGCGTATGCCGGTGCGGAGATGGCGCTGGTGATACCCGGAACGATCTCGAAGCCGACACCTGCCGCGCTCAGGGCTTCGGCCTCCTCGCCGCCGCGGCCGAACACGAACGGATCGCCGCCCTTGAGCCGTACCACTGAAAGCCCTCGCGCGCCCCGGTCGACGAGAACGGCGTTGATTCCGTCCTGGTCCATCTCGACGCGCCCCGGAGCCTTGCCAACATCGATGCGCTCGGCGACTGCCGGAGCGAGATCGAGAAGTAGGGACGACGCGAGTCGATCGAACACGACCACGTCGGCCCCAGCGAGGAGCTCGGCGCCGCGCACCGTGATCAGGCCGGGATCACCCGGGCCGCCACCCACGAGGAAGACCGTCATTGGCCGATCCCGATGTCGGCGAGCAAGCCAGCCCCACCCTCGCGGTGGATGAGATCGTCGGCCGCGGTGCGTCCGACCGTGACCGGATCAACTCCTTGCCCAGTGGCCCGCAGCACGATCCGGCCGTCGGCCGACGCGAGGAGCGCCGTGATGGTCACGGAGCCGTCGGGAAGGCGACGGGCGAGCGCGCCTACGGGAAGATCGCACCCGCTGCCGAGCTCGGCGAGAAACGCGCGCTCAGCTTCGAGCGGAGCCCGCACGTCGGGATCGTCGATTGTCGCGAGGTGCGCGATGAGCGCATCGTCATCGAATCGACACTCGACGGCGAGCGCGCCTTGACCGACCTGGGGGAGCATCGTCGACGGTTCCAAAACCTCGGCAGCATGCGCTCGCAGACCAAGGCGGTCGAGTGCTGCGACTGCGACGACGACCGCGTCGAAATCGCGCGCCTTGTCGACGCGTGTCGGCACGTTCCCTCGTAGCTCCGCGAAGGTGAGATCGGGACGCAGATTGGCCAGTTGACAACGGCGTCGAACCGACCCGGTTGCGACGGTCCCGCCGCTCGGCAACGCGAACAGTGAGCAGCCCACGAGCGCGTCACGCGGATCGGCTCGTTCGGGGAACGCGCCGATGACGAGCCCGTCGGCCGGGCGGGCCGGGAGGTCTTTCGCCGAGTGCACCGCGAGATCGGCGCGACCGGACCGAACTGCTTCTTGCACCTCGGTCGCGAACGCTCCCGTCCCCGCGATCTCCCGAATGGGAACCGACTGGTCACGATCGCCCTGGGTCGTGACGACCAACGCTTCGGCCGGCACCCCGAGCAGTTGGATCACCCGATCGGCCTGCGCCCGGGCAAGGGCGCTGCCGCGGGTCGCGACCTGGAGTGGCCGCGCCTTCATTCGGTGGCGGTCATGGAGAGGGCGGGTCGTCGATCTCCGCAAGATCGAAGAGGAACGCGAGCGCGTCGGCGTAGAGCTCCCGCCGCCCGGTTCCGGCGCTGTCTTTCAAGCGGACCGTCGGCTCGTGCAGCAGCTTGTTCTGGATACCCTCGGTGAGCGCAACGACGACCGCTCGTTGCTCATCGGTCAGCGACGAGAGCCGGCTGCCGAACCGTTCGAGCTCTGCGGCCCGGATGCCATCGGCCCGTCGGCGCATCGAGGTGATGACGGGCGCGACCTCGCGAGCCGAACGCTCGCTCTGCAGACGTTCAAGCTCCTCCGCAACAATGCGGCGGACCTTGGTGACCTCGCGACGACGCTGCTCGAGCGACTGCTCCGCGAAGGCCTTGAGATCGTCGATGTCGAGCACGGTGACCCCGAAGACCTGACGGACTCCGGGGTCGACGTCGCGCGGGACGGCCACATCGACGATGAGCAACGCCCGGCCGTCGCGGCGTTCCATCACCTGTTCGACGTCGCCGCGTTCGAGAATCACGTCGGATGCACTCGTCGTGCACAGGAGCACATCGGTCGCGACCATCGCGTCGGCGACATCATCGAGCGGGATCGCGCGACCGCGCACCCGCCTCGCCAGCGCGTGGGCACGAGCACCCGTGCGGTTCGCGACAACGACCTCCGAGACCCCGGCTCCCGCGAGCGCAATGGCGGTTCCTTCGCCGACCTCACCCGCGCCGAGCACGAGGACGCGACGACCTTCGAGACTGCCGAGGGTCTGGCCGGCCAATGAAACCGCAGCCGATGCCACCGACGCCGCGTGCCGGCCGATGCCGGTCTCGGTGCGCGAGCGCTTCCCCACCTCGACTGCATGGCGGAAGATGCGCGGCAGCATCGAACCCGCGCGTCCTTCCGCCTCCGCTATCAGCCACGCCTCTCGAACCTGACCCAGGATCTCGCCCTCACCGACGATCATCGAATCGACACCCGCGGCGACACCGAACAAGTGCGCGATCGCGGCGTCGTCGTAGTAGGTGTACACGTGGTTGGCGAGATCGTCGGGCGAGAGCGACGACTGGTCGGCGAGGAACTCGACGACATCCTGCACGGCCGGGTGGAACAACGTGGCGCGTGCGTATATCTCGATGCGGTTGCAGGTGGAGAGCAAGACGACCTCGGCGAGGTTGTCGCTGCACGCCAACGCGTCGAGCGCCTTGACCAGCTGCGAAGCCGGCACCGTGACCCGCTCGAGCACCTCGACGGGTGCGGTGCGGTGATTGAGTCCCACGACGATCACAGACACGACCGCAGCAACTCCTTGGCCTCGCCATCGCGACCCTCGCGAACCAGGTCGAGAATGCCGGAATCCAGAGCCCTTCGCCAATCGGCCGACTCGCTGGAACGGCCGCCTGCCCGCATCTCTTCTCGGGCCTCCGACAACAGCTCGAGCAACGCGGCCCATTCCGGGCCCATCTCTTTGCGTACATGGTCGCGCAGGTAGGTGGCCAACGCCGGACTCCGGCCGTTGCTGCCGATCGCGACCACCAGATCGCCCTGACGAACCACCGACATGAGCGTGAAAGAGCAGTTGGCAGGATCGTCGGCCGAGTTCACCCACACTCTGGCGGCTTCCCCGGCCTCGAAGACCGCTCGGTCGACGGCAGGGACACCAGTTGCAGTCGTGGCGAGCCAGGCATAGTCGAGGTCGGGGGCTTCGAATGGCCTCTCCGAGAGCGTCACGACGCCCGCGTCGGCCCAGGCCCGGACTTCGTCGCTTACCTCGATCGCGACGACGTGGACCCGCGCGCCCGCAGCGAAGAGTCCCTCGATCTTGCGCGTCGCGATCCGGCCTGCGCCCACGACGACACAGCGACGGCCCGCGACCACGAGATTGACCGGGTATCCCGCGATCGACGCCCGCTCTACCGGTCCGCCCTGGTCCGGTCGCGTGGTCATCCTTGGGCCTCCCGAACCGTTTCCGTCGACTCGTCGACAAGCCGATCCGGCGGGTGGGACTGATAGAAGCTGAGAATCTGCAGCTCGATCGCAAGATCGACCTTCCGCAGCGACACGCCTTCAGGCACCGAGACGACCGCAGGCGCGAAGTTCAGGATCGAGCGGACTCCTGCCTCGACCAGAAGATCAGCAACTTCCTGCGCTGCGCTCGCCGGTGTCGCGATTATCCCGATGGAGACGTCACGTTGCGCGACCACGTCGGCCAGCGCGTCGAGCCCCTCGACCCGGAGCCCGGCGACCTTGCGTTCCAACTTCGTCGGGTCGGCGTCGACGAGCGCGGCGACGCGAAAGCCGCGGGCTCCGAAGCCGCGGTAGTTCGCGAGGGCGTGGCCGAGGTTCCCGATCCCGACAATCACCACCGGCCAGTCCTGGGTGAGGCCGAGCTCGCGGGAGATCTCGTGCACGAGGTGGTCGACCTCGTAGCCCACCCCGCGGGTTCCATAGGACCCCAGATAGGAGAGGTCCTTGCGCACTTTCGCGGCGTTCACGCCCGCGAGCGCTGCGAGGCGCTCCGACGAGATCGTGCCCACTCCGGCCTCCGCCGTCTCGAGCAGGGCGCGGGAATAAATCGGGAGACGCGCGACCGTGGCTTCGGGGATCCGCCGTTGCCCCGCTCGGTCGGCCACGCGTCCCTCCTGGGCCGGGCCCCGCAGGTCGGGACGCCTAAACCATCGTATCCCGGGCTTGTGCACAAGGTCACAAGGTTCCAGCGACGCCTCTCAGGTCACTGGCTGAGGCCAGTGGCGCCGAAACCGGGCCGGATGCCGCGGCGGCGAGCGCGGGGGGTAGCGTCGCCGCCGTCATGGTGTCTGGTCTCGCATTCTGCGCCACGGCGGTGGCGACGCTCTTCGCGCAGGCGACGCTCGTCCGGTACACGCGGAACCGCCGTCCGCATGAGCTGGCCTGGACCATCGCGCTCTCGATGTTCGCGGTGGCCGCCGTCGCCCTCGCGCTCGGCACAACCACCGGTTGGGACAACGGGACTTTCCGAGTCTTCTATCTGTTCGGTGCGATTCTCAACGTGCCGTGGCTCGCGCTTGGAACCATCTATCTCCTGGGTGGCGTCACCGCGGGCCGACGGGTGCAGTGGGGCCTGGTGCTCGTCACCGGCCTGGCCGCCGGCGTGTTGCTCACCGCGCCGATGAAGCCGGTGGTGGGGAGCATTGGCATCCCCGCGGGGAGGGAGGTGTTCGGCGTGTTCCCACGCGTGCTCGCCGCCGTGGGAAGCGGAATCGCGGCCTTGGTCATCATCGGCGGCGCGGTGTGGTCGGCGGTTCGCTTTGTCCGCCGACGGGGCGAGCCCGGCATGGCCCGCCTCGCGGCAGCGAATGGCTTGATCGCATTCGGCACTCTCGTATTGTCGAGCGGCGGACTCATCCAGGGGATCGTCGGTCACGACGAGGCGTTCACGCTCTCGCTCGCGCTAGGTATCAGCGTGGTCTACGCCGGTTTCCTCGTTAGCGTCTCGACCGCGCGTTCGCCGCTGACCCGCCCCGCGCCGACCACCTGACCCGTCACAAGCCAGCTCGCGGGTTCGTTGCCGCGGCTCAGCGCGTCGGCCGGTCGAGAGCTCGGCGGACGAGTTTCCCGAGCGAGTTCCGGGGCAGCGACGTGACCAGCTCTAATGACGACGGGACCTTGTAGCGAGCCAGCCGCGCCGCGACAAACTCGCGCAGCGTCGCTCCAGACGGCAGACAACCGTCGACCGCGACCACAAACGCCACCAGTCCCTCGCCCGTTTGCGCGTCATCGACACCGACGACGGCGACCTCCGCGACCTCGGGATGCTCCGACAGCACCGATTCGACCTCGGCCGGATAGACGTTGAACCCCGACACGATGACGAGGTCCTTGGCCCGGTCGACCAGCGAGAGATACCCATCGTCGTCGGCCACGGCGATGTCGCCGGTGCGCAACCAACCATCGTGTGTGAGCACCGTCGTAGTCGCTTCGTCGTGCCAGTAGCCCGGAAACACATTCGGACCTCGCACCCAGATCTCACCCGGGTCACCCGCGAGCACATCATCGCCGTCGGAATCGACGAGGCGGACATCTACGCCGGGGAGCGGAGGCCCGATCGAACCGGGGCGGGCCAACCCGTCTATCGCGGTCGTGGTCACGATCGGTGATGCCTCGGTCAGGCCGTATCCCTCGCGCACGGCTACTCCGTAACGTTCGCGGAACCCCCGAGCGACGTCGTCGGGGAGCGACGCCGCTCCCGACACCGCGAGCCGGACGCCGGAGAAGGAGCCGTCGGCGCCGGGGGGAAGAGCGAGCCAGGCCGCGAACATCGACGGGACACCGGCGACGACCGTGACCCGTTCCTGGGCTACAAGGGCCGCTGTCTCGCGTGCGTGGAAATCGGAAACGAGCACTGTTGTCGCACCGGCAGCGAGACCGGTGCCGAGAACCACGTTGAGCCCGAACACGTGGAAAAACGGCAGCACGCCGAGCGAGATGTCGTCGGGCCTGATGGCCAGACCCGGATGGTCCTGGACCTGCGCGATGTTTGCCCCGAGATTGCCGTGCGTGAGCATCGCCGCCTTTGGCGCGCCGGCGGTCCCTGCGGTGAAGAGCAAGGCCGCGAGGTCTGCGTCGGCGCGCTCCACCGGTGCCAGCGCGCTCGCGGCTCTCAGCGTTGCCAGCGCCTGCCCACCCGGGACCGCTCCGATCCGTAGCTTCGGCGTGACGACGGCGAGCTGACCGTCGAGCTCCGGTTCCGGTGATCCCGGATTCAGGGGCACCGCCACCGCGCCGGCAGCCAGCACCGCCAGGTAGGTGACAACGAAATCCGGGTGGTTTCCCAGCGCGAACGCGACTCGGTCGTCGGCTACCACCCCCGCGCCGACGAGGCCCGACCCGACCCGCTCGACGTCGGCCTCGAGCTCACCGAAGGTCATCGAGACGCCATCGGCGCGCAGGGCGGGCCATTCGGGGCGCACCCTTGCGGCCTTGAGCAATCGAGCAGCCAGGTTCACGGGCAAGGGCTTAGCCCAGTCGCGCACCCGACGCCACCGTCTCCGACGGAACAACAAGCGCCCAACCTCCCGATGGCCCGGAAATCTCGCTCAAGCCCCGTGCCCAAACCGCCGATGCCCCTGAGGTCAGGGAGCGCGCCCCCACCTGTGGGGCTCGGCGACGAAGGGAGGCTCGGATGCGACGACTGCTGCTCGGGTTGACGCTCGCGTTGACCTCTACGACCCTCGTCGCAATCGTGCCGACTGCCGCGCACGCCGAAGTTCCCTGCTCGGCCGACGGCTTCGTCGCCAGCGCGAACGGCGTGCGCCAGAGCAATGGCCTCGCCCCGTACGAGTGGGACGGCGGTCTCGCGGGCAAGGCATCCGGCTGGGCTCAGACCATGGCCAATGCCGGTCCGATCTCCCACTCCAATCTTGCGGATGGCGTATCCGCCGACTGGAGGCGCCTCGGCGAGAACGTCGGCAAGGGACCCGACACGAGTTCCATCGCGGCCGCGCTCATCGCGTCACCAGGTCACTACGCAAATCTCATAGATCCGGGGTTCCGGTATGTGGGTGTGGGCGTCGTGAGCACCCAAGACACGTGCTACGTGTCGGAAGTGTTCATGGAACTAGCCTCCCAGCCCGCCCCAAGCACGTCTGCATCTGCTGCCGGAACCCCGACTTCCCATCGCTCCTCGGCCGGTCCACCCGTTGCCGTCGAGCCACCGCCGCCACCGCCGCCACCGCCACCGCCGCCGCCGCCGCCGCCGCGGTTGACGATGGTGCTGGAGCGTCTACGCGACCTCGACGGGTAACGGCCGGCATCCCCCCGCCAGCCGTTACCCGCGAGGTCGCGCATCCCCTCGGGATGCGCGGCTGCGATGACCCGGCGCGAGCGTGAACACGAGGTAGGCCAGGCCCGCGCACACCCCTGTCATGAACAGGAACGGGAATCCCGCGCCCGGTTGTCGAGCTATCGACCCTCGAAGTCCGCCGCCGGGCCACAGCGCGACAGCGAACGCGGCGACGACCCCGACCAGGTTGAGCGTCAGATGGTTGAGATTGGGGGGCGTGTCGACACTCCCGAAGCAGCCGCACGATGCCAGTGGGTCGCCGCTCGCAAGCGCCAACCCGACGAACCCCGCGAACCCCAGGTACGCGAGGCCGACGAGAACCGCTACAAGCCGGACGGCGGCGCCACCGTCGGTAACGAGCGCGACCAGACCGAGGACCGAACCCGCCGCAGCGAAGACACGCACCGCTGCCGACGGGATCGAAAGGTCCATGGTCGCCAACGCGTCGACTGCACCCTGCGGTCGGCGCATTTC
>JANYLB010000031.1 GCA_025363815.1 Actinomycetes bacterium
ATCGCCGGGAAGTTGAACGGAGTTATGCCGGCGACCACACCGAGCGGCTGGCGTATGGAGGTGACGTCGGTACCGGTCGACACCGACTCGGAGAACGCGCCCTTCATGAGGTGCGGGATACCGCATGCGAACTCCACGACCTCCTGGCCGCGTGAGACCTCACCGGCAGCATCGGCCACGACCTTGCCGTGCTCGGCGCTGATCACCCGGGCCAGCTCGTCCTTGCGCCGTTCGAGCAACTCGCGGAATGCGAAGAGAACGCGCGCCCGGCGAGCGAGGGGAACGGAGCTCCACTCGTCGAATGCCCGGCTCGCGCTCTCGACGGCGCGATCGACGACGGCGGCGTTCGCGAGGGCCACCTCGTCCACCACAACACCGGTCGATGGGTCGAATACGGGTGCTGTGCGACCTTCGACGGTCAGGACCTTGCCGTCGATCCAATGAGGGATTATCACGCCGTTACCTCGGGATTCGTCGTCGGCGAGCAGTTTTTCCACGGAAACCTTGCCAGGACGCCTGTGGATCTGCGAATCTCCTGGTCTTCAAGGTCTGAGGAGGTCCGGCATGACCGAGATCGAACAGGGCAATCCGCACGGCGGCGGTGTCCTCGACAAGGGCCTGAAAGTCGGAGCCCTCGGTCTCGCCTCGACCATCGTGATCGGGGTCGCGTCGACGGCGCCAGGGTACAGCCTCGCCGCGTCGCTCGGGCTTGTGACGAGCGTGGCCGGTGCCCAGGCGCCCGCCATCCTGTGGCTCGCCTTCATCCCGATGCTCTTCATCGCCGCCGGGTACTTCTACCTGAACCGGGCCGATCCCGACTGCGGCACCAGCTTCACGTGGGCAACCCGCACGCTCGGCCCGATCCCGGGATGGCTCACCGGCTGGACGATCATCATCGCGGATCTCGTGGTGATGCCGAGCCTCGCCCAGATCACCGGCAGCTACGTGTTCCTGCTGTTCGGGGCCGACGGGCCGGCAGGCAACAAGTACTGGACGATGCTCATCGGCGTCATCTTCATCCTCTTGATGACGCTGATCTGCGTGATCGGCATCGAGCTCAACGCCAAGACCCAGGTCGGCCTGCTCGCCGCCGAGCTCATCATCTTGCTCGTGTTCTCGGCCGTCGCCCTCTACAAGGTCTTCAACGGCAACATCGCCGGATCGGTCCACCCCAGTTGGAGCTGGGTGAACCCATTCGAGATCACGAGCGTCTCGGCCTTCTCCGGAGGCCTGCTCCTCGCGTTGTTCATCTATTGGGGATGGGATACCGCCGTCACCGTGAACGAGGAGACAGACGACGTGAAGCGCACGCCCGGCGTCGCGGCGATCGTGTCGACCTTCGTGCTCGTGGGCGTCTACCTCATCGTGTCCATAGCGGCGCAGGCGGTGAAGGGTCCGGGGTTCCTCACGACCAACAGCGGCGACGTGCTCAACGCCACCGGCACGATCGTGCTGGGCGGCTTCTTCGAGAAGTTCCTCATCATCGCGGTGCTCACCTCGGCGGCCGCGTCGACCCAGACGACCATCCTCCCGGCGGCCCGCAGCCAGCTGTCGATGTCGGTGCACCGCGCGCTGCCGAAGTGGTTCGGGAACATAGATCCGAAGTACCTCACTCCCACCAACGCGACGTGGGCATTCGGCATCTTCGCAGCGGTCTTCTATGCCGGTCTCACGCTCGTCTCCGACGACGTGCTCGCCGCCTCGATCGGCTCGGTCGGGCTCATGATCGCGCTCTACTACGGGATCACGGGGATCATCACTCCCATCTACTACTGGCGCTTTGTGTTCAAGACCCCGAAGAACTTCCTCTTTGTGGGCCTCGCCCCGTTCATCGGTGGCGCGATCCTGTTCTGGACCTTCGTGAAGTCGACACTGGACGCGTTCGACGTGCCCACCAAGCCCTGGTTCGGCATCGACTCGTTCTGGGTGATGGGTATGATCCTGTTGGCGATCGGAATCCCGGTCATGGTGTGGTGCTGGAGCCGTGACCCCGAGTTCTTCAAGCGTGGGATCGACCCGCTCGACCAGCGGCCCGATCCCGATGGCAATGGGCCGGAGCCGCCGCCGATCGTCAAAGGCGTCGACGCGGCGATCCTGAAGGAGGGCTGACATGTCCGGGGAGATCGTGGTCGGCTACGACGGCTCCGACTGCGGAAAGGCCGCGCTCAGGTTCGCGGTCGACGTCGCCAGTCACTATGGAGTCGGCCTGTGCGTCGCGTTCTGCGTCGAGCCGCCGGCGACCAGAGCCGGGGGTGCCGGCGACCAGCAGCGCGAGATCGAAGCCCTCGCGTCCGAGGTGCTCGCCGGAGTCGGAGAGGTGATCGGCGACACCGACGTCGACATTCAGCCCAAGATCGTCGAGGGTCGGCCCGCCGACGGACTCCTTGAGCTCGCCGACGCGCACGATGCTCCGGTGATCGTCGTCGGCACCAAGGGTCACGGGCTGTTCAAGAGCGCGATCCTCGGGTCGACACCGCACAAGCTCCTCCACTGGACCGAACGACCCGTCTTGGTGGTACCCGCGCCGAGCTGAGCCAACCCCGGTCGAAGATCATCCGGGCGCGCCGACGCCGAATCGCGAAATTCAGTCTCTTTCAACGACCCGCTCGGTCGACAACCCTTGACGCCGGCGAAACCGGCTGCAAAAGGACGGCGTGCATGGCCCCCATCGAGAACTTCATCGGCGGAAAGTTCGTGGCTGCTCACAGCGGCCGCACCGATTCCGTGGTCGACCCGGCGACCGGCGAGACCATCGCCGAGGTCCCGAGCAGCGACGCGACCGACGTCGACGATGCGGTCAGCGCCGCCGAGAAGGCGTTCGGGGAGTGGTCCCAGACCACACCTCAAGAGCGCGCCACGATGCTCATCAAGTTCGCGGACGCCCTCGAGGAACACGGCGACGAGCTCGCGTCCGTCGAATCGCGCAACGTCGGCAAGCCGATCTCGTCCATGGCCGACGAGATCTGGTTCGCGGCCGACAACCTCCGGTTTTTCGGAGGCGCAGTTCGGGCCATGGGCGCCAGCGCGACCGGCGAATACCTGCGGGGCTACACGTCGATGGTGCGCCGCGACCCGCTCGGCGTGGTCGCCTCCATCGCGCCATGGAACTACCCGTTCATGATGGCAGTCTGGAAGATCGGCCCCGCGCTCGCCGCGGGCAACACGGTCGTTCTCAAGCCATCGGAGCTCACTCCACTCAGCTCACTCCTGATGGCCGAGTGGACGGCCGACATCTTCCCACCCGGTGTCTTCAACGTGATCTGCGGCCAGGGAGAAAGTGCAGGGGCACCACTGGTCGCGGATCCGCGAGTCGCGCTGGTGTCGCTCACCGGAGACGTCGCCACCGGCAAGGCCATCGCCAAAGCGGCCGCCGACACGCTGAAGCGGGTGCATCTCGAGCTGGGCGGCAAGGCTCCGGTGATCGTGTTCGATGACGCCGATCTCGAGGCCGTGATCGAGGGAATCAAGGTCGCCGGGTACGTGAACGCCGGTCAAGACTGCACTGCCGCGTGCCGAGTGATCGCGGGAGCATCGATACATGACGACCTCGTCGCCGGCCTATCCGAAGCGGTGCAGAGCCTCGTCGTCGGCGATCCGTCGAACGAGAAGACCGAGCTCGGCCCCGTGGTATCGGCGGAACAACGCGAACGGGTAACCGGGATGGTCGAACGCGCGAAGGCCGCCGGAGCCGAGGTGGTCACCGGAGGCACGGCCCGCCCGGGCGGCGGCTTCTTCTACGAGCCCTCGGTGATCGTCGGCGCGGCGCAGACCGACGAGATCATCCAGCGCGAAGTGTTCGGCCCCGTCGTAACCATTCAACGCGTTGCCGACGAAGGCCAGGCGCTCGAATGGGCGAACGGCGTCGACTACGGCCTCGCGTCGAGCGTGTGGACCCGTGACGTCGGTCGGGCGATGCGGATGGCGAAAAACCTGCAGTTCGGGTGCGTGTGGGTCAACGACCACATCCCGATCACGTCAGAGATGCCTCACGGTGGCTACAAGCAGTCGGGATACGGCAAGGACATGTCGATCTACTCGATCGAGCACTACACCGAGATCAAGCACGTGATGATCAAGCACTGACCCAATCACACAACCGGCACAAGGGATCCATGAACGACGACATTTCCAAGCGCGCTGCTGAGATCGCGGCCGAAGAGACCAAGAAGCTGATCGACGCGACTCCGGAATCGGGCGCGCTCTACGAACGAGCGATGCGCTCGCTTCCTCTCGGCGTGGCATCGAGCTTCCAGGCCGGCGATCCGTACCCCATCTACATAGACCACGGCGCGGGAAGCCAGGTGTGGGATGTCGATGGTCAGCAGCGAATCGATTACCACAATGGGTTCGGTTGCATGGTCGTCGGCCACGCGCACCCCAAGGTCGTCGAAGCCATCGAACGCGCCGCACGCAGCGGTACCCACTTCGCGGCAACAACCGAGGTCACCGTTGCCTTCGCCGAGGAGCTGTGCCGCCGGTTCGGCCTCGAACAGGTGCGCTTCGCCAACTCCGGCACCGAAGCCACGATGGACGCGATCAGAGTGGCACGCGCCGCCACTGGTCGTGACGACATCGTCAAGATCGAGGGCTCGTACCACGGCCATCACGACACCGTGATGTTCTCGGTCGTTCCGAACGCCGATTCAGTCGGTGGTCTGGAGCATGCGCCGACGCTGCCAATGTCGAGAGGCATCCCGGCCGACGTGGCTCGGCACACAAGGGTCGTCCCGTTCAACGACGCACCGGCCGTAGACGCGATGCTCGCCGAGCACGCCGACACGACAGCGTGTCTGATCCTCGAGCCGGTGATGATGAACATCGGTCTCGTCGAGCCCGATCCGGGTTATCTCGACGCGCTGCGCGAGGTCTGCACCCGCCGGGGCGTCGTGCTCATCTTCGACGAGGTGAAGAGCGGAGCCACTGTCGCTGCCGGTGGCGCGACCGAGCGCTACGGGGTGCAGCCCGATCTCTCGTGCTTTGCCAAAGCGATCTGCGGCGGAACTCCCGGTGCCGCATTCGGCGGCCGCGCCGATCTGATGGACGTGATCGCGCACGGTGCTGCACAGCAGGGAACCTTCAATGGCAATCCCCTTATCGCGGCAGCCGGCCTCGCGGCGCTAACCGAGGTGATGACCCCCGACGCCTACGTCCACCTGAACCGACTCGGCACCCGACTTGCTCAGGGCATCCAGAACGCGATCGACGCCTACGACATCCCCGCTTACACCGTCGATCTCGGTGGCAAGGGCGCGATCTCGTTCAGCCGAACGAAGCTGCGGAACTACCGCGACTTCCTCGGGACGGATCACGCGCTCTACGACGCTTCCTACCCGTGGGCCGTGAACCGGGGCATCTTCATGACCCCGGGCAACGAGGAGCAATGGACGATCTCGGTCCAGCACACCGATGCCGACATCGACCGATACGTCGACGTCTTCAGCGAGCTCTGCCAGACCCTGAGCCCCTGAAGGAGCCTGGGCGCCGAGCCCTAAACTCTCGGTTGTGACGAGCAACGAGGAGTGGGCAGAGCGCGACGCGGCCGTGGTGTGGCACGGCTTCACGCAGATGGGTTCCTACACCGAGAACGCGCCGATCGTCGTCGACCACGCCGACGGTCACGAGATCTTCGACAGCGAGGGGAACCGGTATCTCGACGCGATCTCCTCACTTTGGGTGAACACCTTCGGCCACCACGTTCCCGAGCTCGACGACGCCATTCGCGCTCAACTGGAGCGAGGCGCGCACACGACCATGCTTGGCAACGGCAACCGGGTCGTGGTCGAGCTGTCGGAAGCGTTGGCGCGTGTCGTGCCCGTGGATGATCCCCATTTCCTCTACGCCTCAGACGGCTCTTCCGCGGTCGAGCAGGCGCACAAGATCGCGTTCCAGTACTGGGTGAACCGGGGCGTCCGGGGCCGGAACACGTTCCTCGGATTCGGCGGTGCGTACCACGGCGACACGATCGGAGCCCTCTCGCTCGGCGACGGCGGGTTTGGCACGAAGCTGTTCGATCCATTGCGCTTCCCGGTACTGCGCGCGCCCGGGTTCGACGACCCTGGTTGCTTCGAGCGTGCCGCGACGATGGTGGCCGAGCACGCGACCGAGCTCGCCGCGCTCATTGTCGAACCACTCGTGCAGGGGGCCGCGGGAATGCTCCTCGCGCCGCCGGAAGGCATCGCGATGCTGGCCGCGGCGTGCCGCGAGCACGACGTTCTGCTGATCCACGACGAGGTCGCGACCGGCTTCGGCCGCACCGGCACCCTCTTCGCATCCGAGCAGTGCGCCCGCCCTGACATCCTCTGCCTCGGCAAGGGCATCACCGGCGGCTATCTGCCCATGTCGGCCACTGTCGCGTCGGGCCGCGTGTTCGACGCGTTCACCGGTCCCGACCTCGGTGAACGGACCCTGTACCACGGTCATTCGTATAGCGGCAACGCGCTCGCGGCGGCAGTCGCGCTGCGCCATCTCGAATTGATCGAGTCGCGCGACGTCCTCGCGAATGTCAGAGAACGTTCGGCCGAGCTGGGGGGCCTGCTTGACGACCGCATCCGGCCCCGGCGCTCGGTCGCCGACATCCGCTTGTGCGGTCTCATGGGCGGAGTGGAGCTCGCACCGCGCCAGGACGGGCTGCGCTGGGGTCGTCGGGTATGCGCGGCGTCGGTTGAACGGGGTGTTCTCCTGCGACCGCTCGGCGACATCGTCGTGCTGATGCCCCCGCTCGACGTGACCTCGGCGGAGCTGCATCAAATCGTGCGCGTGCTCGACGACGCGCTCGAGGAAGTCGCCGGTCCTTGAGCGACGACGCCTGGGGCAGCTGGGCGAGTCGAGAGCTCCGGGGGATCAGCGACGCGGGGCAGTGGCGGTTCCCGCGTGATCTCGACGCGGCCGGACCGGAGGGCAAGCTCGGCCCCGAGCGGCGGCCGGTCGTGTCGTTCGCGTCGAATGACTATCTAGGGCTCACCCAGCATCCGCAGGTGATAGCGGCGGCGCACGCCGCGCTAGATCGTTGGGGCGCGGGATCGGGGGCGGCGCGCCTGATCGTCGGTTCCCGGCCGGTGCATCGCGAGCTCGAGGATGCCCTCGCGGTGTGGAAGCGATCGGAACGCGCGGTGCTGTTTCCGACCGGGTTCGCGGCGAATCTCGGGGTTCTGACGACGTTCGCCGGCCCGGGAATCCTCGTCTGCTCCGACGAGCTCAACCACGCGTCGATCGTCGACGGGTGCCGGCTCAGCCGGGCCGAGGTCGCGATCTACCGCCACGCCGACGCCGAGCACCTCGCATCGCTCGTCGGCAATTCCGGAGGTCGCCGCGTGGTCGTCGTGACCGACAGTGTGTTCTCGATGGACGGTGACATCGCTCCCCTAGAGCCGATCATCTCGCTGTGTCGCGATACCGGGGCGCTCCTAGTGCTCGACGAGGCCCACGCTGTGCTCGGTCCGGATCCCGACCTCGAGGGCGTTGAAGCGCTGCGCATCGGAACGCTGTCGAAGACCCACGGTTCACTCGGTGGCTTCGTCGCGACCTCAGCACGCTTCGCCGATCTGCTCGTGAACCGAGCCCGTAGCTACATCTTCACCACTGCGCCCACGCCGGCCGACACCGCGGCAGCACTGGCCGCTACCACGATCCTTTGCCACGGCGAAGGAGACCACCTCCGCTCGCGCCTACGTCACCACGTCGATCGGCTCCGACCCGGTCATCTCTCGCCGATCATCGCGGTGATCTGCGGTGACACCGATCGCGCCCGCGAAGCTTCCGACGCTCTTCTGGACCGCGGCTTGCTCGTCCCCGCAATTCGCCCTCCGACGGTCGCCCCCGGAACGTCGCGCCTACGAATCACGCTCTCCGCCGCGCACACCGAGGCTCAAGTCGACGCGCTCGCAGCCGCGCTGGCCGATCTGGGGCTCGCATGACGACCACCGTCTTCGTCACCGGTACCGGCACCGAGGTGGGCAAGACGTGGTGGAGCGTCGAGCTGATCCGCGGGCTCCGCTCCCGCGGGGTCCTGGCCGTCGGGCACAAGCCGGCACAGTCGTTTATGGCCGGCGACGGCCTCACCGATGCCGAGCTTCTCGCCGACGCCTCTGGCATCGATCCGATGCTCGTATGCCCACCGGCGCGGTGGTATGAGGTGCCCCTCGCACCGCCAATGGCGGCAGCGTCACTGGGTCGCCCCGGGTTCACGATCTCGGATCTGGTCGCGGAAACGTCGAGTGCGGCCGATCGGCTGACCGAGTCGAACCTTCCGCCACGAATTCGCCGCCTGCTCCTTGTGGAGGGCGCGGGCGGACCCCGATCGCCGATCGCCGACGACGGCGACAATGTCGACTTCGCCCGGGCATTAGGCGTCGATCTCATTCTGCTCGTCGCCGACGCCGGGCTCGGAACCATCAACGCCGTACGACTCGCCGCAGCCCCGTTCCGAGAGGTCGGTGTCCCTCTGGTCGTGGCTCTGAACCGGTTCGGGACCGACCCCCTACACAGCGCGAACCAGGCCTGGCTTCGCGACCGGTACGGGTTCGACACCGTGACCGACCCTGAACTCCTCGTGGATGGCGTTGTCATGGACCGTTGGGCCGCAGGATCCATCGTCAAAAGCACCCCGAAACCCGTAATACGCGACGGGGAGTAGGATACGCGACGGAATCCATCGTCCCAAGAGATGGAGCGAGATCGTGGCCGACCCGAACGGGACCGATCGGGAACAGGCGAGAATGAGCGGAACCGACGTGGCGCTCGACGCCGTCGACAGACAGATCATCGAACGCCTGCAAGAAGACGGGCGCCTGCCGTACACGCGCTTGGCCACCGCCGTGGGGCTCTCCGAGGCAGCTGTACGCCAGCGCGTACGACGCCTCGTCGAGTCGGGAGTGATGCAGATCGTCGCGGTGACCGACCCGCTGACCGTCGGGTTCCGGCGGATGGCGATGATCGGCCTGCGCACCGAGGGTGACACCAGGGAGATTGCCGACCTCATCGCCGCGTTCGACGAGGTCGACTACGTGGTGGCCACCTCGGGCAGCTTCGACCTGCTGATGGAGGTCGTCTGCGAAGACGACGACCACCTGCTCAGCCTCCTGAACGACAAGGTGCGCAAGATCGCGGGCGTGCGCAGCACTGAGACGTTCATGTACCTCCGACTCTTTAAGCAGACCTACGCATGGGGAACCCGATGAGCACACAGAAAACGAAGAGCCACTTGACCAATGACGTCCGTCCGAGCAACGACGAGCTCCAGGACCTCGCACGCCGGCATCTGTGGATGCACTTCAGCCGGATCGGCTCCCCCGCCGAGATCCGCATCTGGGAACGGGGCGAGGGATGCAAGGTCTGGGATACGAACGGCCACGAGTACCTCGACGCGCTCTCCGGCCTGTTCACCGTGCAGGTCGGTCACGGCCGCCATGAGCTCGCCGCCGCCGCGGCGAAGCAGGCGGAGACGCTCGAATACTTCCCGATCTGGACCTACGGCCACATCCCGGCGATCAAGCTGGCGGCGCGCCTCGCCGAGCTCGCGCCCGGTGATCTCAACCGCGTCTTCTTTACCAGCGGTGGCTCCGAGGCGGTCGAATCCGCGTGGAAGCTCGCCCGGCAGTACTTCCGGGCCAAGGGTGAGGGCCAGCGCCACAAGGTGATCGCCCGTGACACCGCGTACCACGGCACGACCCTCGGAGCGTTGTCGATCACCGGAGTCCCTGCGCTGCGCACGCCGTTCGAGCCGCTCACGCCCGGTGGCGTCCACGTCGTCAACACCAACAGCTACCGCAGCCCCATCGGCAAAGACGACCACGCGTTCATGCTCGCGACAACCGACGCGATCGAGGAGCGAATCCTCTTTGAAGGCCCCGAGACGGT
>JANYLB010000020.1 GCA_025363815.1 Actinomycetes bacterium
CGGCGTGGCCGCGCTGATCAAGATCACTGCTCTGCTCGCTTTTCCGGCACTGCTGGCGTGGACCGCATGGAGGCTCGGACGCCGAGCCGCGACGCGATTCGCCGCAGTCATCGGCGTCGTTGTCGTGCTCGGCTACGCGCCAGTCTGGCCGCACGCGCTCACCGCCCTCAGCGGCAACCGACAGCTCATGAGTCGTGCCTCGCCGTGGCAGATACCACGAACATTGCTCGACACCCGGGCTTGGCATTCATTCGGGGGGATCTCCAGCGCCACCTTGATCGGAATGCTGACCGCTGGCGCGCTCGGCGCGGTCTGCGTGATCGTGTGCGCCACGGCCTGGTGGAAACGACGCGACGCCGAGCCCGCGGCGAGCGTCGTCCTTGCTCTGACCGCCTTCCTGGCTGTCGGCGCGTACGTGCTGCCCTGGTATGTCGGGTGGATGCTCCCGGTCGCGTGCGTCAGCCTCGGTCGACCCTCTCGGCGTCTCGCGATGTTGATGTCCACGTTCCTCACCGCGGTCTACATCGTCAAGGCGCGCGCGCTCCCCCACGCGGTAGAGGCGGAGTGGCGCTGGCTCGGGAGCTACATCGGCCCGATCGTTGTACTGCTCGCCTGTGTCGCCATCGCTGCTCCTCCACGAACCTGGATGCCGGGCTGGCGCCGAGACCATTCGACGGATGAACCCAGCGGCGTCGAGGGCACACAGCCCGGCGCTCGGTGACTCGACCGATCCCTCGGCTCGCTAGTAGCCCGAACCGCCCTTGGCCTTGGTGGTCGTGGTGGTGCTCACCACTCCCCCTCCCGAGGTCGACCCGCTGGACGCGCCGCCGATCTTCACGACCTGCCACGTGCCGCCGAAGCTGCTTACCCCGTCACCGGTCGCGTCACCGGGCGCCTTGTCGTTCGCAAACGTGTAGAGCGGCAAGGCCCTGTAGGTGATCTGCTTGCCGCCGGGGCCGGCAATCGTTCCGAGGCTGCTGACTCCGGCCGCGGTCACGGTCGAGCTGGCGGCCGGTGCGATCACCGGCGGCCAGAAGGCCAGGCATTGTCCGGTACAGGCCACCGCGGCCCCGCCATTTGTCAGGGTGTAGACGGTCCTACCGGAGCCGTCGACCAGGATGTTCCCGAACTTCGAGTTGGTCGACGTCTTCACCGCTGCGACGCTCGCGGGCGACGACGAGGACGACGAGGACGACGACGACGGCTTTGAAGAGCTCGAGCTACCCGAGGATCCGCAGGCGGCCAACGCGATGATCGCGCCCCCGGCCAATACGCCCCGGAGCAGCAGGCGTCGTTGGCTCCTGATCCTTGCTTGTGCAGGGTTGGTTGTCACTCGTCGCATCTCAACGTCCTTGGTCGCCAGCGTTTGGCATTTCTGTCCGCGTTTCGTTCTCGGGTTTACTACGGATCGAGCTACCGGAGAGATTGTCTCGGTGATCGGAGCCAGAGCGCCTGTTCAGCCAGGACGCGTGCCAACCTGGCTGGGGCTTTTCGGCCGTGAGATTATGGCTACGGGCGCGCAGGATGTCAGTACGGGTGCAGATCCCGACGATGTGGCGCTTCTCGTCGACGACGGGGAGGTGCTCGACTTCTTCGTCGATGATGCGTTCCAGCGCCGTCAGCAAGGTGTCATCGGGCGTGACGGTGACGACGTCGGTATTTGCGATGCGCGATAGAGGAGCGTCGGACGTCGCTTCGTCGCCGAGAAGATCGCGGCGCGAGACAATACCGACACATTGTCGGTCCCGGTCGACGATCGGGTAGGCGCTGTGAGGGGTGCCCTCGATTCGGAGCCGCGCTCCGCTCACCGTGTCGTTGGCTTCGAGAACCTCGACGGTGGTGGTCATCGCGGCGCGCACAGCGGTGGCCTGGAGATAGTCGGGCTCGTAGTCGAGCGGAACGTGAAGTCCCCGCCGGGCGAGCTTCTCGGTCATGAGACCGTGGTCCAGCAGCGCACCCGCGACGAGGTCGGCGATCACGGCAGCGAGCATGATGGGCAGGATGGCGCGGTAGTCCTGTGTGAGCTCGAACGCGAACACAATCGCGGTGAAGGTTGCTCTGGTCGCCGCCCCGAAGGTCGCGGCCATGGCCACGAGCGCCACAGCACCGGGCGAGAGGTGGAGCCCGGGGACGATGTCGTTTATGAGCGCGCCGAGGAGTCCGCCGAACGCGCCGCTGATCAACAGGATGGGGGCGAGGGTGCCCCCTGACGTCCCCGACCCGAGGGCGATCCACCAGGCCAGGAGCTTGCCTATCAACAGCACCGCGAGCACGCCGACTGCGAGTCGATTCGCCAAGATGTCGTTGATGGTGCCGTAGCCCACACCCAGGGCGCGAGGGACCACGAGCCCAACGCAGGCGAAGCCGAGAGCACCGACGATCGGATGCCAGAACTCGGGGATCGGAAGCCGCCGGAAACCGCCCTCGACGAGATAAAGGCCCTTACAGATGAGGACCGCGAGTATCCCGCAGGTGAGACCAACCACTGCGAACACGGGCAGGCTCGTCAAACCGGAGTAGTTGTGGGTCGGAACGTGGAAGAGCGGCCCGGGTCCGAAGAGTGCTGCATGCATCGCTCCGGCGACACTCGAGGCGACAACGAGCGGCACGAACGCTCGGTGCGAGAACTCGAAGAGAAGCAGCTCGATCGCGAGCACGACCGCGGCGAGGGGTGCGCCAAACGTTGCCGACATGCCCGCGGCAGCGCCGCAGGCCAAGAGAATCTTGCGTTCTGATGGCGTCACCCGGATCAACTGCCCGATGAGGGATCCAAGCGCGCCACCGGTGACGATGATGGGGCCTTCGGCACCGAACGGTCCCCCGGTTCCGATCGCGATTGCGGCCGACAACGGCTTCGCCACCGCGGCTCGGGGCTCGATCCGACTTTGTCGGGTGAGGACGGCTTCCATCGCCTCCGGAAGACCGTGCCCGCGAATCACTGGCGACCAGCGGGCGAACAACGACACTGCCAGCCCCCCACCCGCAGCCTCGAGGAGCAGGATCGGCCCGGGGTGAAAGTTCCCGAACGACGGCAGCTGCCAGCCCCACTGATGAAAGAGCACCACGTTCGTGATCAGTCCGATGAGATGCAGCAGCAGCCACGCGGCCGCACCACCTGCGACACCGAGTATCACGGCGATACCAGCGAGAAAACATGTGCGACGGGCCGCAGCTCGCCGAGAAGTACCTGAAGGATTCGCCACACCAACTCCTGTCGTGGCACGATACAACTCGTGACCTTACACATCACCGACGGTGACTACGAACGCCTGCTCGAGTTCCGCATCGGTCTGCGCCGTTTCTTGCACTGGAGCGAGCAACAAGCAGTCGCGGCTGGTCTAACCCCCGCTCAGCATCAGCTGATGCTCGCGATCCGTGGGCACCAAGATCGAAGCGGCCCGACCATCGGTGACGTCGCGGAGATGCTGATGTTGCAACATCACAGCGCGGTTGGTCTCATCGACCGAGCCGAAGCGGCCGACCTCGTACGGCGCCGAACCGACCTCGACGACCAACGCGTCGTACGGCTGAGCCTGACGCCACTGGGCAACCGGCGCCTCCGTCAACTCACCAGACACCACCTCGAGGAGCTGACGCGACTCCGCGCGACCATGGAAGAATAGATCGTGATACGATCCATCTGGGAACAGGCCAAGGCGCCGGATAGGGCCGGGCCGGCATCGCTCGGGATTGGAGGCCGCTATGGAATTGATCGTGGTCGGCGTGGACAGCACCCCCGCTTCGAAACGAGCCGTCCGCTGGAGCGCCGAGCTCGCCCAGTCGGCCGGCGCTCGGGTTCTCGCAGTGCACGTAGTCCCGAGCGTCCTCGAGTGGGAGCTCGCTGCGGTGCAGGTGAACTCCGATCCGCTCATCCGACAACGCAGGGAGAAGTTGAAAGGGGACTGGACGAAGGGCCTCCGCACCATGCGGGTTCCTTATTCCACCCGCTTCGTGCGAGGCGATCCAGCCAAGAAGCTGCTGCAGATCGCAGAGAAAGAGCACGCGGATCTCATCGTGATCGGCGCCAAGAGTCACGGGCGCGTCCACCAGGCCCTCATGGGCGGCACCGCGCACGAGTTGGCGAATCGCGCCGGGCGACCGGTCGCCCTCATTCCCGCCCGTCAAACGCTTGAGCCAGAGCTCAAGCAACCAGCTCGACGACCCGCCGGTGGGCGCGCTGCACATCGAGTCGGGCATTGACCTCTGCGAGGGTGCGGCCGAGCGGTATGTGGGCGAGGAGCTCGGCAAGTGCGTTGAGATCAATCTGATCGGGCGTCAGGCGGTGCAGCGATGCGCTGAACTCCGCGAGAAGGGGCCCGCCCGCGATCTCGTGGATCCCCATCGTCACCCGGGCGCCATCGGCCACGGCGGCGAGACCGTCGTCGGCAAAGCAGACCAGGCGTTCTCCGTCGACCGCGTAACGAACCGGGTGCGGCCTCCCTCCCGGCGTTCTCACCCAGGCGGTGTGGTGGCTCTTCACGGCTGGCGGAAACGGCATCGTCGACCCTCTCGCCCCAGAATTTCTAGCTTGTACTAGAAATATCAGGCCGAGCGACAGGAGGGAAGGGACCTTCGACCCTGCTTGCCCTGGCGGCGGATCCATGAGTCTTGAACGATGCGACTCAAGATCACAGGGCGGGCTGACCGCCTCCGCGCCCCGGGAGATCCGAGCGCGGCGGGGCGAGAGCGCGCCGCTTGGCGCGCCGTGGCCATCCCCGATGAGCACGGTGGGTGGGGGTTGACCGCAGAACCTGCTCTGCTCGGCCTCCTCGTCGCGCCGTCTTGGGCGGGGGTCGCGTTGGCCACCGCCGCGTTTGCAGCGTTCCTTTTGCGAACGCCGTTCAAGCTGGTTCTGGTCGATCGGCATCGACACCGTTGGCTACCGCGGTCGCGCCTGGCCGCTCGGATCGCCGCGGTAGAGCTGGGGGTCATGCTCCTCATCGCGCTCGTCGCGGTGAGCCTCGCCGGCTGGTCGTGGCTCGGGCCCGTGGCAGTCGCGGTTCCGCTCGTCGGCGTCGAGCTGTGGTTCGACATGCGCAGCCGCGGCCGGCGTCTCGTCCCCGAGCTCTGCGGCTCAATAGGTATCGCCGCGGTCGTCGCGAGCGTGGCGTTGGCCGGCGGCGCGGACGCGCGCCTGGCCGTCGGGCTCTGGCTGGTGCTGGCGGGCCGCGGGGTGGCATCGATACCGTTCGTGCGCGTTCAGATCGCGCGGCTTCGTCACGGGTCCGGTTCGGTGGCGGTAAGCGACAAAGCTCAGATGGTCGGCGGTGGTGTCGCCATCGCCGCGGTGGCGGTTGACCCTGCGGTAGCTCCGGGCGCGCTCGCCGTCGCCGCGCTGGCGGTGGCGCAGATGATCTGGGTACGTCGACCACTGGTCCCGGCCAAGGTCATCGGCCTCCGCCAACTCGGCTTGGGCCTTGCCATCGTCGCAGTCACCGCTGCCGGGGTCCTCGCATGATGGCCACGAGCTCGGGGACAGCTCGCTGCGTTTAGACCCCGCGCTCCCCTGAGGGTGTCCCGGGCAAGACGGCTAGTCGTAGGTCCAGTCCGGTTGCTTGCGCGCTTGTCGTTCATCGTAGGTCGCGACACCGCCTTCAAGATCTACGAGCTTCGGGATCGTCAGCTCGCGCGGGCGGGGGCAAAGACTCGTTTCGAGATGAGCGGCGAAGTCTTCGGGAAACGCCCGCATGACGCTCGACACGACGCGTTGCTCTTCGACAGGGAGATAGCAACGGTTGCCGTCGGCCACGATGTCAAGCCGCTCGGCGATGACCGCGAGGTCGCCGTCGATGCCGTTGCCGTTGGCGATCCGCTCGAGAGCCGCAGTGATGTCGCCGGTACCGAGCTTGCACGGCGGGCACTGGCCGCACGACTCGACGTACAGGAACCGCGACAGCAGCGCGACGACCTCGACCATGCACGTCGTGTCGTCGTACACGACGAAGCCCGCGGCACCTAGGCCACTGCCGATCGCGTCGAAGGCTTCGAAGCTCACCGGAGTGTCGAGCTGGGCGCCGTCAATCACCGGGTTGGAGACGCCCGAGAAAACCGCCCGCACCTCCCGCCCCACCAACGGCCCTCCGCAGGCATCGATCACGTCGCGCAACGACGTGCCCATCTCGACCTCGATGACGTCTGGGTGAGTGACATCACCAACCACCGTGCAGCAGATGGTGCCGGGCGATTGCTCCGTGCCGCGTGCACGGAACCAGTCCGCACCGTGGGTGAGGATGTGCGGGACGTTGGCCAGCGTCTCTGCGTTGTTCACGATTGTCGGGTTCGACTCGTGGCCGGCCCCGTGTCCGATCTCGGGCTCGTGTGCCTGCCAACCAAGCTGCGGCGCGGTGGCGAAGAGCCCGTGGATGTAGGGAGGAAGCCACCTAGGCAAGGGCTCGTTGCCCTCGATCACTTCGAGCATGGCCTTCTCTTCACCGAAGAGATACTCCTCGGGGCCGGTCACAACGCGTACAGGCGCGTCGAGCCAACCCGCAGCTTCCATCTCGTCGAGCGCGCGCTGCACGGCGCGAAGCTCGGGTACGAAGCTCGCCTTCAGCGCCAGGAATGCCTCGACCGCGCCGACCACCTGAGCCGCGATCAGCAAACCTTCGAGCACCTGGTACGGATTGGCGCGGAGCAGCGCTCGGTCCTTGAACGTAGCGGGCTCGCCCTCCGCGGCGTTGCACACCGCGTAACGGTGGCGACCTTCACCCCGAAGCACCGATGCCCACTTCTTGGACGTCGGGAACCCGGCGCCTCCACGACCCCGCAGCTGCGCCAGACCGAGCTCGGCGATGACCTCGTCGGGCGACATCGCTCGAGCGCGAGCGATGCCCTCACCGCCGCCGGCTTCCCTGTAGGCGTCGAGCGACGTCACCGCCCGACGAGGTAGGAGGAAGCCCGACTTCACGGGTTGCTCCCCGCCCAAGAGCTCACACTTCTTCTACTCACGAATAGAAGAATAGCGGAATGGCGTCAGTTGGCTTCTCTCGTTCCGGGCGCGGCGCGGCTCGTGATGCGCACGCAACACCGGCCCGGCTCGGGATCGAGAACAGGCTCGAGCTCTTTCGCGCCGAGTCCGTCGACGAGCCCGCGAATCAACTCGAGGTTCATGCCGCAGACGAGCTCGGTGTAGTCCTGGGCGAGGGCGTGAAACGGGCAGTTGACCAGCACGACGCCGGAGCCATCGTCGCGGGGCTCGTAGCCGCATTCCGTCAATGCATCGCCGGCCGCGGCGCGCATCGCCAAACGACTGGGCCGCCGACCGGCCTTGTCGCGCGAGTTCCTGCCGAGGGCTCGACCCGCATCGCGGGCCGCGTCGCCGAGCGCCTCACCAACGCTTCGCCCGTCGCGCTCGCTTTCGGTGATCGCGCTCGCGAGGAGGCGTCCGGCGAGCTCGTAGTGGCGTTCGGGGAGGCTCACCGCCACCTCTCGGGAGGTGCGTCGGTAGCGCTTCGCCGGACGGCCGGCGCCGGGCCCACCACGACCAGGCGGCCGGCTGTACTCCGCCTCGAGCAGTTCCTCGTCGACAAGCTTGTCGAGGTGGAACTTCGCAACGTGGCGAGCCACGGATGCGCCCTCGGCGGCCTCGTCGCGGGTCACCGCTTCGGGCTGGGCAGCCACCCACAGATAGAGAGCCCGTCGCGCCGGCTCGCCCAGCGTTGCGATCCCCATCACGCGGGCAGCGAAACCCTCGCGCGCCGGGGGTACTGCAGGTGTCGGGCGAGGTTCCGGCATCGGCACTTCCTTCTAAAAGAGAAACTAGTTGACGAAATGGCGGCTCCGCTCTAAAATCAATAATAGTATCCGTTATAGAAGGAGACAACCCCCATGGCGACTATGCACGCACCCGCACCCCCGCCGGTCGTAACTCGATCATCCCGCGACCCTTTGGCGCCGAACGACCAGCTCCACGATCCTGCCTATCAGGCATTCTGGCTGCTGCGAGTCGGCTTTACGGCGGCACCAATCCTGTTCGGGCTCGACAAGTTCTTTCACGTTCTCGTCAACTGGGACCGCTACCTCGCTCCGGTCGTCGTGCGTCAGACTCCCTGGAGCGCGCACGAGATCATGTACGCGGTCGGGGCGATCGAGATCGTCGCC
>JANYLB010000058.1 GCA_025363815.1 Actinomycetes bacterium
GCCTTCTTTGATCTGTTCACGCGCCGTCGCCACGCAGGTGTCCCAGTCGGCGTCGAGCATCGCATCGCGGAACTTCTTCGATCCGTTGGCGTTGGTGCGCTCGCCGATCGCGAGGTACGCAAGCTCTTGATGGAAGGGAACATGGCTGTACACCGATGAGCACCCCGGATCGAACTCGGGCGCGCGCGGCGCGGCGGTGCGACCGGCGCCGAGCCGTTCGACAACGGCGCGCAGATGCGCGGGGGTGGTACCGCAGCAGCCGCCGACGATGTTGATCCCAAACTCTGTGACGTTGCGCTCGTGAGCATCGGCTAGCTGGTCGGGTGTGAGGTCGTAGTGGGTTCGACCCCCGACCACCGACGGCAACCCCGCGTTCGGCAGGCAGCTGAGGAACGTGCGGCCGTGCTGGGAGAGGTAGCGGAGGTGCTCGGTCATCTCTGCCGGCCCCGTCGCGCAGTTTAGGCCGATGACGTCGGGCTTCATGGCTTCGAGCGCGGTGAGCGCGGCGCCGATCTCGGAGCCGATCAGCATCCGGCCGGTGGTCTCCATCGTTACCTGCACGATGATCGGAACCTCGATGCCGGCGGTGGCCATGGCCCGCCGCGCCGCGACGATCGCGGCTTTGCCCTGGAGGAGGTCCTGCACCGTCTCGATGAGCAACGCGTCGACGCCGCCGGCGAGGAGTCCCTCGACCTGAGGTACGTAGGCGTCGCGCAACTCGCCAAAGCGGATGTGGCCGAGCGATGGGAGCTTCGTTCCCGGCCCCATCGATCCGATCACGAAGCGGGGGTGGTCGGGCGTCGAGAACCCGCTCGCGACCTCTTTCGCGATGCGGGCCGCCACCTCGTTCATCTCGAAGGTCTTTTCGGGGATGTCGTACTCGGCAAGCACCACGGGAAACGATCCGAACGTGGCGGTCTCGACCGCGTCGACCCCGGCTTCGAAGAACTCTGAGTGCAGATCGGAGATCAGATCGGGGCGGGTGAGCACGAGGTGCTCGTTGCATCCCTCGAGCCCCGGGCCACCGAAGTCGTCGGGTCCGAGATCGTGCTCCTGGACCCACGTTCCGAAGGCCCCGTCGAATACGAGCACGCGGTCGCGAAGAGTCGTCAGAAAGTCGGTCATTGTTCCCCGAGGGTAGTGGAAGGCGTTCGATCGGCCTCTGTAGATCGACCTCGTGGCACGGCTTAGAGCAGGCCGGCGTCCTCGCGTAGGGCCATAGACTGCGGAGCGATGAAGGTCTACACGCGCACCGGCGACGACGGCACAACCGGCCTCTTTCACGGTGGTCGTGTGGCCAAGGACGCCGTCGGCCCCGAGGCGTACGGCACTGTCGACGAGTCGGTCTCAGCCCTCGGCCTGGCCCGCGCCGAGGCCGAGGTCGGCGGCGAGCTGTCGACCCTGCTCGTGCGTCTGCAACGCGAGCTGTTCGTCGTGGCCGCGGAGCTCGCCACCGCGCCAGAGCGTCGCGATCGACTGAAGCCCGGAGATCGCGTGAGCGCGGAGATGGTCGCGGCGCTCGAGCCGGTCATCGACGACATCACGGACCGCTACGAGCCGCCCAAGGAGTTCGTGCTCCCCGGCGAGAACCGCACTGCGGCCGCGCTCGATCTTGCTCGCACTGTGGTGCGGCGCGCCGAACGCCGTGCGGTCACCGCGACGAGCGAGGGCTGGCTCGAAGCCGACAGCTTCGTCGTCCCGTATCTGAATCGCCTCGCCGACCTCGTGTATACGCTTGCGCGCTGGCAGGAGAAGCGTTTCCGCCCTTCTCGCGCCGACCACGACCAGCCCTGACTTCCCCGCCCTGACTTCCCCGGAGGACCTGTGACACCGAGCTTGACCCTCACCACCAACGCCGTCGAGAAGGTCAAGGCCGATCTGCTCGTGGTGCCGGTGTTCGCCGAGCGGGTGCTCGGCCCGGGCGCCGATACTGTCGACTCGGTGCTCGGTGGCCTCGCCGAGTTCATGGCCGAAGCCGACTTCGACGGCAACGTGGGCGAGACCCTCTCCGTACCCACCGCGGGCAAGCTTGGAGCGAAGGCGGTGTTGCTCTTGGGCGTCGGCCCGAGGGACGGGGTAGACGTCGACGGGGTCCGCAAAGCGGGCGCGGCACTCGCTCGTCGAGCCGAAAAATCGGCCACCGTCGCGACCACGCTGCTCGAGGCTGTGGGTGACGGTGTCGACAAGCCGGCTGCGGCCCAGGCACTCGCGGAGGGCGTACTGCTGGGCGGCTACCAGTTCATCGAGTACAAGTCCGACGCGAAGCCGTCAAAGTTGGCGAAGGTCATCGTGTTGGCGCGCGGCGGCGCGCGGGTGCAGGCCGGCATCGACAGGGGCGTCACCGTGGCCACCGCGGTCATCTGGGCCCGAGACATGGTGAACGAGCCGAGCGCGGCGAAGTCGCCGGCCACGTTCGCCGATGCTGCGAAGAAGCTCCTGGCCGGCAAGGGCGTAAGGGTGAAGGTTCTCGGCGTGGCCGAGATGACGAAGGAGGCGCTGGGCGGGGTGCTCGGCGTCGGCCAGGGTTCACACCAAACGCCCCGTTTCGTGAAGGTGACCTATTCCCCTCCCGGTGCGCGCGGTTCGCTCGCGCTGGTCGGCAAGGGTGTGGTGTTCGACTCCGGTGGCCTGTCGATCAAGTCGGCCAGTGGCATGGAGGAGATGAAGACCGATATGGGTGGCGGCGCCGCGGTGCTGGCCGCGATGTCGGCGCTCAAGGACCTCGGGGTGAAGACGAAGGTCACCGCCTACGTGCCGATGGTCGAGAACATGCCGAGCGGCACCGCGATCCGGCCCGGCGACGTGCTGAAGATCCGAAACGGCAAGACCGTCGAGGTGCTGAACACCGACGCCGAAGGACGCCTCATTCTCGCCGACGCCCTCTCACTCGCAGTTGAAGACGAGCCCGACGCGATCGTCGACGCCGCGACGCTCACTGGTGCGTGCATGGTCGCCCTCGGCGACAAGGTCGCCGGGCTCATGGGCAACCACGAGAGCTGGAGTGACCAGGTGCGAGCCGGTGCCGATCGGGCCGGTGAGCCGGTGTGGCCGTTGCCGCTGCCGAAGGCGTACCACAAGCAGATCGAATCGGAGATCGCCGACATGAAGAACATCGGCGGCAGCTACGGCGGTGCGTTGACCGCGGGGCTCTTCCTGGAGGAGTTCGTCGGCGACGTGCCGTGGGTGCATCTCGATATCGCGGGCCCGGCTCGCGCCAACGCCGACGACGGTGAGCTTGTCCGGGGCGGTACCGGGTTCGGCGTCCGGACCTTCATCGAGGTCGCGGCCAATTTCAAGAAGCCCGCGAAGAGCTAGCCGAAAATGCCTAGGTAATGGTGCCGTCGGCCAGGATGGCGTGCGGCATGCAGAGGTCGTCGTACTCCGCGATCACGATCGGCCCGGCGCCTTCGCCGCAGGCGGCGCACATCGGGTCGCGCCGGACCTTGAAGTTCCGGAAGCTCTCCTCGAGCGCGTCGTACGCGAGCAGACGGCCGATCAGTGGATCGCCGAGACCGAGCAGCAGCTTGATGGTCTCGAGCGCCTGGATCGAACCGACGATTCCGGGGAGCACACCGAGCACACCGGCTTCGGCGCAGCTGGGCGCGAGCTCCGGTGGGGGAGGCTCGGGGAGCAGGCAGCGGTAGCACGGGCCGTCGTAGGGCTTGAACACCGTGATTTGGCCCTCGAAGCGGAAGATCGACCCGTGGACCACGGTGACCTTCTTCACGAGCGACGCGTCATTCAACAGGTAGCGGGTGGGGAAGTTGTCGGTGCCGTCGATCACCACGTCGTAGCCGTCGATGATGTCGAGCACGTTGTCGGCGCCGAGACGCACGTCGTAGGTCACGACGTTCACGTCGGGGTTCAGCTCGGTCAGCGTCTTCTTGGCGGAGTCGACCTTGCGATCACCGATGCGATCGATGTTGTGCAGGATCTGGCGCTGCAGGTTCGACGCGTCGACAACATCCATGTCGACGATGCCGAGCGTGCCGACGCCGGCGGCGGCAAGGTACAGCGCGGCGGGCGAGCCGAGCCCACCCGCGCCGAGCAGGAGCACCTTGCTCTCGAGCAGCTTCTGTTGACCGGCTTCGCCGACCTCGGGAAGAAGGATGTGGCGCTTGTAGCGCTCGCGTTGGTCGACGGTCAGCGTCTGGGGGGTCTGCCAGTTGCGTCCCTCGTTCTTCCACCGACCGAAGCCGCCCGCCATCGAGACGACCTCGGAGTAGCCGAGCTCTTGGAGCGTCTCGGCTGCGAACGCGGAGCGGGTGCCACCGGCGCAGTAAACGACGATCGGCGCGTGACGGTCGGGGACGCGCGACTCGACCTGGCTCTCGAGGAAGCCGCGCGGGATGTGGATCGAACCCGGGAGGGTGCCGGCGTCGTACTCGTCCTGCTCGCGCACGTCGAGGAACACGGCGTCACCCATGAGGGCCTCGGCGGCTTCGGGGTCGATCTCGGTGATGTTCGCCTTGGTCTGAGCGAGCAGCTCACGGAAGCTGGGCATCACGAATCCTTCTGATCGTTCATACAGACCTTAAAATGCTACTGCCCGGGTCAAGTATTCCCAACCGATCCGGGTGGGCGGTCACGCGCCGGTCGCGCTCGGAACCGCGACGACGACGGTTTCGATTCGGCCACCCATCTGCTCGATGGCCGCCTCTGGAGTGGATGTCGGCGCGGTGCAGACGAAGAGGGTCCGACCGTCGGCTCCACCTAGAGCGCACGCGTACGCCGAGTTCGGCGTGGCGACGGTCACGGTGTCGGTGATCTCGCCACCTTCGAGCACGCGCAGCACGCGCCGTCCCATCGGGTCTGCGACCCAGATCGCGCCGTCGGCATCGAGGCAACACCCGTCGGGTGCCGCGCCCGCGACCTCTGCCCACACCCTACGATCCGTGAGCGAGCCGTCTGGATGGGCTGTGAACGCCGTCAGCCGCGACGCGAATGTTTCGGCGACGATCAGCGTCATGCCGTCAGGGGTGATCACCGCGCCGTTCGGGAAGGCGATGTCGTCGGCCGCGACCGTCGCCGTCCCGTTCGGGTCTACCCGTATCAGCACGGTCGGTTCGTAGGCACCGCCACCGTCGAGGTCGAAGCCGAAGTTCCCGATGTACGCGCGACCGTGGGCATCGACGACCATGTCGTTGCAGTGGAACGGCGCAAGCGCGCTGAGGTCGCCAACCTCGTGGAGAATCGTGCCGTCGAAGCGAAGCAGCCGTCGGTCACGCATCGAGACGACGAGCAGTTGCCCATCGGGCTGCCACCCGAGGCCGGACGGGCCGTTGGGTACCTCGACGATGATCTCGGCGGTGCCGTCGACAGAGAGCGCGACGACGTGGCCGGTGTGCTGATCCGAGAACCAGAGCCGACCGTTGTGCCAGCGCGGACCTTCGGGGAAGGCGAGCCCATCGAGCAGGTTCTCAGTGGTGACAAAAGACACAACGTGAGCGTAGGCGCGCGGGCATAGGGTTCACCCGTGAGCGCGGTCGATCCCGAAATGGTGTCACTCAACCCGTTCGAGCCCGGCTACTTCGCCGATCCGTACGCTCATTACGCCCGTGTGCGTGAGGCCAGCCCGGTTCACGAGAGTCTGCTCGGGAGCTGGATGCTGTTCAGCCACGACGATGTGCTCCGGATCCTGCGGGATCCGACGCTTTCCGTCGAGGAGCACAATGTCGCGTCGAACCCGATGGTCGAAGCCCAGCGCGACCGGTACCGGGAATTAGACGATGAGCGTCTGGTGATGCGGACCCGCTCGATGCTCGATCTCGATCCCCCCGATCACGACCGGTTGCGACGCCTCGTCGCCAAGGCGTTCAACCCCGCGATGGTCCGGTCGCTCATCCCCCGCATCGCGGTGCTCGTCGACGAGGCGCTCGACGCGATGGCCGCGCAGGCGGGGGCCGCCGATGTGATCACCGATCTCGCGTTCCCGCTGCCGTTCACCGTGATCTCCGAGATGCTCGGCATGCCCGAGGGCGACCGGGATCGGCTGCGCGACTGGTCGCACGCCATAGTCAAGACCCTCGATCCGATCATCTCCGATGAAGAGGTGCGCGCCGCGTTCGAGGCGTCGAATCACATGATCGAGCACGTGCTCGCAGCCATTGAGTGGAAGCGGCGCGAGCCGGCCGACGACCTCCTGACCAAGCTCACCGTCGCGGAGGATGAAGGCGATGTGCTCACCGAAGACGAGCTCGTCGCCCAGGTCGTGCTCCTCTACATCGCCGGCCACGAGACGACGGTCAACCTGATCGGCAACGGCACGTTCGCGCTCCTCCGTCACCCCGACCAGCTCGGCCGCCTCCGCTCCGATTCTGCGCTCGACGAGAACGCGATCGAGGAGCTGCTTCGCTACGACAGCCCGGTGCAGTTCTCGCGCCGAATCACCCTCGCCCCGTTGACGGTGCGCGACGTGACGATCGACCCTTCGATGTTTGTTCTGACCTGTCTCGGGTCGGCCAATCGAGATCCAGAGTTCTGGGGCCCGACGGCCGACATGCTCGACCTCGGCCGCGAAGGTGCGGCCCAGCACGTGTCATTCGGAAGTGGCGTGCACCACTGCCTCGGAGCCGCGCTCGCCCGCGTCGAAGGTCGCGTCGCGATCCCGAGGTTGATCCGCCGCTTCCCCGGCATCGCTCTCGCCGAACCCGAGGCCGAGGCGGCCTGGAACGGCAGGATCGTCTTGCGCGGCCTCGACCGCCTCCCTGTCACCCTTGGCTGATCGTCTCGATCGTGTCGGCCGGCGAAATACCTCTGGCTTCGCCGGCGTTGCCCAACCCGTGACTCGACCGCTCAAGCTTTCGATTCTCGACGTATCGCCCGTGCACGCCGGGATCACGCCGGCTGAAGCGCTCGGGAACACCGTGGATCTAGCGCAGCGGGCCGAGGCCCTCGGATACCACCGGTATTGGCTCGCCGAGCACCACAACACCGAAGGCATCGCCAGCTCGGTACCCGAGGTGATGATCGCCCAGGTCGCGAACGCCACCTCGACGCTGCGGGTCGGGTCGGGCGGGGTGATGCTCCCGAACCACAGCCCGCTGAAGGTCGTCGAGACGTTTCGGGTGCTCGAGACGCTGCACCCCGGGCGCATCGACCTCGGGATCGGCCGCGCCCCCGGCACCGACATGGTGACCGCGCTCGCGCTGCGTCGTTCCCGCGCTGCGCTCACCGCAGACGACTTTCCGCAGCAGCTCGCCGAGCTCCTTGCCTTCTTCTACGGCACGTTTCCCGACGATCACCCGTTCCGCTCGATCACGCCGGTCCCTGGCGGCACCGCGGTTCCGCCGATCTACCTGCTCGGGTCGAGCGAGTTCAGCGGTCGGCTCGCGGCGCAGGCCGGCCTCGGATTCGCGTTCGCCCGCCACATCAGCCCCGGCCCGGCTGCACACGTGTTGTCGTCGTACCGTGACGAGTTCCGCCCGTCGGCGGCGTTCCGTGAGCCGAGCGGGATCATGGCGATCTCGGTTCTGGTCGCGGAGACCGATGAGCGGGCCGAGGAGCTCGCCGCGTCGCTTGATCTCATGTGGCTCCGGATCGGAAACGGGACACGAGGACCCGCGGCGACGTTGAAGGAAGCCCAGGCGTACGAGTACACGCCGGCCGAGGAGAACCAGCGGCAGCTCAACCGCAACCGCAGCGTGATCGGTTCACCCGAGACGGTCGCGGCACGGCTCGACGCACTGGCCGAAGAATGTGGCGTCGACGAGGTGATGGCGATGACCATCACCCACGACCACGCCACCCGCGTCCGCTCCTACGAGCTCCTCGCCGAAGCTCCCGTGCCGGGGCGCTCCGGGTGGCGGCGAGTCGGGTCCAACTCGTAGGGTCCGGAGCGTCGACGCTGGGGCTCGAGGGGAACCGATGGGGCGTACCGCACGGATCGTCTTGTTTGCTGCGCTGGCGGCGCTTGCCGCCGGTTGCCTCGCTCGGGCAACGGTGACGCCGAGCGCGTCGACGCCGATCCGTGTTGTCGCGCCCGGCGATCACACGCAGGTACCGACTTCGGGCGCGGTCCCGCTGCGAATCGAGGTCGATCCCGGTCTCAACATGACCACGTTGAGAGTGCGGGTGACCGGCGATGGTCTCGATCGCAAGATCGGTCGCAAGAAGCGGCTGACGGTTGTGGGCAACACCGCGACGGGCTCGCTCACCGCGGCAGATCTAGTCGAGGGTCTCGTCACCGTCGAAGCGAGCGCGGAGTGGCTCGGGCGGCCGCGCAGCCGTCCGCGCGCGGTGGGGTTGTCGACGATCTCGTGGGAGCCCGCCATAGACACCTCGACCGCATCACGTTGCGACTTCCTCGACGCGGCCAAGTGCCTCCTGCCGTTCCCGAATGATCGCTACACGGTCGCCGATTCTTCGACCGATACCGGCCGCCGGGTGAACTTCGCGGTCGACTCGATGCCCGCGAACAACAAGGGCATCCACGTCGATCCGACGGAATGGAACCGAAACGACGGCTTCAGCCCCGGGTCGCCGATCCTCGCCAAGGTCTCCGGGCTCGACCTCACCGAGACCGGCGCCGCGCCGATCACCGACATCGGCCGGTCGCTCGACGCCAACCAGCCGGTTGTGTTGATCGATGCCGCGACCGGCAGGCGTCAGCCGTTCTTCGCGGAGCTCGATGCGCAGGCAGATCCGGCGCAGGGTCCGATGTTGATCATCCGGCCGGCCCGCAACCTGGCCGAGGGTCACCGCTTCATCGTGGCGCTGCGCCGCCTGAAAGACGCCGCGGGAGCCACGATCCCGGCCGGCCGCGCCTTTCGCCTCTACCGGGATGGTGTCGCCACGTTCGATCCGGAGATAGAGAGTCGACGGGTTCACGTCGAGGACCTGCTCACGAAGCTCGGCGACGCAGGTGTCGGACGTGGCGACCTCTACCTCGCGTGGGACTTCACCGTCGCAAGCGAGCGCAATCTCTCCGGGCGGATGCGCCACATCAGAGACGACGCGTTCGCGGCGCTCGGCCGCGCCGACGCTGCGCCCTCATTCACGGTGACGTCGATCGAGAACAACGTCGACGACCAGATCTTCCGTCGCGTCACCGGCACCTTCACCGTCCCCAACTACCTCTCCGGCACCGGCGCACCCGGTGCGCGGTTCAACACCGGACCCGATGGCCTTCCGGCCCGTAACGGCGATTTCCAAGCGGGTTTCATCTGCAACATCCCGCGCTCGGCGAGCAACGCCGGCGCCGCGCCGGTCCACCCGGCCAGGGCCGGTGTCTACGGGCACGGGTTGCTCGGCAGCAACGATGAAGTGAGCTCCGGCAACGTGCGGGCGATGGCAAACGAACACGACTTCGCCTTCTGCGCGACAAAGTGGATCGGGTTCTCCGAAGACGACGTCGGAGTGGCCGTCACCGCGCTGTCTGATTTCACCAACTTTCCGAAGGTCGCCGACCGCACCCAGCAAGGCTTCTTGAACGTCCTCTTTCTCGCTCGGTTGCTGCACACGCCGAAAGGGCTCGTGTCCGACCCCGCGTTCCGGGCCAACGACGGCACTCCGCTCATAGACACCCGCGAGGTGTTCTACGACGGCAACAGCCAAGGCGGCATTCTCGGCGGGGCCGTTACCGCGGTCTCGACCGAGTGGACCCGCGCCGTCCTCGGCGTACCGGGGATGAACTACAGCACACTGCTCCAGCGCAGCATCGACTTCGACACCTACAAGGTCGTGCTCGAGCCGTCGTACCCCGATGAGCTCGACCGGCTGCTCACCAGCGGCATCGTGCAGATGTTGTGGGACAGGGCAGAGGCGAACGGCTACGCGCAGCACATGACCGATGATCCGTATCCCGATACCCCGAGCCACACCGTCTTGTTGGACATGGCGTTCGGCGATCACCAGGTGGCCAACGTGACGACCGAAATCGAGGCCCGCACGATCGGCGCTCGCTTGCGGACGCCGGCGCTCGCACCGGGACGCGATCCGTCGGTCAATCCGTTCTGGGGGATCGAGCCCGTCGCCGGGTTTCCCTACGGCGGTTCCGCGCTCGTCGTCTGGGACAGCGGCACCCCCGCGCCGCCGCTCGGCAACGTCGCGCCGCGGCCACCCGTGTACGGCGATGATCCCCACGGCGACCCCCGCAACACCCCAGCAGCGCGCCAACAGAAGTCGGATTTCCTGGCGGCAAGGGGCGCACTGACCGAGGTGTGCGGCGGCGATCCCTGCTTGACTGCTGCACACCCGTAGCCGCCTGAAGGAGTTCGACGCCATGGAGATCTCGTGTGGGATCCCGCCCGGACCGCGCGTCGTCGAGCACGCGCTCGTCGCCGAGGAGCTCGGCTACGACCGCGTCTGGCTCTACGACTCCCCCGCGTTGTATCCCGACGTGTGGGTCTCGTTGGCGCGCGTCGCCGAGGCGACGACCCGCATCGGACTCGGCCCCGCGGTGCTCGTGCCGAGCCTGCGGCACGTGATTGTGCAGGCCAACGCGATCGCAACCGTGTCGTCGCTCGCGCCGGGGCGCCTCGTCGTCGCGATCGGCACCGGGTTCACCGGCCGCATGACGCTCGGCCAGCGACCGCTGCGGTGGGCCTGGGTCGCCGATTACGTCCGCCAGCTGCGCGGGTTGCTCGCCGGTGACACCGTCGAGGTCGATGGAGGGCTGGTTCGCCTCATGCCGCCCGACGGGTATCTGCCGATGCCGGTAGATGTTCCGATACTGATCGCGGCCAACGGTCCGAAGGGGCTCGCGGTGGCGCGTGAGCTCGGCGACGGCGTGATGACGATCGGGCCGACCTTCACCGAATTCGACGCGTGCAGTGTTCTCACCTTCGGCACGGTCCTCGATTCGGGTGAGGACGCCGGATCGGCGCGCGCGATTGCCGCCGCAGGCCCGATGGCAGCGGTGGCATACCACGGGATCTATGAAGGCAATCCCGCCGACGTCGAAGGGTTGCCGGGAGGGGTGGCGTGGCGGGCCCAGATCGACGCGATCCCCGAAGCGGAGCGTCACCTCGCGCTTCACGAAGACCATTTCGTCGCGGTAACGGATCGTGATCGATCAGTCGTCACCGGTGATGTGCTGCGTATGTTCACCTGGACCGACGAAGCCCCGGCCCTGCGGACCCGTCTCGACGCGCTTGGCGCGGGGGGCGCGACCGAGGTGCTGTTCGCGGCGGGTGGTCCCGACGTGGAGCGCGAGTTGCGCGCCTTCTACGCCATGGCGGTGGCATAGTTCGCGCTCATGACTAGCCCCCACGATCCCACGAGCGCCGTGCCCAGCACCCCTGAACCGTCGGGGATAGCAGCGCCGGGGGTGCCCGCCGACGCGACCAGGGCGATACCGACGACGGGCAGCGTCGGAGGCAGCGGTGCCGGAGGGAGTGGGGGAGCAGCTACCCCGACGGGCGGGTCGGGGGGCGACGACCAAGGTCGCCGTCGGCGCATGTTCCTCATCGGTGGTGCCGTAGTCGTCGTCGTCGGTGTGCTCGCGGGTGTCGGGATCGCGCTCGCGACGCAGAGCTCCAACTCGACATCGACATCGACCTCGACGAGCACCTCGGCTTCGACCAGCACGTCCACCTCGTCGAGCACCTCCACCTCGACCTCAACGTCGTCGACCTCGACCTCGACGTCGACGAGCACGTCGTCGACCACAACCTCCACCACTGCTCCCTCACCGCGGATCGTGTCGTT
Source organism: Actinomycetes bacterium (assembly GCA_025363815.1). Classification (GTDB taxonomy): domain Bacteria; phylum Actinomycetota; class Acidimicrobiia; order IMCC26256; family JANYLB01; genus JANYLB01. Next base: position 11,650 of record JANYLB010000058.1, read on the forward strand.
CTTCGGCCCCCAGGCCGCAAGCTGCCCGGCCACATCGGTGCAGCTGAGCTGGAGCACGCAGAACGCATCCGGAACGACGCTCAGCATCGACGGCGCCGCGCCGATTCCCGGCCCGGCATCGGGGGCGACGAACGTCGCGTTCAACTGCACCGAGCGGTCGCACCGGTACGCGCTGACCACGACCGGCGGGACTCCGCCTGCCACCCAGACCGTGACGGTTCTGAACAACAACCCTTGAGCGCCGGTCGCGGCCCGGGATGGTTGCCCGCCGCGTCCCCGCGATAAACTTGTTACCGCTCAGTAACTTCTCGCTTCCGGCCGATGCCGGGTCTTATTGGAGGGCGGCATGGCCGACTTCTCGCTCGATCTCAACGAAGACCAGCTCCAGATCCAGAAATGGGTCCATGACTTCGCGGAGACGGTGATTCGTCCGGCTGCCCACGAGTGGGACGAGCGGGAAGAGACGCCGTGGCCCATCATCGAGGAGGCCGCCAAGATCGGCTTGTACTCGTGGGAGTTCGTGGCCAGCTCGTTCGCCGACCCCACGGGCCTCCAGCTCGCGCTCGTCAGCGAAGAGCTCGCCTGGGGTGACGCGGGCATCACGCTCGCGATCCTCGGCACGACCCTGGGTGTGTCGGGCATCGTCGGCAGTGGAACACCCGAGCAGATCACCGAATGGGTTCCCCAGTGTTTCGGCACCCCCGACGACCTCCACGTCGCCGCGTTCGCGGTGAGCGAACCCGACGCCGGCAGCGACGTCAGCAGCCTCCGCACGCTCGCGGTGTACGACGAGAAGACCGACGAGTGGGTCTTGAACGGCACGAAGACGTGGATCACCAACGGCGGCATCGACAAGGTGCCGAACGTGCATGTCGTGGTCGCGGCGGTGGAGCCTCAGCTGAAGGCGCGCGGGCACGCGAGCTTCATCGTCCCGCCTCACACCAAGGGCCTTTCGATGGGGCAGAAGTTCCAGAAGATGGGCATCCGCGCGAGCCACACCGCAGAAGTCGTCCTCGACGACGTGCGCATCCCCGGCAGCTGCCTGCTGGGCGGCAAGGAGAAGCTCGACGCGCGGCTCGCTCGGGCGCGTGAAGGAAAGAGCAGCCGGGTGCAAGCCGCGATGAGCACGTTCGAGGCGAGCCGCCCGTTGGTCGGCGCGCAGGCGCTGGGTATCGCGCGGGCCGCGTACGAGTACTCGCTCGACTACGCGAAGGAACGCAAGGCGTTCGGCCGGGCGATCATCGAGAACCAGGGGATCGCGTTCAAGCTCGCCGACATGAAGATGGAGATCGACGCGGCGCGCCTCCTCGTGCATCGTGCCTGCTGGATGGGTCGCAACGGCAAGGAGTTCACCGCCGGCGAGGGCTCGATGAGCAAGCTCAAGGCGGGCGAGGTCGCGGTGTGGGCCACCGAGCAGGCGATCCAGATCCTCGGCGGCTACGGCTACGTACGCGACTATCCCGTGGAGCGGTGGCACCGCGACTCGAAGATCTACACGATCTTCGAGGGCACCTCGGAGATCCAGCGCCTCGTCATCGCCCGCGCCATCTCGGGCATACACATTCCCTGATCTTCGAGGGTCCAGCTCATAGAAGAGATAATCGTCTCATTCATGAGTGGTACTCGGCTAGTGTTGCCGTATGGATTTCACCAGGCCCATCGAAGCCGTCATTCCCGACGCGCAGGGTCGGATCCTCGCGGCGCTATCCAGGACGACCGGCGAGCTCAACCTCAGGACGCTGGCTGAGCTCTCGGGCGTCAGCCTCGCCCACGCGGCGCGCGTCGTGCCACGGCTCGTCGAGCTGGGGATGGTGGAGCGGCGCGAAGTCCCGCCGTCGGTGCTGGTGCGGATCGTCCCCGAGCACCTTGCGGTGCGGGCCGTCCTCGCCCTTGCCGGATTGCGCGACGCGCTGCTCGACGAGTTGCAGCGGAGCGCGAAACGGATCCGGCCGGCACCCGAGAACATCACCTTGTTCGGATCGATTGCGCGTGGTGACGGCGATGCACTGAGTGACCTCGACCTGCTGATCGTGCGCGCTGAAGGTGTCGCCGAACATGACCCGGCGTGGGAACAGGCAGTGGCCGCTTTTGTGGAGCGGATCGGAAGAGTCTCGGGGAACCCGGTCAATTGGATCGAGGCTGCAGTCGTCGAAGTACCACGGCTCACGCGCTCGCGCTCGACGCTCTGGCGAGCCGTTCGTCGGGAGGGCATCGAGATCCTCGGGCAATCGCTCGACGACCTGGCCGTGCGCAGTGCCTAGGCAACCGCGCACCCGCTCTGTATCTCGCGCTCAGGTTCGCGGCTACGCCGGCAAGGCCCAGGAGTACCTCGATGCGGCCGAGGCGAGTCTCACCGAGCATCGTCACATCGCGGCAACGAGTCTCGCCGTCCACGCCGGGATCAGCGCGGCCGACGCGATCTGCGGCGCGCGGATGGGTCGTCGCTCGGCTGACCAGGACCACGCACGCTCGATCGCGCTACTCGGTGAAGCCGGCACAGACGGAACCGCCGCCGCTCGTCAGCTCGCTCGGCTACTGCCGCTCAAGACCCGGGCAGAGTACGAGCCCGACGACGTGCCGAAGGCCACCGCAACGAAGGCAGTCCGAGCCGCGACCCAGATCGTCGCGATTGCTCAACGCGTCGCCGCCGCCACCTGAGCGTCCCTACTTTCATCCCTACAACTCGGTCATGCGGCGTGGACTGGATGGAGGCAATGGAGAATCGGCGCAGGTCAGCGGACTGGACCCGACCCGGCAGACGGTGCAACAGGAACTACACGATCTTCGAGGGCACGTCTGAGTTCCAGCGAGCGGGTGCTGAGCCCGGCACGCGATACCCGCCACCGGGCCGTTCATCAGAGCGTCTTCGTCATGATACCATGACACCATGACGAAGAACATGACTGTCCGTCTCCCTGATGACCTGGCCGCCGACGCGGAAGCACTTGCTCGCGTCGAAGGAAAGAGCGTCAACGAGACGATCAAGGACGCACTCGCTGACGCAGTCGAACAGCGGCGCCGAGACCCGAAGTTCAAGGCGCGCGTTCGCCAGATCATCCGTGAGGACCGGGAGATCCTCGAGCGTCTCGCGAAGTGACGGTCGAGTACCTCGACCTCGCCGACTATGTCGGCATTGCATCGGAAGTCACTGGTCTCGACGAGGTCGTTGTCGGAAAGATCGCGAACCTTGGTCTCGCCGACTCCGCGTTGCACGCGCCGAGCGCCGAGTTCGGCGGTGAGGAGTTCTATCCCGACTTCGTCGACAAAGCCGCGGTGTTGATGGTCCGGTTGGCGAAGAACCATCCGTTGCCCGACGGCAACAAGCGTGTCGCATGGGTGGCGTTGCGCTACTTCCTCCTGCTCAACGAGTGGGAGTGGTCGTCGTTCCCGGCGATCGATGAAGCTGAAGAAGCTGTGCTCGCGGTCGCGGCCGGTGAGTGGGATGAGAAGCGAACCGCGCAGTGGCTTCGACCGAAGGTCACGCCTTCGACGGGTCACGTGTGATCGCGCCCACCGGCCGGAGGCCATAGGAGCGCTTTCCCGGCGCTGTAGGGGTGCGCACCGCGGCACTCATCCCTACTCTCATCCCTCTCCAGGCTTTGTCTCATTCATGAGTCATATGTCTCATTGGTGGGACATAGAGTGATACACTCTCGTCCATGGATCTCGCCGCACCCATCGCCGACCTGATCCCTGGTCACAGAGGTGCGCTGCTCGCTACCCTCCTGCGGCTTCGAGAGCCCGTCACCGGCCGCGAACTCGCGGCTCAAGCCGGGGTTCCTCCTGCGACAGCAGCTCGGATCATCGATGACCTGGCGGATGCCGGGTTGCTTGAGCTGACCCCCGCTGGCCGCACCGTCGGCGTTGCGTTGAATCGCCGGCACCTCGCCGTACCCGCGCTCGAGCAGCTCGCAGGATTGCGAGGTGGGCTCGTCGCGCTGCTCCGTTCGACAATCGCCCAGTGGACGCTGTCGGCCGCGGCTGGTTGGTTGTTCGGCTCTGCCGCCAGGGGCGACGGCGACGCCCACTCCGACGTCGACATCCTTCTGGTAGCGCGACGGGGGACGACGGAAGCCTGGGAGGAGCAGACCGGGGAACTGGCGCACCTGACCTCTGCTGCTACCGGGAACAACGTGCAGGTTCTCGATTACTCGCGCGCGCAGTTTCGTGAGCTCGTGGCCTCGAACAACCCGTTGGTGCGTGCACTACTTAAGGAGGGCATCGAGCTGGTCGACGCATCGTCGGTATTGTTGAGGGCGCGATGACCCAGCGCCGCCGCCGCTGCACGATCGTTGATGCACGGGCGCGGTACGCGTCGTCAATCGCCTTCATCGATGTTGCCGATCGGCTCGTTGTCGAGGAGTTCGACGCGGATGTGATCGTGACGAATGCCGTTCATGCCGGAATCGCAGCGTCGGATGCGCTGTGTTGCCTCCGGCTCGGCGAGCGGTCGGGGGACCAGGACCATGCGAGTGCGACGAAGCTGCTCGCTCGTGTCGACAGGTCGTTGGCCAACGAACTGACCCGCCTGCTCGCGTTGAAGACGACGGCGGCCTACGAGACCCGTCACGTGAGCCGAGCCGACGCCAAGAGCGCAGTGCGGAGAGCGCG
>JANYLB010000053.1 GCA_025363815.1 Actinomycetes bacterium
GTAACGGCCGGCTCCCTTGCGAGCACGTGCCGGCGCAGCCGTCGGTGACAGCTGGGCCATGCACCAGCCGTAGTACGCGAGCACTTCGGCATTGCCGGTCCCGGTCACGACGAAAACCTTGGTCGTGCCAGTGTTCGCCGATTGCCGGGCGTGGCGGACAAGCCAGTCGCCCTGTTCCACCGAACGGCACGCGAACGCGTCGACCTCGTGGTGTCCGCCGAGGGGCTCAGGTGGCCTGTATCGCCGCGTCACTCGGTGAACGGAGAAGGACGGCGCATCAGCGCAGCCAGCCCCGGCAGCTCCCGAGCGCGGCGGGCGTTGATCGCTTCCCACGCAGCCAGGGCCTGGCCGTCGAGCTCGAAGCGGTCACGATCAGCGAGCGCGCGACGGGCAGCTTCGACCGCGTTGGCGACCACGAACTCGGTCAGGCCCGTCTCGGTCAGCTCCGCAGCCCGATCGATGAGTTCACGCTCATCAGGTGTCGTTCGGAGCTCCAACCGCCGACTCCGACGCCTTGTCTCTGTCGCCATGACACCCGATCCTCGTTCGATGTACGCCCAGTGTACGTCCATATCCGTACGCCGTCCAGCGATTTCCAACTGCAGAACGTTGGCGTCGCTTGCCGCAAATACGAGTTGTGCATTCGCTTAACTTTGGAGTGCAGGGCGGCAATGCAGGGGCGAAAGGATGGCAATCAGTCCGAGCCCCAGTCGCGCCCGCGGGATATCCGCGGGATAGGTCAACGCACTCACCAGTCGAGAGTGTCTCGCGGTCCTTCTACACTTGGGGCATGTCCGTGACCGTTGAACTGTCCGCCTAGGTCCTCGCACGCCTTGAGGCTGAAGCGGCTCGCCGTGGCGTACCGATGGAGTCGTTGATCTCCGAAACGCTGGAACGCGACTTCCCGGCGCACGGCCAGCAGGGCACCAAGCGGAAGCTGGGTTTCGTCGGGATGGGAACGTCTCGAACCGGCCGGACCGCGCGTGAGGCAGACGACATGCTCGCTGAGGGCTTCGGGCGCGACTGAGCGTGCTCATTGTCGACACCGGCGTACTGCTGGCGGCCGCCGACAACGGTGACCCGGATCACGTAGCGTGCGCTGGGCTTCTTCAAGATTCGGTTGGACCGCTCGTCACGACCGCGCTGGTCATCGCAGAGTCGGCGTATCTGATCGGACGCCAACTCGGCGCAGCCGCGGAGGCCAGGTTCTTTCGGTCGATCGCCCACGGGGAGATCACCGTCGAGCCGCTCTCGGCCGCGGATGATCTACGAATCGCCGACCTGGTCGATTAGTACACCAGTCTGCCGCTCGGTGGCACCGACGCGAGCGTGACGACGCTCGCGGAGCGGCTCGGCGAAACGCGCATTGCCACCCTCGACCATCGCCACTTCACCGTCGTGCGCCCCGCGCACTGCGACGCGTTCGAACTGGTTCCCTGACGCCACTCCATCGCGATCGACGGAGGCCTTTCGCGCATCGCGCGACCGCCAGAAGTTGTAGGAGGCTGTCACCTCTCGGCCCGTCCTATTGACGGCAGGTTCGCGGTTACGACAGCGCGGCTGACCAGACGCATCGCTGACTCGAGGGTCACGCGCCGGCCCGCACGTCGAACGGTCGGAGTCCTCACCGTCTTCGAGATGGTCGGGGCAGCCACGTTCGGTTTCCTCGTTTCGTGCACAACACGGGTCTCAGAAGGGCCTGGTCGCCTGAAGGACGTGCACACATGACTGCCGACCGGCACCGCGATCGACAGTCCGGTGCGCGTTTTCGCGATCCGGCACTCCGCCCGGGTTTGCTCACTCAGTTCGTCCGCACCCGGCGCCAGGGGGCAGGTTGGCCCTGGGCCCGGGCGAGCCTCAGAGCTGCATGACGAAGTGCGTGTCTGCTCCGTCGCTTCCGACCTCGGTGAAGCCGCAGGATCGGTACAACTCGATGGCGCTCGTCCAAGGCGTGTCCGTGAGAACCCTGACCTCGGACATGTTCCTGCGGCGTGCTAAGCGGATGAGCTCCTCGACGACGCTGCGGGCCAACCCCTGACGGCGGTGGGCTCCGGTGACGGACATGCGCACGATCCGGCCCGTGCCGCGATCGTCCGCGACCAGGATCCCGGCCGCAATGATCTCGTTGTTGTATTCGATCACGACGATCTCGGCGCCGCGATTCACATAGTTCGCGAGAAAGTCGTTGAGGTCGGGGTTGACCTTCGCATCGAACGCTTCGGCCCACCGATCGCGGAGCCCTCCGAGGATCAGCAGACGCAGTGCGCGCTGGTCGCTCGGCAGAAAGTTTCGCAACATTGGCGTCAACGATACGGCGCGGCGCGCGGCTGCCGCCGATCACCGGCGTTTGTGGGCGCCTCCGTGAAGCGAAGACGCGCGCTCCTGAGGCAGGTTGGACTGCGCCGCGTGTTGCGCAGATCGCCGGGTTCGTCGCCCAACCGCGCGGTGACACCCGCGTCGGCGGGAAGTTGTGCGCTCGGAGTCAGACTGCCGGCAAGATCCATAGCTGCGGCACGGTCAAGGGCGAGAACGGCGTGCGAGACGACGCGCCCTTCGCGGTCTACGTGGTGCTATCAGGATGACCTACACACCGTGTCAAGCACCGGTACTGTCAAGCACCGGTACCCGGCTGACGGGTCGCCGCCGACACACGCCGGTAAGGTCGACCGAGGTCCGCCCAGTCGATGCCTCTGCCCAGCAGTGATGGTGGAGCGGGTGACGAGAATCGAACTCGCGTCCTCAGCTTGGGAAGCTGATGTTCTACCTCTGAACTACACCCGCACGGGGACAGATCGGATCGTGGATCGGTCCCGTTGCCGGGCGATCTTAGGCGGATGCGATATCGACCCTCCGGAGCGAGCTGGATCCGGCCTGATGCCGGTGCACTCCGAGCGCAAGGGGACCGCACATCGTGCGACGCTCACGTTTCGTGGGGCCGTGGTGCTCGCGATGGTGCCCTCGATGACAGCGGCCGGAGCGTACGGCAGGGTTTTCCGACCCGGTCGCTAGAGTTCTCGCTCGTGATCCTCTCCGACCGGACATTGCGCGAAGAGCTCGCCGCGGGTCGCATCGTGATCGACCCGCTTGGCGAGGGCTGCGTGCAGCCGAGTTCGATCGACCTCCACGTCGACTCCTATTTCCGAGTGTTCCGCAACCACACGACTCCCTTCATCGACCCGAAGCAGCCGCAGGAAGATCTCACCGAGCTGGTGGAGGTCGCGGACGGCGACGCGTTCATCTTGCATCCCGGTGAGTTCGTGCTCGGCTCCACGCTCGAGCGGGTCGAGCTACCCGACGACCTGGTCGCTCGACTCGAGGGGAAGAGCTCACTCGGCCGTCTCGGTCTTCTCATCCACAGCACCGCGGGCTTCGTAGACGCGGGCTTCGAGGGTCATCTCACGCTCGAGTTGTCGAACGTGGCGAACCTTCCGATCGCGATCTACCCAGGGATGAAGATCGGCCAGATCTCGTTCATCCGCATGACTACAGCAGCCGATGTGCCCTACGGCAGCGGCGCGACCGGCTCGAAGTACCAGGGCCAACGCGGCCCGACAGCCAGCCGCTCGTACCTCAACTTCCCCGACGGCGACGGAGAGCGGCGCTAGATGGCGGTTTCGGCTTCGAGGGCTTCGAGGAGAAGCTCGGCGATGTCTTGCACCTTGACCTCTTCGTCGCGACCCTTCTCCTTCACCCCGTCTTCCAGCATCACGTAGCAGAAGGGGCACGCGACCGCGATGCGCTGAGCGCCGGTGGCGAGCGCTTCTTCGGTGCGCTCGATGTTCACCTTCTTTCCGGTGTGCTCCTCCATCCACATGCGCGCGCCGCCGGCGCCACAGCACATCCCGTTCGTGCCGTTGCGGGGCATCTCGACGACCTCGATGCCACCGAGCTGCGCGATGACATTTCGGGGCGCGAGATACACGTCGTTGTGACGGCCTAGGTAGCAGGAGTCGTGGTACGTGACGCGCTCCGGGAGAGACGCGCCTGCGAGTGAGAGGCGCCCGTCGGCGACGAGCTCGGCAAGTAGCTGGGAGTGGTGCACCACCTCGTAGTGGCCCTCGAGCTGCGGGTACTCGTTCTTCAGCGTGTTGAAGCAGTGCGGGCACTGGGTAACGATCTTCTTCACGCCCATGCTGTCGAGCGTCTCGATGTTCTGCATGGCGAGCATTTGAAAGATGTACTCGTTTCCCGAGCGGCGGGCGGGGTCTCCCGTGCAGAGTTCGCTGGGCCCGAGGATCGCGAAGTCGATGCCCGCTCGCGCGAGGAGCAGAGCGACCGCGCGACTGGTCTTCTTGTTGCGATCGTCGAAGCTGCCCGCGCAGCCGACCCAGTAGAGGTACTCGTGGTCGAACGCCCCGCCGGGTTCGACGATCTCGACGCCTTCGATGCTCGTGGCCCAGTCGGCCCGCTCACCCTGGTTCATCCCGTATACGTTCGACGAGTTCTCCATCGACCGGTACGTGTTCCCGAGCTCGGCCGGGAAGTCGCTCTCCATGAGCGACAGGTATCGGCGCATGTCGAGGATCTTGTCGAGGATCTCGATGTTGACCGGGCAGATCTCGTCGCACGCCTTGCACGAGGTACAGGCCCAGAGCTCCTCCGACGTGATGCGGTCGAAGACGTTGTCAGCCGCGATCGTGATCCCGGGAGCGGTGCCGACCGGTGGCGACACACGCGGATCACCGGTCGCGCTCATGACCTCGCCGATCTTGAGCACGATCTCGCGAGGATCTAGTGGCTTACCGGTCGCGTGCGCAGGGCATACCGAGGTGCAGCGGCCGCAAACGGTGCACGCGTCGGTGTCGAAGAGTTGCTTCCAGGTGAAGTCGGATATCTGCGTCGCCCCGAAGCTCTCAAGCTCTGTCTCCATGAGATTCGGCATCGGCTTCATCGCGCCCTTGGGGCGCGGCTTGTCCTTCAGGAACATATTGACCGGAGAGGTGATCATGTGCCGGAGCATCGTGGTGGGGAGGATCACGAGGAAGGCGACGAACGCAGCGGCGTGTACGCCCCACGCCCAGGCGTGCGCGTCACGGAGCGTCCCGACAGTCCAGGAATCGAACGCACTGGAGATTCCCCAACCGACGAAGGACCACCGCTCGAAGTCGGCGCCCGCGCCGCTCACCTCACGGAGCTGCGCGATCCTGAACGCTTCGACAGCGAAGCCGGTCAGCGCGATCACCAGGAACGTGACCAGGATCACCAGGTGCTCAGGCTTCGACTTGATGCGGATCCGGTACGGCCGCTGGATGTAGCGGCGGCCCAAGGCCCAGAGAATCCCGGTCAGGAAGACGAGCCCGAAAAGATCTCCGACGAACGAATATGCCTGGTAGGTGGTCCCGTGGAGGAACTTCAGGTTGTCGGGGAGCTGGTGGTCGATCTCCAAGATGATCGTGACCGCGAAGAGAACGAGGAACCCGAAGTAGATGAAGGAGTGCATGACCCCGGCGGCCGGGTCGCGCAGCAGGGTCTGCATCCACACGCCGGCGCGAAAGTCGCGCGCCCGGCGTTTGGCGTTGTGCTTGGTGACACGACGATCGTCTGGTTGCCCGCGCTCGTAGTTGCGAACGCGCAGCGAGACGAGCCAAGCGACGACCATGAGCATGGTCGCGATCGTCAGATAGAACGCGACTTCGACCGGCTTCGGAATGCCGCCGAACACCTCTCGGCTGATCGGCGAGTCTTCGCGCCACCCGGTGATCGCGGGAGCGACACCGGACGCGAGCGTGCCGAGCGCGGCGATTACACCGACGACGAGGACCAGCTGATGCGGCTTCGGGAGGGACTTACGCACGGCAGGAAGCTACCGCGCGCTTGCGCGCTATGGCCGCAACGACGAGCGTGGCGTTACTGAACCGACTTGGCGTCGGACTCGCGCAGGCGTCGGGCCATCCCGGCCAGGAGCTTGCGGGCGAACCCTGGTACCTCGTCGATCAGACCAGCGAACTCGCGCTGTCCCAGCACCAAGAGCTCCATCGGGGTCTCGGCGGTGACAGTCGCGTTGCGCGGCGCACGATCGAGCAGAGCCAACTCACCGAATGCGGCGCCCGGCCCGATCTCCGCGACCTTGCGGCCCCGGCGGCTGACCTTGGCCTTCCCGTCGACGATCACGAAGAACTCTTGGCCGGCGGATCCCTCGGAGCAGAGGATCGCCCCGGGCTCGACCCGGACGTCCTCGGCTCGTCGGGCGACGAGACCCAGCTCCTTCTTCGAGAGGGCGCTGAAGAGCGATACCTCGGCCAGATGGTTCAGGAAGTCGCTCCGTCGTGCCATGGGCTGAATCTATCCACAATGTCAAGGCGAAGGGAATAGCGGGGCTAGAAGCAAAGTTGCTAACGTTCGACTCAATATTCTGGTGCTGGCCGTGTGGGTCGGCGCCGAATACCTGTTCTCGTCTCACATTTCGTCCCACCTACGGAGGCAAACACCATGGCCAAGGCCGTCGGCATCGACCTGGGCACCACCAACTCAGTCGTCTCGGTCCTCGAGGCGGGCGAGCCCGTTGTGATTCCCAACGCCGAGGGGTCCCGCACGACCCCGTCGGTTGTGGCGTTCTCCAAGACCGGCGAGGTGCTGGTCGGCGAGGTCGCCAAGCGTCAGGCGATCACCAACCCGGATCGCACGATCAGGTCGGTGAAGCGCCACATGGGCACCGGCTGGTCGATCGACATTGACGGCAAGGCCTACAACGCACAGGAGATCTCGGCCCGGATCCTGCAGAAGCTGAAGCGCGACGCCGAGGCCTACCTGGGCGACACGGTGACCCAGGCCGTGATCACCGTGCCCGCCTACTTCGGCGATGCCGAGCGCCAGGCGACCACCGAGGCCGGCCAGGTCGCCGGACTCGAGGTGCTCCGCATCATCAACGAACCGACCGCGGCCTCGCTCGCCTACGGCCTCGACAAGGACAAGGACCAGACGATCCTCGTCTTCGACCTCGGCGGGGGCACGTTCGACGTGTCGGTTCTCGAGATCGGCGACGGCGTCTTTGAGGTGAAGTCGACCGCGGGCAACACGCACCTCGGTGGCGACGATTGGGACCAGCGCGTCATCGACTGGATGGTCGCGGAGTTCAAGAACGCCCACGGCGTCGACCTCGGTGTCGACAAGATGGCCACCCAGCGACTCAAGGAGGCGGCGGAGAAGGCCAAGGTAGAGCTGTCTTCGCTGGCGGAGACGTCGATCAACCTGCCGTTCATCACCGCCACCGCGGATGGGCCCCTCCACCTCGAGCTCACCCTCAGCCGGGCGAAGTTCCAGGAGATCACAGCCGATCTCCTAGAGGCCACCAAGGGCCCGTTCGAGCAGGCCATCCGCGATGCCGGCCTCGAGCAGGGCAAGCTCGAGCACGTCGTGCTCGTCGGGGGATCCACCCGCATGCCGGCAGTCGCCGACCTCGTCCGTGATCTAACCGGCCAGGACCCCGACAAGGGCGTCAACCCCGACGAGGCCGTAGCGATCGGCGCGGCCGTGCAGGCCGGCGTGCTCAAGGGTGACGTGAAAGACATCCTCCTGCTCGACGTCACGCCGCTGTCCCTCGGAATCGAGACCAAGGGTCAGATCATGACGAAGCTCATCGAGCGCAACACCACGATCCCCACCAAGCGCTCCGAGGTGTTCACCACCGCGGACGACAACCAGCCCAGCGTCGAGATCAAGGTGCTGCAGGGCGAGTCCGACATGGCGTACCGCAACAAGACGCTCGGTACGTTCCAGCTCGTTGGGATCCCGCCCGCTCCGCGCGGCGTCCCCCAGGTCGAGGTCACGTTCGACATCGACGCCAACGGCATCGTGCACGTGTCGGCGAAGGATCTTGGTACCGGTAAGGAACAGCAGATGACCATCACCGGCGGTACCGCGCTCGGCAAGGATGAGATCGACCGCATGATGAAAGAAGCCGAGGCCCACGCGGAGGAAGACCGTCAGCGCAAGGAAGAGGCCGAGGTCCGCAACCAGGGTGACGCGCTGGTGTTCCAGACCGAGAAGCTCCTGAAGGACTCGGGCGACAAGGTGTCCCCCGACGAGCGCACCAAGATCGAAGGCGCGCTCGCTTCGTTGAAGGAATCGCTTGCCGGCACCGACATCGAAGCGGTGAAGGCCGCACACGAGTCGCTCATCGGTGCAAGCCAGGAGTTCGCACAGCGGCTGTACTCGGCGGCCCAGGCCGAACAGAACGCAGGCGCGGCAGGGGGCGGGCCTGAGGGCGCGGCATCGTCTGCCCCCTCCGACGACGAAGTCGCCGACGCAGAGATCGTCGAAGAGCCCGGTGAGCGGACCGCATGACGAGCGACGCCGGTGACGCCGGCGCCGACTCGTCACTCGATGGAGTGGCGGGTTTTGACGACGAAGTGATCGAAGGTGAGGTGGTGGGCGATGCCGCCACCTCGGCCGACGACATCGAGGAGCTGCGCGCCGAGCGCGCCGGCCTCGTCAATGACCTCCAGCGGATGCAGGCCGAGTTCTCGAACTACAAGAAGCGTGTGTTTCGCGACCAGACCGCGCTGGTCGAACGCGCGAGTGAAGGGCTTGTCGAGCAGTTGCTTTCGGTGCTCGACAACTTCGAGCTCGCGCTGTTGAGTCTCGAAGCTGACCAGAACGTCCGCAAGGGCATCGAGCTCGTGTACGCCGACTTGCTCGGGGTGCTCGAGAAGGCCGGCTTGGCTCGTATCGCGGCCGAGGGTGCGCCATTCGATCCGAACGAGCACGAAGCGGTGATGCAGGAAGACGGCGACGACGAACCCGTTGTCGCCGACGTGATGAGAACCGGTTACACGTTGAAGGGTCGCGTGCTCCGGCCCGCAATGGTCAAGGTAAGCCGCGCCCGGCGGTGACGTGCTGATGGCTCCGCAACGCGAGTGGTTCGAGAAGGACTACTACGAGACTCTCGGCGTGGCCGGGGCAGCCGAAGAGAAGGAGATCACGCGCGCGTACCGCAAGCTCGCGAAGCAGTACCACCCCGACAAGAACAAGGGCGACGCCGCGGCCGAGGAGCGCTTCAAGGCAATCGCTGCTGCGTACGACGTGCTCGGTGACGGCGAGAAGCGCAAAGAATACGACGAGGTCCGAAACATGGTCGCGTCAGGTGCCGGGCGCTCCGGACCCGGCTTCGGGGGTGGTGGATTCGGGCGTGAGGGCTTTCAGAACTTCCAGTACGACGCCGATGACGCCGGCGGTCTGGGCGACATCCTCGGCGGGTTGTTCGGACGTTCCGGCGGTACCGGGGGTCGCCGGGGCCGCGGCGCTCAGCCTCGGGGGCCGCGCCGGGGCGACGATCTCGAGACCGAGCTGCACCTCGACTTTCTCGACGCGGTGCACGGGATCACGACATCGGTCAGCTTCACTTCGGACGCGGTCTGCTCCGAGTGCCACGGTTCCGGCGCGAAGCCGGGCACCTTCCCCGAGGTCTGCCCTGGCTGTGCCGGCAGCGGATCGATCGCGCTCGATCAGGGTCCGTTCTCGTTCTCGCAGGTGTGTCCGACCTGCGGAGGCAACGGTTCGATCGTCAAGGAGAAATGTCCGAACTGCAAGGGACGGGGGGTCGAGCGCCGTCGCCGCGAAGTGAAGGTGCGCATCCCTGCAGGCGTGGCCGACGGCCAGCGGATCCGGGTGAAAGAGCGCGGCGGCGCCGGTGCATTCGGCGGACCCCCCGGCGATTTGTTCGTGCGTGTGCACGTACCTGCCGACACCACCTTCGGACGGGAGGGTCGCAACCTCACGCTGACCGTTCCGGTCACGTTTGCGGAGGCGGCGCTGGGCGCGAAGGTGCGGATCCCCACGCTCTCCGAGCCGGTCACGGTCAAGGTCGCGCCCGGAACGCAAAGCCGCAAGACTGTTCGGGTACGCGGTCGCGGGATCGAGACGTCGGGGGGAACCGGTGATCTCCTGGTTACCTTCGAGGTCTTGGTGCCATCGGAGATGTCAGATGACCAGCGCGAGGCAGTAAAAGCGCTAGCGGAAGTGTTCCCCGAGGACCCTCGCGCCGACCTGTCGGCGGCGGGGTCATGAAGGAGCAGCGGCGATGAATGCCGACGAGCGAGCCCTCTATGTGATCTCTGTTGCGGCGGAGCTTGCCGGGGTGCACCCGCAGACGCTGCGGATCTACGAACGCAAGGGCTTGATTGAGCCGCAGCGGACACCCGGCCGTAGCCGTCGGTACTCCGAGCGTGACATCGAGTTGCTCCGCCGGATCCAGGACCTCACCACCGCGGGGCTCAACCTCGCCGGGGTGCAGAGGGTGCTCGCGCTCGAGGCGGAGGTCGCCCAGCTCCAGGCCCAGCTCGCCCACGCCCACGCCCGGTACCGGCGAGAGCTCGTACCACTGAGCAACGCCATGCTGTGGCCGCCAACGATGGACCGCTGAGGACGACCGAGAAATCCGTGCCACCGGGGAACAAACTTGATAATGGCATTGTCAAGTTGGGTAGGCCATCCAGTCATCCGATCTCCTTCGTGAGATCCCCGACCCGGCGAGGTGCAGATCATGCCGCTCGATCCCAACCGCTTCACCCGCAAGACCGGTGAGGCCATCGGGTCTGCCCAATCGTCGGCTCGGGAGCGCAACCACGCCCAGGTCGCGCCCGACCACCTGCTCGGGGCACTCATAGATCAGGCCGAAGGCGTCGTTCTCCCGGTCCTCGAGCGAGTAGGCGTCGCCCCCACCGCCGTTCGGAACGGCGTCGACGATGCGCTTGGTCGGATCCCGCAGGTCTACGGGGCCACCACCCAGGCCGCGACGCTCGCACCCGACACGTACCGCCTCCTCGAGTCGGCCGACGCCGAACGGGCTGACCTCGGCGACGACTACCTGTCGACGGAGCACATCCTTCTCGCGATGAGCGCGCTCGCGGGAGGGGTCGGTGACCTGCTGCGTCGGCTCGGCGTAACCAGAGAAGCGGTGCTCGATGCCCTGAAGTCGGTGCGCGGGTCGCACCGGGTCACGACAGAGAACCCCGAGGAGCAGTACCAGGCGCTCGAGCGCTACGGCCGCGACCTCACCGAAGAGGCGCGCAAGGCAAAGCTCGATCCTGTGATCGGTCGCGACGACGAGATCCGACGGGTGATCCAGGTGCTCTCGCGCCGCACCAAGAACAACCCGGTGTTGATCGGTGAACCCGGCGTCGGCAAGACCGCGATCGTCGAAGGTCTCGCTCGCCGCATCATCGAGGGCGATGTTCCCGAAGGGTTGCGCGACAAACGGTTGATCTCGCTCGACATCGGATCGATGGTCGCCGGTGCGAAGTACCGCGGTGAGTTCGAGGAGCGCTTCAAGGCTGTGCTCAAGGAGATCGCCGACTCCGATGGCGAGGTCATCAGCTTCATCGACGAGCTGCACACGATCGTCGGTGCCGGTGGGGCGGAGGGTGCGGTCGACGCCGGCAACATGATCAAGCCGATGCTGGCGCGCGGAGAGCTACGGCTCATCGGCGCGACAACGCTCGACGAGTTCCGCAAGTACGTCGAGAAAGACCCCGCGCTCGAGCGACGGTTCCAGCAGGTCTTCGTGGGCGAGCCGTCGGTCGACGATACCGTCGCGATCCTCCGTGGGCTGAAGGAGCGCTACGAGGTCCATCACGGAGTTCGCATCCAAGATGCCGCGCTGGTCGCGGCGGCGATGCTCAGCCACCGCTACATATCGGGCCGGCAGCTGCCCGACAAGGCGATCGACTTGGTCGACGAATCCGCGGCGCGGTTGCGCATCGAGATCGACTCGATGCCCTTCGAGATCGACGTCGCCGAGCGCCGCATCCGCCAGCTCGAGATCGAGAAGGTCGCACTCACGCCCGAGCTGGAGCGGGGTTCCGCCGATTCGAGCTCTCGGAACCGCCTCGGGGCGATCGGCGCCGAACTCGCCGAATTGAGCGAGGAGCGTGACGGGATGGTCGCGCGCTGGCAGGCCGAGAAGGATGCCATCACCGAGATCCGCGAGTTGAAGGAACGACTCGAGAACGCCCGCAACGACGCCGAGCGGGCCGAGCGCGAGGGTGACCTCCAACAAGCGGCCGAGCTGCGGTACTCCACCATGCGCGAGCTCGACTCGGAGATCACCACCAAGACCGAGAGGCTGAATGAGCTCCAGAGCGACGAGCAGATGTTGAAAGAAGAGGTCGACGCCGATGACATCGCGGAGATCGTGTCGCGGTGGACCGGAGTTCCGGTGACTCGGCTCCTCGAGGGTGAGGTCCAGAAGCTGGTGCGCATGGAGGCCGTGATGCACGAGCGCGTCATCGGTCAAGACGTGGCCGTCACGGCGGTCGCGAACGCGATCCGCCGATCACGCGCCGGGCTCTCAGATCCGAACCGCCCCATCGGCTCGTTCTTGTTCCTCGGCCCGACTGGTGTGGGCAAGACCGAGCTCGCCCGCTCCCTCGCCGATTTTCTCTTCGACGACGAGCGGGCGATGGTCCGCATTGACATGAGCGAGTACCTGGAGAAGCACTCCGTCTCTCGTCTTGTCGGTGCACCTCCGGGCTACGTCGGATACGAAGAGGGTGGTCAGCTCACCGAGCTCGTGCGCCGTCGCCCTTACGCGGTGGTGCTGCTCGACGAGATCGAGAAGGCCCACTCCGACGTGTTCAACGTGCTCCTGGCGCTGATGGACGACGGGCGGCTCACTGATGGGCAGGGCCGTACGGTCGACTTCACCAACACCGTGCTGATCATGACGAGCAACCTCGGTGCCGGTGGCGACGAAGCGCAGGTGCTGGCCGCGGTGCAGAACCATTTCAAGCCCGAGTTCGTGAACCGCATCGATGAGATCGTCGTGTTCCAGAAGCTGACCCGCGCCGACATCGCCCGCATCGTCGACATCCAGGTCGACTCTCTCCGCGGCCGCCTTGCCGTTCGGAACCTAGGTCTGGAGCTGGCTCCGGCCGCCGGCGAGCACCTGGCTCGAGTTGGTTACGACCCTGATTTCGGGGCCCGACCGCTCAAACGGGTGATCCAACGGGAGCTGGCCGATCCGATCGCGCTGGCGGTCCTGCAGGGCGACTACGGCGAGGGCGACACGATCGAGGTCGACGCTGTGGCCGACGGTGGGTTGGTCTTCACCCGTCGTTCGCTAAGCAATATCTGAGTTTCGGAGCTGCCGGTCGGGCTACGGCGCGCCGGGTTCTCTCGACTATCCTCTACTCAACGTGAGCGTTGTCGGGGCCACCCCGATCCGGTGCAGCCGTCCAGGCTGCGGTCAGAGGAGCGCTGCGTGCCCGGCACCGTGATCGTCGGTACCCAATGGGGCGACGAGGGCAAGGGGAAGTTCACCGACTACCTGGCCAAAGAAGCCTCGCTGTGCGTGCGCTACCAGGGTGGTCACAACGCCGGCCACACGATCATCGTCGACGGCGAGGTGTTCAAGCTCCAGCTCGTCCCGAGCGGCGTCCTCTACCCGTGGGTCGTCCCGGTGATCGGCAACGGTGTCGTCGTCGATCCGGTGGTGCTCCTCGACGAGCTCGACATGCTCGAGTCGAAGGGGATCGACCCCCGTCGGATCCGCCTCTCGGGCAACGCCCACCTGATCATGCCGTACCACCAGGAGCTCGACCGAGTCACCGAGCGCTACCTCGGAAAGAACAAGCTCGGCACGACCAAGCGTGGCATCGGCCCGGCATACGCCGACAAGGCGATGCGGGTCGGCCTCCGAGTGCAGGACCTGTTCGATCCCAAGATCTTTCGGCAGAAGCTCGACCTCGCTCTGCGCGAGAAGAACGGCCTGCTGACCAAGGTCTACAACCGCCTTCCGGTCGACGCCGACGCGCTCGCGGCCGACTACCTCGCTCTCGCGCCCCGGTTGGAGCCGCTGGTCGACGACACCGTCCACCTCGTACACCAGGCCCTCGATGCGGGGCAATGGGTGCTTTTCGAGGCTGCGCAGGCGACGTTCCTGGATCTCGACCACGGGACCTATCCGTTCGTCACCTCCAGCAACCCCGTCGCCGGCAGTGTGTGCGCGGGCGCAGGGGTGGGGCCGCGCGACCTCGACCGTATCGTCGGGATCGTGAAGGCGTACACCACCCGCGTCGGGTCAGGGCCCTTTCCGACCGAGCTGCTCGAAGGCACGCCCGAAGGCGACGTTCTCGTCGACCGCGGTCGTGAGTACGGCACCAACACCAAACGTCGTCGCCGCGCCGGTTGGCTCGACTTGGTGATGATCAAGCAGGCGGCGCGCATCAACACCTGCACCGAGATCGCGATCACGAAGCTCGATGTGCTTTCGCAGTTCGAAACCATAAAGGTGTGCATCGCTTACGAAGACGAGTCGGGAACCCGCTACGACCACGTGCCGTATCACCAGTCTGTGATGCACAAGGTGCGCCCGGTGTACGAGACCCTTCCCGGGTGGGCGCACGACATCGAGCGCGCCGAACAGCTCGAGGATCTTCCCGCCGAGGCTCGCGACTACGTGCGCTTCATCGAGGAGTTCGCGGGCGTTCCGATCACCTTCGTTTCGGTCGGACCCGAGCGCGATCAGACGGTCGTGCGGCCTCGCGCCGCGTGACGAGCCGGTGAGAGTCCTCGTCGTCGGCTCCGGCGGGCGCGAGCACTCGCTGGCTTGGGCGCTGGCCCGATCTTCGGCGGTTGAAGCGGTCGTCGCCGCACCTGGAAACGTCGGGATTGGCGATGTCGCAGAATGCATCCCGATCGCCGAGGCGCTGGGTGACGTCGAGAGCTTCGACCTCGTGATCATCGGGCCTGAGCAACCTCTCGTCGACGGGCTCGCCGACGAAATTCGCGCCAGGGGTGTCGCGGTGTTCGGTCCGTCGCGTGCCGCCGCCCATCTCGAAGGTTCGAAGGCGTGGATGAAGGAGATCGCCGCAGCAGCCGGCGTACCCACCGCGCGTTTCGCCGCGTTCACCCACACCAGGGAGGCCGACGCGTTCGCGTTTCTCGAGACCCTCCCCGGGCTCTACGTGGTGAAGACCGACGGGCTCGCGGCCGGAAAGGGCGTCATTGTCACCGAGTCGCTCGTCGAGGCACGCGACGCAGTCCGCTCCTACCTGAGCGGAGACTCGTTCGGCGCCGCCGGCCGCACGATCGTGATCGAGGAGGGCATGCGCGGTCCCGAGCTCTCGCTTCTCGCCATTTGCGACGGATCTCTGGCGGCTGTGCCGCTCCCCCCGGCCCAGGACTTCAAGCGGATCGGCGATGGCGATACCGGCCCGAACACTGGTGGGATGGGCGCGTACTCTCCGGTCCCGGTGGCCGGAGCCGACATGGTCGAGCTGATCATGAACAAGATTGTCGAGCCGACGCTGGCAGCGCTCGCGCAGCGCGGGATCGAGTACCGAGGGATCCTCTATGCCGGGCTCATGCTGACGACCGAGGGCCCGAAGCTCATCGAGTACAACATCCGCTTCGGCGACCCCGAGTGCCAGGTCGTGCTCCCCCGCCTAGCTAGCGACCTCTTTACCCACTGCATGGAAGCCGCTACCGGAATGCTCTCCACTCCGGTGCGCACGATCGAAGACTCGTGCGTCGGTGTGGTGCTTGCAACCGACGGCTACCCGGGCTCGGCTCGCACCGGCGACGTGATTCAAGGGCTCGACGCGACCATCGGCCGCGATGGCGTCACGGTCTTCCACGCGGGCACGCGTCGCGAGGGCGACGATCTCGTGACCGCGGGTGGTCGCGTCCTCGATGTTGTCGCCACCGGATCCACGATCGCGGTCGCGCGCGCCCGCGCCTACGCCGCCGCGGCGTGCATCTCCTGGCCCGGCATCCAATTCCGGGGTGACATCGCCGAGCTCGCGGGAATCGAGACGTGAACATTGGAGAATGAGATCGACACCTGGCTAGCCGAATCTTCCGACCGACAGCAGGAGCCGTCACGATGATTCCCCGTTACTCACTCGAGCCCATGACGTCGTTGTTCGCCGACGACGCGCGCTACGGCCGCTGGCTAGAGGTCGAGATCCTGGCCGTCGAGGCGTGGGCCGAGCTCGGGGTGATCCCACGCGCCGATGCGATCGCGATCCGCGGGCGCGCCGGGTTCGACGTCGCCGCGATCGAAGAGCGCGAGCTCATAACTGAGCACGACGTCGCCGCGTTCGTCGACGTCGTGCAGGAGCGGGTCGGCCCTCCTGCCGGCACATGGGTGCATTACGGGCTCACGTCGAGCGACGTTGTCGACACCGCGCTCTCGATGGCGTTGGTCGAGGCGACCGACCTCCTCCTTGGTGCCGCGACCGACCTGGAAGCGGCGATCGTCGCCCGGGCGCTCGAGTTCGTCGACACCCCGATGGTGGGTCGAACGCATGGGATCCACGCCGAGCCGACCACCTTTGGGGCCAAGCTGGCGTTGTGGGCGCTGCAGGTGCGTCGCGACCGCGAACGCCTGGTCAACGCGCGCGGCCGGATTGCCGTGGGCAAGCTCTCGGGCGCGGTTGGCACCTATTCGAACATTGATCCGGCAGTCGAGGCGTTCGTGTGCGAGCGGCTCGGCCTCGAGGCGGTGCCCGCAACGCAGGTGATCGCACGGGACCGTCACGCTGAGTTGCTGTATGCGTGCGCGTCGGTCGGTGCGTCGATCGAGACGTTCGCCACCGAGATCCGCCATCTCCAGCGCACCGAGGTACGCGAGGTCGAGGAACCGTTCCGGGCCGGGGCCCAGAAGGGCTCGAGCGCGATGCCCCACAAGCGGAACCCGGTCAAGAGCGAGCAGCTGGCCGGTCTTGCCCGGGTGTTGCGCGGCAACCTGACGGCAGGGATGGAGAACGTCGCGCTGTGGCACGAACGTGACATCTCTCACTCGTCGGTGGAGCGGATCGTGC
>JANYLB010000061.1 GCA_025363815.1 Actinomycetes bacterium
CCGGTCGCGGCGATCGCCGCCGCGCTCGACACGCTCGCCGCGACCACGCACATCGACGTTCCGATCCACGTGGACGGCGCTTCGGGAGGGTTCGTCGCCCCGTTCATCGACCCCGACATCGAGTGGGACTTTCGCATTCCGCGCGTTCAGTCGATCAACGCGTCGGGCCACAAGTACGGCCTGGTGTATCCCGGCGTCGGTTGGGTCGTCTGGCGGAACCCCGAAGCACTCCCCGACGACCTTGTGTTCAACGTGAACTATCTGGGCGGCAACATGCCGACCTTCGCGCTGAACTTCTCCAGGCCGGGAAGTCAGATCGTCGCGCAGTATTACAACTTCATCCGGCTCGGGTTCGACGGCTACCGCCGGGTGCAGCAGGCAGCTCGCGACATCGCGACGGACCTGGCCCGTGACATCGCCGAGCTGGGGCATTTCGAGCTCATCACCGACGGCAGCGAGCTTCCGGTCTTCGCGTTTCGCATGGCCGACGGCATCGCGAACTACACCGTGTTCCACGTGGTGCAGGTGATGCGCGAGCGAGGTTGGCTGCTCCCGGCGTACACGTTTCCCGAGAACCGTCAGGACCTCGGGGCGATCCGCATCGTCGTGCGCAACGGCTTCACCCGCGACCTCGGCGAGCTCCTCCTCGCCGATCTGAAGCTCGCGGTCGAATACCTCGACCAGCTGAAGGAACCGCTCCCGCCGAAGCTCGGTGCCGGCTTCAAGCACTAGATCCGCTTCGTGGCGACTGCTCCGTCGGGCCGCTCGGGCCGCTCGGGCCGCGCTACGCGTGGTTCGGGGGGATCCGGGCGGCCCACGGCTGCGCGGTTTCGAGCTGGGCCGCGACGCGGATGAGCAGATCCTCTCTGCCGAATGCGCCGACCAGCTGCACGCCGACAGGGAGGCCCTCAGGGGTCCAGTGCATGGGCAATGAGATCGCGGGCTGACCGCTGATGTTGAACTGTGCGGTGAACGGCACGAACTCGGCTGACCGCAGGAACCCGCCGAGCGGGTTGTCCGGCGTCGAGTCGAACGTGCCGTGGGCGACAGGCGGCTCTGCGAGCGTGGGGGTGAGCAGTAGGTCGAATCCGTCGTCCCACCACTGTGCCGCGACCCGGTTCGCCCGTCCTCCTGCGGCCACGGCTTCGATCAGCTGCGCAGCCGTAACCGAGCGGCCCATCTCGGCGAGCGCCCAGGTGAGGATCTCGACGTCGTCCTCGGTGATCGGACGCCCGATCTTCGTTGCCCACCCGTCGAGCGCGGCGGCGCACTGCGCGGCCCACACCGCGCCGAACTGCATGAGCAGCTCTTCGTTGTCGAACCCTCCGGGGCTCGACATCTCGACGGAATGGCCGAGCGATTCGAGCAGCTTCGCTGTGGCTTCGGCGGCGGCGATGCATTCCGGATGGATCGCGGTCGCACCTATGGGGTTGTGCGTCAGCAGTCCGATGCGGAGCCGGCCGGGGTCGGCGCCGACCTCTTCGCGGTACGGGCGTGCCGGGGCGGGCGCGTGGGTGGGGTCGCCCGGGAAGGCCCCCGAGATGGCTTCGAGCACACCGGCCGTGTCGCGAACGCTGCGCGACAAGCAGCCTTCGACGATGAGGAAGCCCGAGATCTCGTCGATTTCCGGACCGATCGACGTCCGGCCTCGGGTCGGCTTGAGGCCGACGAGACCACAGCAGCTCGCGGGGATGCGAATCGATCCTCCCCCGTCGTTGCCGTGCGCGACCGGGACCATCCCACTCGAGACCGCCGCGGCAGATCCCCCCGAGGAGCCGCCGCTCGTCCGACCGAGCTGCCAGGGGTTGTGCGTCGGCCCGAACGCGACCGGCTCGGTAGTGGGCACGAGGCCCTGCTCCGGGGTGTTCGTTCGCCCGAGCACGACGAACCCCGCCGCAAGGTACTTCCGGGCGAGGTTGTCGGTGTGCCCGGCTCGGTAGCCGGTCTCCTTCGCGACGCCCATGCCTTCGCAATACGGCTCGCCCTCCATTGCCACCATGAGGTCCTTGAACAACGTGGGGACACCGCGGAATGGTCCGTCGGGTAGGTCGCCGGCGGCTTCGACGCGGGCGCGGTCGAAGCGCTCGTGGATCACGGCGTTGATCTGGGGGTTGAGCTTCTCCACCCGGTTGATCGCGGCATCGACGAGCTCGAGGGGGCTGACCTCGCCGGTGCGGACGAGCTCGGCTTGGGCGGTTGCATCGAGATACGCGATATCGGTCATAGGCGGAGAAGGTAGGCCCTCAGCGGCCCCGCTACCAGCCCCCGTCACCAGCCGCGGAGGTCTACCGCCCAGGTTTCTTCGACCGTCCCGTCGGCGCCGGCCACATTCATCACCTCGTGGTAGGCGACGGTTGGGTCGACGTGCGCGGGCCAGACGCGGATCCGGTCGCCCACGGACCTCGGCTCGTCTTCGGCAGGGGCGAAGGTGATGTGTTCGTCGGAGCAGAAGAAGACCTCGGCACCATCGATCGACGGATCGCCGTGGTCCATGCCCAACGCCTTGAGCCCGCAGTCGGCGACGGCCCATCCCTTGGACGACACTGAGATCACCGTGGCCTCGACCCAGAGGGCGCGGCGGAACGGCAGGCCGAGCTTGCCGTACGCGGTGTCCATCAGCGCGTAGGAGCCGGCCTGGATCTCGGTGCACCAGGTGTTGAGGTCGAAGGTTCCGGTGCCTCCGCCCGACACGAGGTCGCCGCCGACCAGCTCGTGCGCGCGCAGGAGCTTGGCCATGCACCGCTCTGTCTGCTCGGCGCGCCACGCTCGGTCGTGGTTGCCGACCACGTGGCCCTCGTACCCCATGACTCCCCGAACCTCGAGGCCTCGAGCTCGCGCCGCGTCGGCGATCCTGCCGGCGTCGTCGGGAAGGCATCCGCAACGGGGGAGCCCGACGTCTACATCAACGACGACCTCGCGTATCCCGGCGTCGGCCGCGGCGGTGATGGTTGCGTCGGAGTCGACGGCCACGGTGACGCGTGCGTCGGTGTCGGCCATCGCGCGCAATCGACCGGGATCGATCGTCTCGTTGGCGAGGAGCAGGTCGTCACCAAGTCCTGACTCGGCCATCCCTATGACCTCATGTGGGGTCGCGCAGGTGAACCCGAGATGGCCGAGCTCATGTTGGCGTCGGGCGAGGACGGTCGTCTTGTGCGCCTTGACGTGGGGCCGGCACGTCACACCGGGGAGCGCGGCCGCCATGGTCGCGAGGTTGTGCTCGAGCGCGTCGGCGTCGACGACGAGCGCGGGGGTGGGGAGCGCGGCGACGGTCCTCGGCGTGCTCGTTCGCGTGCTGATCGGTTTTGTGGTCATCGCCATGGGAGCATGGCATGCACATGGCCACTCCTGTCGAGGAACGTCCGCCGATCTCCGAGGTGGTCCACACTGGCGATCTCCCCGCTGGTCCGCAACGCGAGGCCATGATCCCCGCGACCCTCTGGGCGGAAGCTCCACCCGAGCTGCAGACGCTCGGCGCCGATCTGGGTCACGACCTCACCGCGTACATCCGTCGGATCGGTCGCTTCCTGCTCTGGCGCTCAGGACCGGCAGCCGGGGCCGATTCGCGCTACCTCGCGCTCGCGGCCGACGACCTCGCCGAGCAGTACACCTACCGGTTGTTCCCCGATGGCAGCGGCGAGGGAACCGGCCCCGACGGTGTTCGCCAGACTCGCTTCCGGACCTGGAAAGAATCCCTGCGCGACGGGTAGCGGGGTCAGCGTGGCCGATTCTCGGTCATGCGCGGCGGCTCACGCTCACCTCGGGTGATTGCACGAGCGTCTGTAAGACGACGCAGTACCTCTCCGTGAGACGAATGAGGGTATCGAGCTGCTCGCTCGTCGCTTCGGTTTCGAGGTCGAACCCAATGCGGATGGTCTTGAACCCGACTGGCGCATCCTTGGTTACTGCGAGCGTCCCGCGGAAGTCGAGGTCGCCCTCGACGCGTACCGAGCCGCTGTTGATGGGGATGCCGAGGGAGGTGGCAACCGCTTGGAGGGTGACGCCGGCACAGGCGGCCAGCGCATCCAAGATGCATGTCGCCCGAACACAGCGAAGTCCCGTCACCGCCGGTCGCCGGATGCAGCCCAGCTTCAGCGATCGCTCTGCCGCTCGCGACCGAACAGGTGACTCCTTCTCCGAGTGTGCCAAGTGCAGTGAGCGTGACGAGCGCGCGATCAGGGTCTTCTAGATACTGACTCTTCAGTGGCGCTTGTAGGCCGCGAAGCTCTTCCCGTTCCATTGGTTGGCAACCTCCCGTTCAGGTGTTACTCCGGCACTGCTGACTACAGGATCGTCACACTGTGACCTCGCTGTGAAGCGACGGAGCCCGCGGCGGAACTGTTCGAAAGAATCCGCGCCGAACGGCCGTCGCCGCCAGCTGGCCAAAGAGGAGTTCAAAGGGCGCTTCCCACCGCTTCGGTTCGAGCTTGGAATCGGGGATTCCGGGGCCTCCGGCCGAGCTGTGGGAGCATGGCCGGGACATGGCAGAGACGCGCGAGACGGGTTGGTACGCCGACCCCTGGGGCACCGAAGACGAGCGCTACTTCGACGGCAGCGCCTGGACCCGACAGGTCCGCCCACCGAGCGCCCAGTCGGGCGAGACGCCGGGCGAGACGTCGGTTGAGACCTCGGTTGAGACCTCGAAACGGGCATCGAAGGTCGCGACCGGCGCCGGCGCGGTTCCATCGGCTCAACCCGGAGTGAGCCCACCGCCGACGGTTTCGGATGTACCGCCCGCGGCCGGCTGGCACGCCGACCCTTGGGGTGACGCGACGTGGCGTTGGTGGGACGGCGCCCAGTGGACCGGCTACACGGACCGGACTTCGCCGCTCTCGTCGGGCGCGGCAGTCGCGGCTGAGCTTGCCACCGAGCGCACGTGGGCCCGTTGGGCCCGCATCGGTTTCGCAGTCAATCCGATCTTCCAGGTGCTCGCCCTCGTGGCCGCGTCGTTCCAGTGGCGGTGGATCGCCGACCATTGGGACGAGGTCACCAAGGGCACCAACACCAATGGTCCGACCAACCCGTCGGTCTTCGGGTACCTCGGTCTCCCGACGCTGGTATTCACGCTCGGCGTCATCGTTCTCTTGATTCTGTGGCTCTACCGCGCCGGCGCGACCGCGCGGGCCGCCGGGCTTCCGTTGCGTCGGGATCCCGGGCTAGGTGCCGTGTCGTTGATCATCCCCATCCTGCAGTTCTGGTGGCCCTACCGGGCGGCTCGGGACGCGGTCGGTCCCGACAAGCAAGCCCAGAACCTCGTGGTGCGGTGGTGGACCGCGTGGATAGCGTCGTCGCTCGGTGGGTTCCTCGTGTTCGCGGCGGCGTTCCTGCCCGTGGAATTCTCGTTCATCGCCGTCGCGATCGTGG
The DNA here is from genome assembly GCA_025363815.1 of Actinomycetes bacterium. Taxonomy (GTDB): domain Bacteria; phylum Actinomycetota; class Acidimicrobiia; order IMCC26256; family JANYLB01; genus JANYLB01. The sequence continues at coordinate 5,362 of JANYLB010000061.1, forward strand.
CCGCGATCAGCGTCGTCGCCGCGTTGTCGGGGCGTGCTGTCGTCAACGCGATGCTCGCAACCCACCAGTCGCTCGCCGACGCCGGCACCGGCTCTTCATAAGCCAGGCGCCGTTCAGGTTCCGGTCCACACCGGCGCGCGCTTCTCGGCGAACGCAGTCGCCCCCTCGATCGAGTCCTTGGTCGAGAAGACCTCAATCGCCAGCTCGTAGTTGCGGGGCCATGCCTCGGCCTCGGTGAGATCGCAGGCTTCGCGCACCATCATGAGCGAGTTGCGGACGGAGACGGGCGCGTTCGCGCCGATCCGTTCGGCGAGCGCTACTGCGGCGTCGAGCACTTCGTGGCGCGCGACCACGCGGTTGACCAGTCCCAGTTCGAAAGCTCGTCTGGCGCCGATCGGATCCCCGGTGAGAGCAAGCTCCATCGCGGTCGCGGTGGGGATCCGGTTCGGAAGGCGGATGAGCCCACCTGCGGCCGCGAACAGACCCCGTTTGACCTCGGGGATCCCGAAGTTGACGTCGTCGGCGGCGACGACGAGATCACAGGCGAGCACGATCTCGAATCCGCCCGCGAGCGCGTGCCCGTTGACGGCCGCGATCAACGGCTTCGGGAAGTCTCGGGTGGTGATCCCACCGAACCCGCCTCGTTTGGTGGCGAGCCCGCCGCCCTCGCCCTTCGCGACGCGCTTCAGGTCGGCGCCCGCGCAGAAGATATCGCCGGTTCCCGTGACCACGACGGCTCGGGTCTCGGCGTCGGCCTCGCAGACGTCGAGAGCGTCCTCCATAGCCTGCGCGACATCACCGTTGACCGCGTTGCGCGCCTCGGGCCGGTTGATACGCAGGATCGCGACCCGTCCCCGTTGGTCGTGCACCACGACCGGCTCGTTCACCCGCGCGCGTTCGCTCATGCCTGTGACCGTATCCGACCGGCTCGATCGCTTCGGTCACGCCAGCTCCGGTCACGCCAGCTCCGGTCCAGGGGGTAGGGGGAAGGGATCGCCCCCGCCATGAATCGGAGTGTCGAGCGCCCGCGAGAACGCCGGGCGGGCGATGCGGGCGATTACGAGAATGACCAGCATGAGCACCGCGGTTCCGGCGGTGACGACGCGGAGCCCCCACGCGTCGGCCAGCGTGCCCTGGATGACGGCGCCCACCGGGTAGACGGAACCGAGCAGGACCATCAACACGCTCATGACCCGACCGCGCACAGCCGACGGCGAACGCAACTGGGCGATGCTCGTGAAGCTCGACAGCGCCCCCAGATACAAGAAGCCGACCAATAGCAATGCGCCGACCGCGAAGACGAGGGTGGGCGAGCACGCGTAGACGATGAGGGCGGCAGGTAGCAGATACAGCACGGCGAGCATGACGCGTCGCGAACCGAAGCGGGAGGCGAGGATCCCGAGCGAGAGCGCCATCGTCACCGCGCCAATGCCCTGCGCGGTGACGAGCGCGGAGGTCGCACCCGGCCCGCCCCGCAGCACCTCGAGCGCCATAGTCGGGATCAACGCGATGAATGGCGCGGCGAGGAGAGAGTTGATCGCCATGTACCCGACGACCACGCGCAGGCCCGGCTCGTTGCGAACAAACCGAAGCCCCTGGCGGATGGATCCGAAGATCGACGAACCGTCGTGGGGCGCGGGCGACGGTAGCCGCAGCACCACCAAAACGGCGATGACTGCGAGGAAGCTCGCCGCGTTCACCGTGAACGCCCACGCGTAGCCTCCGGCGGCGATCACGATCCCGGCTAGCGCGGGCCCAACGACCCGGCCGAGGTTCCACTGTGCCGAGGACAGCGCGACGGCGCCAACGATCTCGTCCTCGGGAACGAGATCCGGGAGGATCGCGTTGAAGGCGGGAAATCCGAGTGACTGCGTGCAGCCGGCGAGGAAGACGATCACAGCCACCACGGCAGGCGACGGTGTGCCGTTCACCGCGAGAAGGGCGAGCAGCGCGGCGAGAAGGGTCTGAGCCGTGGTCGTGGCGAGAAGGAGTCGCCGCCGGGGGACACGGTCGGCGAGCGCGCCCCCGAACGGACCGACGAGAGCGGCCGGAACAAAGTTCGCAGCAGCGACGAGACCAGTCCAGGCGGCCTGGCCCGTCGTCTGCTGCACGAGGATTCCGACGGCCACTGCTTCCATCCACGTGCCGATGTTCGAGACGAACGCCCCGGTCCAGAGCAAGGCGAACTGTCGATGGCGCAGTGGGGCGACGGAGCGGGAGAAGTCCAACAGTCTTCGACGCTACAAGGCTCCGGCGCGCGCTCGGCCTGGCTTAGCCTGCACAGGTGACCGAACCCCGCGCCCACGAGCCAAGAGGGAACGGCCCGATAAGAGACGGACAGATTGTGGAGCTGGTCAACCTGCCGAGCCGGTTCGAGGCCGACCTCCTGATGGCTCGTCTCGGCGAGGGCGGCATACAGGCGATGGCGAAGTACGGCGACGCCGACGGCATGGCACCTTCTATCGGTTTGCTCGACGGCTACCGCGTCTGCGTTTTCGACGATGATCTCGAAGACGCCCAGGCGTTCATCGACGAAGCGATGAGCTGACACGGATCCAAGGGCGGGCGCATCGGGAGCGGGTTAGCTCTCTAGGCGGGGGTGGCCAGCGGGACGCCGGGGAATGTGCCGTCGGGTCTCGGCCACGCGATCGGGGTGACATCGCCGGCGATCACCTCGCCGACTTCGATCTGGTTGCGTTCGACCGACGGATGGGGGAAGCCGGAGCTGCGCGTGCAGCCGTCGCGGAAGTAGATCGCCGTGTGCACCCGCCGGACGCGATCCGAGGTATTCGGCCGCGCTAGATGGACGGTGAGACCGTGATGGAACGCGACCGAGCCGCGGGGCACCTCGACGAGCACCGGAGCGATGGACGCGACGTCGGGGTGGGAGAGGATGTCTTCTGGCTCGCTGTCGAAGGCACCGAAGATGTCGACGAACCGGTCGAGGCCTACGCGGTGGCTCCCGGGCAGGTAGGCCATCGCGCCCGCGTCGCGGGTGGAGCCGTCGAAAGGGATCCACGCCGTGAGTTGGTCAGGTTCGGCGATTGGCCAGTACGGATGGTCCTGGTGGGGGTCGGTCTCCCGACCGCCGGCTTCCTTGTACAACGCCTGGTCGTGCCAGAGCCGCACCGCACCGACGCCGAGCAGCTCGGCCGCCGCCTGGCTGATGCGGGAATGGAACGTGAGGGGAAGGACGCCGGGGTGGTCCTCCCACAGGTTCATGCATTGTTGGAACGACTGCTCGTAGCGGCTCTTCTGGGAGAGCGAACGGTGGTCGTGGCGTTGGCGGTCGGCAACGGCGGCGTCGACGGCGGGCCCGAACCGCGCGAGCTCATCTTCGGTCAGCAGGTCGGGCACGACCACGAAACCGTCGCGCCCGAACGCGGCGGCGAGCTCCGGGCCGACCAGCGTGCTCACCGACTCACCTGCACCGCTCCATCACGTGCTCAGCGAGAGTCCCGCAAGAGCCGGATCCTCGAGCATCTGCGCGAACCGTTTGATCGCGTACCCGGCGTACAACCCGTCTTCGACTCGCTCATCGAACGTCCACTTGAGTGTCACGCTCCGGCGCTTGCGGGCCGGGTCGGCGGGATCGACGCGCGGCCGGCCGTATACGCAGAAGATGCCGATGGTGCCGTACTCGTAGAGGTGGTGGTACACGGGGTCGAGACCGATGCTGCCGAGGTTGGCGAAAAATGCGCTCGCGTACATCGGGTCGCCCTCGATGAAGAACTTTGGCAGCAGACCGAGCGCGTCGATCCCGTGCACGAGGCGGAACCCGAGCCGCTTCAGTGGGCCGGGCAGCTTCAACACGAGGCCTAGCTCCTTGTCGACTCCGCTCGGGCCACCGAAGCGCTCTCCATGCAGTTGAGCCTGCATCGCGACGATCGTCTCCTCGAAGGTCTCCGACGGTTCGAAGCGGCGCTTCACGAGAACGATCGGCGAGCCTTCGGCGAGCTTGCGCTTCGCGGAGTAGGAGAGCCAGATTCCGTCGCGCTGGTACAGGCCGCCACCGGCGACGAACCGGTTGAGCTTCGGGTACTTCTCGAAACCCTTGACCGCCGACCAGAGCAAGACGTGGAACGGCGTGATTTGGCTATCCGGGTGAAGCTCGTTGAAACCGCGCACGAACCGATCGGTTTTCGAAAGGTCGAGCGTCTGCTCCCAGTAGATGGTCGACTCGTTCCGGGTCCGCATCATGTACGGCATGATCCGGCGGTATGCGGCGACGTCGCGGACGAGCGTCCCATCGGCGCGCGTCTTCTTCACGGTTCGATCGTCTTCTTCATGGATCGAACGTTCCGACCACGCTCAGATCGCCCCGACAACGGTTCGGCTGGGATGTTCGACCCGCGCGGCACCACTGTTCGTTCCACAGGGCGAGCCTAGCGAGCGAGACCTGCGGCGACGGCGTGCCCGGTTGCGGCCGCATTCAAGTAGGGCTCGGGATCGTGGGCGCGGTGGCCGTTGTCGACCGCGAAGTCGCTCACCCGGGGTCCGAAGCGCTCTGCGAGCTTGGGCGTCGAGCAGGCTACGTCGCCGATCGCAGCGACGTTCGTCCACGCGATCACCGGGCCGGGCCACGCGCCCAGGCCGTCGAGCGGAGTGGGATCGAGATGTTGGAACACGACGCGATCGGCTCCGAGTGGTGACCCGATGGTGATGAGATCGGTGACAGACCATTCTGGGTGTGCACACAGGGTCTCGTACGCGACGATGCTGCCGAGCGAGTGCGCCACTATCACGCGCGTGTCGGGCGTCACCGTGCGCTCGACACGAGATCGCACCATGGCTCGGGTGCCGGGATCGGCGATGTAGCGGCCGGCCTGGTCGAGAAGGCGATTCAGCATCTCCGCGCCGATCGCCTTCGAGATCGCTTCGAGTCCGCCCACACCGTGCACCTGACCCGCGATGTCGGCCAGCCCGGAGTCGCGGGCCAAGGTGGCGAACTCGGCGTCGGTCGGTTCCGCCTCGGGATCGTGACGGAAGAGGTCTCCGTAGAACGCCACCGCGAAGTCGTCGGCGTCGAGCTCGATGCCCGCATGCCAGAGTCCGTCGCGGATCGCAGGGAGCCATCGGGCCGCGACCTCGTTCGGTCCCCACAGCTCCTGAAACGCGCCGTGAACACCCACCACCCGCGTCATAGGTGCCGAGACTAGTGCCCAGAGCGGAGCTCGCGAGGGTCTCGGGTGTGGGTCGTTGACTCAGGTGGTTCGCTCGGTCACCCTTTGGGGATGGAACCGAGGAGTGACGGAGAATCTCCCAGCGATGTGTTGACGGATGCGCAAGTGCGCGCGGTTGTGCGCGAGGTGTCGAGCATCTGGTGGATCGTGCTGGGGGTCGGTGTCGCCTTCGCCGGTTTCGGGGTTGTCATGCTCTTCAACATCGCGGCCGGAGCGACCGCGATCGCGATCATCGTCGGCGCGTTCTTGTTCCTCGACGGGATCGTCGGGCTGATCACCGCGGGCCGCAACGGTGGTTCGAAGGCTGTCGGGATCGTCCTCGGGATCGTGCTGATGATCGGTGGTGTCGTGGTCGCGGCTTGGCCCGGCGTCACGTTCCTTGTGATCGCGATCGTGTGGGGCGTCACGATCGTTGTCGGCGGCATCACCCGAATCATCGGATCGATCATCCTGGCGGGTCCCGGTTGGGGATGGGTCCTCGCGATGGGTATCGCCGAGCTGATCGTCGGAGTCGCGGCGCTCGTTTGGCCCCATGTCACCGCTCACGTGATCTTGTTGCTGATCGGGGTCTACGCGATCGTGGCCGGGCTCCTGCAGATCATCCTGGCATTTGAGCTCAAGAAGGTGCCGGAGCGGCTCGGCTTGAATTGAGCTGCGCGCGCGGCTCCTAAGCCGCGGGGGTGAACGTGCACGGCATGCGCTTGATGCCGTGGATGAAGCTCGATTGGAGCATCGCGGGCTCGCCGGTGATCTTGATGTCGGGTAACCGCCGGAACAGCTCCTCGAACATCACCGAGATCTCCCGCCGGGCGAGGTTCGCGCCCAGACAGAAGTGAGGTCCGCCGCCTCCGTAGCCCGCGTGGGCATTCGGAAATCGGGTGATGTCGAAGTTGAACGGGTCGGCAAAGGCGCGCTCGTCACGGTTCGCGGAGTTGAACCAGAGCACCACCTTCTCGCCCTCTTTGATCGGATGCCCGGATATCTCGGTGTCTTGGGTCGCCGTGCGCCGGAAGTGGATCACCGGTGTCGCGTAACGGACGATCTCCTCGACCGCGTTCTGCGCGTGCGCGTCGAAGTCGGCGATCCACAGGGCCAACTGGTCGGGGTTGCGGGTGAGCTCGAACATTCCGTGGCTGATCGCGGTGCGGGTCGTCTCGTTGCCGGCCACGACGAGCAGGATGAAGAACGACGCGAACTCGGTGAGGTTGAGTCGCTCACCGTCGACCTCCGCGTGCATGAGCGTGCTGGTGATGTCGTTCCGCGGTTCGTCGAGGCGCTGCTGGCCGAGCTCGGATGCCATCTGGTGGAGCGTCATGAACGCGCCGAGGAGGTCTTCGAACGAGTTGACGTACTCGGGGTCGCCCAAGCCGAGAATGATGTTCGTCTGCTCGAGGACCGTGTGGCGCAACGACTGGGGCACGCCGGCCATGTCGCAGATGATCCGGAGCGGAAGCTCGGCGGCGATCTCGCTGACGAAGTCGCATTCGCCCTTGGCGGCAACGTTGTCGACCACTTCCCGTGCCGCGGTTCGCACCGACTCGAGGAGCTGGTTGAGCTCCTTGGGGGTGAAGCCGCTGCTCACGATCCGTCGGAGCCGGGCGTGGCGGGGATCGTCCATGTTGATGATGCTGCCGAGGAACTCACCCATCTCGCCGGGGATGTCGCCGATGTTGGAGCCCCCACGCGACGAGCAGAACAGCTCGGCGTGGCGGCTGGCGTAGATCACGTCGTCGAAACGGGTGAGCGCCCAGAAGCCGGGACCCTGGCCGAATCCCTCGATCACCGGCTCTTCGTGGAACGAGATCGGTGCTTCGTCGCGCAGCAGCTTGAAGACGGCCTCGCGCTCGAGGTCGGGTCGGGCCCATACGTCGAGCTCGCCGAGCTTGATCTGGTCTATCGAGAGGGGTGAGGCACCTGGGGTCGATGAAGCCGGCGTCATGGCCGCCACGTTACGCGAGGACGGTCCGTAGCCGCGTTGCGCATCGCGTCGCGTTCGCGAGGACCTCTTCCTCGCCCGGAACCCGACGGTGCTCCATGAGCACGACGCCGTCGACGACGACGGTGTCGACGGCCGAGCCCGTCGCCGAGTACACGAGCCCGGCGACCTCGCCCGACGGAACCGACTCGGCGCCGCCGAGATCGACGAGCAGGAAGTCGGCGGGGCTGCCGACAGCGAGCGGCTGGGCGCCGAGACGGGGGGCGAGCTGTCCGGTGATGATCGCCCACGCATCGGCAGCCGGCAGCACCGCGGGATCGGCGGTGGTGTGCTTCTGCAGCAGTGACAGCAGCTTCACGTCTTGCAGCAGATCGAGCGAGTTGTTCGACGCCGCGCCGTCGGTGCCTATCCCGATCGGCACCCCCGCCGAGCGCGCCGCCGGATACGGGAATGCCCGACCCGTCGCGAGCTTCATGTTCGACGCCGGGTTCGTGACGATCGTCGCTCCTCGTTCAGCGATCAACGCGAGCTCGGCGTTGTCGAGCCACACGCCGTGCGCGAGCACCGTGCGCTCGCTGAGTACGCCGAGGCCGTCGAGGTAGGTGGTGGGGCGCACGCCGTGCGCCGCGAGACAGTTCTCTACCTCACCGCGTGTCTCGGAGAGATGAATCTGCAACGGTACGTCGTGCTCGGCGCTCAACGCCGCTAGCCGGCGGAGCGAGTCGGTGCTCACGCTGTAGATCGCGTGGGCCGCGAGCGACGGCGTGACCCGCGGGCCGAACTCACCGAGCCGGCCCAGGGCTTCGGGTACCGCGTCGATCCGGTTCCACTCCGGTGCGCCGGGTGATTCGATCAGCGGCACGCTGACGACGGCGCGCAAGCCCGCGTCTACGACGGCCCGGGCGATATCGAACTGGAACCAGTACATGTCCCAGAAGCAGATGGTCCCTGACCGGATCATCTCCAACGCGGCGAGGCGAGTTCCCCAGTAGACGTCGTCGGCGGTGAGCTTCGCTTCAGCAGGCCAGATGCGGTTGCGGAGCCAGTCCATGAGCGCAAGGTCGTCGCCGTAGCCGCGGAATAGCGACATCGCAGCGTGGGTGTGACCGTTCACGAAACCGGGCGTGAGCGCTAGCCCCCGCCCCTCTAGAACCACCTCGGTGGGAGGCCCCGTCGTCTCGGTGCCCAACTCCACGATCACGCCGCGGTCGACCCGCAGCGACACCGTTGTGCCGCCGAGCCGCGCGTTGCGTACGAGCAGGCTCATCGAGATGACCTGGCCAGGGCCACGATGACGGTTTCGATGTCGGCGATCAGGCGATCCCGGTTGACCGCCGCTCCGGCGGCATACTCGTCCATCGTGAGCGGGGTCGCTTCGAGGCCGTTGGCGAGGTTGTCGACCACGCAGACGGCGGCGTACGCGAGGCCGGTCTCGGCCGCGATTATGCACTCCGACGCGACGGTCATCCCGACGACGTCAGCATCACGGGCGAGGGCGCGGACTTCGGCCGGAGTCTCCAAACGCGGGCCCGAGGTCTGCGCGTACACACCACCGTCAATCAACCGAGTCGATGGGGCGTTCGACCAGGCGCTGATCACCTCGGCGCGCCATCCGAGATCGAAACCGGGGACCGAATGGCCGCGAGCGTCGTTGAACCGGGACGGGTGGGTGCCCGGAGCGAAGAAGTCGTCGGGTGACATCACTGTTCCAACGGGCCAGTCGGAGCGGAGGCTCCCGACCGACGAGAGCGCGATGACGCGGTCGCAGCCGGCGGCGGCGAGGGCATCGAGGTTGGCGACGTGGTCGAGTCGATGGGCGGGCGTGAAGGTGTCGAGCCCGTGACGTTCGAGCCAGATGGCGGCATCCGTCTCCAGCAGCGTGACCCCCGCGTGGTCGGCCCGCTTCGCCGACGGGCCCGCCGCCGCTCGCATCATGGCGTGACCGCCGATGAACCCGAGCCGAGGTGCCGCCGGAACTCGGGAAGGCGGCATTTGGTGATCGTAGGAGCTTGGCGTCGCTCACGACCATCTCATGCACTGTCATGCGTGTTGAGGGCCATGGGTACAAGCCCCGGTGGGTGCATCGCCGGCCGCGCTGCACAGGGAGCTGCTCGCCCTCGAGCAATGTACCGGCGTAGGGCGGCCGGGAGGCCCAATATCGACTAGCAGATCACGTCAGGCGCGCGCAGCTTGTCGAGCGCGCGCTCGAGCACCGCGAGCTCATCGGGGTCGAGGCGGTCAATGAGCTCTCGCTGCAGGTCGTCGAGATGGATCATCAATCCCTCGTCGAGCTTCTGTTCCCCCATCGGGGTGAGCGCGACCCACTGCACCCGGCGGTCAGACGGACATGACCTGCGCTCGACGAGCCCGGCGTCGACTACGCGATCGATGAGACGGGTCGCGCCGCCGCTGGTGACCCCGAGCTGGCAGGCGAGGTCCGACATGGTGAGCCGGAACCCGGGGGAGCGGCCGATCCGGAGGAGAACCTCGAAGAAGGAGCTGCCCATCGTCGTCTGGGTCAAGAGAGAGCGGTCGAAGGCCCGTTCGAGCCTCCGATGCGCCTCGTGGAGCAGCCCGAAGGTGCTGATACGGGGATCGCCCCGGTCCAGCCCGGAACCCTGTCCTGTGGTGTGCGCAACCGCCATGCCGATCAGCATACCCACCAGAAACTTGACAAGACAGCTAATGCGATGCACAATGGCTGTATCAACAGATAATGAACATACAGAGAACTGGAGGTTTCGCGGATGTCCACGATTGAGATGACAGAGCACAAGCCCCAAACCGGAACTTGGGTGTTCGACACGGCCCACTCTTCGGTCGAGTTCGTCGTGCGTCACCTGATGATGGCGAAGGTCCGCGGCGGATTCAACGATTTCAGCGGCACGATTGAGATCGGCGACTCCCCCGAGACCTCATCGGTCGAGGTGGAGATCAAGGTGGCGAGCATCGCGACCCGGGATGCCCAGCGTGACGGGCACCTCACGTCCCCTGATTTCTTCGACGCCGAGGCCTACCCGACGATGTCATTCCGCTCGACTGCCGTCCGCGACGAGGGCGGCAACCATTATGCCGTCGACGGTGATCTGACGATCAAGGGCGTCTCGAAGGCGGTCACACTCGATCTCAGGTACCACGGCACTGCCCGTGACCCGTGGGGCAACGACAAGGCGGTCTTCTCCGCCGAGACCGAGGTCGACCGCGAGGAGTGGGGCCTCACCTGGAACCAGGCACTGGAGACGGGCGGCGTGCTCGTCGGCAGGTCGGCCAAGATCGAGATCGAGGTCGAGGCCCTCAAGCCCGCGCCGGAGGATTCCACCGGGGCCTAGCTGTCCACGATCGATAGCAACACCCGCTTTCGCGTCCCGGCCGGGTTCGCCGGCCGGGTTCGCGGGCCTGGTTTCAGCAGATGGCGATCCATGCCGATGCTCTGGGCCATGACCGGATCTGGAGCTGTGTCGGCACCGCCGACGACTCTGCCCGCACCGCGTTTCGTTCGGACCCGGGGCGCGAGCGCCGCCGCGCTGATCGTCGTGGCGTCACTGCTTCTACCGGTCGGGCTCGCGACCGCCTGGATTCGGGGGCAGGTGTTTGACACCAACGCTTTCGTCGGCACCGTCGGGCACCTTGCTCACGATCCGGCCGTGCAGCGTGAGGTCTCCGACAAGATCAGCACCGCGCTCATCCGCCAGCTCGATCTCGGCTCCAAGGTCGCAGTTCGTAGAACGACGGCTGCGGTCGTCGCTTCAGCGCGCTTCCAGAAACTCTGGGAGACCTCGGTTCGCGCCGCGCAACTTAACGCGCGCAGGATCGTGAAGGGAGAACCAACTTTGGGCGTGGCGACGCGCCGCGGTCGTGTCGTGGTGAACCTTGATCCTGTCGTCGACGCGGTGGTCGGCCAGCTGCCCGGTCCCATCGCCGCGCTCGTCCCTCCGATCACGACGAACGACGACATCATGCTCTTCAGGTCGAGCGAGCTCTCGTCGGCCCAACCATTCGTGCGCGCGCTCGACGATGAATGGTGGGCGGTTCCGCTTCTCTGCATAGCGCTCTTCGCCGCCGCAGTGGCGATCGCGTCGCGGCGTCGACGCGCGGCGGTGTGGATCGGCGCCGGGATCGTGACCGCATCGACTCTTACATTTGTCGCGCTGCTCGTGGGCCGCGCCCGTCTCCTCGACGGGCTGGACGCCGGTATTTCATCGGCCGCCGCCCGCGCGATCGTCGATACGCTGCTCGATTCGCTCAGGTCCGAGCTGTGGGTGGCACTCGGCGTCGGTGTCGCGCTCGCTGGCGGTGCGCTGATCGTCGGCATGCTTGCGCCTACGTTGCCGATCGGGATGCGGTCGGAGCACCCGGTCCCAGGCTCTCCTTCTTTCCGGTTCCCGAGCACTGAGCCGACGATCGCCGAACGAACGACGATGCCGACACCGGATCGAACGGCCGATCAGTCGGCCGAAGTGATCCGCCAGACGACCGGCACCCGCCGCACCCCGCTCTGAACGGGGTCGTCGCGTCGAGGAGTTCGTGGCCAGGGCGTCGAGGAGTTCGCGGTTAGGGCTTGGTCGCGGCGCGGCCAATGAGGTCCCGGGCGGCGGCGACTGCAGCGCCGGCATTGAGCGTCCCAAAGCCGTAGTCGGAGTTCGGTACGCCCGTGGTCAGGCACGTGTCTGCCGGCCGGCGCCCCGCGCTGGCCACCACGGTCGAGTACAGGGCGCCGCTGCCGCGTTCTTGTGGCGCTGTCTCGAGGACGAGCGCGTAGGTTCCGGTCACCTCCGGTGCCGCCATCGAGGTTCCCGACACCCGGGTGTAACCGCCGCCTACCGCAGTGGTAAGCACGTCGAGGCCCGGTGCGACAAGGCTGGGCTCGGGGCCGAGCGGACCCGGTCCGCGGCCCGAGAAGCGCGCGATCTGGCCGGTGCCGTCGGTTGCGCCCACCGCGACGACCTCTGGCTGGGATGCAGGGAAACCCACGCTGCGGCACGCGGGGCCGCTGTTTCCAGCCGCGAACACGTCGAGGATCCCGGCCGCGTGCAGGGCGGTCATGGCCCGACCCAGTGATGTGCTCGGCTCCTTGATCGACCACGAGTTGTTGATGAAGTCGGGCCGAAGCCCAGGATCGATGCCCCGACCCGCGTCGGGAGCGAGCATGAACTGGAGCGACTGGAGCACGAGCTCGAGCGTGCACTGCTCGGCCGTGCAGCCCCGCGCCGCGATCCATTGCGCGCCGGGCGCGACGCCAGTGGTCTTGCCGACGGCGAGGCCGGCCACGGCCGTACCGTGTCCATCGTCGTCGCACGGCGCGTTGGGGCATCGGCCAGTGGGGTCGAACCATCCGCCCCGGCTGCGGAAGTTGTAGGCGAGATCGGGGTGCCGCGCATCGACTCCCGTATCGACTATGCCAATGACGGCGCCCCGACCGGTGACGCCGGCTGCCCGGGCCTGCGGAACTCCTACCTCGACGAGATTCGTCGGAACCGCTGCCGGCGCGGCCTGCGGATGCGACGGCACGGCGTTTACCTCGGCACCGAGATCCAGCTCCCGGCCCCCGACCACCTCGGTCACGCCGTCGATCAGGGCGATCCGGTCTGCGATGTGCTTGGGTGCGTGGAAGAGCACTGCGTTCGATATCCACAGCGGAGTTGCCGTGATCCCGCGACGCGCCAGGACGCGTAGGACCGCGGGTCGTGCCGTGGCCGTCCGATAGGCGCGCCGCAGAGCAGTGAGCGCCAACTGACCACGCCGGTTCCAGTCCGGCTCGTGCACCGCGGCTCGTAGGTCGGGGCGCTGAGCGAACGTGGCGATCCAGAAGTTGCGTGGCTTCGCCGAGGTGGCCGGGGGCGCCTTGATCGCAACTGTTCGCGAGGCTGCGCGAGGGGATGTCGGCGAGGTCAGGAGCCCAGCGGCGCCGAGAGCGGTCGCGAGGGTGAGGAAGGCGGCCGCGAGCCTGCACCGGGAGCGCATTCCTCGCCGTATCGTCGCGACCAGGGACGTGCTTGAGCTTGGACGGATAGGTTCAAGGATGTGACTGACCCAGCGGCAGAGAATCCCACCGGGTCAACCGACCCGTTCGACCTGTCGGGGCGCGTGGCGCTCGTCACCGGCGGCACCCGTGGGGTCGGGTTGGGCATCGCGACAGGAATGCTGGCCGCCGGAGCGGAGGTGGTGATCTGCGGCAGGACCGCCCCAGGGGAGCAGATCGCCGCCGCCGGTCGTGAGGCGCTGTTCCTCCCAGCCGACGTGCGCGACGCCGACCAGGTCGCGTCTTTGTTCGCCGAGCTCTTTTCACGATTCGGTCGCCTCGACGTCGCCGTGAACAACGCCGGAGGGAGCCCGGTCGCCGACGCGGCGACGGCATCCCCGCGGTTCTCCGCGGCGATCGTGGGACTCAACCTCCTCGCTCCGTTGCAGGTCGCACAGGCGGCCAATGCGGTGATGCAGGCGCAACCCGACGGTGGTTCGATCATCAACATCACATCGGTATCGGGGACGCGGCCGTCGCCCGGAACCGCCGCGTACGGCGCGGCGAAGGCCGGACTGATCAACCTCACCGAGAGCCTCGCCGCCGAATGGGCGCCGAAGGTTCGCGTCAACGCAGTATGTGGAGGCGCGGTCGCGACCGAGAACCTCCATCGCGGCCACGGCGGCGATCCCTATATCGAGTCGATCGAGGCGACCGTTCCGATGGGTCGTCTCGCCGACGTAGCCGACATCGCGAACGCCTGCCTGTTCCTGGCGTCCCCGCTTGCGTCCTACATCTCGGGCTCGAACCTCTTCGTACATGGTGGCGGCGAGGTTCCCCCGTTTCTGCTCCTCGACCGCGACGGGTAGGCAGAATCGGCAGAACGGGCGGTAGGGTCGAGCCGTGGCTGGGCCAGGCGAGATAGTCGGACCGATCCCCCCGGGTCAGGATCCTGAGCAGTACGACAAGCTTCGTCGCCGCGTGTTGTGGACGATGCCCTACGGCCTCTACGTGCTCGGCAGCACCGACAGGCGAGACCGGCGCAACGGGATGACGATCAACTTCGTGACCCAGTTGAGCTCCGACCCGAAGTGGATAGGCGTCGGCGTCGAGAAGGCCGCGTTCACCCACGAGCTGATCGAGGCCGGCCGGTGCTTCAGCCTCTGCATGATCGACCGTGAGGACAGGGCGATCGTGCGGAAGTTCACGAAGCCGGTAGACGTCGACCTGGCGGAGAAGACGCTGAACGGGTTCGCCTATGTCGAGCGGGTCACCGGCGCGCCGATCTTGGCCCAGTCGCTCGCGTTCCTCGACTGCGAGCTGCACGACACCGTCACCGCGGGCGAGCACAGCTTCTTCGTCGGCGAAGTGGTCGATGTCGGCTTCTTCAAGCCAGAGGACACCCCCGTCTTGAGGATGGAAGACACGCGCATGAGCTACGGCGGCTAGAAACCACGATCGTCGGTTCGGTTCGGCTACCCAGCGTGCGCGCAGCTTGGTCTCGCATCAGGGGCTCCCGGAATCGGTGGGGTTCACTCGCGGATGGATCAGCAGGCGCGCCGCGGCCTCGAGCTGGTTGCCGGCCGACTCGGCGGTCTCGGCGCCGGATACGAGCCGGATGATCGAGGCGAAGCACACGAGCTCGAGCACCCTGACCACTTCGTCGCGGTCGGGGATCTCGTCATCGCCGAGCGCGATGTCTATCCACGCGACGACCATCTCGTGGAAGTCGGCCTGCGCGTCGAGCACCGCAGGCTCCACCGCCAGCACTGCCGTGACGATGGCCTCAGCGAGCTTCGGTCGCGAAGCCGCGGTTGTCATCACCTTTCGGAGCGCCTCGGCGACCCGGGCTATCGGGTCGGGCTCGGTGGGCGGATCCGAGCCCAGCGACTCCGACAGAGCGCCTCCCCAGCTGAGGAGGACCTCGGTGAGGAGGTGGTCTTTCGAGGCGAACCACCGGTAGAGGGTGGCGAGAGCCACACCCGAGTGCTCGGCGACGGTCTTCATGACGACGGCGTCGTAGCCGCCGGTCTCGGCGAGCTCCATTGCCGCGGCGACCACCAGGGCCCGGCGTTCGACCTGCTCGTCGGAGAGGGTTCGGCGGACGACGAGCGCACGGTTCATCATCCCTGTCCCGTCGTCATCTGCCCATCCGATGCATCCCGGTGTATTCGCGACCACGGTGGCCAGCCCCACGCTGCATTTCTTGGTGTGGGGGCGGCGTGCGGCGGTGTGAGAACTCATTCTATAATGCATTCTCAACAGCTGGATCCCCGTCCGGAGGAGCACACGGTATGGCAACGACGATGCCGCCCGGAACTGCCGAACTGGCGGATCTCAACGACCCCGACACCTTCGTGGCCGGGATCCCGCACGAGACCTTTGCCCATTGGCGGGCCAACGATCCGGTGCACTGGACCGAGCACGCGACCGAGCACCCGTACTGGTCGGTCACGACCTACGACGAGGTCGTGACCGCGAACCGCGACGCCGAGGTCTTCTCGAGCCAGAAGGGCGGGGTCTTCATGATGGATCCCGACGAGGAGATGCTCGCGCAGCTCGGGCTCCTCATGCTCACGATGGATCCGCCCAGGCACACCCGGTACCGGCTGCTCGTGAGCCGCGCATTCACGCCGAAGCACATCCGCGACCTCGACGAGTTCATCCAGCGCAGTACCCACCGCATCGTCGATGACATCATCGAGCGTGGTTCGGCCGACTTCGTTGTCGACCTCGCAGCCGAGCTGCCGCTCCAGGTGATCGCGGAGATGATGGGCGTTCCCCAGGAGGACCGCCATCTCGTGTTCGATTGGTCGAACCGCATGATCGGCAGCGAAGACCCGGAGTACGCCGTCACGCCCGACGACGCGGGCAACGCGCAGATCGAGCTCTTCACCTACTGCCAGAGCCTGTGCGACGACCGACGCAAGAACCCCCGCGATGACATCTTGACCGCGCTCATCAACGCCGAAGTCGACGGTGACAAGCTCGACGACCTCGAGCTCAACACATTCTTCATGCTGCTCGCGGTCGCCGGGAACGAGACGACTCGCAACCTGATCGCCCACGGCATGCACAACCTGTTCGAGAACCCCGACGAGCATCGCAAGCTTCTCCACCAGCGCGAGCTGTTGACGCCCGGCGTAGAAGAGATGTTGCGCGTCGGCACACCGGTGCTCCATTTCCGGCGCACCGCCACCCGTGACACGAAGCTCGGCGACACCGCGATCAGCGAAGGCGACAAGGTCGTGCTCTGGTATGTGAGCGCGAACCGCGACGAGAAGCACTTCGAGTCTCCGATGGAGTTCCGCGTCGACCGGACCCCCAACGAGCACATCGCCTTCGGCGGTCGCGGCCCGCACTTCTGCCTGGGGGCCAACCTGGCCCGCTCCGAGATTCGCCACCTGTTCGGTGAGGTCCTCGAGCGGATGCCCGACATCCGCCAGGCCGGCGAGCCGCAACGGTTGCGGTCGAACTTCATCGGCGGCATCAAGCATCTCCCGGTGGAGTTCACGCCGGGCGCCAAGCACGGCTGAGACCGGTTTCGAGACGCTCGCTCGGCCCGCCCGCTCGCCGTACGATCCCCGGCATGGCTGACGTCGTCGTACCGACCGGACAGGGTGACACGGTTCGCGAGCAACCCCTCGTGAAGAAGTGGCTCTGGGTTCTGACCACGACGAACCCCCCGAAAGGGCGTCTCGACCCGGTGTCGAAGTGGTTGTGGATCACCCGGGCCGGTGTGCTGCCGATGACGCTCGTCGCGGCCGGCCTCGCCGGACTGCTCGCGGTGTATCGAGGTGCCTCGGTGAACTGGTGGTGGTTCGCTCTCTCAGCCGTTGGTCTCGTGCTCGCGCACATGGCGAACAATCTCATGAACGATCTCTTCGATCTCGAGGTCGGTACCGATACCGAGGACTACCCGCGCAACCTTTACTCGCCGCATCCGGTCATCTCCGGCGCGCTCACAAAGAAGCGGCTCGCGACGTACGCGTTGGCTGTGAACGCGCTGTGCTTGGCGGTGATGATCACGCTCACCGCCGCGCGCGGCTGGCCGATACTCGCGTTCGCGTTGGGTGGTTTCCTCCTCTCGGCCGCCTACACCGCGCCGCCTCTGCGTTTGAAGAAGCGCGGCCTCGGTGAACCGACGGTGCTCGTAGTGTGGGGGCCGCTGATGGTCGGGGGTACCTACTACGCCGCCACGGGGACGATCCCGGGCGCGGTGATCCTCGCATCGTTGCCTTACGCGGTGCTCTGCACGACCGTGCTGATGGGCAAGCACATCGACAAGGCCGCTTGGGACGGGCCCGCGGGAACGCGCACCCTGCCGGTGATCCTCGGCGAGAGGGTCGCGCGCAATCTCACCCGGGGGATGTTCGTCACGTTCTTCGTGCTCATCGCCGCGCTGGTGATCGCCGACATCTTGTCGGTGTTCACCCTGGTGGTCCTGATCTCGTTGCCGCTGCTCCTCCGGGTCTGGGGAGTGTTCGGACAGCCCAAGCCCGATACCTCGCCCGTCCCCAACCCGGTCTGGCCGCTGTGGTTCGCACCCGCGGCGTTCCTTCTGACTCGTCGGGCCGGGGGCCTGCTGCTGATCGGCATGATCGCGGGCGCGATCGCGGGCTTCTAGACGTCCGCGCCTCTGCGCCGCCTCGATCGCGAGCCCGCGCGCCGGGTTCGCGTGCGCCGTCGTCTGTAGAACCTCGCACTGTTGGAGCGGTCCGTAGTTGCCTACGCTGGCGCGCAACCGGCACGCGTCTAGGGGGACCAATGGTCGAGAGCACGATGCAAGACTTTCCGCTGACCGTAGGGATGTTGTTCCGCCATGGGCGGAAGGTCTTCTCCGATAGCGAGGTGATCACGTCTGAGGGTGCGACGAGTCGCCGGGCGAGGTTTGGAGACGTCGCCGACCGGGTCGAGCTTCTAGCGGCCGCGCTCTACCGACTCGGGATCGGGCCGGGCGACCGTGTCGGCACCTTTTCCTGGAACACCCAGGAGCACCTCGAGGCTTACTTTGCGATCCCCACCATGGGTGCGGTGCTCCACACCCTGAACATCAGACTGTTTCCCGACCAGCTCGCCTACGTCGTCAACCACGCCGAGGACCGCGTCATCATCGTTGACGACTCCGCGCTCCCGCTGCTCGCGAATGTGGCCCACGAGCTCGAGACGGTCGAGAAGTACCTCGTCGTCGGCGGCGGTGACACGTCGCTGCTCGAAGCCGGCGCCGCGCAAGCCGGCAACGGGGCCGAGGTGGTGCGGTACGAGGTGTTGCTCGCGGCCGAGTCGCTCGGCTTCGACTGGCCCGAGGTCGACGAACGATCCGCGGCTGCGATGTGTTACACCAGCGGAACCACTGGCAATCCCAAGGGCGTCGTGTACTCGCACCGCTCTACTGTGCTGCACACGATCTCGAGCAATGCGGGTAACGCGCTCGCTCTGAATGAGACCGACCGTGTCCTGCCGATCGTGCCGATGTTCCACGCGAATGCCTGGGGCGCTCCGTACGCCGCGTGGTTCTGTGGCGCGGCTCTGGTCATGCCCGGGAGGTTCCTTCAGGCCGGAACGCTCGCCCGGTTGATCGAGACCGAGCGCCCGACGATCGCGGAAGCCGTTCCGACGATCTGGGCCGATCTACTGCGCTACACACGCGAGAACGGCACCGATCTCTCGTCGTTCCGGCTGGTGGTGTGCGGCGGTGCCGCGGTGCCGCGTTCGCTCATCGAGGGCTTCCAACAGGAGGACGTCCGGATCGTGCAGGGCTGGGGTATGACCGAGACCAGCCCGCTCGCCGCGCTCGCCCACCCACCGCGTGGCATTCCGCTGGGCGGCGCCGAAGACATCGACTGGCGCGCGAAGACCGGCCGGGTGATCGGAGGCGTGGAGCTTCGAATCGTCGACGACGTGGGCGACGAGCTCCCGTGGGACGGTGAGGCGGTGGGTGAGATAGAGGTTCGTGGGCTGTGGATCACGGCTTCGTATTACCGGGACCCGGCACCAGAGAAGTTCCACGACGGTTGGCTGCGCACCGGCGACGTTGGCTCGGTCGAGCCGAACGGTTTCATCCAGATCACCGACCGGGCCAAAGACGTGATCAAGTCGGGCGGGGAGTGGATCTCTTCGGTCGAGCTCGAGAACCTCTTGATCGGTCACCCCGACGTGGTGGAGGCGAGCGTTGTGGGCATTCCCGATGAACGGTGGAGCGAACGCCCGCTCGCGTGCGTGGTGCTCGTTCCCGACGCGGCGGTGACCGCGGCGGAGCTTCAGGAGTTCCTGGCCGGTGACCTCGCGAAGTGGCAGCTCCCCGAGAACTGGGCGTTCATCGAAGAGGTGCCGAAGACGAGCGTCGGCAAGTTCGACAAGAAGGTTCTGCGGGCCCGGCACGCAGCCGGCGAGATCGACGTGGTTCGGGTCGACTAGCTCAGGCGTCGAGCGGCCTGCCGTCGTGCGGTGCAACTTCGAGCCCGGCATCCTCGGCCGCTCCGGCCGAGCGGGCGAGTTGGATGACGCCGATTGCCATCGCGCCGACGGCGAGCACCACGACTGCCCATTCGAAGACCGTGTTGGTCGAGAGGTGCTCCTGGAAGACCACGACGCCGAGAGCGATGCCGATCACCTGCGCGGTGCAGGTCTGGGCGGGCAGAGCCGCGGTGAGCGAACCTGCTTGGAACGCGCTCTGGCTCGCCAGCATCCCGACGCCGGCGAAGGCCACGAGCGCGTACGGCTCCCACGACGTGACCGCGGCGCCGACCCCGCCGCCGCCGATGAGGCTCATGGTGCTCTTCGTCAGTGCCGCGGTGAGCCCGTAGGACGCGCCGGTCGCCATCCCGAACAGGACCGCGCGGCGGGTGCCGGAGGTCCGGAAGCCAGCGGCGATGCCGACCACGACGATCAACACCGCAGGTGAACCCCACCTGAGCCAGGTTGAGAGGGACCCGTGGTCGACACCGCCCTTGGGTGCGCCGACGGCGATGAAGGCCACGAGCCCGAAGGTGAGGGCCCCGGCTGCGATCCAGTCGTTGCGGCTCATGGGTCGTTGGAACCAGCGGGCGTCGATCAGGAGGGCGAACAGCAGGCCGGAGGCAAGGAGCGGCTGCACCACTATGAGGGAGCCGAGGCCTAGGGCGAGGGCCTCACAGCCGAACGCGACCCAGTCGGCCGCGTAGCCGAGAAGCCAACGAGGTTGGCGCAGCAGGTGGAAGATGAGCGACGGCCGCATCACCGTGTGCTGGGGGGCCTCCGCGGCGGCCTTCTGCTGCAGCACCGCGGCGATCGCGTAGAGCAGCGCCGCGGCGAGGGCGAGGGGGATCGCGGCTGCCATCCCGGGTCACGGTACTGCCACGGACCGCCCAATGGGGTTCTGGCCCGGAAGGGTTCTGATCTCCGGGGTCTTGACCGCCGGCGGTGATGGGCGCGATCGGAGCCTTGTGCCAGTAGAGTCGGGCTTGTGCATACGGCCCAGCGGGAGCCGACCGCGGGGGAGGCAGAGGCCGCGCCCCCAAGTCGACGGAACGTTCTCATCGTGTCGGCCTCGATGGGTGCAGGACACGACGGTGCCGCGCGCGAGCTGAAGGGTCGCCTCGAGGCCCTAGGCGATGACGTACGCATCATCGATTTCCTGGAGCTGCCGTACCTCCGTTTCGGCGCGTTCATGCGGTGGAGCTACGAAGCGCAGCTTCGGTTGCTCCCGTGGAGCTATGAGCTCATGTACCGGATGTGGTACCTCGCTCCGTTCATGTGGTACCCGCTGGTGTGGTTCGACACGTTCATCTCGCGGAGGCGGCTCCGCAAGGCGATCCAGGCCATGGATCCCGACGTCGTGGTATCGACCTACCCACTCGCCTCCCTGGTGCTCGGGAACCTGCGCAAGAAGAACTGGTTGCGGGTCCCTGCGATCACCTATGTCACCGACTTCGGGGTCCACCCGCTCTGGACGCACCCCGGGATAGACCTCACGCTCACCGTCAGCCCGCCTTCCGCGGTCGTCGCGCGGGCGCGTACGGGGCGCCCGGCCGAGGCACCCGGACCGCTCGTATCGGCGCGCTTTTGCGCCGACCTGCCCGACCGCGCGGTGGCGCGGGCCAAGCTCGGGTTGCGTGACGACGAGCGTGCAGTGCTCGTGGTCGCGGGATCGTGGGGCGTCGGCGATGTGATCAAGACGGTCGAGGTGCTCGCGGCCGCGGGCCGTTTCCACGTAGTCACCGTGTGCGGGCGCGATGAGAAGCTGCGGGCGCGACTCGAGGCCGGAGATCTGGGGACCGTCATAGGCTGGACCGACGAGATGCCGGCGCTGATGGCCGCATGTGACGCTCTCGTCGAAAACGCGGGAGGTCTGAGCTGCATGGAGGCCTACGCGGCCCGGCTCCCAGTCGTGTCGTTCCTGCCGATCGCCGGTCACGGCCGGGAGAACGCGCAATGGATGAACGACTACGGCTCGAACCGCTACGCGCAAACCGATCAAGAGCTGTACGCGGCGCTCGAGGAGCTCACCGTCTCCGGTGGGGCACGAGACCGCCAGGTGGCTCGGGCTCGAGCGTTGTTCGCGGGTGACGCTGCTCGCACCATCGACGTCGCGGCTCGCTGTAGCGCCGAGGTACCCGTGGTGGTGCCGTTCAAGGTCCCGTACGCACGGCGGCGGGTCGCGGGCGCCGCCGCGGCGGCGATCATGGCTTACGGCGGCCTGACGCTGGGCGCGCAGGCGGTGTCGGGGTTCGGAGTCGGTGTAGCCCGGGCTCCGAAGGGTGCGCCCGACCAGGTCTACGTCGGCGTGCGGCTCGCGTCCGCCGATCTCTCCGATCCCGCGGTGATCGATCAGATCCGGGCGATGGACGTGACCGCGATCGTCGACGCGCACACCGCGCGCTCCGCAACTGGTGGTCTGCGTGAGCTGGCCAACGCGGGTGTCGACATCGGCAACGGTGGGTGGGGCCGTGGCCACGGATCCACGCTGAGGTGGAGGAGGGCCCAGGCCGACGTTGCCCAGTCGGCAGAGGTCTTGCATCGGGAGATCGGTGTGCAAACTCGCGAGTTCGTCCCCGGCCGACGCTTCGACGCGTTCGACCAGATCTGGTCCCACCGTCGCCACCAGCGCCTGATCGCGGCCAACACCGTGTTCGCTCCCGACGCGCTACCGGTCGAGCTCAAAGGTCGCCGGGTATACGTCCTCGAAGGACGCGGCCACAACCCAGCCGCGCTCGTCGCCGCGCTCGACCAGCTCGATCAGCGCCTGAAAGCGGCCGGTCTCCGTCCAGCTCCACTCGCCGAACTGACGTGAGTCCCGGCTCCGACCCCACTCCGGTTCGTTGCGTTCCTCTCATATGAGATTCGCACCGAAACGAGCTGATTCAAGTCTCGCCCTGTTGGCCGCGGCCGGCGGAGGTGCCGTGGTGGGCGCGGCTGCGATGCACGCGGCGCCCGCGCTCACGGCGATTGCCCCCCTCCGGCGTCACCTGTTCCCGCGGCTTGCGGGGATCGGCGCGTCCGGCCACGTCGCGCTCACCTTCGACGACGGGCCGGATCCGAAATCGACGCCTGCGTTCCTCGACGTGCTCGACGGGCTCGGATGGCACGCGACGTTCTTCATGCTCGGCGACATGGTGCGCAAGGCACCCGGGCTCGCGGCGGAGGTCGCGGCAGCAGGCCATGAAGTCGCGGTGCACGGCGAGACCCATCGCAGCATGTTGTGGCGCACACCCTGGTCGGTCGCCGATGACGTCGCGCGCGGTCGTGACATCGTGGCTGGCGCCACGGGCGTCGATTCGGAGTTCTTCCGACCGCCTTACGGGATGCTTTCCGGTGGAGCACTGCGCGCCGCGCGTTGCTGCGATCTCGACGTGGTGCTCTGGACCGCGTGGGGACGCGACTGGCGGCCCGAGGCGACGCCCGAGTCGGTCACCGAAGATGTCTTGCGGGGTCATCTCGACGGTGGGACCGTGCTCCTGCACGATTCCGACTGCACATCATCGCCGGGGTCGTGGATGTCGGCTGTCGGTGCGCTCCCACGCCTGGCCGAGTCGCTGGCGCTGCGCGATCTGCGTGTCGGCACCCTCCACGAGCACTTCACGCTCGAACCGATCGGTTAGCTCTGGAGAGGAAGAACTGCGGCGGCGGTGTCGGCGAGCTCAGCCGACCAGTCGTCGGGCGCGCCGAAGGGCACGAGCACGAATTTCGAGAAGCCGACCGCGAGGTACTCCTCGATGCGGCTTGCCAGCTTCGAGATCCCCTCTACGACAAGCTCGGTGGGATCGACATCGGGGTTGCGACGGGCCAGAAGTTCGAGCACCGCCTTGGGGGCCGCGTCGCGCGCGTAGAAGATCATCGTGCCGAAGTGCTCGGCATCGATGGACCGACCGGCCTCCTCGGCTGCCGCGTCGATCGCCCGACGACTGGTTTCGCAGTTGGTCGGTGTGGCGAAGCTCGCGAGCCATCCATCACCGAGCCGTCCGACGCGCCTGAGCTCACTTGGTGCCTTGCCGCCTAGCCAGACGGCGAGTGGCTGCTGGGTCGGCTTCGGTAGCACCCGTAGTGCTTCGTAGTGGAAGCGCGCTCCGTCGTGGTCAACCGCGTCTTCGCTCCAGATGCGGCGAATCAGCTGCAGTGCTTCGTCGAACCAAGGGGCACGGTCGCCGCGCTCCACGCCGAACGCCTGCTGTTCGGGACCGCTGGCCACGCCAAGTCCGAACGCGGGAAGCAGCCGGCCACCCGAGAGCACATCGAGACTGGCGAGCTCCTTGGCCAGCAACACGGGGTTGCGACCTGGGAGCACCTGGACGCTGGTGCCGAGCTTGAGCTTGGCGGTGCGCCCCGCCGCAACTGCCAAACCGATGATGGGGTCGGGTGCGGGGCCGCTCACCCGCTCCGACAACCAGAGCGAGTCGAACCCGTTTTCTTCGAGCCCGTCGACCAGCGCAGCGAAGCTCGCCGCGTTACCGACGCCCTGCGTCGCCCCCAGCCCATAGCCGATCCGCACTTTCATGCGGGCCGACCAACGCGGATCCGATGGGGATCGAGGGTCACTGGAGGCGGAAACCTTCGTACTTGCGGAGCTCGCGGCGGGCGATCTGCTGCTTGTGCACTTCGTCGGGGCCGTCGACGAGGCGGAGTGTGCGGGCGTGGGTGTACATGTCGGCGAGCGGCCAGTCCTGCGAGACCCCGGCGCCTCCGAACAGCTGGATCGCCCGGTCGATCACCTCGGTCGCGGTCCGCGCCGCGAGCACTTTGATCGCGGCGATCTCGAAGCGTGCGCCTTTGTTGCCGACCGTGTCCATCAGCCACGCGGCCTTCATCGTCAGCAACCGGGTCGTTTCGATCGCGATGCGACTCTCCGCGATCTGGTCCTGCACCACGCCCTGCTCGGCCAGCGGCTTGCCGAACGGTGTGCGGGTCCACGCGCGCATTCCCATCAGCTCCAGCGCCTTCTCGGCCAGACCGATCGCGCGCATGCAATGGTGAATCCGACCGGGGCCGAGTCGGGCCTGGGCCATCGCGAACCCGTTGCCTTCCCCGCCGACCACGTTCGTGACCGGAACGCGCACGTCCTCGAACAGCGTCTCGCAGTGACCTCCGCCCGCGTCATGACCGAAGACCGATAGCGTCCGCACCACCTGGGCGCCCGGAGCGTCGAACGGCACGATGATCATCGAATGCCGGTGGTACGGATCGGCGTCGGGATCCGACACCCCCATGAGGATCGCGAACTTGCAGCGACTCGAGGCCGCGCCACTCGTCCACCACTTGTGCGCGTTCACGATGTAGTGATCGCCGTCGCGCTCGATGCGCGACTGGATGTTGGTGGCATCGGAGCTGGCCACCCACGGTTCGGTCATCGCGAAACACGACCGGATCTCACCCTCGAGCAGCGGCACGAGCCATTCGTCGTGCTGAGCGGCGGTGCCGAACTCCGCGAGGAGCTCCATGTTACCGGTGTCGGGCGCCGCGCAGTTCGTCGCCTCGGCGGTGAGGAGGTTTCGCCCCATCAACTCGCACAGAGGGGCATAGTCAACGTTGGACAGCCCGGCGCCGAAGGTGTCGTTGGGCATGAAGAGGTTCCACAGACCTCGCGTGCGGGCCTGCGCCTTCAGCTCCTCCATGACCGGAGGGTGGAAGTGTGGATCTCCTGATTCGCGAACTTGTTCGATGTAGACGGGCGTCGCCGGCGCGACAGATGTGTCGATGAAGTCTTGCAGCTGGCTCCGCAGCTCCTCGGCTCGCGGGCTGATCGCGAAGTCCATGGTTCCCCCTAATCGTCGACGCCGGGCCTCGGCATTCGCACCCTACTTCGGGGTCAGAACTGGTCGACCCGCTCCAGGTGACGTGGCCGGTCAGGCGGAGGTCGACGCCGTGGCTTGGTGGAACGTCACGTCGGGCGCGCTCGTGTCGAGCTCGGGGTGGTCGGCGCGGATGAGGCGGAGCGCGTCGTCACGATCGGCTGCGGTGAACGCGCGCGTCGTCATACACCATTCGACGAGCACGCGGTTCGGGTCGAGGGTGTACAGCGACGTGCACCAACCGTGGTCGATCTCGACCACGTCGTGACCGGCATCGAGCCAGCGCCGGCGCCGTTCGTCGAGCTGGTCGATGTCGGGGGCATCGAAGGCGACATGGTTCACCCACGCCGGAAGCCCGAGTCCGGTGCTGATCGCGGTGTCGAACTCGGCCGGGATCTCCGCGTCGTCGTGCAGGTCCCAAAACGCGATCATGCCGTCGCCGGTGTCGTAGAAGGCATGACGGGCCCACCCGCCTCCGGGTGTCGGTGCTGCTTCGACCTTGACCAGCTCGAAACCCATGACGTCGGTGTAGAACGCGTGGGTCGCAGGGAGGTCACGGGTGGCGAGGGCGAGATGGTGGAAGGCCATGGTGTCCAGCGTACGCTCACTCCGTGGCCGTAGCACCTGAGGGACCGGCGATCGACGAGCGCACCGTCGCGCCTGACCCGTACACGCAGTTCACGAGTTGGTATGCCGACGCGATCGAGGCGACCGCCGACCGGGCCGCGGCGATGACGGTTGCGACGGCGACACCCGACGGTCGCCCCTCGGCCCGGGTCGTGCTGCTGCGGGGCTTCGACGAGCGAGGCTTCGTCTTCTACACGAACTACGAATCCCGAAAGGCCGCTGACCTGGAGCAGAATGCCAGGGCCGCTTTGCTGTTCTATTGGCCTGCGCTCGATCGGCAGGTCCGGGTCGAGGGATCGGTCGAACGCGTCGCCGGAGCGGAGTCCGACGAGTACTTCGAGAGCCGGCCCCGCAGCCATCGGATCGGCGCTTGGGCATCACCGCAGAGTCGGCCGATCCAGAACCGAGCCGATCTCGAGTCCCGTCTCGCCGCGGCGGAGGAGTCGTTCGCGGATGCGGGCGACGTGGTTCCTCGCCCGCCTTTCTGGGGCGGCTACCGAGTTGTGCCGGGGCTGTTCGAGTTTTGGGTGAATCGGGCCGATCGGCTTCACGATCGGTTGCGCTACACCCGCGCCGCCGACGGCTCTTGGTCGCTCGACCGACTCGCACCCTGATCGAGGCGAGGCCGGGAACCCGCATCGGGTGGTGGCCCAGGCTAGAACTGGGCCGGTGACTACCGGTGCCTGGGTGCTTCTCGTGGTTGCGGCCGGGTTCGCCATTGGTGACTGGATCTCGCGGGTGCATCCGCTGCCTGGTTCCGGGTCGCGACTTGAATACGTGTGCAAGCCGGGCACGCTTGTCGCTCTCATCGGCGTGGCGCTGCTGGTCGACCCCACGCATGCCGACGAGCGGATGTGGTTCACGATCGCGCTCGTGCTTTCGCTCGCGGGCGACGTGCTTCTGATGCATCCGGCCGACTTGTTCGTTCCCGGCCTGGCCTCGTTCCTGCTTGCGCACATTGCGTACGTCGTGGGTCTGAATCTTCATTCCGAGCACAACTGGTGGTGGGCGGTTCCCGTTGTGGTCGTGGTCGGATTGTCGGCGGCCCGCCTTATGCGTGGGATTCGCGCAAGTGGGCACCGCGAGTTGATCGCTCCCGTCGGGCTCTATGTGGTCGTGATCGCGATGATGGGCACGAGTGCGCTCGCAGGCGGGAACCGATGGGCCGCGGTCGGCGCTGTCTTGTTCATGGTTTCTGACACCTTGATCGGTGAGACGAGATTTGTGCAGCCTGCCCGCTGGGCGCCCGTCACGATCATGGTCACCTACCACCTCGCCCAGGCCGGCCTGGTTCTTTCCCTGGTCTGGTCGTGACATCGTGGCGTAGCCGAATTCCCAGGCGAGGAGCGCGTTGATGCGTCGTTCGATCGATGATGCCCGTGACGATCACCCGGCTGACGACGAGGAACGACCCGGTGCGTCGTGGGCTGTCGCGCTCGAGGACGCGTGCGACGAGTGCGGTGAGGGAGAGCTGCGGGTCGTACTGACGCTCGAGGAGGTCGGTCGACCGGGTCTCGGCGTGATCGCGCACCTCGCGCCCGATACGGCCAGGCGGCTCCGCGCCGCGGTTGCGGCGGCCTTGAAGGAGATCGGGGAGCCCCCCGGCGCCTGACTCTCCCGGCCGGTATTCCCGGCCGATCCTGGGGTGTGTAGCTCCGGTCGGGCCGGCGCTACGCGGGAGCGGGTTACAGCAAGAGGGGGGCCGCGGTGGGAGTGTCGGAGATGCTCTGGCGATAGGTCGCGACCTGCTCGACGGAGATCATCGCGATGCGGTGCTCCTCGGCGAACAGCTCGAGGAAGGGAAGCCGGGCGGGCGATCCGTCGTCGTGCAGGACCTCGCAGATGACGGCGATCGGCGGAAGCCCCGCCAGCCGCGCGAGATCGACGGCGGCTTCGGTGTGGCCCCGCCGCTCGAGGACACCGCCGGGACGGGCGCGCAATGGGAAGACATGGCCTGGGCGCACGAGGTCGGACGGACGGGTCGCCGGTTCGAGGACCGACCGGATCGTGTTGGCGCGGTCGGCCGCGCCGATTCCGCTGCCGCTGTTGAGGTGGTCGATGGACACGGTGAACGCGGTGTCGCATCCGGCCTCACCGGGCGGGACCATCGGCTGGATCTCGAGCTCATCGAGGCGAGCCTGGTCGCAAGGCATGCACACGAGCCCCCGCGCCCAGCGCAGCATGAAGTTGATCGCTTCGGCCGTGACCCAGCTCGCGGCCATGGTGAGATCGCCCTCGTTCTCGCGATCTTCGTCGTCGACGACGAGCACCATCTCGCCCCGTCGGATTCGGCGGAGTGCTTCGTCGATCTCGGCAAGATTGCTCATGCTGCTGCTTCCTCCTGAAGAAAACGTGTTCTGGTCATTGGCGCGCCGCCGGGATGGTGACCACCATCCGACAACCGTGAGGCTCGCGCCGCTCGGGATGAATCTCGCCTCCGTGGAGCTCCACGATCCACTGGGCGATGGCGAGGCCGAGGCCGGCCCCTCCGTCTTTCGTCGCCCGTGCCGAGTCGGAACGATAGAACCGTTCGAACACGCGGGCCGCTTCGTCGTCGGGGATGCCGGGTCCGTCGTCGAGCACTTCGATGCGAACGTCGAGCTCAGCGCGCCGGGCCCGGACCCGGACGGCACCCCCCTCGGGGGAGTGTCGCACCGCGTTCTCGAGCAGATTGGCGACGACCTGGTGCACCCGCTCGGGGTCACCGTCTGCTGCGAGGCTTGCGGGCTCGACCTGCACGGTCATCTCGACGTCGGGGGAATGGAGCCTCGACTCCCGCACCGCGTGGACGAGGACCGGCTCGATCGAGAACTCCTGGCGGTCGAGGGGAACCGCGCCGGACTCGAGCCGGGAGAGGTCGAGGAGCTGGGTGACGAGCCGGCCGAGCCGCTCGACCTGGGTGAGCATGGTGTCGAGGGTGTCGGGATCGGGGGCCTCGACGCCGTCAACGAGGTTTTCCAGCCGGGCTTGGAGCGCGGTGATGGGGGTCCGCAGCTCGTGGCTGACGTTCGCGACGAGGTCGCGCCGCATCCGGTCGGTGGCGTCGAGCTCGGCGGCCATCTGATTGAAGGACCGGGAGAGTGTGCCGACTTCGTCCTTCGAGGTGACATTGACGCGCTGGGTGTAGTCGCCCCTGGCCATGGCTTCGGTGGCGTCGGCCATCTCCGCGAGCGGGGTTGTGATCCCGTGGGCGAGAAGGCGCACCATCATCAGCGCGATGAGGCCGGCCACCACGCCGCTTATCGATGGCCAGAATCCGAAATGGATCCCGGCGTAGAACACCACGACCGTCACCGCGATCGCGACGACAACGAGAGCACCGATCCGCAGTTTGATCGACGAGAAGCGACTCAGCGGCCGGATCAGCTCGTGTCTGCTGACGCTGCGCATCCGTTCGGCGCGGCTCACGAGTCGTCCCCGCAGTCAGCATCATCTTCGGCGATCGCGTACCCGATGCCGTGCACGGTGCGCACTATGTCGGAGCCGAGTTTGCGGCGCAGCGCTCGGATGTGGGAGTCGACTGTGCGGCCGCTCGACACCATGGGCTCTCCCCACACCTCCGCGAGGAGCTCCTCGCGGCTGCGTACGGTTCCAGGTCGCACGGCGAGAAAAACCAGAAGATCGAACTCGGTCGGCGTCAGGTGGACGATGTCGTCGTTGCGGGTGACGACCCGTCGCGCGGCGTCGATGGTCACGACGCCGATCTGTTGGTGGCCGATCGCGGAGTGGACTCCTGCGGCCGGCACACCGAGCCCCACATCGGCCCTGGCTCGATCGACCCGCCGCAGGATCGCGTGCACCCGGGCCACGAGCTCGCGGGAGCTGAACGGCTTGGTGAGGTAGTCGTCGGCACCCACAGTGAACCCGAGGATCAGGTCGGCTTCGGAGTCACGCGCGGTGAGCATCAGGACGGGGACCGAACGATCGGCTTGGATCTGCTCGCAGACCTCGAGGCCGTCGATGCCGGGAAGCATCAGGTCGAGCACGACGAGATCGGGTCGGATCCGGCGGCACGCCTCTACGCCCGCGGGCCCGTCGCCGGCGATCTCCACGGCGAAGCCCTCGCTGCGCAGGCGCGCCGCGACGGCTTCCGCTATCGATGCTTCGTCCTCGATGATGAGGACCGTCCGGGTTGTGTTCATCTCGGCTACCGCGACCACACCGTCAGGATACGGACACTTCGGTTGGCTAGTCCCCCCCGGAACGTGGAGATCCTGTGCAGAAGCCGAGGCCGTCTCCGGGGGATCAGTACGTCTCCACCCACTCTCCCGCGAGTTGGGTGGAAGGTGTGGATTGCACCGCTCCGTGGGATCGGAGCTCGGCCACGGCCGAGACCGGATCGGGGTCTGCGAACAGGGCGGGATCCCCGTATGCAGCGGCCCGGCCGGTTCCGTCGGTGACCCAGAAGCTGGCCTCCAGCGCGATCCCGTTGTTGTCGGAGAAGTACACGGAGCGGATGAAGCCGTGGTCGACGACGTCGGTGACCTCGCAGTCGGCCTCGAGCAGTCGCTTGCGCAGCTCGAGCAGGGCTTCCTCGTCGCTTACGTTGAAAGACAGGTGATCGAACTGGCCGCCGATCCGATCCGGGATCCCGGCGGGCTTCTCGAAGCGGGGGGCGTCGGCCCACTCGAAGAACGCGAGCGTGTTCCCGGGGCCGATCTCGAAGAAGTAGTGGCGCATGGGCCCGGCCATGGTCGTGGCGACGAGGCGCATGCCGAGCACGCCTTGGTAGAAGCGGACGGTGGTGTCCATGTCGGCGGTTACGAGCGCGAGGTGGTTGATGCCTCGCCAGTAGGGGGATTCGGCCATGGGACTCTCCTCTCGGAACGTTGCCTTCAGTCTACGGATCCCCGGAATCGCGACCTGAGGCGCGTGAGCCGGCCCTGGTTGCGATCGCTCCGCCTCCGATCACTCGTGATCTGGTCGACGACCTTCAGACCGGGGATTCCCGTGACCCCTCCGCCTCCGTGGGTCGCCGAGCCGGCCTGGTAGAGGTTGCGGATCGGGGTGCGGTAGTCGGCGTATCCGGGTGCCGGTCGGAGGTGGAACAGCTGCGACGGCGTCAGCTCACCGTGGAAGATGTTGCCCCCGATGAGCCCGTAGGTGTGCTCCATCGCGTGCGGGCCGATCACCTGACGATGCAGGATCGAGTCGGTGAATCCCGGCGCCACCGCGTCGAACGCGGCGATGACCCGGTCGGCATACGCGTCGAGCTCGGCGGTGTGCGGCTCCTGACTCCACGCGTGTGGGACCCACTGCGTGAACATCGACACCACATGCTTGCCCTCGGGGGCCAACGTCGGGTCGAACACCGAGGGAATGCAGATGTCGGCGAACGGTGCTTCGGCGGCCCGCCCCGACACAGCGTCTTGGAACGCGTTCTCGACGTGGTCGAGTGATGGCGCGAGCACAATGGTGCCACCGTGGATCTCGGGATCGAAGCCGGGCCGCGCGGTGAACTCCGGGAGCCGATCGACCGCGACATTGATCTTCACGGTTCCACTGCGCGACTTCCACCGCCGGATATCGGCGACGAAGTCGTCGGGCAACGCCGCGGCCGGGAGCTGGTCGAGGAATGTGATCTTCGGGTGGGTGGTCGCGATCACGACGTCGGCGAACACCTCTTCGCCGGTCGAGGTGATGACTCCGAGCGCTATGCCATCGGCCACGATGATTTCGACTACGTCGGCGTCGGTGCGCACCGTCGCGCCGAACGACTCGGCCGCGTCGCGCAACGCCCGCGTCACCGCGCCCATCCCGCCTTCGGGGAATCCCCAGGCGCCGCGCTCCCTCTCCCCGTCACCACCGACCCCGCCGGGGTCGGGGTCGGCGCTGTCGCCGATCTGGTGGTGGGCCATCACGTACGCGGTTCCGGGCGAGCGCGGCCCGGCCCATGTGCCGATCACTCCGCTCACCGCGAGCACGCCACGCATGGCATCGGATTCGAAGGTGTCTTCGAGTAGATCGGCGATGCTCATGGTGAAGAGGCGGGTGATGTCGGCGACAGATCGGGGATTCCAGCCCCGGGCAGACCAACCAAGGCGGGCCTGGTCGATCAGGTCACCGGGTTGGTGAGACCCGAGGTTCGGGGGCGTCTGGGTGAGCAAGGGTGCGAGGAGGGTCGCGACTTCGCCGAGCCATATCTCCCACCGGTCGTAGGCATCGGCGTCGTGGGCCGAGAACTGCGCGATCTGTTCGCTGCGGCGTGCCGGGTCTTTGGGCAGCGCGAGCGCGCGGCCGTCGGCGCGGGGCGCGAAGTAGGGACCCTGGGGATAGACGCGGTAGCCGTGACGAGCGAGTTGGAGCTCGCGTTGGAGCTCCGGCGGCATGAGGCTCACGACGTAGGAGAGCGCGGTGACCTTGAACTCAGGTCCCCATGGCTGCTCTGTGATCGCCGCGCCGCCGACGGTGGGTCGTCGCTCGAGCACGGTGACTCGCGCGCCCCGTTTCGCGAGCAACCCCGCGGCGACGAGACCGTTGTGCCCACCGCCGATGACCACGACATCGAACGGGCAGCCCGCACTCCCGACCCGCCTCACAGGGTGATGGCGGTGTCCGCCGATGGGAGTCCGGGCCTGCGGCAGAGAAGTTGCGCGACGATCCTGTTCATCTGCGTCAGCCTTGCAGGTGGGGCGCGGCAGCTCCGGGAGGTTCGCTGCCTCTAGAGCTCAGGGAATTCGACGCAGGAGTCGGGATCGACCGCGAGCCGGAGCCCGTCGCCCGGTTCCGGCACGCCGGGACCGATCACCGCGACCTCGTAGCGTGCGCCGTCGGTACCGGCGACGGTCAGGAGGAAGTGGTCGCGCCGGAAGGTCCGGCCGACGACCGTGCCCGAAATCGGGCCATTGGCCGCGATGTGCATCCCCTCGGAGCGAGTGAGGACTCGCCGGCCCCCCAATGTGACGGTGTTGAGAAATCCGAGGAACCGGGCCGCGAACTCCGTCGCGGGGTTCTCCCACACCTCGTCGGGGGGACCGTCCTGCTCGACCCGACCGCGGTGCATGATCAGCACTCGGTCGGCGACCGCGAATGCCTCGTCGTGGTCGTGGGTGACGAAGAGTGCGGTGAGCCCGACGTCGACGAAGAGTGTTCGCAGCTCGATCATCAATCGGTCACGCAGCTCGCGGTCAAGTGATCCCAAAGGCTCGTCGAGCATGAGCAGGCGGGGCTCTGGCGCGATCGCGCGCGCGAGCGCCACCCGCTGTTGCTCGCCTCCCGACAGCTCATGCACGCGCCGGCTCTCGTAGCCGTCGAGGCCGACCCGAGCAAGCGCGCGGCGAGCTCGGCTGTCTATCTCGGCTCGCGGCCGACGCTGCATCCGAAGTCCGAAACCCACGTTGTCGAGAACGTCGCGGTGCGGGAACAGCGCATGGTCCTGGAACATCAGACCAAAGCGGCGGAGGTGAGGCGGCACGCTGGTCAGATCGTCGTTGTCCCAGAAGATCGAGCCGGCGGCTGTCGGCTCGAGTCCGGCGACAACGCGCAACAGGGTGCTCTTGCCGCTTCCGCTCGGTCCGAGCACGCTTACGACCTCGCCGCGCGGCACATTGAGATCGATACCGTCGAGCGCGGTCACGTGGCCATAGTGGGCCGCAAGATCAAGCGCCCGAAGCCCCGACGACCCGTGCGCCGACGTGGCGCCGATGGTCAACGCTCGCCTGTTCCGGGAACGTGGAACCGCTCGATCACGAGAACTGCCGTGGCGGTGAGCACCATGAGGATCACGCTCGCCGCCATCGCCGCACCGAACGACGTCGCACCGGGGCGGCTGAGCAGCCGATAGATGACGACCGGAAGCGTGGGGCGCTCGGGGCGGACGATGAACGCGGTGGCACCGAACTCGCCGAGCGAGATCGCGAAGGCGAAGCCTGCGGCGACCGCGACGGCGCGCGCCCCGATCCGCAGGTCGACCTCACGCCACACCCGCTGCGGGCGGGCGCCGAGCACCGCTGCCGCCTCTCGCAGCCGTGGGTCGATCGACCGCATCACCGGGGTCATCGTGCGGATTACGAACGGCGTCGCCACGAGCGTGTGCGCGATCGGCACTAGCCACCACGACGTCCGCAGGTCGAGGGGTCGACTGTCGAGGGCGATGAGGAACCCGAACCCGACGGTCACTGCCGACACGCCGAGGGGGAGCGCCAGTAGCCCATCGAGTGCGCGCGCGAAATGGCCGCCGCGTCGCTCCCGGTCTACGATCACCACCGCCGCGATTCCGCCGATGAGGAGCGCGATCGCGGTCGCGGCGACGGCATACGTGAGCGAGTTGCGGATCGCCTCGGCCGGAGCCACGAGGAACGTGCTCCCGGTTCCGACATCGCCGAGCGCTCGGTAGAAACCGAAGCTCGGCCCCGCGGGCGTGGCGAAAGAGCGCTCGACCAGCACGGCGAGCGGCAGCCCGAGGAGCCCGGCGATCACCGCGAGATTGCCGGCTACGAACGCCCACGCGCGCGGTCCGTGAGGGCGTTGTGCCGTGTCTGTCGCAGGGCGGAGCCCTAATGACACCGTGTGCCGGCCGCGCGCGAGACCGCCGATCCCGAGCAGAACGACGACGGCTACGAGCTGCACTATGGAGAGCGCGGCCGCGGTCCGGAGATCTAGGAGGAGCGCGGTCTGGCGGTAGATCTCGGTCTCGAGCGTCGCGAAGTGGGGCCCACCGAGCACGAGGATGACCCCGAAGCTGGTGAAGGTGAACAGGAACACGATGGCGGCGCTGGCCGCGATCGCGGGGCGCAGCGCAGGGAGCGTCACGTGTACGAACACGCGAGCGCGGCTCGCGCCGAGCATGCGGGCCGCCTCCTCCCTCCGGGGATCCAGGTGTGACCACAAGCCACCGACTGTGCGCACCACTACCGCGTAGTTGAAGAACACGTGGGCGAGCAGGATTGCCCAAACGGTGTTCTCGACGCCGAGGAACCCGAGCGGGCCGCCGGGCCCGAGGAGCGCGAGAAACGCGGAGCCGACCACGACCGTCGGCAACACAAAGGGCACGATGATCGCCGCGTGCAGGAACCTGGCGCCGCGAAAGTCGTACCGGGCAAAGAGGCAGGCACCCGGCAGACCGATCGCAACGGTGAGCAGCGTCGACGCGGCGGCCTGCCAGACGGTGAACCACGCGACCCGGCGGAGGCCACTGTCGTCGACGACGTCGCCGATCGCGCCGAGGCTGAGCCGCCCGTGGGACCACAGCCCGCGCCCCATGATCGAGCCGACCGGGTACACGAAGAACACTGCGAGGAACGCCAGCGGGACAAGCGCGACGAGCACCCATGGGAACCGGCGCGATCGCGCACCCGGCGTCGGGCCGACGGGCCCGTTTGGCGGCTCCGCTGCACTCACCGAAGCACGGTGTCGGTCCACTCGTTGATCCAGGTGTTGCGGCTGCGCGCGATCTGGGTGGGGGTCAGTATGAACGGGTGGCCGGGAACCGGCGCGTAGAGGGCCCAGCTCGGGGGAACCTTCACACCGTCGCGCAACGGGTACACGTACATCTGGTCAGCCACGCCCGCCTGGAACGGTTCCGAGAGCATCCAGTCGACAAGTTCACGGGCAAGCCCGGGATGTTTCGCGCCGCGCAGCACACCTGCGAACTCGACTTGGCGGAAGCAGGTGTCGAGCGCAGCTCCCGTGGGCGCGACGGCGGGGGTGCCCTTGGTGACGCCGGCGGGTGGGCTCGACGCGTACGACACGACGAGGGGGAACGTCCCGCCCTGGCCGCCGCCCGCGAAGTCGGTGTAATACGCCTGCTCCCATCCGTCATCGACCTTGAGACCGTTGGCGCGCAGCTTCGTCCAGTAATCGCGCCAGCCGTCTCCGTATTTCGCGATGGTTGCCAGCACGAACGCGAGTCCGGGGGAGCTGCTGGCAGGGTTTTCGATCACGAGCATCCCTTTGTACTCGGGCTGCACGAGATCATCGAGCGATGTCGGCGGAGACACCCCTTTGGCTGCGAGCGACGCTCGGTCGTAGTTCAAGCAGACGTCGGCATAGTCGATTGGTGTCAGCTCGTTTGTCGGATCCAATCGGAACCGCGCCGGGACAGTTCCGAGATCATGGGGCACGTACGGTTCGAATACGTCGGAGTTCACCGCCCGCGCGAGGAATGTGTTGTCGACACCGAACATCGCGTCTCCGAGGGGCTTTCCCTTGGTGAGGATGACCTGATTGAGCGTGCTCCCAGCGTCGCCCGACTTCAGGATCTTCACTCTCACGTTGTGGGCCTGCTCGAACGCGCGCAGTTCGGCTTTGGAGACAGCGAAGGAGTCGTGGGTGACGAGGGTGACCGTGCGCGAGTCGGTTGAGCTGTCGCATGCCACGAGTGCGGTGCACCCGAGGAGCAGGACCACGCAGAGGGCAACGGTTCGACGCACGTCAGAAAGTCCTTGGTCTCGTCGGGTCGCCGGGACGCACGACTAGGAGCACGCCGTCGTCGAGCGTGATCTGTGCCGTGGAAGTGTCGAGCTCGTTGCTGACCCCGCGACTCGAGCCGGGGAGCAGGTCTTCACCATCGAGTGCCCAGCGCAGCCCGCGGGTCCGGATGTTCCGCGCCGGGCCGCCGAGCGGGAGCAGCGTCACGAGGTTGCCCGGTCTGCCTCTGATCTCGATCGCGTCGCGCACGACCGTAGCGGTAGCGTCGCCGATCCTGGCCTCGATCGCGAGATCGGCGAACTCGGGTGACGCCAGGAGCAGCACGTTGGCAAGGAAATGGTCGAGGCGGCCACCTCCGGCGCCGACGACCACGACTCGTCGCGCGCCGCGGGCGCGCGCGGTGGCGAGCGCGAGCTCGAGGTCGGTGGCGTCCTTGTCGACTGGATGGCGTTCGACGGTGCTGCCCGCCGCGATCGCGGCGTCGAGATCGGCGGGATCGACTGAGTCGAGATCGCCCACGACCACGTCGACGACGATCCCGGCTGCGTGGGCGTGACCGAGCCCCGAGTCGGCCGCGATGAGGAGCGCACCCGGAGTGATGTCGGCGAGGGTTCCCGGAGCGGGCGCGTCGCCCCCGGCGAAGATGACCGCTGTCGTACGGATCTTGTTGTCCATTGGTTCCTCCCTTCGCCGGCATGATCCGGATCAGGTTCGAACGGTCGGCGGCTGCGTGCCACCCTCTCAGCCCGGCGCACCGGACTCCCGTGTGTTCGTGCGTACTGAACGTGCTTAGCGGTCCGAGCCTAGCGCGCGGATGTGCGAGCGGATCTGCGTATCAGCCGGCGAGTGCGCGAACGGCATCGGCTTGCCAGGGGTTCTCGGGCCACCCCCGTTTGCTGCGCGCCCGCTGCACCCGGTGCAGCCAGCCGATGACCACTTCGGGATCGTGACCGAGCCGCACGAGCGCGCCACCGATGATGGTCCCGGTGCGTCCGCGTCCCGCGTGGCAGTGCACCACGACGCCTTCGCCGGCGGTCAGGGCAACGACGACCGTTTCGACGGCAGCTTCGACCGTGCGGTGCTCGTCTTCGGGGTCACTCGGACCTGAGACGTACTGGTCTTGGAGCGCGAAGGCATGCGACACCAGGGGGAGCGGGTCGTAGCGCGCGGTGGCGTCGGTGAGACAAACGACGTGGCGGAAGCCCTCGGCGTGGAGCAGGGGCCAGTCGGCGCGGTGCGGGTATGCCATGCCCGCGAAGGGCGCGGGTTCGCGGGTTGCCCACCAGAGCTCGGCCGGGACCGCGAGAGCGCCCATGAAGCCCGGCGCGCTCCCTGGAGCCGCGAGCCGGGGTGCCGTCACCGGGAGCTGGCGAGGAGTTCCTGGACCGGGTCGAGATCGTACGGTGCGCCCACCATCACGATCAGATGGCTGGCGCCGGCGTCGAGGTACGCCGCCCAGTCGCCGATCTCGTTCGGTTGGATGGCCACGGTACGTTCGATCGTCGACGGATCAGTGCCTACCTTCTCGCACCAGTCGTCGAGCACGGTGTTCTTCGCTGCGAAGTGCTCGGGCGGCCCAAAGGAGTTCCACATCTGCGCGTGCTGCGCGGCGAGACGGAGCGTGACCTTCTCGCCGCTGCCACCGATGAGTATGGGGAGGCGCCCGGACGGCTGGGGCACGAGTTTCTTGAGGCGCTCCTCGATCACCGGGAGCGACTCACCGAGCGCTCGGAGGCGGCTGGGCGCGGACCCGAAGTCGTACCCGTACTCGGTGTAATCGCGCTCGAACCACCCCGAGCCGATACCGAGGATGAACCGTCCGTGGCTTATCAGATCGATGGTGCGAGCCATGTCGGCCAGCAGGTTCGGATTCCGGTACGAGTTACACGTGACGAGCGCGCCGATGCGGGCGTGCTCGGTGTCGGCCGCCATCGCGGCGAGCAGGGTGTAGCCCTCGTAGTGGTTGGCATCGGGGTTGCCGTACAGCGGGAAGAAGTGGTCCCACGTCCAGATGCTGTCGAGACCCATCGCGTCGCCCGCCTTCCACGCCGCGCGGAGGTCGTCGACCGTGCCGTCCTGCGGGTGCAGCTGCACCCCTACCTGAAACTTTGCCATGCAGCCGAGACTATCGGCCGGCGTTCAGCGCGCCGGGCGCGAGCACGCGCTACCGGTAGTTGCCGGTGTGGCCCATGCTGTAGCGACCGGGTTGGGGAAAGAAGCAGATCCCGTGCGGTCCCGAGCCGACCTGGAACGTCTTGATCAGTGCTCCGGTGGTCGTGTTGATGACGTACACCGCAGAGTTGTACCGGCCGCTCAACCAGAGCTGGCTGCCATCGGGTGAGACCCCGCCCATGTCGGGGCTCCCGCCGATGTTCCAGGTCTTGTCGATGGTGTTGGTGGCGAAGTCGAAGACCGAAATTGTGCCCGCGAGTCGGTTGCTCACGTACATCTTCTTCCCGTCGCGGCTCGGGTACATGCCGTGGGTGCCCTTTCCGCTGACCACGAACCCGACCTCGGTCATGGTGGCCGGGTTGACGATCGACACCCCACCCCGGCCCTGGTTGGCGACGTAGACGAGCTTGCCGTCGGGCGCGAGCTTCACATCGACCGCGGCGCCACCGAGATCGACCTCGCCCGTTATCGCCATCGTCGCGAGGTCGATGCGTACCAGCCAGCCCCCGTCGAACTCGGTGCTGGCGAACATGGTGAGACCATCGGCGCTGAAGTCGGCGTGGTTCACACCGCGGTGCGGGATGGGCAACGATTTGATGAGTGACCAGTCGGTCGGGTTGCGGAAGTCGATCTTCTCGTCTCGTTCCGCCATCACCGCGGCCTTGGTGCCGTCGGGGGTGAAGTACAGGTTGTATGGATCGCGGACCGGTATGTCGGCTCCGGGCTTTCCCGTCATCGGATTGATCGGTGTGAGCGAGTTGCCCCGGTTGTTGTTGACGTAGAGAGTCTTTAGATCCCACGACGGCACCACGTGTTGGGGGAGATCGCCCGACTTCCAGTGGTCGACGATCTGCAGTGTGGCGACGTCGATGACGTCGATTGTGTTCGACTGGCTATTCGGCACGTAGACCCGGGCCGGGACGCCGGCCACCGCCGGGCTCATGTCGTTCGGCCCCGTGTGGGCGTACACATTGACCGGCGCCGTCGAGGGCGTCGACGTCGGGGTGGTCGACGTCGATGACGACGTGCTCGCGGCGCGCTTGTGGCGGCTCGACTGCTTCGCGCCGTCGCCGACCGTGCAGGCCGATAGGAGGAGACCACACGCGAGCAGCGCCGGCGCGCAAGCTCTGATCCTGGGGGCGAGACCTGACTGAGAACGTATTGGCACGGTCGACGTTCTAGCAGGAGCGCCGAACGACGTCAGGGCGGGAGGTCGCCGAGAAGCAGGTGGCATGATCGCGGTCGATGTTCGTGACCAACCACGTCCTGGCCGGGGCTCTCGTCGGCCTGTGCCTGCCGAGAAACCCCGCCCAGGCGTTCGCGGGCGGCGTTGTTTCCCACGTGATCATGGATCTCACCCCTCATTGCGGCGACGCGACGTTGACGGCGGAGGAGTTCTTTGAGATCGCCAAGCGCGACGGCCTCCTGGGGCTGGGCGTTCTGGCAGTGGTGATGGCCGCGACCCCGGCGCCCAGGCGGGGTGTCGTGGCCGGAGTCGCCGGAGCCGTGCTCCTCGACCTCGACAAGCCGTGCCGGCAGTTCTTCGGCGTCGATCCGTTTCCTCGCTGGCTGAGTCGCTTCCACCACTGGATCCAGAGCGAGGCCCCGCACCGGCTTCCCCACGAGGTCGCGGCGGGCTCGGTCCTCGCGATCGCTGCCGCCGGCGGGTTGATCGGGCGAAGCTGGATGGCGAGGAAGGCGATGGTGACATGACGATCCAAGAGCTGGTGGTAGGGGGAAGACGGCGGGCGGCGCTCGATGGCGCGACGTTCTCGGTTCGCGAACCGGCCACCGGTGGGGTCCTGGCCGAGGTCGCGCGCGCGGGAACGGCCGACGTCGACGACGCGCTCACCATCGCGACTCGCGCTTTCGAAGCCGGGGTGTGGTCACGCACCGGCGCCACGGCACGCGGCCGGGTGCTCGGACGAGTCGCGGCGTTGCTCCGCGACCGGGCCGAGGAGATAGCGATGATCGAGGCCCACAACGCGGGGAAGCCGCTTGGCGATGCCCGCTGGGAGGTCGAGGCGGCGGCGGCGACGTTTGAGTACTACGCGGGCGCTGCCAACAAGTTGTTCGGTGAGGTAGTTCCCGTACAGGAACCCGGGCTCGACGTCGTGCTGCGCGAGCCGGTCGGCGTGTGCGCGCTCGTCGTCCCTTGGAACTTCCCGCTGCTGATCGCGTCGTGGAAGAGCGCGCCGGCGCTCGCGTGTGGGAACCCGATAATCCTGAAGCCCGCGTCGTACACCCCGCTGAGCGCGCTCCTGCTCGGCGAGATCCTCGTCGAGGCGGGTGTGCCGCCCGACTGTGTGTCGGTGCTTCCAGGGCCGGGTGCCGAGGTCGGTGGCGCGCTCGTGGCCGACCGGCGCGTGAACAAGATCTCGTTCACCGGTGAGACCGCGACCGGTGCGGGGATCCTGAGGGCTTCGTCCGACAACATCACCCGTGTATCGCTGGAGCTCGGTGGCAAGTCGGCGTCTGTCGTGTTCGCCGATGCTGACATCGAACGCTGCATCGAGGAAACGCCGATGTCGGTGTTCGGCAACGCCGGCCAGGACTGCTGCGCGCGGAGTCGGATTCTCGTCGAGCGCAGCGCATATGACGACTTTGTCTCGCGGTTCGCAGCCAGGGTCGAGAGGATTCGGGTCGGCCTCCCCATCGACGAGGCCACCGAGATGGGTCCGTTGATCTCACCGGCCCAACGCGAGACCGCCCAGCGGTACCTCGCCATCGGTCAAGACGAAGGTGCCGAGCTCGTCACCGGAGGGTTGGTACCCAGCGATTCCGCTCTCTCCGCCGGCTCGTTCCTCACGCCGGCGGTGCTCGCCGGCGTCAGGAACGAGATGCAGGTCGCGCAGGACGAGATCTTCGGGCCGGTGGTCTGCATCATCCCGTTCGACGACGAGGCTGACGCTGTTCGCCAGGCGAACGACAGCAACTACGGGTTGTCGGGTTCGCTGTGGACGCGCGAGCTGGGGCGCGCCACACGGGTGGCAAGGGCATTGCGGACAGGGACCCTCTCGGTGAACTCGAATCGCAGTGTCCGCAGCGAGACGCCCTTCGGTGGGTACAAACGCAGCGGCCTCGGCCGGGAGCTTGGGATGCACGCGATGCAGCACTACACCGAGGTCAAGAACGTTTTCTTCTCGTCTGAGTAGCGGTCGGGCGAGCAACGAAGCTCCGCCAGGCCAACGAGACCGCGCCAGTCAGGCCGCGGGTGCGTGCTCGGTGAAGCTGTCCCACAGCGCGGCGTAGGGACCGGCTGCGGCCACCAGCTCGTCGTGGCTTCCCTGCTCGATGATCTGGCCGTCATCGAGCACGATGATGCGGTCCGCGGCGCGCGCCGTCTGCAGACGGTGCGCGATCAGGAGCGTGGTGCGCCCCGCCGAAACGAGCCCCATCGCCCGTTGCACGCGCGCCTCGGTGCTGAGATCGAGATTCGCCGTCGCTTCATCGAGAAGCAGGATTGCGGGATCGACTATCAACGC
Source organism: Actinomycetes bacterium (assembly GCA_025363815.1). Taxonomy (GTDB): domain Bacteria; phylum Actinomycetota; class Acidimicrobiia; order IMCC26256; family JANYLB01; genus JANYLB01. The sequence continues at coordinate 47,355 of JANYLB010000061.1, forward strand.
CCGCGCCAGGCAGAGCAGCTGGCGCTGGCCGGCCGACAATGAGCGGCCCCGTTCGTTGATCGGATGCAGATAGCCACGGCTCAGGCCGGCGATGAAGTCGTGCGCGCCCACCGCTCTGGCCGCGGCTTCGACCTCGGCGTCGGTTGCATCGGGTCGGCCGTAAGCGATGTTGTCGCGCACGGTTCCGGAGAACAGGAACGGCTCCTGGGGGACGTAGCCGAGACGGCGGCGGTACCGGTCGAGGTCGAGATCGGTGATGGCGACGCCGTCGATGAGCACCCGGCCACTGGTGGAGTCGTAGAAGCGCGCCACGAGCTTCACGATCGTCGACTTTCCGGCGCCGGTCTCGCCTACGAGCGCGACCGACTCGCCCGGCGCGATCTCGAGGTCGATCCCGCGCAGGGCCTCACGGGGCGCGCCCGGGTACGAGAACCGCACCCCCTCGAAGCGGATCGCGCCTTCGACGTGGTCGAGCTCCACCGGGTTCGGGGCTGGGGGAGTTCCCGTCGGGGTGGTCATCAGCTCGTCGATCTTCTTCAGCGAGACCCGTGCCTGCTGCCATTGGTCGAACACTTGCGACAGTTGCTGGATCGGCGAGAAGAACTGGTCCAGGTAGAGCAGGAACGCGATGACCGTCCCCGCGGCGAGCGTTCCGTTGCGCACGAGCGGCGCGCCGATTCCCAGCACTATTGCATCACCGACCGTGGCGAGAAACAGCACGAACGGGAAGTAGAGGGCTACGAGGCGTTGCGCGTCGAGGCGATCACCCAGGTAGCGCCCGGCCACTTCCCGGAACGAGCTGACGTTGGCGTCCTCGCGCACGTACGCCTGGGCCACGCGCACCCCGGAGAGGTTCTCCTGGAAGTTCGCGTTGACCGTGGCGATGCTGTCACGCGCGCGCGAGTAGGCCCTGTTTGATTTGCGGCGGAACAACCAGGTGGCGAGCAGGAGTGGCGGGACGAGGATCATGACGCCGAGCATGAGCTGCCAGCTCATGAACGCGAGCACGATCAGCACGCCGAAGAAGCTGAGCATGCTCACCACAGCCTGAATCAGGCCTTGCTGGAGCAGTTGTGAAAGTGCCTCGACGTCGGTGGTCATACGCGTCATCACGCGACCCGCCATCTCCCGGTCGTAGAAGTCGACCGACAAACGTTGTAGGTGCGCGAAGATACGGATTCGAAGCGCGAACAGGAGCCTCTCAGCGGTTCGTCCGGTGTAGCGGGTGTAGGCCCAGGTCGCGAACCAGTCGACCAGAGCGACTACGAAGAGCGCTCCCGACGCGATCCACAGCGCGCTCACAGACTTCTGGGTGACTCCTTGATTGATGCCTCCCCGGATGATCAAGGGGCCGGCGAGCACGAACAGCGTGTCGAGTACGACTATCCCGAACCCGATGGAGAGCGGCCGTCGGTAGGGATGCAGGAACCGTCGGAGGGAGAACGAAGCGTCATCGGTCGCCTCGGCCGAGACGTCGATCTCCGGGTCGTCGTCGGCGGGCGGGAGCGCGTCGAGCTTGGCTGCCAGATCGGGGCTGGCGCTCGCCACCATCCCGCCGTCACCACCCAATCCGCCACCGCCGCCCATACCGGTCCGGCCAGGACCGGTGGTGGCCTCGGCCGGGGCTCGGAGGAAGGGTGGGGCGTCGGCGCTCGCGCGGGTGCGGTCCCATAGGTGGGGAGTCGTCCCGTCGCCTTCTGGCAGTACTTCGATGCTGTCGGCGCCATCCCCGTCGATCGCGCCCGTGCCGGTGAGCAGCTCCCGGTAGATCGAGGACTCGATCAGCAGGTCCTCGTGGGTCCCTTCGGCCGCGACCCGTCCGCCGTCTACGAGCACGACGCGATCCGCAAGGCGCAAGGTCGAACGTCGATGAGCAATCAGGATGGTGGTGCGATCGCGCATTACCTCGCGCAAGGTCGCGTGGATCTGTTCCTCGGTCGCGGCATCGATCGACGATGTCGCGTCGTCGAGAACGAGCACCCGCGGGTTCGTGATCAACGCCCGCGCGATCGACACCCGTTGACGCTGGCCCCCGGAGAGCGTGAGCCCGCGCTCGCCGACGACGGTGTCGTAACCATTGCTCAGCGCGGTGATGAACTCGTGGGCGCCGGCGGCTCTGGCCGCGGCTTCGACCTCGAGGTCGGTTGCATCGGGTCGTCCGTACGCGATGTTCGAACGCACGGAGTCGGAGAACAGGAAGCTGTCTTCGAATACGACGCCGATGCTGCGGCGCAGTGAGTCGAGCGTCACCTCGCGCACGTCGATGCCGTCCAGGCGGATCGTGCCGGCCTGGACGTCGTAGAAACGGGGGAGGAGAAGGCTCACGGTTGATTTGCCGGATCCCGACGCACCGACGAGCGCAACAGTCTCGCCGGGCTTGACGTGCAGCGAGAAGGCGGCCAAGACCGGCTCCGACCGCAGGTAGCCGTAGGTGACGGCATCGAACTCGATTTCGCCGCGCACGGGCGGGAGATGGTCGGCGCCGGGCTTCTCGGTGACGAGCGGGTTGGAGTCGAGTAGCTCGAGGATCCGCTCGGCGCCGGCGCGGGCCTGCTGGGCCACCGCGATCATCACCGAGAACATCCGCACCGGCGCGACCAGCTGCACCAGGTAGGTGGAGAAGGCGACGAACGTGCCGAGCGTGATCTGGCCCTGGATCGCGAGCCACCCACCAAAGGCGAGCACTCCGACTTGGGCGAGCGAGGGGATCGCCTGCAGGGTCGACGAGAGCCGGGCCTGCATTCGAACCGCGCGCACGCGGGACTTGTAGAGGGTGTCGGCGGAATCGGTGAGGTGGGCGAGCTCGCGCTGCTCCTGACCGAATCCTTTGACGACTCGGACACCGCTGACGGCCTCGTCGACCACGCCCGCGACCTCTGCCGCCCGTTGCTGCGAGTCCCACGTCGCGGGGAAGAGCGTGGTGCGCAAGCGAAGCGCGACGATCGCGATCGCGGGAAGGCAGACCAGCGCGACGACTGTCAGCGCCGGTGACAGGACGAGCATTACAACGACCGCGACGACGACCATCACGATGTTTCCGAGCATGATGGGCGTAAACGCGAGCAAGCCCTGGATCAGACCGAGATCGGTACTTGCGCGCGACACGAGCTGGCCTGTGGGCAGCTCGTCGTGGCGGGCGAAGTCGAGCCGTTGCAGCCGCTCGAAGATGGCATTGCGCATGTCGTATTGCACGTCGAGCGCGAGACGGCCACCCACGAACCGGCGGATGTACGCGGCGCCGAACCCGAATACGCCCGCGATGACCAGGAGAGTGATCAGCGGTGCGATCGGCTTATCGCTTCCACCGGTGACGTCGTCGATCACAGCGCGGGAGATCAGTGGGGTCAGCGCGGTGACGCCCATACCGACGATCGAGAAGCCGAGTGCGACGATCAGCTTTGCCTTGTGTGCAGTGACGAAGGGCATCAGCCTGCGGATCCATCCACCGTTCGGTGCGGGTTGGATGATCGCTCGGCCCGGGTCGAGCATCGCCTTGGTCCCCCGCGACCCGGTCGACCCGTTTGCGGTCGTGCTCATCGGCGGGCCGCGACCCGATCAGCGAACGCGGCGTCAAGCGCGCCGGCGAGCTGAGCGAGAGCCGTGTCTACGAGCGCGGCATCCGCGCAGCGATCGAGGAGCGGTTGCAGGTTCTCGGCCATGGTGGCCTCCGCGTTGTGCAACGCCACTCGGCCCTCGGGGGTGAGCTGGAGGCGGACGGCGCGGCGGTCACCGTCGACGGGGGCCCGGGTCACCAGGTTCCGCTCGACGAGCGCATCGACCATCGCCGAGACGCTCGGCTTGGCGAGTGCGAGCCTCCCCGCGAGCGCGGTGGCGCGCTCGCTGCCCTCGGAGATCATCGCCAGCAATCGGTACTGGGGAAGCGTGATCTCGCCGCACGAGCGCTCGAGAACCCGGGCGAGGCGGGCCAGGGTGCGGACGGTCTCTGGCGAGGTGTGGGGCGTGGTCATCAGGCCAGTGAGTATACCGAACAGTTAGAAAGACGAACTAATCCCGGAGCGGGAGACCTTGGGGGAGATCGGCTCAAGTTTGCATTGCGAGGGCCGATATCAGCGACGGGGCAACGCCGTGTTGCCGGAACTCAAAAGGTGGGAATTGATGCTTATCCAGCTCGGTGGACTGGTCGTCGTAGCGGCGCTCATTGCGTTCCTGGTGATGCAACGACGCAAGGAAAGCCAGAACCGCACCGCGCGCTGAGAACCGCTCGGGTTTCCGAGCGTGCGACAGGGCGGAGGCGCCTCGGCTCAGGTTGGGGCGCTTCGTCGCGAAGCGGGGCGCCGTGGCTAACGGATGACGTTGCGCGAAGTGACGAGCGGAAGGTCGAGCGTGGAGAGCACTCCCGGCGCGGCGTCGCACACTGCTGGGATCGCGTTCAGCAGGCGCATGGCGGTCGCGATGAGCCCGCCGGTGTTGTGATCGCCGTCGGGTCCCTCGAATTTCAGCTCACACTCGAGCGAAGGGCGACCAACGATGCGGATGACATAGGACCCACTGCCGTGCTGGCGGGGCCAGTCGGATGCGGCCTGGTCCCGAAGGCGAGTGACGTGCTCGACGACGATCGCGGGCCGGCCGTTGACGATGCCCTGAACCTCGAAGCGCAGCGCCTCCATCGTCCCCTTCTCTATCGTGCCCAGATCGCCCCAGTCGGAGTTCAGGATGAACGTCTCGTCGGCACCTCGCCGTTCGCAGAGCTCCTCGATCCCGTCTAGCTCGACTCCCATGGCCGCGGCCATCATCTCCACAACCCCGGCCCACGCAACCGAGATCGAGCCGGGCAGGAGCAGGAGCGCCGGGTAGTCGAGGGGCTTGCCGAACCCCATGGTCTCGAACAGCACCTCGGGCTGGTCGTAGGTGGCGTAGTTCAGGATCTCCTGGATTCGCAACGATTCGATCTCCTCGCAGAAGCCGGCGAGGGTGAGCGGTAGGAGATCGTTCGCGAATCCGGGATCGATGCCCGAGGTGAAGAGCGACACGTTGCCATCTGCGCACGCTTGCTCGAGCCGCGCCACGACGCGCGGGTCGGCCGATGGTGGGTAGAGCAACGAAACCACCGAGCTCGACACGACGTTCTTTCCCGACTCCAGGAACCGGCACATTTCCGCAACGGCTTCTTGGGGGCGTAGATCGCCGGTGGCATTGTGCGAAACCGCATCAGCATCGAGCGCGAGCAGCTCGTCGACATCGTTCGTCGCGAGCACCCCCACAGCCGAAAGCCCCGCGAGCTCTCCGGCGTCACGACCGACCTTGTCGGGGTTGTGTACCCAGAGACCGACGAGCTCGAGCTCGGGATGTTCGATAATGGCCCGAAGTGCAAGCGCGCCGACGTTGCCAGTGCTCCACTGGATCACTCGGTAGGTCATGACAGGATTCCTCTCGGGGTTGCGGTGACGATCGCGATAGCCATGGTGCGGCCATCTGCACCGAGGTCGCGGACCTCGACGCGCAGGAGGTCGGCATCGGGGCGGCTCCCGATCCACGTGGCGACGGCGCGGACGGGGCCGACGCGTCCCGGTCGCAGGAAGTGCAGCACGACCGAGGTCAGATCGGCGCCACCCAGGGTGTGACGGACAGCCGACTCCACGAGGGTCGTCGTGACCCCTCCGTGCAGGATCCCCCAGGGGTTGAGCACCGTGGCGGTGAGAGCCAGCTCGACTCCGGCCGCGGCCGGGCGCACGCCGTAGAACGAGTTGGGATCGGGCCGAGCCTTGGTCGCCGGTGGCACCACGAGGACGAGGGGGCGGTCGTAGGTCGGTGGACCGCCGGCGGGTTCGAGCACCGCCGAGGTGAGTACCGCATCGGCGAGCAGCGCGTCGGTCGCGTCGTCGCGGGCATCGATCGAAGTGACGACCGAGTTGCGTCCGGCGCGCAGCACACGCGCTCGCAGCACGATTCCGCCCTTGAGTCGGCGCGGCACCAACCGAGCGACGAGGTTGGTCGACACGATCCAGCGCGGCAGCGACGCGAGTCCGGCACACACCCCGCCGGCACTGTCGATCATGCCCAGCAGCACACCCGCGTGCGCGACGCCGCTCGGGTCGACGAGGTGAGCGGCTGCCGGGGCAGTGCCGACGACGATGCGGTCCTCACTCTGCTCGCGCAGCGTCACGCCGAGGTAGCGCGTGACCGATCGGCCGGCGTCTGGGTCGTCGAACGCGCTCACAGATTGTTCGGTTCGACAAGAACCGCGACCGCGGTGGCGGTGGTTGCGGTCTGTCCGGCTGCATCGACGACGGAGACGTCGGCCGTGTTCGGCTCGACGAGCCGCGCGGTGGTCCGGAGTGGTCCGTCCTTCACTAGCGAGAGATAGGTGATCTGGAGATCGACCGTCTCGACCGGTACCCCGGCATTCGTGCCCACGATCGCATCGGTCGCGACCACAATCGCGGTTGCGACGACTCCGCCCTGCACCGCGTCGAGCGTATTTCGGATGTACGAGGAGAGTGGGAGCTCGATCTCGCCGGCCGAGGCGTCGATGACTGCGAAGCCGATTTGATCGAGGAGCGGCTCCGTGAGTCGGGAGTTGGGGAGGGCCAACGTACTGCGGCCCGCGCTCCCTGGCCGTGGTACCACCGGGTTGTCGTCGCGCCGGATCAGGCGGGCGAAGCTCATCGACGCGAGGCCCAGCGCGCCGAGCTCGTCGCGCAGCTCGACCTCGATCACCGCGGTCGTCCGGCCCGCCCGCAACAGTCGCGCCACCCCTTCGACCTCGTCGCCGGCTGGACGCGGTAGGAGGTGGAGCGTGAGGTCGGCTGTCGCGATCCAGTCGGGCGCGACCGCCGTCGCCGCGAGTCCGCCACCGAGCATGTCGACGAGGGTGGCGAGCACGCCGGCGTGCACCGAGCCCGAGGGGTTGCGGATGAACTCGCTGACCGGGAGCCACCCGTAGCCACGGCCGTCGTCGCGCTGCTCGAACTCCACCCTCAGGTCGCGCAAGAGGTGCTGCTCGGGCGGATAGCTCTCGTGCTGGATCTGCGTCACGTACTGAACCCCACGACTATTGCGTCAGAAACCCCAACACTGTTGGGGTTTCTGACGCCAAAGCGATCTTGGGCTGGTGGGTTAGGCGACGCCGAGGCGGGTGGCGGCCTCGCGGCGGTACCGGCTGGTCGAGTGTTCGGGGTCTTTGTCGAAGCGGGGGATCACTTCGTCGCCGAACAGCTTCACCGTCTTCTCGAGGAGGTCATGCGGGTAGACGCTGCCCGACGGCCCCATGATGAGCTGGTCGACGCCGATGTCTTCCCACTTGCGCAGTGCCTCTTCGCAGTCGTCGGGATTGCCGACGATGCTCGCGCCCATCTTCCAGCCGGCTTCGACCTGCTCCAGCGTCGGGTCGGCGATCTCGATGGGCCACTCCGGCACCCATTTAGGCTTCGGAAAGGTGTCGAGGTAGTGGAACACGAGGCTCTGCTGGCGACCGTTACCTGAACGGGTCAGAAGCTCGCGTGCTTCGTTGCGGTCTTCGAGGCACATGAAGTTGGTTGTGACCGCGATGTTGTTGTTCACGTAGTCGCCGACGGGCTCGGCATCTTCGATCGTCTTCTTGTAGAGATCGACGAGCGGCGCCATCTTCTCGGGCGCACCACCGGTGAAGCACAGCACGCCAAGACCCATCTTGGCTGCCTTCTCGAAGGTGCCCGGGTTGCCGGCCGCGACCCACATTGCAGGGTGCGGCTTCACGTACGGCTTCGGAAGCACGTTGCGCTCGGGGAGTGAAAAGAACTTTCCGTCGAACTGGTAGGTGCCGTCTTTCCACATCTTCTTGAACTCGGGGATGACCTCGTCATACATGTCACGCGTGATCTCGGGGTCGGTGATGCCGAAGCCGGCCTGCTCGGTGGTCGAGGAGCCGCGTCCGGTTCCGAACTCGAACCGTCCGCTGGAGAGGTGATCCATCATCGCGACGCGTTCGGCGACGCGGGCCGGGTGGTTCACCGGCGGCGTGATGTTGATGATCCCGGACCCGACGTGCAGTCGTTCGGTGCGGGCAAGCACCCACGGCGCGAGCACCTCGTTGGCCGAGATGTGCGAGTACTCCCAGAGGAAGTGATGCTCGGTGAGCCACGCGTACTTCCAATTGTGCTGATCGGCGACTACGCAGAGATCGGCCTCGCTCATCAGACGGGTGTGCTCGGCCTGCGGATCCGACTCCATCATCGATTGCGGGATGTAGCCGCCGCAGAACAGTCCGAACTCCATTGGGTTGCTCCTCCCCGAGCGAAGTGATCGAGAGCGCCTCGACCAGATTTAGAACACGTTATAAAAATGGTGACTCGTTGTCCAGTGCCGCCCACTCAGAACTGGAGGCCGCCCGCTCAGAACTGGAAGTAGATGAAGGGCTGAGGGGGTTGGCCGCTCCACACCAGGAGCGCGACCAGCGCCACCCCCGCGAGCGCGCCCTGCGCGACCGGGTTCCAGCGGGTCAGGGGTTGGAGGCGGGCGCGGTTGCGATCAGCGAGATCGATCGCCACGACTGCGACGACCATGATCGCCACCGTCACGAAGCTTCCCTTCCACGCGCCAGCGCGCGGACCGAGGAGCCCGTCGAATAGCCCGACGAAGAACTGGAACGCGTCGCCCAGCGTGTTGGCGCGGAAGAACACCCAGAGCGCGGTCACGAGGGTGAACGTGGCGAGAATGGCGGGCACGTCACGCCACCGCGGTGATTCGGGACGACCCCGGGGCTCGTAGGTGCCGGTTGCCCGATCGATTGCGAGCGCGACACCGTGGAGGCCTCCCCACACGACGAACGTCCACGAGGCTCCGTGCCACAGGCCACCGAGCAGCATGGTGACGAACAGGTTGCGGTAGGTGACCAACGAGGAGACCTGGTTTCCCCCGAGCGGGATGTACAGGTAGTCGTGCAGCCAGGTCGAGAGCGAGATGTGCCACGTCCGCCAGAACTGCGTGATGTTCCGCGAGAAATAGGGCTGCTCGAAGTTTCGGAACACCTCGATACCCAGCAGCCGTGACGTTCCCCGGGCGATGTCGGAATAGCCCGAGAAATCTCCGTAGATCTGAATCGCGAACGCGACCGCGCCGGTGATGAGCGGTACCGCGCCGCGGCCGCCGGGCGAGTGGAAGATCTCGGTGGCGATGGGCGCGACCGCGTCGGCGATGACCACCTTCTTGACCAGGCCGAGAACGATCAACACGACCGCGGAGTAGGTGGTCGAAGCATCGGGGCGCCGTCGCTCGTTGCGGAGCTCCGGAAGGAGATGCCACGCGCGCTCGATGGGTCCGGCCAAAAGCAACGGAAAATACGACATGAAAAGAGCAAATGTGACGGGCGAACGTTCGGGTTCGATTCGGCCGCGGAAGGTATCCATGGCATAGCTGATCGCGTGGAATGTGTAGAAGCTGATCCCGATCGGCAGCAGGATCTCGAGCACATGGTTAGGCAGATCCAGCCCGGCCAGCTCGGTTATGCGGTGGGCCGAGTCGACGAAGAACCCGAAGTACTTGAAAAAACCGAGCACGGTCAGATTCACCGTCACCGCGACGAGCAGCCATCGCTTGCTGTTCCTGGGCGACGTCGCGGCGGCGATGCGCTGGGCGGTGAAGAAGGCCGCGGCGGTGACGAACGCAAGCAGCGCGACCAGCCGGTAGTCCCAGTAGGCGTAGAACAGGTACGAGGCGCCGAGGAGGAACCAGTTCTGCGCGCGATGCGGGAGGAACCAGTAGACCGCCAGAACAACGCCGAAGAAGAGCGCGAACTGCAATGAGTTGAAGATCACCCGCCGGCGGCCCCGGCTCGTGGCCAACCGAGGCTGTGAAGGTCCTTGCCGAGCAACTCCGACCAGGCCAGCGCCGCGGGCCTCGTGAGATGGACGTAGTCGGGGAAGTCGACGTCGGGCTCGCTGCGGTCGAGGTCGAGCACGGTTGTGCCGGTGCTGCGAGCAGCCGCGGTAGCGGTTCGTCTCCAAGCCTCGTATTGCGCCGCGCCGTGTGGGTGGGCGTTTCGGAAGGTGGTGGGGACGGGCATGATCACGACGACGGTCTCGATGCCTTTGGCGCGGAGGGTACGCAGGGTCGACGTGAAGGCGTTGATATAGCGAGGCGTGGCCGCGAACCGTGCGAGCTGTTGGCGGCGGAGATAGGTCGCAGCGCGTTTGAGATGTCGGCCCTTGGTCGTAGTCATCGGACCGAGGAGCTGGCCTAGCGGCCGACTGTCGCGACGATGCGCCCGGGTGCCGGCCCTGAGATTCTGCGCGAGCGTTACCGGCTCTCTGAGCTCGACCCGGCGACGCGCGACCGAGAGCCCGGCCGCGAGCACTCGATCCGCGGCGCCGAGCAAACCCGGCCGTGTCGCACGCGCCGCTTCGTACTGGGTGATGACGGGGTTCGGGCGGCCGCCGTTGAAGTCGAGGCTGGAGATGCCCCACACGACGCGCCTGGGGTGCAGCCGGGGAACCACCTGGTCGAGCAACCAGCGCTGGACGACGGGGGTCGATGCGCCCGGGAGCGCCACGTTGTGGATGTGCTCGAGACCCATCTCGTGCTCGAGCACCTTCGGCACCGCCCCGCGGGCCATCTGTGACGTTCCTACGAGCACAACATCGCTGCGCACACCGCCAGCCTCGAGCCGGTCCATGTCGGTGACGACGTCGCGTGCCCGCACGTCGTAGTAGTCGTCTTGGGGAGCCAGGCGTCGCTCGGCCAGCCCGACGGCTCCGTCGGCGATGACGACCACCGCGGCCAGGCCGACGACGAAGCCGATGATCCATCGGGCCCGCGCCCCGGTCACGATGCCCGGTGAACCTGTGGTGCCCCCCATGCTTTTGGCCTCAGGCTCGCTCTCCGATGAGGCCACGAAGAGTAGCCATGGCACCGCCGCGGCCGCAGGCGGTGGGGCGGTTCCGTTCGGATCGTGGGAGTGATCGCTCCTAAGATCAGGCCATGACGTCGGAAGCTCAGCGCTGGCGGGTTGACGAGCTGGCCGACCGCTGCACGCTTTCGGTCGACACGATCCGCTTCTACCAGAAGCGCGGACTGCTCCCGCCGCCCGATCGAGTGGGCCGGGTCGGCTGGTACGGGCCCTCCCACGCCGAGCGTCTCGCCCGGATCCGTGAGCTCCAGGCCCAGGGCTTGAACCTCGAGGTGATCCGGCGCCTGCTCGACGGCGAGCTCGATCCCGCCGACATGGCCCTCGTCGCCGCTGTCGCCGCCGACGGCGATAGCAACCAGGCCGAACGATTCATGACCCTCGCCGAAGTTGCCGAACAGGCCGGTGTACCGCTCGCGCTCGTCGAGGCCGTCGAGCGCGAAGGGTTGCTAGTTCCCCGCCGGCATGCGGGCGAGACGCGCTACACCGAGGCCGACGTCGCCATCGTCGGCTCCGCGTTGCGGTTGTTGGAGACCGGCCTGCCGATGCCCGAGCTCCTCGCGGTTGCTCGCCGTCACCACGAGATGACCCGCGAGATAGCCGAGATGGCGGTCGCGATGTTCGACGAGCACGTGCGGCGTCCACTCCTCGCCGCTGAAATTTCTGCCGACGCGCGTGCCGAGCGATTGGTCGACGCGTTTCGGGTGCTCCTGCCGTCGGTTACCGAGCTCGTCTCGCACCATTTCCGCCGGGTTCTCCTCGAGGTCGCGCAAGAGCACATCGAAGCAGTCGGTGCACCGGAGGAACGAGCCGCGGTCGATGCCGAAGGTGGCCGTGCCATGGAAGGGCTTCTGTCGTGAGCGGGCTGTCGTGAGTGACGCTCCCGTGCTGCCGGTCGGTGACGACAAGCGGATCATGGTCGAGTCGATGTTCGACGGGATCGCGCCGCGCTACGACCGGTTGAACCGTGTGATCTCGCTTGGCCTCGACAAGGGATGGCGCCGCCGCACGGTGCGCGCGCTCTGTCTTCCGGCCGGCGCGCGGGTGGTCGACCTCGCCTGTGGCACTGGCGATCTCTGCGACGACCTCTTCGCAGCGGGATTCCGTCCGTTCGGGTTCGACATGTCGGCGGGGATGCTTGCCTCGGCCCACACCACCGCGCCGCTCGTGCGGTCCGACGTTCTCGTGCTCCCGGTTCCCGATGGGTCGGTCGACGGTGTCACCTGCGGGTTTGCGCTTCGAAACTTCACCGATCTACCGACGTTCTTCACCGAATGCGCCCGCGTCCTGCAGCCCGGGGGTCGGTTCGCTGCGGTTGACGCGGCCGAACCAGAGCACGTGATCGTCCGCATGGGCCACCACATCTGGTTCCGTCGGGTCGTGCCCTGGATCGGCGGCCGCTTGTCGGGCAGCGCGGCGGCGTACCGCTACCTGCCCGCCTCGACCGCTTACCTCCCTGGGGGACCCGCGTTGATCGGCCAGCTCCGCGCCGCCGGGTTCGGCTCGGTAGAGCGACGAACGATGATGGGTGGCGCCGTCCAGCTGTTGACGGGGACCCGGGTGCGATCGGAGGGCGAGGCGTGACCAACTCGGCGCTTCGCCCCGAGCTCATCGCTCGTACCCGCTACCTGGCCGAAGATCTCGACCCGCTTGACGCGCTCGGGCCCGACGGCTTCGCGTGGTTGCACGACGGAGTTGGCTTCGTCACCGCAGGAGTCGTCGCGCGGATCCCCGTCGCCGACGTTGATCGCGTTCTCGGCGAGTTTCCCGTCGATGACGCGGTCCGCGAGCCGGGGACGGGGGTCATCGCGGTCGGCGCGTTGCCGTTCGATTCGCGGGCCGGCGGCGAGATGATCATCCCCGCGACCGTTGTTGGCCGTACCGCCGCGGGGCGGGTATGGGTGACGGATCTCGACACGGTCCCATACCGGACCGCCGCGGTCTCTGTGCCACCGACGCAGTTCACGGTGCGACGGGGCATGAGTCGTGACGCGTGGGATGAGGCGGTCTCACGGGTGCTGGCCGAGATCGAGACCGGCTCGGTAACGAAGGTCGTTCTCGCCCGCGACGTGCATGTCGAAGCCGATGAACCGTTCGACATGACGCGTATCACCCGCCATCTCCATGAGGCCGAACCAGGCTGCTTCGTGTTCTGTGTCGACGGGCTGGTCGGCGCAAGTCCGGAGTTGCTCGTCGCTCGCTCAGGGCTCGAGGTGTGGTCGCGCCCGCTCGCCGGGACCACAGCCAGGGTCGATGCCGCCGCGCTGGCCGACCTGGCAACATCGGCGAAGGACGCGCACGAGCACCGTCTCGTGGTGGACGCGCTGGTCGAGAAGTTCCGACATCGGTGCGGCGAGAGCGTGCGGACGGCGGGGCCGGAGATCGTGCGCTTCAGCACGCTTGCGCACCTCGCCACCAACATCTCGGGCCGCCTTTCCTCGATGGCGGGAGACTCGGCACTGGCGTTCGCCCGCGCGCTACACCCGACCCCCGCGGTTGGCGGAACCCCGTCGGTAGAAGCCGTCGAGCTCATCGAGGCGCTGGAAACCGGTGGCCGCGGTCGCTACGCGGGCCCGGTTGGCTGGGTCGACCTCGCCGGCAACGGCGAGTTCGCGCTCGCGCTGCGCAGCGCCGAGATCGAGGGTTCCCACGCCGTACTCCGAGCCGGTGCCGGGATCGTCGTCGGTTCCGAACCGGCAGCCGAGTGGGACGAGACCGAAGCCAAGCTCGCGCCGATGCTCGCCGCGCTGGTCCGCCCATAGCTGCTTCGTCCCGGTCAGGTTCCGCGCCGCCCCAACCCGCGGGTGCCCTGACAGCAATGATGGGATCGGATGCGTCAGGCGAGGTCGGCCCAGAGCTCGCGATGGCGGGTGAGGTTGTCGGCCCGGTCAGTCCGGACGAGCACCATGCGTACTCCTCCCGCCGAGATCGCTTCGCGCAGCGCGGGTACGAGGGAGTCGGCGTGATCCACTTCGATACCAATCACTCCGTGCACGCCAGCGAGCGCGGCGAGATCGACGGGCTGCGGGGTGGCGAAGAGGGTCTCGAAGTGATCGGTTAGTTCAACTTGGGGGCGGAACGAAAAGATTCCGCCGCCGCGGTTGTCGATGACGACGAATACGGCATCGAGGCCGCGCTCGGTCACGCCGAGCAGGCCGTTGCTGTCGTGGAGGAAGCAGAGATCACCGGTCAGCGCGACGGTGGGCCCATCATGGGCCGCCGCGATTCCGAGCGTGGTCGAGACGAAACCGTCGATGCCGTTCACCCCCCGGTTGGCGTGCACCCGAACACCATCGCGGGGTGCCGCGAACGACTCGAGATCGCGTACCGGCATGCTCGACGCGACCACGAGAGCGGATCCGTCGGGGAGCCCTGCCATCACGTCACGCGCGATGCGTCCCTCGAACGGTCGGCTCCACGCGTCGAGCCGCGCATCGAGCCGTGCTCGCGCGCGACCCTCGGCCGCCGACCAGCGCAGCCATGCCGTCTGATCCGGTATCGGGACCGACCGCGCTTCGAGTCGCTCGGCGAGCGTGTCCAGTAGTGGCTCGGGGTCGGCCTCGATGAGCTCGTGCGCCGTGTGCGCGGGGTCGAGCCAGCGACGGTCGGGGTCGACGAGCAGCGCCGGAATGCCGTCGAGGAACCGATTCGCCGGATTGCCCGTCAACGGTGCGCCGACGCGCAGCACCAGGCTGGGGCGGAGATCGGCGGCGGCGACCCCGCGCAGCAGTACGTCGTACATCGAGATCGCGTGGGTGCCGGCCCGGAGGTTCGACACCGTGTCGGCGAGCACCGGCCAACCAGCCGCAACTGTGAACCGATCCATCACCTTCGAGCTGACCCCGCTACCCCACCCCGCGATGACGACGCCGTTCGGGGTCGCGCCGATGAGCGCGACGAGTCGAACGAGCTCAGCCTCTACGAGGATTCGCTCCGACGCGACACGGTGGGTCCACGGGGCACCGCGGCGACGACCGGGGGCGTCGACGAGCGGATCTCCTGTCGGCAGGAGCGGTTCGCGGAACGGGAGGTTGAGGTGCACCGGTCCTCTTGGTGGGCCGAGGGTCTCGATCACCGAACGCGCTGCCAGCGATCGCCAGGCCGCCCCGGCCCCCGGTCGGTCAGTGGGCACCTCGGCCTCCGCGAACCAGTTGACCACTTCGCCGTACAGCTTGACCTGATCGATGGTCTGGCCTGCGCCTACGCCGCGGAGCTCCGGCGGTCGGTCAGCCGTGCAGACGAGAAGGGGAACAGCTCCGTGGCTCGCCTCGAGCACCGCCGGATGGAAGTTGGCCGCCGCGGTACCCGAGGTGCAGAGCAACACGGCGGGTCGGCCGGAGGCCCGGCCGAGCCCGAGCGCGAAGAACGCGGCCGACCGCTCGTCCACGTGCACATGGAGCCGGAGGCGACCGTCGGCGGCGATCGCAAGCGCGAGCGGAGCCGAGCGGGAACCGGGCGCGACGACAGCATGCTCAACCCCGCCCCGAATCCATTCGTCGACCAGCGTCTGGGCGAACGCGGTGGTGGCGTCACGCGATGTCGAGGAAGTCACGCGAAGCTGCCTGAATGCGGATGATCTTGGTACCCGGGTTCGCGCAGCCGGCGTCGGTGTGGAGCAACGTGGTCGCGACGCTGAATACCTCGATCGAGGCAACCGCGCTTGATGTTCCCGATGGCCTCGACTTCGAGGCGACCGCGAGCGCGCTTGGCGCACTCGGTGGACGCAGTGTCTATGTCGGCTACTCGATGGGCGGCCGCCTTGCGCTCCAGCTCGCGCTCGACCGGCCCGATCTCGTCGCCGGTCTCGTGCTTGTGAGCGCGTCTCCGGGGATCGCCGATTCCGCCGCGCGCACGGAGCGCGCCGCCGCCGACGCGCGCCTTGCGACCACCGCCGAGCGCGATGGCGTCGTGGCATTTCTCACTTGGTGGGTGACCCAACCATTGTTCGCCGGGCTCTCGCGCGACCAAGCCGCCTTCGATGATCGGATTGCGGGAACCTCGGTTGTTCGCATCGCACATCAGCTCACCGTTCTGGGCCAGGGCGCGATGCCCCCGGCGTGGCACCGACTCGTCGAGCTTTCGATGCCGGTCCTGCTCGTCACCGGCGTCCTCGACACCAAATACGGCGAGATCGCGATCGAGATGCGCGCGCGGAACCCGCAGCTCGACCATGCCGTGTTGGCGGGCGGACACGTCGTTCCACTCGAGCAACCCGCGCCGCTCGCCGACCGAATCAGCAGATTCGTTCACGAGCGCATCCCACCGGGCGAGTAGCGGGCGAGCAGCTCGGGATCCGGTACCGGCCAGCGTTTCGGTACCTGCAGCACGTCGCCCTGCGGTCGAAGTGGCGTTACGACGACGTCGCCCGCAATCTCGTCGAGCGTTGCGAGGCCGCAGGCGTAAGGGAGGTCGGGCAGCGCAGCGGCGAGAGCGACCCCGGCCGCGATCCCGATCGAGGTCTCGAACATCGACGATACCAACGCCGGGAGTTGGGCAGTCTCGGCGAGCGCGAGTGCTCCCCTCACGCCCCCGGCTGGCTGCACCTTCAACACGATCACGTCGGCGGCGTCCGCATGCCGCACGGCCCGAGCGTCGTCGGGGGTACGGACGCACTCGTCGACCGCGAGCGGCACCGAGACGCGACGCCGCAGCTCGGCGAGCTCGTCGATCGACGCGACTGGTTGTTCGGCCAACTCGAGATCGATGCCGTGCCGCGAGACATCGGTGAGCACACGGGTCGCGGTCTCGACGTCCCAAGCGCCGTTGGCATCGACGCGGATCGCGACCGTCGGACCCACCAGCTCGCGCAGCGCGCGGATCCGTTCGATGTCGTCGGAAGGTGATCGTCGCCCGACTTTGATCTTCACGCACCGGAAACCGCCGAGACGAACTCCGAGTGCGGGGCCGATCTCGACAGCGTCGGGAACGAGTGCGTTTACTGTGATCGCTCGACGCACGAGAGGCGGGAAGCCGTCGCATGCCGCTTCGATGGCACCTCGGCGAGCCGCCTGAGGATCGCAGGGGTAACCGGCGACAGGGGAGACCTCGCCCCACCCGGCAGGACCCTCGAAGAGCACGATTTCACGATCACCGATGCGCAGAGGGTGCGTCTTCACGCGAGCGCGAGCCCCAACGCGAGGAGGGCGCCAAGGACGACCTCGAGCCGCACGGTAGCAATGAGGGCCCGCACCAGCGACGGCGAATCGGCATTTTGGTGCACCAGCCGGGCGGGGCCGAAGGCCAGTGGGATCGCGAGGAAGGCCAGGAACGCGGGCGGAGACTCGATGCCGATCGGGATGACTGCGAGGAAGGCCCCGAGAATGCAAGCCATGAACAACCCGCGCGACCGGGCCGCGCCGACCCGTACCGCCAACGTGCGCTTGCCGGCGGCGCGATCGGTCTCGACGTCGCGAATGTTGTTCGCGAGCAGCACCGCGCACGCCGGTAGCCCGACGACCAGTGAGCCCCACCAAGCTGCGGCGGGGACGGTCTCGGCTTGCACGTATGCCGATCCCGCGCACGCGGCGAAGCCGAAGAACGCGAGTACGGCGACCTCGCCCCAACCCGAGTAGCCGTACGGATGCTTGCCACCCGAGTAGAACCACGCCGCCGCGATCGCAACCACGCCAAGCACCAGGAGCCAGGGATTCACCGCGAGGGAGAGCACCAGGCCGACGAGTGCTGCACCGGTGAAGCTGAGGAACGCGGCGCGCTTAACCGAGGCCGGCGCGGCGGTTCCCGTTGCCGTCAGCCGCAGCGGTCCGCGCCGATCACGGTCGGTGCCCTTGATGCCATCGGAGTAGTCGTTGGCGTAGTTCACACCGATCTGGAGCGCGATCGCGACGAGCAGCGCGGCCAGGGCGCGCCACCAGATCACCTCGCGTCCGAGCGCGCCCGCCGCAGTACCAACGAGCACCGGCGCGATCGCGGCGCCGAGGGTGCGTGGCCGTGCCCCCTGAACCCACTCGTTGATGCTGGTCATGACGGGCCGGTCACGGGCGCTTCGGGTATTGATCGAAATCGGGCGGGCGCTTGTCGAGGTACGCCTGCTTGCCCTCCTTGGCTTCGTCGCTCATGTAGTACAGCAAGGTCGCGTCGCCGGCGAGCTGTTGGATGCCGGCGAGGCCGTCATCGGCCGCGTTGAGCGACGCCTTCAGCATGCGCAGCGCGAGCGGGCTGCAGTCGAGCATCTCCCGAGACCACGCGACCGCCTCTTCCTCCAGTGCGGCGAGCGGAACGACGGTGTTCACGAGGCCCATGTCGAGGGCCTGCTGCGCGTCGTACTGCCGGCAGAGGAACCAGATCTCGCGGGCCTTCTTCTGGCCCACCGATGCCGCCAACAACCCCGATCCGTAGCCGCCGTCGAATGAGCCGACCTTGGGTCCGGTCTGACCGAACTTTGCGTTGTCGGCCGCGATCGTGAGGTCGCAGACGACGTGCAGCACATGGCCACCACCGATCGCGTACCCCGCGACCATCGCGATGACCGGCTTCGGCAAGCGCCGGATCTGTATCTGTAGGTCGAGCACGTTCAGGCGGCCGATGCCGTCTTCGCCGACGTAGCCGTCATCACCCCGGATGCGCTGGTCGCCGCCGGAGCAGAACGCGTCGGGCCCTTCGCCGGTGAGGATGATCACGCCGACAGCGGCGTCATTGCGGGCCGTCTCAAACGCGGCCTGCATCTCGAAGAGCGTCTGGGGACGAAACGCGTTGCGGACCTCGGGTCGACAGATCGTGATCTTGGCGATGCCTTCGGCGGTCTCATACCGGATATCGCCAAAGTCGGAGTTGGTGGCGGGTTCTATCCAGCTTGCGCCGGGCCGGATGGGGTTCTCCATGCTGCTCCGTTCTCGGGTGCGCCGGGACCTTGGGAGTGCCGACCTTGGGAGTGATCGCTCCTACGGTTACGGTAGCCAGCAGTGGAACCGGTGGGCGACTCGGGTGACTCGGACGAAGTGGTGGAGATTCGCCGGGCTTGGGCTGCCCGTGAGCCCGTCGTCGTGGCGACCTCGGGCACGACCGGCGAGCGCCGTTTCGTGGAGCACGGCCCCGCCTCCGTCGAGGCGTCGTGCCAGGCGGTCAGCCGAGCGTTGGCCGTCGATCCCGAGCGCGACCGCTGGCTGGCCTGCCTCCCCCTGAGCTTCGTTGCCGGCCGCGCGATCGTGCTGCGGGGCGAGGTCACGGCGACGCCGGTCACGGTTCACGAAAGGTTCGATGTCGGCGCCGTCGGCCGCGCCGCGGGCGACTGCACGCTTGTCTCGTTGGTGCCCACGCAACTCACCCGGTTGCTCGACGCCGGCGCGCCCGTCCACCGCTTTCGGGCTGTGCTTCTCGGCGGGGGACCGGTCCCAGCTGGTCTCGTGGTCCGAGCGGCCGATGCCGGCGTCGCCGTTCACACCACCTACGGCCTCGCCGAAACCTTTGGCGGGTGCGTGCATGACGGCCATCCTCTCGACGGCGTCACCGTACGGCTCGACCCTTCTTCTGGGGAGGTCCTCGTGCAGGGTCCGATTCTGATGCGTGGCTACGTCGGCGATGATGACGCCACCCGCGCTGTGTTCACCGATGCCGGCTGGTTGCGTACCGGCGACATCGGGCGCTTCGCCGGTGACGGCCGGCTCGAGATCGTCGATCGCCTGAAGGATCTCGTCATCACGGGTGGCGTGAACGTGAGCCCGACTGCCGTCGAGCGCGTCGTTGGCTCGCACCCCGCGTTCACCGACGTGTGCGTGGTCGGCGTGCCCGACCCCGAATGGGGAGAGCGCGTCGTTGCCTACGTGGTCGTCGGAGATGGGAGCACGACCCCTTCGCTCGACGAGCTGCGCGCGTTCGCGCGCGACCGGCTGAGCGCAGCCGAGTTGCCGAAGGAGCTATGGGTGCTCCCCGAGATCCCGCGCACCCCGAGCGGCAAACCGCTACGGCGAGTGCTTCGCTGATTCTCAGGGCTCGCCGTCAGGGCTCGTCGTCAGCGGGCGAAACGACCCGCCCGGGAGGTTAGCCACGACATCGTCGACGACCGTTTGAATCGTGCCGTCAGTGGCAATAAGCAGGTCGGCGACGTCGGCAAACAACGGATCGCGCTCGGCGCGCTGGCGCTCGGCGAGCTCGAGCGGATCGTGAGCCAACCGCGGCCGAGTCACGGAGCCGACCGTGCGTCGCGCGAGGGTCATCGGTGTCGCGGTGAGCCAGATTACGAACGCTTCGGTGCGCAGGCGATCGCGTAGCTCAGGGTCGAGCACTGTAGAAGCTGCCGCGGCGATTACTGCGGGCGGGATCGTGTCGAGTGCGTCATGCAG
This sequence comes from Actinomycetes bacterium, assembly GCA_025363815.1. Classification (GTDB taxonomy): domain Bacteria; phylum Actinomycetota; class Acidimicrobiia; order IMCC26256; family JANYLB01; genus JANYLB01. The sequence goes on from JANYLB010000061.1 coordinate 67,491, forward strand.
GACCTTGGCCTCATGCGCGTGTAGCGCGTCGACACCGTCGGTGCCGGCGATCTCTGCCGCGGTGTGACCTGTGGCCTGGCCGAGCATTGTGTCGTTGTCGGCAAACCGACGCTCGAGACGCGCCGCCGCCAGGCGCCCGATAGTGGTCTTGCCGCTCCCCATGGGGCCGATGATCACGATGTGCTGCGTTGTGCTCAGCTCTTCGCGGTTCGTCCGGAGCCGGGCGGGTCGGCGATCCATCACGGTAAGGTACCGGCCCAGGGCACGTCGACGGGTGGAGAGTCCGGCTGATGCGGTGCACACGGATGTTGACGATCGGCGTCGTGGGGGCCGTCGTGGCGCTCGCGGCCTGTGTCCCCACGCCTCCTCCCGCGGGTAGCCCGAGTGGAGCCGGCTGCGGCAAGGCCGCGACGACCGGTCTTCTGCAGAAGAAGCAGCTGCTCTCGGGTGGGGTGGTGCGTGACTATTTCCTCACGGTCCCGGCGGCCTACAACCCGAACGTGAAGATGCCCGTGGTGCTCAACTTTCACGGTTTTGGCTCGACGGCCACCGAGCAGGCCCTCTACACCCAGCTCGACCCGAAGGGTGCCGCGCGCGGCTTCATCGTGGTGACGCCAAACGGCATCAACAAGCAGTGGGACTACACCGCGCCATCGGCCGATTTCACCTACACCGCGGACCTGGTTCGATACCTCGACTCCGTGCTCTGCATCGACGGTCGCCGCACGTTCACGACCGGCATGTCGAACGGTGCTGCGTTCTCGTCGGCGGTGGTGTGTCAGACCGACATTGGTTTCGACGCGTTTGCGACCGTGACGGCGTTGACTCCCGCCTGTGCGAACGGCGTGAAGATTCCGATGCTCGCGTTCCACGGAACCGCAGACCCGGTCGTCCCGTACTCCATCGCCGGGCCGTTCACGGCGACGTGGGCCGCCCGCAACGGATGCAGCGCCACTCCTGTCGAGACCCGCATCGAGCCCGACATCCAGAAGCGCACCTTTGTCGGCTGTGAGGCGGGTCTCTCGGCCACGCTGTACTCCATCGAGGGTGGCGGACACACCTGGCCCGACGGCCTGGTGGACCTCCCGCAGTTCGGGGCCACCACGCGCACGATCGACGCGACCGACCTCATCCTCGATTTCTTCGCGGCCCACTAGGGCCATCAGGCGATAGGTCGACCGCCGCGGGGTCGGCTCGCCCGGCGACGATCTCGATCAGCTCGACGTCACCCGGAAGATCGCGGTGATCTTTTCGATTGTCTCCTGCTCCTTGGGGTTGACGGTCTTCGCCGCCTTGGCCACCGCCTCGGCGATGTCGAGGAGCCAGGCCGCCACTTCGGCGGCCTCGATCGAGGAGGCGTTCTTGTGGAGCGCGGCCGCCGCGGGCTCGAGATCGGCCAGCGAACCGGCGATCGCGACGTCGAGGTCCTTGCCGCGGTGGTCTTTCATGTCGTGGCGGGCTTCTTTGCTGTCGGCCTCCGCGGCGATCTGTGCGATGAGCTCGGTCGCCACTCCCCGGTCGCCCGGCTTCGCGATGGAACGTGCGCTCGCGCTGGCCTCTTTCACCATCGAGATGGGGCCGTGTTCGCCGGCAGCGAAGATCGCCATCGTCACGAGCAACGGTGCGTCGGTCAGCGCGTGCCACTCTTCGGCGGTGAAGGCAGATTTGTCGGTCATGGAGGGCTCCTGGTTCGAAATGGTGGGTGCGAGCGTACCGGCGCGATCCAGCCGTCGGTGTTCAAGCGCCGGCTCGACGGTTAGGGTTCGTGCGTGCCGAGTGACCTGGGTCTGAAGATGATGAATGGTGTGCATCGAGCGGTGCTCGCGGTGAGCTTCGGCCACCTCGGCTGGTCGGCGGCGGGGATGCCGGTGCTGGAGCTGACCACAAAGGGTAGGAAGTCGGGTCATCCCCGATCGGTGATGTTGACATCGCCGTTGCAAGAGGGTGACACCATCGCGATCGTCGCGTCGCGAGGTGGCGACGACCAAAACCCGGCGTGGTTCCTGAACCTCCGCGATGACCCCGACGTAGAGGTGACTATGCGCAACAAGAAGCGCCCGATGCGCGCCCGCATCGCCGACGGTGAGGAACGGGCGCGTCTCTGGCCGCTCATCACCGCCGACCACAAGAACTACGCGGGCTACCAGACGAAGACGGATCGCGAGATCCCCGTCGTCCTGCTCGAGCCCCGACCCGCCTGACGGGCGAATGTACGCGCGTATAGAGGTCTGGGTACTTCCCGAACTTGTTATTGCTTTGCCGTCGCCATCCCCGAATGGTGCAACGGAGCGGATGGAACTTTAGGTTCCGACGGTCTCGCGGGAAAGAAGGAAGTAGCGTCGCGGCGTGTTGCTCAACGGGTTCAACCATGTCGCGACGCTCACCAATGACAGCGAGCGGCTGCATGAGTTCTGGGTGTCGGTCTTCGATGCAAAGATCGTCCGCGACGGTTCGGAGTTGCCCTCGGGCGCAGGCCCTCGGCTGTCGGTCGTGCAGATAGGGCCGTTCTCGGAGCTCAACGTCTTCCAGATCGAAGGCAACACCGAAGCCGACCGCCAGACTCCGATGTTCGGTCGGGGTCGGCTCGATCACATCGCGGTGCAGGCAGGTTCGCTCGACGCGTTCGAGACGATCCGTGAGCGACTGATCGAACGCGGCGCGGCCGACGAGTTCGTCACCGACTTCGGTCCGATCCTCAGTATCTTCTTCCGAGATCCCGACGGACTCGAGTGCGAGGTCTGCGTAGCGAACCCCGATGCCCAGCCCGGTGTGACGAACCCGCCTGGTACCCCGGCCCGTAGGTATTGAGCTTCGACACTGTTACTATAGTTACAGATCAGTAACTATAGTAACGAGGTAGTTGTGAACGTAGGCCAGCCAATCTCGAGCGTTGTACCCACTCTTCATGGCCGGGTGCTCGCGGTGCTCGCGAACACGACGCGGCCGCTGTCGCAGACTGCGGTCGCGGAGCTCGTGAAGCCTCGAGCATCAAGGCCGGGTGTACGCAAGGTGCTGGAGCAGCTCGTCGTCGGCGGTGTGGTGCTTCGTGAGGAACAGCGTCCTGTCGTCTTGTACTCCTTGAACCGCGAGCACTTGGCGTCGGGGGCGATTCTGAGCCTCGTCCGGATGCGGGAGGCGCTCGTCGAGCGCCTCCAATCGGCGTTTCGTTCGTGGCAGCCCGAACCCGTGGCCGCGCTCCTGTTCGGGTCCGCGGCAAGAGGCGACGGCGATGCAGAGAGCGACATCGACCTGTTGATCATCCGGCCGCGACTGTCGGCAGCGGAGGAGACTCGGTGGGTGGCGCAGTTGGGCGAACTCGAGTCGCACGCGTTCATGTGGACAGGGAACGAGATCAACATCGTGGACTTCGACGCGCAAGACGTCGCACGGCTCTGGCGGCACCGTGACCGGTTCCTGCCACTGATCGCCGAGGAGGGCATCCAACTCGCGGGGGTGCGCCTTGATTTGTTGGCGTCCACGCAGCCTTTGAAGGCACGGTCGTGAGCCCTCAGGACGTGTCCAGACCACGGGCCCAGGCTCGAGAGTCCGGCGCGGTAGCCAAAGATTCGTCCTCGAGTCGGCGCTATTGCGTCGTCGTCAGCAATGCCGCGCTCTTGCCAGCGCCTTCGAAAGCCACCAAACGCAAAGCTTGAACCTGACGGGCATGACCGGCGTCGCATCCGAATCCGGGTTTGTTCGGTGCCCTCGACAGGATTCGAACCTGTGACACACGGTTTAGGAAAC
>JANYLB010000046.1 GCA_025363815.1 Actinomycetes bacterium
TACGCCATCTCGCGGATCAAAGGCTCCATCATCGACGAGCTCCGGTCGATCGACTGGGTCCCACGCTCGATCCGCTCGAAGGCCCGTTCGATCGAGCGCGCCTACTCCAAGCTCGAGAACGAATTGAAGCGCACGCCGGGAGACTCCGAGGTCGCCGAGGAGCTCGGCATGAGCGAGCCCGAGTTGGCCCAGACGTTGTCGCAGATCTCGTTCGTCGGTCTCGTCGCGCTGGACGAGCTGCTCACGGTCGGCGGCGAGCGAACCGGCTCAGCGACCCTGGGCGATACCGTTGCCGACCGGGCCCACGATCCGGTAGCCGCGTTCGAAGTCGACGAGATGAAGCACGTCCTTGCCGACGCGATCAACCGGATGCCTGACCGCGAACGACTCGTGCTGACGCTCTATTACTACGAAGGCCTCACGCTGTCGGAGATCGGTGACGTGCTCGGGGTAACCGAGAGCCGGGTGTGTCAGATCCATACGAAGTCGATTCTCCAGCTGAGATCACGCCTTGTCGAGCCCGAGCGGGAACGCACCCCCTGAAGATCGTGTCGGGCCCGGCGCTGTTCAGCCGGCCGATCGCTCGCTAGTCTCATTGCGACTTTCCCCCTCGGCTTCCCCGTGTCGTGTTGTCGACGCGGGAGCGCGCTCCGATGGATCGGTCCTGGTTCTGGTGTAGGTGTGTCGGCGCGTTGGCGTCATTTGTCTTCACCGCAATCTTCATTCCCTGGTCACCCATCACTGCCGCGGCCGGCGGCCCTGCCGCGCCGCTCACAAGCTGGACCCTCCCCGTCGCCGGACCCGTCGAGCGAGGGTTCGAGGAGCCGGCATCGCGCTACGGCGCCGGGCACCGGGGCGTCGACTTTGCCGTGCCCGCAGGCACGCCCGTCCGCGCCGCGGGCGACGGCGTCGTCACGTTCGCGGGCCTCGTCGCGGGCGGGTTGCACGTCGTTGTTGCCCATGGCGGTGATCTGCGGACGTCATATTCGTTTCTCGCCACGGTGACGGTGAGGCGCGGCGTCACCGTCGCGCGGGGCGATGTCGTCGGTGCCGCCGGTGGTCCGACGGGGGAGCATCCGTCCGGGTTGCATTTCGGCCTCCGCCGCGGTGGCGAGTACATCGATCCGATGCTCCTGTTTCGCCCGACCGATCTGAGCCGGGTCGTTTATCTCGCGCCCCTGACACGAGGAACCTCGCCGACCGCCGGATCGTGGTCGGTCGAGGCTCTCGGGGTCCGGCGCGGTCTCGGCTCGGCGAACCCACAGGTGGGGACGAGCGGCGCGCCGGACGGTGCGCTCGAACGGGCCGGAGACTGGCTTCGCGCCGGCGCTGCTGCTGCTGCTGGCGCGCTCAGTCGCCGGGTCCCCGGAACGGCAGATGCCAGAGCGGTAATCGACAGGGTCGTCGGCTTCGCCAGGACCCGGCTCGACTGCACGGCGGCGCCGCCCGGCGCCGACGGATCCGGCGGATCGGGCCACCTGCTCATGGCGGTCGGTGGGATCAACTCATCGACAGACACCGGGACGGGCGCGACCTTCGGGCTTCCGCCAGAGGCCCTCGGGTACCGCGCCGGCGAGGTCCATTGGTACTCGTACGCGCTCGACGGAGGCGCCTACGACGCCAACGACACCCACGGCCGGATCCACGCGGCGGCGCTGCGCCTCGCCCAGCAGCTGCGGGCGCTGCACGAGACGGAACCGGGTCGAGAGGTCGATCTCGTCGCGCATTCACAAGGTGGGGTGGTCGTCGATGAGTTCTTGGCGCACGTGTACGACCAGGCCGACCCGGGGTTCCCGCCGCTCGGCACCGTAGTCACGTTGTCGTCGCCGCATCAGGGCGCGCCCCTCGCGACTGCGGCGGGCGAGATCGCCAAGACGCAAAGCGGGCGTGACGCGCTCGGCGCGGCGGCGGGGCTCGGTCTTGCCGCTAAGGCTCCCGCGCTCATGGATCTGGCCGAGGGGTCGCGGTTGATGCGCGACCTTTGGCGGCATCGCTTGCCCGATCAGGTCGATTTCACAACGATCGCCGCGGTCGACGACCTCGTAGTTCCGGCGTCGAAGACCGCGGTGCCGGGAGCCACTCAGGTCCTGGTCAACCCTAAAGGGCTGGCCGATCACAGCGCGGTCACGAGCGACGGCGAGGCGCTCGCTGCCGTCCGTCTCGCTCTCGAGGGTCGGCCGCCACCGTGTCCGAGCGCGGGTCTCGCGCTCCGCGGCGCGCTCGAGCCACTCGCGATCACGCGCTTCGAGCACGCGGCGGGGATCGCCGGTCGCGCTGTCGGGCAGGCAGTCGACGCCGTTCGGGGGATCCTTCCGTGAGGCGTCTGGTGGTGGTTGGCGCGGTCGTTGTGGGCGTGTTCGGGCTCAGCTGCAGGGCGACCGAGCGCTCCGATGCTCACCGGTCAGCCGTGGCGCGCAGAGGCGTTGCCGCGCGAATCCATCGCGCGTGGTCCCGGTCGGTGCGTGGCTGGCCCTCGCAGATGACGGCCGACGAAGCAGGTGTGGTCGTGGTGTCGGGTGGCCGGTTCGTCTCCGCCCTGGCGTCCGGCGACGGTTCGCGCCAATGGGAGGCCGAGGCCCCGGGATGGTTGAGCCCCTACATCGAACCTGCAATCGACGCGCACTCTGTGCTGACGAGCGCCGGAGACCGCTTCGTCTCGCTCGACCGCGCCGACGGACGGATCCGATGGGAGGCGCCTGCCGGGCTGGAAGGAGCGGGCGAGGCGAGGGGAGTGGCGCTGGTCAGAGCTTTTCCCATCGGGGCTTCTCCTGGTGAGCGCGTCGCGGTCACGGCATCGTCGGACGGCCGGCTGGTCGGGCGCGATCCGGTCACAGGGACCCCGCGATGGAAGGTCGAACGGCCAGGCGTGCTCGACGCTCATCTCGCGGGTGATCCCACAACTGGGTTGGTCATCGCCGTTTGGGGAGAGGCCGATACGGCCAGGGTCCGCGCTATCGACGTCGCGTCGGGTCTGATTCGGTGGGAGCAGGCGGTGGAGCCGATGGTCGCGAGCCCGGTGGTGGCCGGCGATGTCGTTGTCGTGGCCGCCGGCGACGGCAGCTATCGGGCGAACGCCCGTGCGTTTGGCCTCACCGACGGCAAGGTCCGCTGGACAACCCCGGTTCCGGCCTCGTTCGAGCCCGATCTCGTCCCTGGGGTCGACTTCGGCCGACGAGACACGGCCGGTGTGGTCGTGCTCCAGGATCATCTGGGCACAGTGAGCCTCCTCGACCTGCGGGACGGAGCCCTCCGGTGGTCCACCAAGACCAGGGTGGCCGCATTGGGCGGGAGCGTTGCGCTGACGGACGATGCGGTCGTGATCCGAAACGAGGGTCGGCAACTGGTCATCCTCGATCGGGCCCGCGGTCGGATCAAGATGCGCCGTACCGACCCCGACGGTGTGCCCGAAGCGATCCTGGCGGTGCGTGATCGGGTGCTCGTGGCGTGGCGGTGGACCGAACCGGGCCGGATCGATGCCCTAGAGATCGATCTTTCCTAGCCCGGGCCCGGAGCGGGCGAGAGTCCGTCCGTTACACTCCTCTCCGACTCGGCCGTTCTCGACCGAGATCCCACACGCCCGTGGCCGTCGCCCCAAGCACCAACTGGGAGCGCCGGCATCCATGGTCGTTCCCGCCATAGTCGGGGGCGCTAACGCGGGCGGAGGTTCAACCAATGGAAAAGGAGCTAACCGTGGCTGTCGTCACAATGAAGCAGCTGTTGGAGGCCGGAGTTCACTTCGGCCACCAGACGCGACGCTGGGACCCGAAGATGAAGCGGTTCATCTTCGGCGAGCGCAATGGCATCTACATCATCGATCTCCAGCAGACGCTCGAGCGGATCGATACCTCCTACCGCTTCGTCCGCAAGACCGTCGAAAATGGCGGGAGCGTGCTCTTCGTCGGCACGAAGAAGCAGGCCCAGGAGCCGATCCAGCGCGAAGCTGACCGGTGCGGAATGCCGTACGTCAACTTCCGTTGGCTCGGCGGGATGATGACCAACTTCTCGACTGTTCACACCCGCGTCGCGAAGCTCAAAGAGCTCGAGAAGATGGTCGAGACCGGCGAGACCGAGCAGATGATCAAGAAGGAAGGTCTCAAGGTCAAGCGCGAGCTCATCAAGCTTCAGCGCAACCTCGGTGGCATCCGTAACCTGGAGAGGCCTCCGAGCATCATCTTCGTGCTCGACACGAACAAGGAGCACATCGCGGTGACAGAGGCGAACCGCCTCGGAATCCCCGTTGTCGCCGTCGTTGACACGAACTGCAACCCCGACGTGATCGATTTCGTGATCCCCGGCAACGACGACGCGATCCGCTCGGCGAACCTGATGTGCCGGGTGCTCGCCGACGCCTGCCAAGAGGGTCGCTTCCTCGCGCAGAAGAAGGGCGCCCGGGCCGGCGCCAAGGCGGCTGAGGTCGCGCCGCCTCCGCCCCAGCCCAAGCCTTTGAGTGCCGAAGAGGAGCGCGCCCGAGCCGAGCAGCAGGCCCGTGCCCGGGCCGAGGCGGCTGCCGCGCAGACAGAGCGCGAGCAGCGGCTCGAAGTCGCGGCCGAGGAGGCGAAGCAGAACAAGTCGATCCCGCCGGCAGAAGACGTCACCCTGGACACGGCGGCCGCCGAGGCCGAGGTGCAGGAGAGCGATCGTGGCTGAGTTCGGCGCGAAAGACGTCGCGGCCCTGCGTAAGGCCACCGGCGCAGGGATGATGGACGCCAAGAGGGCCCTCGAGGCCAGCGACGGCGATGCCGAGAAGGCGAAGGACTGGCTCCGGGAGAAGGGTCTCGCCGGAGCGGGCAAGCGCGCCGGACGGGCCGCAGACCAGGGTGCAATCGACGTCGTCGTCGAAGGCGGCACCGGCGCTCTGGTGGAGCTCAACTGCGAGACCGATTTCGTAGCCAAGGGCAGCGACTTCAAGGCGGCGGTCACTTCGCTCGCGCGCCACGTCGTCGCGAACGGCGATGAGAACCTCGTCGAGCAGTCCTATGACGGCTCGACGGTCGCGGAGTCCCTGGTGCTGCTCTCGGCGAAGCTCGGCGAGAAGATCGAGCTCGGCCGGGTCGTTCGCTACGAGTCACCCGACGGTCTGTTGGACGGCTACAAGCACATCCAGAACGACCGCGGCACCATCGGTGTGCTCGTCGAGCTGGGTGGCGTCGCGCTGGGTGGCGAGGGGGCCGCCAACGAGAAGAGCCAAGCCGTCGCGCACGACATCGCCTTGCACATTGCCAGCGCGGCACCCCGCTACGTAACCCGTGACGACATCCCGGCCGACGTGGTGGCGAAGGAGCGTGAGGTGCTCGAGGCGCTTACCCGCAACGAGAACAAGCCGGAGGCGGCGCTTCCGAAGATCGTCGAAGGACGTCTCAATGGCTTCTACAAAGACGTTGCCCTCGCCGAACAGGGTTTCGTTCGGGAGCCGAAGACCACGGTGAAGCAGCTTCTCGCCGACCTCGGGCCGGATGCCACCGTCCGACGCTTCGCTCGTGTGAAGATCGGCGAGGAGTAGGCGAAAGCCGGGAGAGGGGACACCGCGATGACCACCAGCCGGTACCGGCGGGTCGTGCTCAAGCTCTCTGGCGAGGCGTTCGCCGACGAGTCGATTCATTTTGGGATAGACGCCGTCGTCGTGGCCCGGATCGCGCAGGAGGTCGCAGACGCGCGTCGTGACCTCGGCGTCGAGGTCGCGATCGTCGTCGGCGGCGGGAACATCTTCCGCGGGATGATGGGCGCGACGCGCGGGATGGACCGTGCCCGCGCCGACTACATGGGGATGCTCGCCACGGTCATCAACGCGCTCGCGTTGCAGGACGCGCTGGAGGCGGTTGGTCAGCCGACTCGCGTGCAGACCGCCATAACAATGGCGCAGGTGGCCGAGCCGTACATCCCGCTTCGGGCGTTGCGCCACCTCGAGAAGGATCGCGTGGTCATCTTCGCGGCGGGAACGGGGAACCCGTATTTCACGACCGACACGACCGCGGCGTTGCGGGCTGCCGAGATCGGTGCCGAGGCGATCCTGAAGGGAACCCACTCCGGGGTCGACGGCATCTACAGTGCCGACCCGCGTCTCGACCCGACCGCGGAGAAGTTCACCGAGATCAGCCACTTCGAGGTGCTCAACCGGCGCCTGGACGTGATGGATTCGACCGCGATCACGTTCTGCCTCGACAACGACCTGCCGATCATCGTGTTCGATGTCACCGAGCCCGGGAACATCCGGCGCGCGCTCGTCGGAGATCCGATTGGCACGCTCGTGACGACAGGGGCGAATCATGAGTGAGATGAGCGATGTCGTGGTCTCCGAATGTCGCGACAAGATGCGCAAGGCGATCGCCCACCTCCAAGAGGAGTTCAGCGGTGTCCGCACCGGACGCGCCGCGCCGGGCCTGATCGAGAAGTTGAAGGTCGACTACTACGGGTCTGAATCAACGCTCCAGCAACTCGCGAGCGTGAGCGTCCCCGAGCCTCGGGTGTTGGTGGTCTCGCCTTACGACAAGAGCGCCATCAAAGCGATCGAGAAGGCCATCCTGCAGAGCGACCTTGGTATCAACCCGTCGAACGACGGCGTGATCATCCGTCTTTCCTTCCCGGTCCTGACCGAGGAACGCCGCAAGGAGTTGGTGAAGGTCGTGAAGAGCCGGGCCGAAGACGGGCGGGTGTCGGTGCGGAACATCCGCCGGGAGACGCGTCGAGAACTCGAGGATCTCGAGAAAGACGGCGATCTCTCGCGCGACGAGCTCGACAGGATGGGTAAAGAGCTCGAGAAGCTCACCCACGAGACGGTGAGCGATATGGATGCGATGGTCCTTCACAAGGGCCAGGAGCTCCTCGAAGTCTGATGCATCGATCCAACGGCTCCGATCCGGCGTACCAGCCTCTCCCGCAGCCGCGGGTCTACCCTGGGCCGCGCCGCGCAAGAGGAGCCAGCGGGCCACGCGAGGGGGCACTGTGACCGATCGGCGCGACGAAGACCAGGCCGGCGAAGCCGAAGCAGACGAGAAGGCGCAGCGTCCGGGTCCGACCGCTACTGAGGGCGTCCGGATCCTGGGAGCCAAAGAGGCCCAGGCAGTGCTCGAAGGGGGCCAGGTTGCTCGTCGGCTGGCCGGCGATGCCCCGCGCTTCGGCGATGTCCCGCCACGACCCGACCCATCGGTCCGGCCCGCGGCCCGGTTTCCCCGTCCGGCAGTCGGCGCGCCCGCCGATCTTGACGCCGATCTCGACGCCCTCAGGTCGGCGCGGAATATCGAGATCGACGAAGCCGATGATCACGACGAAGCCAAGTTCCGGGGGGAGGTTTCCGCCATCGTGGCCGAGACCGACATGAGTGACCACCTGGCCGACGAACCGTTGGTGATCGACGTGAGCGAGCAGGGGAGCGGCCCCGTCCCGCTGCCGCACTGGACCGAGCCACCGACAGGAGAAGTTCCGATCATCCTCCCCGAGTCGGAGGGGAGCGATGATCCCGGAGCCGATGACGATCTCGATTCATGGTCGGCAGCCTCGAGCGGCGCCCCCCGGTTCCGCTCGGGACCGGGCGACTGGGCCGATGCCGACTTCTCCGATCCCGAAGGGCTCAAGGACGACGAGCCGGCCCTAGGCGCGCTGGCGCCGAAGGCCGATGACGACGCGGAGTTCGACAAGAGCGTGGCCCAACGGCGCCGCCGGCGGCTGCGTATTCGCACCGATTCCCCGACGACGTCGTCGGATGAGGGCGCTGGTGCGCTCACAGGGACCGCCCGCCCCCCCGCAGCTCCGGGCAGCCCGACCGGGTCGCCGGTCCGGGGCCGCACCGATTCCGCCTCGTCCCGGCCCGAGTCGACAGAACCCGGATCTATCCGGCCCCGAGGGGCAGATCCCGAGGGACCCTGGTCGAAATTCGCTACGGGAAACGACCTGCTAACCCGGGTCGTCGTCGGCGTCGTGTTGGCAATCGCCGCACTCATCTGTTTGAGCTTCGGCCGCGGCTCGACCGCGGTGCTCGCGACGGTCGTCGTCGGCGTCGCGGCGTTCGAGTTCTACGAGGCGTTGCGCAAGCGCGGATTCCACCCCGCGACGATCCTCGGGCTGCTTGCAGCGGTCAGCACTCCGCTGGCCGCGTACAAGGTCGGCGAGTCGGCGTTCCCGCTGATGCTCGCCCTGCTCACAGTGTTCAGCCTGCTCTGGTATCTCTTCGAAGTCGTCGAGGCCCGGGCGGTGGTGGGCGTCGCAGTCACGGTGTTCGGCTACTCGTACATCGGTGTGCTTGGCGGCTTCGCCGGGCTTCTGCTTGTTTCGCCCAACGGGGTCGGGCTCATCCTCGGCGTTGTCCTGTGCGCAGTCGCCTACGACGTGTTCGGTTACCTGGTCGGCTCGTGGCTGGGCAAGACGCCGCTTATGGGGAAGATCTCTCCGAACAAGACCCTCGAGGGTCTTCTCGGCGGGATGACCGCCTCGATCGTGGTCGCGGCCGTGATCGTCAATCGCATCACCCCGTGGACCGACCTCGGCCATGCCATCTCGTTGGGTGTGGTCGTGGCGATCGTGGCTCCCCTCGGGGACCTCTGCGAGTCGCTCCTCAAGCGGGATCTCAAGATCAAGGACTTCGGCACGCTGTTGCCGGGCCACGGCGGCGTGCTCGATCGGTTCGACGCGATCCTCTTCTGCCTTCCGGCTGTCTACTACCTCGCTCGGTACCTGAAGATCGGGTGACGGGGCGCTGAGGCGAGGCGTGATCGGCGTGGGAGACTGCGCCGGTGAAGCGAGTCGCGATCCTGGGTTCAACTGGTTCCGTCGGTACCCAGGCGCTCGATGTGATCGGGCGCCATCGTGACCGTTGGGAAGTGGTCGCCCTCGCCGCCGGTGCCAACGCCGAGCTTCTGGAACGTCAACGGGTGGAGTTCGGAGTCGCACCCGACCGCGCCGTGGTGGCCCGTGAGCGGCCTGAGGTCCTTGCCGAGCTCGCCGCGCTCTGCGACGTCGACGTCGTGCTCAACGCGGTCGTCGGTTTCGCCGGCCTCCCCGCGACGCTCGCAGCCCTCGAACACGGCAAGCGCCTCGCGCTAGCCAACAAGGAGAGCTTGATCTCGGGTGGGCCAGTGGTGGCAATGGCCCGGGCCCGCGGTGGCGGCGAGATCGTGCCGGTCGACTCCGAGCATTCGGCGCTCTACCAGGCGTTGCGCTCGGGGGCTCCACGAGAGGTGTCGAGGCTCATCCTCACCGCGAGCGGAGGACCCTTCCGGGGGCGGAGCAGGGCCGAGCTCGCCGACGTGACGGTGGCCGACGCGTTGAATCATCCGACGTGGACAATGGGCCCGAAGATCACGGTGGATTCGTCGACGTTGATGAACAAGGGACTCGAGGTGATCGAGGCCCAGGAGCTGTTCGGGGTCGGCTACGACCGCATCGACGTCGTCGTCCACCCGCAGTCGATCATCCACGGGATGGTCGAATTCACCGACGGTGCCACGATCGCGCAGCTCTCGATGCCCGACATGCGCCTCCCGATCGGCCTCGCGCTCGGGGCGCCGGACCGCCTCGACGAACCGTTCGGTGCGATCGACTGGACCAAGCTCAGCCAGTTCACCTTCGAAGCGCCCGACCTCGGGGCCTTTCCGTGTCTGAAGCTCGCGTACGCGGCCGGTCGGGCCGGAGGAGCCGCCCCGGCGCTGCTGAACGGTGCAAATGAGATCGCCGTCGCCGCGTTCCTCGCCGGCGTGATCCCCTGGACGGCGATCCCCGAGGTCGTCGATGCGGCGCTCCAGGAAGGCGCCGGAAACGTCGATGACGTCGCCAGCGTTCTGGAAGCAGACCGGATAGCGCGCGAGCGGGCCGAGAAGGCGATCGCGAACCGTACGGAGGGCATCGGGTGAAAGATCCCCTGGAGACAGACGAGCGGGTCGAGACGCGCTCTGCCATCTCGATTGCGGCGCTGCTCGCTGCCATCCTCGTGCTTTTGGTGCTGGTCAGGCCATCGCTGACGGTGACCATCGCACTTATCGTCGGCCTGATCCTCACCGTGATGCTCCACGAGGCCGGCCACATGATCGTGGCGAAGAAGTCGGGCATGAAGGTCACCGAATTCTTCCTGGGTTTCGGACCCCGGATCTGGTCGTTCCGACGGGGCGAGACCGAATACGGCATCAAGGCGATCCCGGCCGGCGGCTACGTGCGCATCATCGGGATGAGCAGCATCGAGGAAGTCGATCCTCAAGACGAAGCGCGCACCTACCGCGCGGCACCGTTCCCCAAGCGTCTGGCCACAATCCTCGCCGGCATCGCGGTCAACCTCCTCATCGCGTTCGTGCTCATCTTCTTCGTGCTCCTACGAGTAGGTACTCCCCAGGGCCTCAACACGACCGTCAGCTCCGTCACCGCGAAGGCTCCCGCCGCCATCGCGGGTTTCCAAGCCGGCGACCGAGTGCTGTCGATCGATGGCCACAAGATCAACCGCTGGGAAGACGTCCCTCGGCTCGTCCAGCCCCGCGCCGGTGAGTCCACGAGGTTCGTCGTCGAGCGTGACGGGAAAGAGGTCGTTCTCAACGCGACCCCCGAGGCGCGCAGCACGAGCGACTCGAACGGCTTCGTAGGCATTGCCCCGGGCGAGACTCGCAAGTCTCTCGGCCTCATCGGATCCTTGCGCGAGTCGGTGGTGACGATGTGGGACGGCACCGTGGCGACCGGTCAGGGACTCGCCCGGATCTTCTCGCCCTCCGGCGTTGAGCGTCAGGTCTCCGACGTCACCAGGGCAGGTCCACACCCGCAGGCGCCGGCAGGAGTCGACGTGCAACGACCTCGGTCGGTTATCGGGATCGTCAGCATCGGTGACCAGATCGTCCGCGGTGACATCTGGACGTTCCTGTTCCTGCTCGCCACGATCAATCTCTTCCTTGCGCTCTTCAACATGGTCCCGCTCCTCCCGTTCGACGGTGGGCATGCCGCAGTTGCCTGCTACGAGGCGGCGATGTCGAAGATCAAGGGCCGCGCCGTCCGGGTCGACTACCGGCGCCTGGTGCCGCTCACCGCAGCGGTGCTGGCGGTTCTGCTCGTCTTCGGCGCGTCGACCATGTTCCTCGACATTCGCGAGATCATCACCGGATCTTGACTGGTCCGGGTCGCGCCCGGGGCGGTGACGGGTCGTAGGGTGGATATATGCACCAGCGACGCAAGACCCGCAAGCTCTCCGTCGGACACCCACCCGGTCCGAACGTAGCTGTCGGTGGCGATGCCCCGATCTCGGTGCAGTCGATGACCACAACGAAGACCGCCGACGTCGAGGGCACGCTCGCGCAGATATACGCGCTCGCCGCCGCCGGCTGCGACATCGTGAGGTGCACCTGCAACGAAGAGGAAGCCGCGGAAGGGCTGGCGCAGATCGTGCCGCGATCGCCGATTCCGATCGTCGCCGACATCCACTTCCAACACCAGCTCGCGCTCGCCGCGATCGAAGCCGGGGTGCATGCTCTGCGACTCAACCCGGGCAACATCCGCAAGCCCGAGCACATCAAGGTCGTGGCCCGCGAGGCGAAGGACCGCGGACTCCCGATTCGCATCGGAGTCAACGCCGGCAGCCTCGATCCCGACATCGCGAAGCAGTTTGGCGGTGCCACTCCCGAAGCACTCGTAGCATCTGCGATGCGCGAGCTCGCGTACTTCGCCGAGGTCGACTTCGACGATGTGAAGATCTCGGTAAAGGCGTCGAACGTGCCGTTGATGATCGACGCGTATCGGATGCTGAGCGAGACCACCGACCACCCCTTGCACCTCGGGGTTACCGAGGCCGGACCACCGCCGAACGGTCTGGTGAAATCGGTCGCCGGCATCGGCACTCTGCTCGCCGAAGGTATCGGCGACACGATCCGCCTGTCGCTCACCGCCGATCCGGTGGAGGAAGCGCGCGCGGGGCGCACGTTGCTCGAAGCGCTCGGTCTGCGCGAACGCAAGGGGCTCGACCTCATCGCCTGCCCGAGCTGTGGCCGCGCCGAGATCGACGTGATCCGCGTCGCCAAGGAAGCCCAGGAAGCGCTCACCGATCGCAACATCCCGCTGCAGGTTGCGGTGATGGGTTGCATCGTGAACGGGCCAGGAGAGGCCCGCGAGGCCGACATCGGCATCGCCGCGGGCAGGGGGAAGGGCCACCTGTTCGTGAAGGGCAAGGTCGTGCGGGTCGTGCCCGAGTCGGAGATGGTTGCCGCCCTCGTGGCCGAGGCCGAGCGGATCGTGGAAGAGGGCTTCGACGCTGTACTTGCCGACGCCGACGAAGGCGCCGAAGCGCAGGCCGCGGCCGACCGCGATGAGCTCCTCCAGATCCAGGGAACCGACGTCAATAGCAGCGCCGAGAAGATCGCCAAGATCCGCGACCTCACCAATTAGCCAACCCAGCTCGCTTTGGCGTCAACAAACCCCAAATATGCGGGTTTTCCGACGCCAAAGC
>JANYLB010000023.1 GCA_025363815.1 Actinomycetes bacterium
CTCAGCCGCGCTCGCGGGTGCGTCGGCACTCGATGAGGCGCAGTTCCGAGCGAGTGACGGCGCCGATGTGCGCCTCGATCGCGTCGCGGCCCGTGGAGCTGTCGATGCGGTGCTTCGGGAGTCGAACCTGGCATCCGACACGCGGGTGGAGGTGCAGATCGACGCGACCCGCATCGAGGTGCGTCTCGAGCGACCCGTGACCCTCACGTTTCTCCGGGTCCTCGGCGCACGCTCACAGGCGATCGGCGCCCACGCGACTGCCTCGCCGAAGACCGGTTGAAACCCCAACCCCCAAACCCTGACCAGAACGGGGAGGTGGGGTGAGGTGAGGGGAGGTCGGGCGTGGGATCAGTGGGGTTTGGAGATGCTGAGGACGGGGACGGCGCTGGTCGGAAAAGGGTAGAGATCGCGGGCGCTGCGGGGTCGGCCGAAGAGAAATCCCTGGCCGATGTCACAGCCGAGCTTCTGCAGCTCCCGGAGCTGGCTCGTCGACTCGACGCCCTCGGCGACGCAGAGGAGGTTGAGTGAGTGGGCCAGGCTGATGACCGCGCCCACGATTGCACTGTCTTCGGGTTCGCGCCCGAGGCCGTCGACGAAGGTGCGGTCGACCTTCAATGCCTCGACGGGGAACCGCTTCAGGTAGAGGAGCGAGGAGTAGCCGGTTCCGAAGTCGTCGACGGCGAGGTGCACTCCCTGGGCCCGCAGCGCCCGCAGCGCGCTGACGGCTGACTCGGCGTCGTGCATCAGCGTGGTCTCGGTGATCTCGAGCCACAAGATGTCGGGGTCGATGCCGGTCCGGGCGATGATGTCGGCAACGTCGCTCGCGAGCGAAGGATCGGAGAGTTGGCGTGGTGAGAGGTTCACGCTCAAGGTGAACACCGGATCACCGGGTTCGCGCATCCGTCGCCACTCCGCCGCCTGCCGACACGATTCCTCGAGCACCCAGCGGCCGATGGGCACGATCAGCCCGGTCTCCTCCGCGAGTGGGATGAAGTCGTTCGGTTCGACCAGCCCGCGCTCTGGGTGCTGCCAGCGAACCAGCGACTCGACGCCGACCACCTGCCCCGTGAGCAGGTCTGTCAGCGGCTGGTAGAAGACGCGGAACTCTCCGCGGTCGAGCGCGTGATGGAGCGCGTTCCCTGTGTGCAGGTTCCACGCCGTGTCTTGGTGCTCCAGTGGGTCGAAGACCACGGTGCACGCCCGCCCGGATGCCTTCGCCTGGTACATGGCGGTGTCGGCGGCACGCAGGAGCGCTTCGGGTGTGTCTAGATCGTCGCTCGAGACGGCGATCCCGAGGCTCGGGCTGATGTACGCGCCACCATCGGGTAGGGAAAATGGCTCGGCGATCACCGCGTGCACGCGTTCGGCCACCGCGAGCAGGGTTCGTTCCTCGACGATGCCACTGCACAGGATGGTGAACTCATCGCCACCGAAGCGGGCGACGGAGTCGGAAGGCCGGAGCCCGCCGCGCAACCGGTCACCGACAGCCGCGAGCACCTGATCGCCGGTGGCGTGACCGTAGGTGTCGTTGATCCACTTGAAGTGGTCGAGATCGCAGAAGATCACACCCACGCGGGTGCCCTTCAGGCGCGCGACATCGAGCGCGACCCGCAATCGCTCGAGAAACACGGTTCGGTTCGGCAGCCCGGTCATCGGGTCGTGGATTGCCTGGTGCGCGACCCGGTCAGCGATTGCCTTGCGCTCGGTGATGTCTTCGATCTGGGAGATGAGATAGCGGATTCCGCCCTCTCCGTCGGGCACGGCCGACGCGCTCAACGATGCCCACACGACGTGACCGTCGACGTGGAAGTACCGACTCTCGATCTGGTAGCCGCTGATCTGACCGGTGGCGAGCTTCTGTAGCTGCTCAGAGTTGGAGTACACGTCGTCGGGATGGGTGATTGCCGTGAAGGGAATCCCCGCGAGCTCGTCGGGGGTGCGGCCGAGCATCTTTCCGAAAGCGGAGTTCACGCGGACGATGATCCCGTCGGCGCCCGAGATCGAGATGCCGATCGGTGCGTGCTCGAACGCAACTTGGAACCGAGCCCGGGCCTCGGCGAGCTGGGCTTCGACGGCGTGTCGCTCGGTCAGATCTCGCAGGTTCACCACGATTCCGCCGACAGCTGGTTCATCGGAGAGGTCGGTACCGACCACCTCCATGAGGATGTAATGGCCGTCGGCGTGGCGCGCCCGGATCTCCAGATTGTCACCCTCGCCGTCGTTGGCGAGGAACTGGGCAAGGATCTCGATCGTCTTGGTGTGATCGTCGGGGTGGATTAGGTCGAGCCCGTTCCGGCCGACGAGCTCGTCGATCGGGTAGCCGAGGATGCGGGTCGCGGTCGGGTTCGCCCATCGGATTTGGATCCCGCGATCGATGACCAGGATTACGTCGCTCTGCTCGTTGACGAGCACCCGGAACCGCTGTTCGCTCTCGGCGAGTGAGCGGGTCGCCTCTGTGACCCTCATCGCGGCACGCCGTTCGTTGTGCCGGCTGAGGTGCGCGATGGCGAAGAGCAGAAAGCTGACGAAGATGCCTAAGGCGAGGAGCAGCTCCCGAGCCGCGCTCAGCGCCGGTTCTTCGCCGGCGAGGGAGATGCGAAGTTTGAGCTGGAGGGAACGGCCGAAGACAGAGATCTCGGCCGTCCGCGGCACGGTGTCTCGGGACACGCTCCCACCCGGCGCCGCGGCGTCGGTGACGATCCGAGAGGTCTTGCGGCCCGGTTCCGAGATGCTCAAGCCGTGCAGCCGGTCGACGCGGGTGAGCACCTCGCTCGCCAGAACTTGCGGATTCATCAGTGTGCCGGTCCAACCCTGAGGTGTTCCTTTGGCTGAGGCCGATCCGACGAACGCGGCGAGGATCTCGGGCCGGGAACCGCCGGTCTGGGCGCCGCTTCCCTGGAAGATGTTGGTCAGGCTGATGTGCCTCGAGTTGAGCGCCGCGTCGAGCAGCGAAGGATCGATGCCGAGTGTCGAGCGTGATCCTGAGCCGTTCAGACTGAGCCCGGTCGGTTCGAAGTAGGAAAAGTGGAACTGGTCACCGCCGTCGGGGACGACCACCGCGATCCCTGATGCTCCACTCGCGTGAATAATGTTTTCCCTGGCATCCACGAAGTTGCGGAGCGCGTCGACGTCTAGAGCGCCGTTGGCGAAGACGCGTGACGCAGCGTCGCGGGCCTGCGCGCCCGAGGACATGATGAGACGACGGGTGGTGGAGCGGGTATCGGCCACCGTGCTCCGATTGGCGCCCGCCAGCTCGTGGTCGCGGACCCGCAGTGAGTTCGCGTAGAGGCCGAACGACACGGTTACCCCGAGGGCCAACACGATCCACGGCGTGAACGCGGAGCGGTAGACACGGTGGCCGTAGCCGTCCTGGGTCGATGCTCCAGATGCAATGCGCGTTTGCCCGGCCACGGCTCGGACGGGTTCGTCGTCGTCCACATGGTCGTTTCGACACGTCAGGGCCCCTCCCTGAGCCATTTCGACTCGACAGGAAGCTGGGCGCGTGGCCGGGCGACCGACACCCGTCGAATGATCGCCCAGATGCGAGCTCAGGCCCCGTGCCCCTCTCAGCGGGCGCGGCCCTATTCGGCTTCAGTGGTGGCGGCCCGGAGGGCGAGGCGGGCATCGGCGACACCCTGCCGCCCGGCCCGACGCGTGCGGATGTCGATCCGGCCGCCCGGGGCTGACGGTCCTCGATGGCGCCGATGCCGGGTTTGCGCGATCGGCTGGGAGGGTGGAGGCGATGCGTTCACCTCGGCCGGGAGCAGACGCAGCTGATTGCTCATATCAAGAGTATCCCCGAAGGGTGGGACAGTTATTCCTGTGGTGACAGGGGTCACTCGCCGAGAAGCGCCGCGACCGGAGGAACGCGGACGGGCGGCTCGTACACTTGAGGCATGGAATCGGTGCCCGCGACGGCCTATCTCGACTATGCGGCGAGCACCCCGGTGCGCCCCGAGGCATTGGCTGCGATGCTTCCGTTCTTCTCGGAGACGTTCGGGAACGCGTCGGGTGGCCACGCGTTCGCCCGGGCGGCCAAGAGCGCGCTCGAGTCGGCGCGCGAGTCGATCGCGGAAGATCTGGGGGCCGAACCGGGTGAGATCGTCTTCACTTCGGGGGGGACCGAGTCCGACAACCTGGCCGTCGAAGGCGCGGCGCGAGCGGCTCGTGCGCGCGGCCGCGGAGAAGAGGTCTTGGTCAGCGCGTTCGAGCACAAGGCGGTGCTCGCGGCCGCTGACCGCCTTGCGCTCGAGGGGTTTTCTACCTCTCGAACTCCGGTGAGCGCCGGCGGGATCATCGACCTCGATGCCCTGGCCGACGCCATCGACGGCCGTACCGCGCTGGTATCGGTGATGTTGGTAAACAACGAGATCGGCACGGTGCAGCCGCTCGACCAGGTGGCAAGAATCATGGCGGTCCAGTCCCCGAACGCGGTGTTGCACACTGACGCGGTCCAGGCGGCCGCATGGGTAGACGTAGCGTCGCTCGCCGCCGATGCCGATCTGGTCTCGGTTTCGGCCCACAAGATCGGGGGTCCCAAGGGCGCGGGTGCGCTCGTCGTCCGAGGTGGAGTGCCGATCGTGCCGCTGTTCGAGGGCGGAGGCCAGGAACGCGGTCTGAGGTCCGGGTCGAGCAATGTCGCCGGGGCTGTCGGCCTCGCCGCCGCGCTGCGCGCGACGGTCGCGACGATGGCGGTGACGGTGGCGCGGGTCGGGACCCTGCGGGATCGACTGGTCGCCGGGCTGGCAGAGATACCGGGCCTCTGGATCAATGGTGATCCCGACCGCAAGATCGCAGGCAACGTGCATGTCGGCATCCCTGGAGTCGAGGCCGAGGCACTGCTCGTGCTGCTTGATCGCGCCGGGGTGTGCGCGGCGGCCGGTTCGTCGTGCTCGTCTGGCGCGACCGAGCCTTCGCATGTGCTCGGCGCGATGGGTCTCGACCGGAGCGACGCGCTGGCCTCGATCCGTCTCTCGCTCGGTTTCGCGTCCGTCAGCGCCGACGTGGATCGTGCGCTCAACGCTATTCCCGCGGCGGTGACGCAGCTGCGCGCTTCCGTCGGCGCGCCCCGGTGAACGCGCTGCGGGTGTTGGTCGCGATGAGCGGCGGGGTCGACTCTTCGGTGGCCGCGGCACTTCTGGTGGAGCAAGGCCACGATGTGACCGGTGTGACGTTGAAGCTTTGGGGCGGGGAATCCGATTCCGGCTGCTGCAGCGTGTCCGACGTCGAAGATGCCCGACGGGTCGCCGCGCAGCTCGACATCCCGCACTACGTGTTCGACTACACCGATACGTTCGACGAACAGGTGGTCGAGCCGTATGTAGAGGCATACGCGACAGGTAACACCCCTAATCCGTGTGTCGATTGCAACCGCCACATCAAGTTCGGCCGGTTGCTCGACCGTGCCGACGCGTTGGGATGTGAAGTTCTCGCCACCGGTCATCACGCGAGACGGGTGCGTGGCGCAAACGGTCGGGTCGAGCTCGAGCGGGCGGTCGACGCGGCGAAAGACCAGTCGTATGTCTTGGCGATGCTCACTGCCGCGCAGCTCGAACGCGTGTGGTTCCCGGTTGGTGAGCTCACGAAGGCCGCGGTCCGCGCCTACGCGTTGAGCATGAACCTACGGAACGCAATGAAGCCCGACAGCCAAGACGTGTGTTTCATCACCCGCGGTGGGCGCGAGCGGTTCCTCGCCGATCGTGTTCCTGCACGCGCCGGGTCGATCGTCGACAGCAGCGGAGCCACTGTGGGAACCCACAGTGGAATTGCGCGATTCACCATCGGACAGCGCCGTGGGCTCGGCATCGCCACCGGTGAACGCCGTTTCGTGATCGACATCGACGCGTCGTCGGCCACGGTCACAGTGGGCCGGGCCGAAGATCTGCTGCGTTCGCAGCTTCGCGTTGGTGGATGCACCTTCGTGCATGACACCCCGGCCGCCGATGCCGATCTCCTCGTGCAAGTGCGCGCTCACGGCGAGGCCGTGTCGGGCCGTCTTGTTGAGGGCTCCGTCGTGTTCACCGAGCCGCAGCCCCGCGTCGCGCCCGGGCAGCTCGTCGCGTTCTATGACGGATCGCGGGTCGTCGGCAGCGCGGTGGTTGGCGCCTGACCGGAAATCTCGACTGGTGACCAGGTCCCCTCCGCTCCCGAGCGCGCTACGGGGAGTCGGCGCGCGGCGGCGTGTTCGAGCAGTTGGTGGGGCCGTACGGGCGCGAACAATGCACGCGGAGTGGTCACGATCCGGATACCCCGGCGGTTCGAGAGCACCCGCGCGATCGGAACGGCTTCGTTCGCTTCGATCGCTACCGACGTCAGGACCGCTCCGAGGCGCAGATCGACGGCCTCCGGCTCAGGCGGGGGGACGCGTGGCGCGATCTCGACCAGCTTGGTGTCTTCGAGGGTGAAGAGGACGGGATCGGCGAGGGTCATCGGGTCGACGATTACGAGCCCGGCCGGCACGAGGATCGCCCAACGTCGCGACAGCGTGTGGAGAGACCGGGCCAGGAATCCGGCGACGACGAACCCTAGGGGTGCGGCGATCGCCCCGGCGATGAACGACCCGTCGGCGAGGAGGAGCGGACCGGAAGCGATTCCGGCACCAACGAGGAGTACCGTCAATGGCAAGGGTCCCATCATGAGAGCGGGTGGAACCTTCAACGGGTGGCGCAGCTCTGTGCCGTACGCGCTCCCGGCCGCGCACGCGAGCGCGATCTGGGGCGATGCCGCGAGCGTGGCGCTCACGAGGGTCGCGACGATGGCGACCGCGGCCACCCAGGGAGTGGCGCTCAGCGCGGCCAGCGCGCTCACCACCACGAGGAGCGGCGCGACGGTTCGGATTGCCGTGAGTGCCAACGGCCGCGGGGCTAGGAGCGCGACGAGCCCGATGCCCCACGCGCTCCACAGCAACACCGAAGCGACTATGCGCGGGGAATCGGACCAGCCAGCTAGCGCGTCAGCGACCGACGGGGCAGCCGTGAAAGGCAGCGTGATCCATGTGAATCGGAGAAACCAGATCGTCATACGCGACGCGCGCGCTCCATTCGGCTGCGTTGGAAGGCCGTTCCTATACTACGGAACTTGATGACGGATCGACCGAACGCCTCGCTCGAAGCCTCACTCGTTCCTGGCCTGGCCACCGGCATCGGCTCGCTTCCGCACACCGACGCACGCGCCGCCGCCGAGGTCTCACTCGAAGCCACTCCCCGTCTCCCCGCGGCTCCTCAGCTCCCGAACCGCAACGAACGCGAGCTCATGCTGGCCCAGTGGGCTCTTGCGCTTCCCGAGGTAACCATCGGGATGGGCGGCAAGCTGCGGTTCGACCCCACGATCGACCTCTCGCCGCCCGAACCCCGCTTTGATGCGTCGGCGCACGGTGGCCTGCTCGCGTTCGTAGATCTGCTCGAGAGCCGTCCGGCGGTGGTGCAACGGGTGAAGCTGCAGCTCACCGGGCCGTTGACCCTCGGGATCGCGCTTTGTGAGGCTGGAATGCCGGCTCCGACGGCGTTCCGGCGCGCCGCGGAAGTCGTCCAGGCCTGGATCCCGATGCTCGAGGCCCTGGTCGCGACCCGTCTTCCCGGCACCCAGGTCGTACTCATGCTCGACGAGCCGGGACTCGTCGTGTGGCGCGAGTCCGAGGGTCCGCTAAACCGCGAGGCTGCCGTCGACATGCTGTCGGGCGCGCTCGCCTCGGTGCAGGGGATAGCGGGTGTGCACGTGTGCGGCCACGGTGATCGCCGTCTGGTTCTCGAAGCGGGGCCCCACCTGATCTCGATGGAGGTCGCGGAGGATCTGGTCGACGACGGAGGGCTCATCGCCCGGTACCTCGACGGCGGCGGATGGGTCGCTTGGGGTGCGATCCCCACCGACGGTCCGATCGGCGATTCCGGTGAGCTCCTGTGGCGTCGGCTCGCCGCGGTGTGGTGCGAGCTCACTCGTAGAGGCTGTGACCCGGTCTTGCTCCGCACCCGAGCGGTGATCACCCCGGCGTGCGGTCTCGCCGGCCACGGCCTGTCACAGGCTGTTCGAGCCTTGCGGATCGCGGCCACGCTCGCCGACAGGGTGCACGATCAGGCGTTCGCGGCGCGACTCACTCTCGGCGCCTGACTCCCCGCGTCCGGGAGAGGGCGCCGCTCACGCGTCGCTGTCCCTTCCGGTCGGTAACCTGCGATCGATGGCGGCTTCCGATGACGCGGCAACCGAACCGGTGACAGAGAACCTGGCCGGGCGTCGCGACGAACTGGCGGCGCAGATCGCGCAACACAACGCGCGCTACTTCGAGCACGACGAACCCGAGATAAGCGATGCCGCCTTCGATGCCCTCATCCGCGAGTTGCGCACGCTCGTTGACGAACACCCTGAGCTCGACGACTGGGAGCTGCCGATTTACCATCCCGGCGGATCCCCTTCGGCGACCTTCGCTCCCGTCATCCACCTGGTGCCGATGTTGTCGCTCGACAATGCATTCAGTCGCGACGAACTGTTCGCGTGGGGCGAGCGGCTCGATCGGGTCATCGTCGGTACGACCTTCGTCGCGGAACCAAAGATGGACGGCCTGGCGATCTCGTTGCTCTACCGCGACGGTCGGCTCGCGATCGGAGCCACCAGAGGTGACGGGGTGACCGGCGAAGATGTGACCGCAAACGTCGCGACGATCTCGGGTCTGCCGACGCGCTTACGAGGTTCGTCGCTTCCCGGCGTGCTCGAGGTGCGAGGTGAGATCTACATGCCGACCACGAGCTTCGAGGAGCTGAACCGGCGGCAGGCCGAGGCCGAGGCGCGCTTGTTCGCGAATCCGCGCAACGCGGCGGCGGGTTCGCTGCGCCAGAAGGATTCGTCGGTTACCGCGAGTCGCGATCTCGCTCTGTTCTGCTACCAGCTCGGCGCCAAAGAGGGTGGCCCGCGACTGCGAACCCATACCGAGACGCTCTCGTGGATGCGCGAGCTCGGCTTTCCGGTAAACCCCCTCATCGACCAACACGACGACCTCGAGTCGGTCTACGGCTTCTGCCATTCGATGGAGGAGCAGCGCCACACGCTGGGCTATGAGATCGACGGCGTGGTTGTGAAGGTCGACGACCTCGCGCAACGAGATGAGCTTGGCTTTACCAGTCGCGCGCCACGATGGGCCATCGCGTACAAGTTCCCGCCCGAGGAGAAGACGACGAAGCTGCTCGGGATCATGGTGAGCATCGGGCGTACCGGACGCGCCACCCCGTTCGCGCAGCTCGAACCTGTCTTCGTGGGTGGATCGACCGTCGGCCTCGCGACATTGCACAACGAAGACGAGGTCGCGCGCCGTGACCTACGCGTTGGCGACACCGTCGTCGTCCGCAAGGCGGGTGACGTGATCCCCGAGGTGACCGGGCCGGTGCTGGCGGAACGAAAGAAGGGAAGACGCCGGTGGAAATTCCCGACGAAATGCCCGGTGTGCTCGCGACCACTCGTACGCCTCGATGGGGAGGCCAACCACTACTGCGTAAACGTGGACTGTCCTGCGCAACGAGTGCAACGCATCGTGCACTTTGCCAGTCGGGGAGCGATGGACATCGAGGGTCTCGGCGAGGAACGAGTAGCGCAGTTCGTCGAAGCCGGCCTCCTCGATGACGCCGGCGACATCTATGGGCTTACCGCGGCGCAGCTAGTTCCGCTCGAACGGATCGCCGAGGTGTCGGCGCAGAACCTGATCGACGCGATTGCCGCCTCGACCTCGCGCGGTCTGGCGCGGGTATTGGTGGGCCTGAACATTCGCAATGTCGGTCCGACCGCCGCCAAGGCCTTGGCTCGCGCGCTTGGGAACCTCGAGCGCATCGAGCACGCGACGCCCGAGGAGCTCACCGCGATCGAGGGCGTGGGGCCGATCCTGGTCCAGAGCATCCAGCGGTTCTTCACCATCGACGAGAACCGGAGGATCGTCGACAAGCTGCGTCGGGCCGAAGTCGGCCTCGAGGGGCCGCCGCCGGCCGTTCCGCTCGATACGGGAGGGGTCTCGTTGGTAGGTCTGACCTTCGTGCTGACCGGCGGCATGGAGGCGTTCACCCGGGAGAGCGCCCAGGCCGCGATCGAGGCCAGGGGAGCCAAGGTGACCGCCACCGTGTCGAAGAAGACGAGCTTCGTCGTGGTGGGTGAGAACCCGGGCTTGAAGTTCGCGAAGGCCGAACAGCTCGGCGTGGCGATCCTCGACGAGGCAGGCTTTACTCAGGTATTGCACGAGGGTGCCCGGCCCCCGGAGAAGCCCGTGAAACAAGCCAAGAAACAAGCCAAGAAACGAGAAGGAGCAGAAGATGGCTGATCAGTCGCTCGTCGGTGTCACCGACGAGCCGTTTGAGCTGGTGGTCGAGCGCGGCAAGATCCGGGAGTTCGCCCGAGCGACGATGTCGACGAACGCCGAGTACATCGTCGAGAAGGTCCCGGTCTCGCCGCCTACGTTCCTGGCCTCGTCTGCGTTTTGGTCGCCGCCGGGCAACTCGGTGTTCTCGAAGGTGAAGCTCGACTTGAAGCGGGTGCTGCACGGCGGCGTCGAGTACGTGTTCCACGGCCCGCCGCCGGCGGCAGGGGCCGAGCTCACCGCGCAGACCCGCATCGCCGAGATCTACGAGAAAGACGGCAAACGCGGTGGGACGATGACGTTCGTCGTCAGCGTCCAGGAGTTCCGTGACTGTGACGGCAACCTCGTCGCCGAAGCACGCAATACCACGATCGAGACCGCTCGGCCCCCGGCCGACGGAAAGAGCCGCACCGCGACGGAAGGTAGATGAGATGGGTGTCACCTGGGACGATCTCGAGGTTGGCACCGAGGCCGCGTCGCGGCACTTCGGTCCTCTCACTCGGACCGACTTCGTGCGCTACCAGGGTGCTTCGGGGGACTTCAACCCGATCCATCACGACGAGGAGTTCGCGCGCGGGTCTGGATTCCCGACGGTGTTCTCGGTCGGAATGTTGCAAGCCGGCATCCTGGCGTCATTCGCGACCGATTGGCTCGGCGCGAGCAACGTGCGCAAGTTCGGCGTGCAGTTCCGTGAGCAGGTGTGGCCGGGAGACGAGCTCACCTGCAGCGCGACGGTCGTTGGTCTTGACGAAGCCGTTCGTACTGTCGATCTCGAGTTGCTGTGCACTCGTCAGACTGGCGGGACCGCGATCAAGGGAACTGCGACCTTCGTCGTGGGATGACGACGCGACCGCGAGTGTTCACGCTGTCGTGCGGAAACTGTAGATAAAGCTCTTCGAGTCATCGCGGCTTCGGATCGCGGGCCAGTAGACGATCTCCACCTGGTTTGTCCCGGCGGGGAAGCGGCTGATCTGCTTGCCCGCTCCGGGCTGGAACACCATCGAGCTCTGCGTGGGTCGCGAGAGCTGGTCTTCTGGGATCTCTTGTCCCCTGATGACAAGCACCCCGGTCAGGTCGTTGCGCAGCACCACGACGACCGCCTGCTGCGGCTTGGCCAGTGTCTCGGGTTCTGGCTGCACCGACGCGATCTCGCTCGGGAGCGCCCCCGGCTCCTGGGTGGGATTCGTGTCGGACTCGATGGCAACGAATGCTCCGAGACTCGCCACGATCATGAGCCCGATCGCGACGACGGCGAAGCGCCCAGGGTGCTTGATGGCCCGCGGCTTGGGCGCGGCGGTCATCGGTTCGGATCGGTGGCCGGCGGAGGAGATCCAGTGCCGACGGATCGTTGGCTCACCTACTGACGCTACCGCCGGCTCCGGGCTTCGCACCGATCGCGCCGAGCGTGGGCATGCCGGTCGGGATTCAGGAGATGCCACGATCCGTGGTGGTGGTACAGCTACCGTGACCAAGATGGCATTGAGCGGCGTAGCCGACTTGGTCGGCCGCGTTCTGGCCGGCCGTTATCGCCTCCTTGCCCCGATCGGTACCGGGGCTTCGGGTCGGGTCTACATCGCCGACGACGTCACGCTCCGGCGCAAGGTCGCGGTCAAGGTGCTGCACCCCGCCCTTGCCGACGATGCCGGGTTCCTCCGTCGGTTCCGAACTGAGGCCCAACTCGCGGCTTCGCTGCACCATCCGAACGTCATGGCGGTTTATGACTGGGGTGAAGACGGGGTTCCCTTCATGGTTCTCGAGCTGCTCGAGGGGGGATCGCTGCGCGGGATGCTCGACCACGAACGCCGGCTGAGTCCGGCCCAGGCGGCTCATGTGGGTCGCCAGGTCGCGGGCGCGCTCGAGTACGCGCACTCCCGCGGCCTCGTGCATCGCGACGTGAAGCCGGCCAACCTCTTGTTCGACGAGCACGGGATCGTCAGAGTCGCCGACTTCGGGCTCGCTCGGGCGCTGGCCGAGGCGAGTTGGACCGAGCCTGCCGGAGCGGTGCTCGGAACCGCTCGCTACGCAGCGCCAGAACAGGGCGGAGCATTCCCGCTTGACGGACGCGCCGATCTCTACGCGCTCGCGCTCGTGATCATCGAGTCGGTCACCGGCCGTGTTCCGCTAGTTGCCGATACCCCGCTCGGGACGTTGGCGGCGCGTTCGCGCGGAGCTGTCGTTGCGCCCCCTGCCCTCGGCCCCTTGGGCGCGGTAGTGGAACGCGCCGGACGTAGTGACCCGGCTGATCGCTACCCGAATGCGGCAACGATGGAAGCTGCGTTGGGAGACGCCGAAGATGCACTGCCGCCCGCGGCGGCGTTGAACCTTGCCGGGATCGGCACAATGGTCGAGGACCTGAATCCGACTGCGTTGCCCCGGTCTCGTCGGAGTGCCTTCGACCAGGACGCCGGAGACGATGAGCACGATGACGGCATAGAGATCCTCGATGAGCCGGAGTTCGTCGACATCGCTCGCGAACGCCGGCGGGTCCCCTGGGCCGGAATCATCGTCACCATGGTTGCGGTGGTGGCGCTGGCCGCCGCTGGGATCACGCTCGTGCGAGCGCCGGGCGGGTCTAGCGCGGTTCCGAACGTCGTCGGTCTCAGCGCATCGAGTGCAGATGCAGGGATCCAGCGCGTTGGTCTCGGAGTCGAGACCCGCTTCCGGCGGGCCCGCGCCCCGAAGGGCACGGTGATCGAACAGGGGACGCGACCGGGCGTGTGGCAGGCCGACGGCAAACCGGTCGTGATCGTGGTGTCGCGTGGCCCGAAGCCGGTGCGATTCCCCGACCTGGCCGGGCAACCGCTCGACACCGCGACCGCCACCCTCCAACAACTCGGTTTCGTGGTCGACGCCACGACCGCCAAGCACGACGAACAGGTGCCCGCCGGGACCGTGATCGCGAGCGACCCGACGGGCGAGGCGTCGCCCGACTCGGTAGTGAAGTTGATAGTCAGCGACGGCCCTCTGCCTCGCACGGTTCCGGACGGGATCGCAGGAGGCAGCTACGCCGCCGCCGCCGCCAAGATCGAGGCTGTGCAGCTGGTGGCCGTGCGCGCCGACCAGTTCAGCGACACGGTTCCGATCGACCAGGTGATCGGGAGTGCTCCGGGTTCGGGTGCGCAGGCGCCGCGCGGCTCACAGGTGTCGGTGGCCGTGAGCAAGGGCCAGGACCTCGTGGCGATCCCCGCCGGCCTTGCCGGCCAGCCTATCGAGTCGGCCAGTCGGTCCTTGCAGGCTCTAGGCCTCCAGGTGGTGGTCCAGGGAAACTATGCGCCCGGCGCCAAGGTGCTCGCCTCCGATCCACCGAGTGGCACGAAGGTGAAGCGGGGATCGACGGTCCGGTTGCTCCTCTGAGACCGGCCGTGGTCCCGGCCAAATGAGCCTCGTGACCTAGGGAACTGCCCCTCCCTGGTCCGTACCATTCCACTCTACGTGGTTGTTCACACCCGCCAAGCGGTGGCGATGACCACGGAACGTGAGGCTCGTTCGGCCGGAGCGTGACGTCATGGACGACGTCGGGATCGGGGAGGCAGTCCAGGATGCGACGACCAGCACAGGGTGCAACCACCCGTCCCGGCCCGACCCGGCCGGGAAGCGGTTACGGGCGTCCGGTCCGTTCCGGTCCGGTGCTCATCGGCGGTGATGGCAAGACGACTGACCCCGCGTGGTGGTTCGAGCGTGAGCTCGAGTTGGAGCTGGGCCGCCTCGAAGCCCTCGAACCCGACCGCTCGGGCGAACCCGCATGAGACGAATCTGAGATCAGGCGGGCGCGCCGAGAGGCTCGAGCTTCGCGTAGAGCGCGAGCGCGAGCGCGACGGCCGAGCCGAGCAGTAGCACCGTCGTGATGCCGATCGGGTCCACTACGAAGCCGGCGAGAACGACGCCTATGGGCACGGTACCGCCGAACGCCATGATCCACAGCG
The DNA here is from genome assembly GCA_025363815.1 of Actinomycetes bacterium. Classification (GTDB taxonomy): domain Bacteria; phylum Actinomycetota; class Acidimicrobiia; order IMCC26256; family JANYLB01; genus JANYLB01. The sequence goes on from JANYLB010000023.1 coordinate 14,248, forward strand.
CCATGATCCGACCGCGTACTGCGTCGTCTAGGTGTTGTTGCAACACCGTTGACAACGACGTGATCACGACGAAGTAGGCAAACCCCAACACGATCACCGTTGGGTAGGCGACCGACGCGTGGCGCTCGAGCGCAAAGAGTGCCAGTAGCGCCGCGAACGCAACGAGCGCTACTCGCACGAGCATCGGTTTGGAGCGTGACGCGAACAAGGTGCCTACGCTCACTGCACCGAGTGCTGCTCCGAAACCGAACGCCGCGTAGAGCAGGCCGTACTGGGTGCTCTTCGGGTCGATGCCGAGGCTGTGGGCGGCTACGACCGGCATCAGGCCGATGAACACGAGCGAGAAGAACGAGAACGACGCGAGGATGATCAGAATGCGTCGGATCAGCGGATCAGCCGCCGCGATCCGGAACCCCGAGAGCAGGCGCGCCAGTCCTCGCTCCATCATCGGTTGCGGGTTTCTGGCGGAGTACCGGGCGACGATGAGCGCGACGACTGCGAACAGGTAGGTCGCGGCGTTGACCAGGAACACCGGGGCGGCGCCGAACAGGGCGTAGAGCGGCGCGCCGATGGCGGGACCGATCACGCGCGAAAGGTTCATCTGTACTGACTGCAGCGATACGGCACCAGGCAGGTCTTCGCGTGGCACGAGGGTCGGGAGGATCGCTCCGAGCGCGGGCGCGCTCAGCGCGTTCCCGATGCCGATCGCGAACACGCACAAGAAGATGAAGACCTCGGATGGGTGACTTGAGGCGGCGAGCGCGGCGAGAACGACGGAGAAGACAAGTTGCTCGAGCTGCATGAAGATAAGGAGGCGCCGGCGGTCGACGACATCGGCGAGCAAACCACCGAGCGGGGCAAGAAACAGCAGCGGTCCTAGCTGGGCGAAGACCAGGAGCCCGACGTATCCAGGATCGCCGGTGAGCTTGAACGCGAACGCGCCCAGCAGCACGTTCTGCATCCAGGTGCCGATGTTCGAACCGAACGTCCCGCTCCAGACGATGCGGAAGTCGCGGTGACGCAGTGCGGCCTGCGCGGTGCCGGGGGTCAGCGATCGGTCGCCATCGACGAGGGCGTCGGTCGTCTCCTCGACGACTTCCTCGTCGGTCCAGCGTTGCGAGCTCGGCCCCTCGGCATCGATGGTCATAACCGGGCCAGGGTACGAGAGGTGCCGACAGCGACTCCGTTCGGCGGCGCTGGTGCTCCCTCTACTCGGTCATCTCCTGGATGGCGTTCTGGAGAGCTTCGCTACCAGCGGGACCGCCGCCCCCTTGCGCGGCCATGAGCTTCGTCATGTCTCCCTGCACCTTTACCTTGCCGGCCATGAAGGCCTGCATCCCGGCCTGTGGGTTGCCGGCCACGAAGACTTCCTTGGCCGTCCCGTAGTCAGTGGTGAGGGTGAGATCGGCAGGGTCGAGATGACCTTTGCCCATCAGCGGCTTGCCGTCCTCGGCACCCATGTGGAAGTTGACATCGCTGTCGAAGGGCGTATCGATCACCACGAGGTTCATCTTCATCTGCGCGTGGGCCGGTGCGTCGCCGCCGTGCTCGGCTACGAGCCTGGTGATCTCGTCGAACCACTCGTCGGAGAGAAACGGATACTTCGCCACTGGGGCCTCCTGGATGACGCGCCCCTGGTGTGGCGCTGGCCGGACGGAGGCGGAGCCTACCCAGACGCTCCCGGGGGCGTCGACCCCACACACGACGGCGGTCTATCGTCGGTGTGTGGAGCGACCGCACCCCCGATATCAACAGTCGACATTCCGCGGCGCGTGAGCAGAGCAATGGTGATCAGGGCAAGTCGAGACGTGCCTTCGGTGACGCGCCCGGAGCGGATCGAGTCGCACGAGCGAAACCAGAAGTGGCAGAACCCGCCGCTGCGCATCGAGATGTCGGAATGCATCAACTGCGACACGTGCATCCGGCACTGCCCTCCGCAGTTCGGAGCGATCTTCAACCACGGCATCGACGTGATCATCGTTCCCGAGCTCTGCAGCGGCTGCGGCAAGTGCCTCCCGCCGGTCTGTCCGGTGAACTGCATCTACCCGGATCCGGATTGGACGCCGGCACCTGGGGACTGGTGGCAATACCCCGATACGCCACTCGACCCCTACCGCTGACCCGACCCTGGGCTTGAACCCTTGGTCGAATCTCTCGCTCCGCTACCTAGACTCGCCCGGATGGCACCAGAACGCATCACCCGAGCCGACGTCGAGCACGTCGCGCACCTGGCGCGTCTCGCGCTCACGGAGCCGGAGATCGAGGAGCTGACCGGTCAGCTCGGGGATATCCTCGGCTACGCGGCCCAGGTTTCGGCTCTTGATCTCACCGAGGTACCGCCGACGGCTCATCCGCTTCCGCTCGTCAACGTCTTTCGCCCCGACGAAGCTCGTCCCGGGGTCGACCGTGACGAGGTGCTCGCTCAGGCTCCCGCAACCGAGAACAACCGCTTTCGGGTTCCGCGTATCCTCGGCGAGGCACGCGGATGAGCGCAGCGACCCGAAATGGCGAGACCGCGGCAGAGATCGCAGCGGCAGTGCGATCGGGAACCCGCTCGGCTCGTGAGGTCACCGACGCCTATCTCGGCCGGATCGGCGCGGGGGAAGAGGCGGTGCATGCCTTCAATCTGGTGACGGCCGACGCCGCCCGCGCCCGGGCCGACGAAATCGACGCGATGATCGCCGACGGTCACGATCCGGGCCCACTCGCAGGCGTGCCCATCGCACTGAAGGACAACCTCTGCACCCGCGGCGTGGCGACCACGTGCTCGTCGCGGATCCTTGCCGGCTGGGAGCCGCCCTACACAGCGACCGTCGTCGAGCGGGTCGTTGCCGCGGGTGCCGTGCCGCTGGGCAAGACCAACCTCGACGAATTCGCCATGGGCTCCTCGACCGAGAACTCTGCGTTCGGTCCGACCCGCAACCCGCGAGACCCGAGCAGGGTTCCGGGGGGATCGAGTGGGGGATCGGCGGCCGCGGTCGCGGCGGAGTTCGCGCCGCTGGCGCTTGGATCCGACACCGGCGGGTCGATCCGTCAGCCCGCGGCGTTCTGTGGAGTCGTTGGCGTGAAACCCACCTACGGCACCGTCTCGCGCTACGGCCTGATCGCGTTCGCGAGCTCGCTCGACCAGGTCGGTCCCTTCGCCAACACGGTTACCGACGCGGCGTTGCTGCTCGACGCGATCGCGGGCCCCGACCCCCTCGACTCGACCTCGATCCGCGCCGAGTGGAACCCGGTGATATCCGCGGTCGACGAAGGTATTGAGGGGCTGCGGGTCGGCGTGGTGACCGAGCTTCTCGATGGCATCGACGCCGATGTAGCCGCTCGCCTGAGCGAAGCGGTCGACGTTTTGCGCGCCGGTGGTGCGAAGGTCGGAGACGCTTCAGTACCTGCCGCGATCCACGGATTGGCCGCGTACTATCTGATCGCGCCGGCCGAGGCGTCGAGCAACCTGGCTCGGTACGACGGCGTCCGCTACGGGCTCCGGGTTGATGGTGTCGACGTCGCCGACATGAACGCCAAAACTCGCGGCGCCGGCTTCGGCGCCGAGGTGAAGCGACGGATCATGCTCGGCACCTACGCGCTGTCGGCGGGCTACTACGACGCGTACTACGGGCAGGCGCAGCGGGTCCGCACCCTCGTGATTCGCGACTTCGACGCTGCCTACCGCGACTTCGACGTGCTGCTCACCCCGACAACGCCCACCACCGCGTTCGAGTTCGGCGACAAGACCGGTGATCCCCTGTCGATGTACCTGAGCGACGTCTGCACGATCCCGACCAACCTCGCCGGTCACCCGGCGATAAGCGTTCCGTTCGGGACCGGTGCCAACGGCATGCCCGTCGGAGTCCAGGTGCTGGCACCCGCACTCGGCGAGCGCGCCATGTTCCGCGCCGCGCGTGCCCTCGAACTCGGTGCCCCATGACCACTACGACCACTGTGACGCCAACTCCTGTCGGGTGGGCCGACGTTCGCAGCCATGACCGGGAGTATTGGCGATGAGCACCAGAGAAGTTTCGAAAGCGTGGGAGGCCGTCATCGGTCTCGAGGTTCATGTGGAGCTCGCGACCGCCACGAAGCTTTTCTGCTCGTGCGCCAACGAGTTCGGTGCCGAACCGAACACGAACGTGTGCCCGGTGTGCCTCGGCCTTCCCGGGTCGCTTCCGGTGCTCAACGAGCGGGTGGTGGAGTTCGCGCTCCGACTCGGTGAAGCCTTCGAGTTCTCGGTGCCTGCGCAGTCGATCTTCCACCGTAAGAACTACTTCTACCCCGACATGCCAAAGGACTATCAGGTCAGCCAGTACGACGCCCCGATCTGCGTCGATGGCACCCTCATCGTCGACGGCACTGCGATCGGCATCGAACGGGCCCACATGGAGGAGGACACCGGCAAGTCGCTCCACGTCGGCGGAAGCGGACGCATTCACGAAGCTGACCACTCGCTGGTTGACTACAACCGCGCCGGCGTGCCCCTGATGGAGATCGTGAGTCGTCCCGAGATGCACTCCGCGGAACAGGCGCGCGGTTATGTATCGGCGCTACGGGGTGTGTTGGGTGTCATCGGGGTGTCCGACGTGAAGATGGAAGAGGGCTCCATGCGGGTCGACGCCAACGTGTCGATTCGCCCGGTCGGTTCCGATGAGCTGCGCACCCGGGTCGAGGTCAAGAACATGAACTCCCTCCGTTCGCTCGGCCGGGCCATCGACTACGAGATCGCACGCCAGATCGAGATGTACGAGACCGATGAGCGAATTGTTCAGGAAACACGTCACTGGGACGAAGACGCGGGCGTCACCCACGGGATGCGTACCAAGGAAGGTTCAGAGGACTACCGCTACTTCCCCGAACCCGATCTGGTCCCGGTAGCGCCCGACGATTCGATGCGCGCCCGGGCGCGCGCGTCGATCCCCGAACTTCCCGCGGCGCGCCGGGTCAGGCTCGTCTCCGAGTGGGGAATCGCCGATCATGAGGCCGCGGTGCTCCTGGCCGAGCCCGGCCTGGCCGACTACGCCGAAGGCGCGGTCGCGGCAGGAGCATCCGGTCACGACGCCACCAACTGGAGCGTCGGAGCGGTCCTCGGATATCTCAACGAGAACGCGCTCGCGCCGCAGGGACTGTTGCTCCGCCCCGACGGTCTAGCCGAGCTGATCGGTCTCGTCTCCGACGGATCGCTCAACCGCAAGCTCGCTACCGACGTGCTCGATGAGGCGTTGCGCGACGGGAAACGACCGAAGCAGATCGTGGAAGCACGCGGGCTCGCGCAGGTGAGCGACGAAGGCGCCGTCGGCGCGCTCGTCGACGACGTGTTCGCACAGAACTCCGATGCGGTCGCCGACTGGCGCGGTGGCGACGACAAGCTCAAGAAGAAGAAGCGCGGGTTCCTCATGGGTGAAGTGATTAAGGCCAGCAAGGGCTCGGCCGACACCGCGGTCTTGAACCGTCTCCTCGACGAGAAGCTGAACGGCTGATGGCCGCGGTCGTTGGCACTACCCGCCCCGATTTCGCGAGCGACGAAGGAGTCGAGCGCATCCTCGTCGTGACCGCGCATCCCGATGATGTCGACTTCGGCACCGCCGGATCGGTCGCGACCTGGACGGCGGCCGGCATCGACGTCTCGTACTGCATTGTCACCGACGGCGACGCGGGCGGCGATGACCGCTCCATGCCCCGAACCGAAATGGCGCGCATCCGTCGCGCCGAGCAGACCTCGGCCGCCTTTCAAGTCGGGGTGACCGACGTTAGGTTTCTCGGATACCCCGACGGTCGCCTCGTCTCGACGCTAGCGCTTCGCCGCGACATCTCCCGGGTGATTCGTCAGGTTCGTCCGCAACGGGTGCTCGCCCAGTCGCCCGAGCGGATGTGGAGCCGGATCTATGCCAGCCATCCCGATCACCTCGCCGCGGGAGAGGCCACCGTGTGTGGCGTGTATCCCGATGCTCGTAATCCGTTCGCGCACCGCGAGCTGCTCGATGCCGAAGACCTGGAGCCGTGGGCGGTCTCCCAACTGTGGCTCATGGGTCGCGAGGATGTCGACGTCTACGTCGACACGACCGAAGCGATAGACAAAAAGGTATCGGCCCTTCTCTCACACGCGAGTCAGATGAAAGACCCCGCAGGCATGGACACGATGATCCGGGGGTGGGGCGCGATGATCGCGAAGCAGGGCGGCCTCGCCGACGGCTGCTTCGCGGAAGCGTTCCGCGCTATCGATACCCGCTGAACGCGTCGAGCACCTCGGGCCAGATGCCGGGGTCCACCGTGTACGGCGTATTGAACGCGACGCGGTCGATCATGGCGCCGTAGCGTTGCGCGACCGTCGCCGCGATCTCCTTGGGGGTGCCGCGCACTGCGAAGGTGGCAAGCATTTCGTCGTCGATGGCTGCGGCCATTGCGCCCCAGTCGCCCACTTTCGACAAGCGGTTGAGCTCGCCCTGGAGATCACCCCAGCCGTGCGCCTCGAGTACGACGCGGTACGCGGGCGTCGATCCGTAGAAGGCAATTTGTGCCTTGGTGGCGATGGCGGCGGCGGCGAGGTCTTCATCGGTCCTGCCGATGACGACCATCACCGGGAACGACACCTCGAGGTCGGCGCGGGTCCGCCCGGATCGGGCGAGACCGCGGTCGAGGTGGGGCCATAGGTACTCGCGTAGGTAGCGCTCGGTGGTGAACGGGTGGACGATGAACCCGTCGCCCACTTCACCCGCGACCTCTGTCATCCCCGGACCGACACCAGCGAGCCACACTGGGGGCGAGCCGAACGGATTGGGTCCCGGGTCGAAGAACGGCGTCATGAGACTGTGGCTGTAAAAGTTGCCGTCAAAGTGCAGTGGGGTCGACTCCTGCCACGCATCCCAGATGGCGTGCAGAGCAAGGACGAACTCGCGCATGCGCGGCGCAGGGTGCGACCACGGCATCGAGAAGCGCTTCTCGATGTGAGGCTTGATCTGGGAGCCGAGGCCGAGCGCGAAGCGACCGCACGACAGGCGCGTCAGGTCGTACGCGCTGTTGGCAACCGTCATCGGACTGCGGGCGAACGCGATCGCGACCGCGGTGGCGAGGTTCAGTCGTTCGGTTTCATGGGCGGCGAGCACCAGCGGGAAGAAAGGGTCGTGAGGCCCTTCGAATGTGTAGACGCCGTCGTAGCCGGCAGCTTCGAGGGCGCGAGCTGTCGCGGGGACGACGTCGAGTCCGGTGGTCACGAGCGGCGCGTCGATCTTCACGGCGGTCGAGAGTAATTCTTCGGCACTGGTGGGTCGCGCCGCGGATACTCTCGATGCCATGCCGACCCCTCATGAGCCCACCACGATGAAGCCTCGCAGCTACGAGGTCACCGCCGGAAACGAACGGGCACCGGCCCGGGCAATGTTGCGGGCTGTGGGCATGACCGACGGCGACTGGGACAAGGCCCAGGTCGGTGTCGCGTCGAGCTGGAATGAGGTCACCCCGTGCAACATGCCGCTCGACCGGCTGGCCAAGCGGGCGAAGGACGGGGTTCGCGCCGCGGGCGGGTTCCCGCTCGAGTTCGTGACCATCGCGGTGAGCGACGGCATCTCAATGGGACACGAAGGGATGCGGGGCTCGTTGGTGAGCCGCGAGATCATCTGTGACTCGGTCGAGTGCGTGATGCACTCGGAGCGTTTCGACGCCCTCGTCACCTTCGCGGGTTGCGACAAGAGCCTTCCCGGCATGCTCATGGCAGCGGCCCGCCTAAACCTGCCGTCGATCTTCTTGTACGGCGGTTCGATCCTCCCAGGCCACTACAAGGGCCAGGCGCTCGATATCGTCAGCGTGTTCGAAGCGGTGGGTGCGTGCGCGGCGGGGACCATCACCGAGGACGAGCTCGGTGAGATCGAACGGCGGGCGTGCCCGACTGAGGGAAGTTGCGCGGGAATGTTCACCGCCAACACGATGGCGTCGGTGGGGGAGGCGCTGGGCATGTCGTTGCCCGGGAGCGCATCACCCCCCGCGGTAGATCGGCGCCGCGACGACGACGCGTTCACCTCCGGCAAGGCCGTGATGAATCTCCTGGCTCGGAACATCCGTGCGCGCGACATCATGACCAAGGATGCGTTCGAGAACGCCATTGCAGTTGTGATGGCCCTAGGGGGGTCGACGAACGCGGTGCTGCACCTCTTGGCCATCGCGCATGAAGCCCGCGTCGAGCTAGAGCTCGACGACTTCAACCGCATCGGCGCCCGGGTCCCGCACCTGGCCGATACCAAGCCCCACGGCAAATATCACATGGCCGACATCGACGCGATCGGTGGTGTTCCCGTTGTCATGCGGGAGCTACTGGACGCCGGATTGCTGCACGGAGACACGATGACCGTCACCGGCAAGACGATGGCCGAGAACCTGAGCGATCTCGGCCCGCCCGCGCCCGACGGCGACGTCATCCACCCACTGTCGGCGCCCATCCACACCCAGGGTGGCCTCGCGATCCTCACCGGATCGCTCGCGCCGAAAGGAAGCGTGGTGAAGGTCGCGGGGATCGACGAGCTGCGGTTCGAAGGAACCGCGCGCGTCTTCGACGGCGAGGACGCGGCCATGGAGGCGATCATGGCCGGCAGTATCCGGGCCGGTGACGTGGTTGTGATCCGCTACGAGGGTCCGAAAGGTGGTCCGGGGATGCGCGAGATGTTGGCCGTCACCGGCGCGATGAAGGGCGCAGGGCGCGGCGGCGATGCCGCGCTCATCACCGACGGCCGGTTCTCGGGCGGCACCCACGGCTATTGCGTGGGCCACGTCGCGCCGGAGGCAGTCGATGGCGGTCCGATAGCGTTCGTCGAAGACGGTGACACGATCGTGATCGATGCCGAGGCGCACACCATCGACGTCTTGGTAGACGATGCGACGCTGGCTGAGCGGCGCAAGGACTGGAAGCTGCCGGCGCCCCGCTACACGAGTGGGTTCCTGGCGAAGTACGCCAAGCTCGCACAGGGCGCCGAACGCGGCGCGATCACAAACTTCTAGATCGGCGCGGCCGGAGCCGCTCCGAGCGAGGGACCGGGATGCCCGAGATCCTTGAGGTCGAGACCGCTCGCGTGCTCCTCGGCCAACGCGCGCTCGACCGACCGATTAGCTCCGTGCTGGCTCCCGACGCGTGGTTCCTCAAGCGCGGGCTCACACCCCGGGCGTTGAAGGCGGCGCTGACGGGACGCCGGCTGGTGACTGCCCGCCGCCGCGGCAAGTTGCTGCTGATCGACACGAGTGGCGAAGGTCCGACGCTCGGGTTACATCTCGGGATGAGCGGGCGGGTGATCGTCGACGGGGGGGCCGCCGGGGATCCGTTGCTCTATGCGAGCAACAAGGAGAACCCCACATGGAACCGTTTCGGGGTGCGCTTCGCCGATGGGGGATCGATGTCGTTGCGTGATCCCCGCCGCCTCGGTGCAGTGGAGCTCGACCCCGACGAGGACCGGCTCGGACCCGATGCGCTGACCCTCACCCGCGCCCGCCTCGACGAGGTGGTCTCGCGGAGTCGTGCGCCGGTGAAGGCGGTGTTGATGAACCAGTCGCGCATCGCGGGTCTCGGCAACCTCCTCACCGACGAGGCGCTCTGGCGGGCCGGGATCGATCCGACCCGACCGGCCGAGTCGCTAACCGCCGAGGAGCGGGTGCACCTCCACCGGGCGATCCGCAACACGGTGCGCACTCTCGGGCGCCGTGGTGGATCGCACACGGGTGATCACATGCCGGCCCGGATTCGCGCCGGGACGTGCCCGCGCGATGGCGCGGCGATGCTGCGACGTACCGTCGGGGGTCGCACGACCTACTCCTGCTCGCTTCACCAGCGCTGACGCCGGATCGGTTCGGCTCTCGGGCTCACGGTCCTCTCACCGGCCTCGTGATGCGATGAGAACGTGGCTGGGTACGCGTCCCGCTCTGGAGTTCGGACCGAAATACCATTGCACCCTGTGCGGATCCTGGTGGTGGAAGACGAAGCCAAGATGGCCGATCTCCTAGAACGCGCTCTCCAGCGGGAAGGCTACGCGGTCGATTCGGTCGGCACGGGGGTCGACGCGTTGTGGCTTGCGAGCGAGTACGACTACGACGCCATCGTGCTCGACGTCATGATCCCGGCTCCCGACGGCTTCGAGGTCTGTCGCCGCCTCCGTGCCGAAGGACGCTGGGCGCCGGTGCTGCTCCTGACCGCACGCGACGGCGTCGACGACCGGGTCGAGGGTCTCGATGCCGGGGCCGACGACTACCTCCCCAAGCCGTTCACGTTCGCAGAGCTGTACGCGCGACTCCGGGCGCTCACCCGTCGCAGCGCGTCGGAGCGGCCGACCGTTGTGGTGGTGGGTGACCTCGAGCTCGATCCTGCCGGGCACACCGTGAGTCGCGGCGGTACCGGCGTCGAGCTGAGCGCCAAGGAGTTCGCGGTTCTGCACCTGTTCATGCGCCACCCCGACGAAGCATTGACGCGAACCTTCATCCTTGAACGGGTGTGGGACTTCGCCTACGACGGGACGTCGAACATTGTCGACGTGTACGTTCGCTACCTGCGCGACAAGATTGATCGTCCGTTCGACCGAGCGTCGCTGGAGACGTTGCGCGGCGTCGGCTACCGGCTGAAGAGCGATTAGCTCTCACGCATGATTCCCCGCACGCTCCAGGGTCGGCTCGCACTCACTTTTGGAATCGCGACATTCGCGGTAGCGGCGCTTCTCGGTGTCGTAGTGTTCGCGCAGTTCCACACCGCGCTCGGAACCGCGCTCGACGACGATCTCTCGACCCGGTTCGGCAGCCTCTCGGTGTTCCTTGCCCAGACCGACGTCGCTGCGGTCGGTCCGACCGTCGCGCCGGTGCTCCCGGAGACGGAGTCATTCGCGCAGGTGCTTCGGCCCGACGGCAAGGTCCTGACAGCGTCGCCGCGAGCGCTGCTCTCCCGCCAGGTGCTCTCGAAGTCGGAGTTGCGTACTGCGAGAGACGAGACCGACACGCTGGTCCGGCGGATTCCCCCCGAAGAAGAATTGGCGCGCCTGCGCGTCGGGCCGGCTCGCCTGGGAAACGCGCGAGTCGTGATAGTCGTGGGGACCGGCCTGGTGCAGAGTGTCAAGGCCGAGCATCGGCTCGCGCTGGTACTCGCTCTGGGCCTGCCGATGCTCGCGATCCTCGTCGGCATTGGGGGTTGGTTCCTCGCCGGTGCTGTGCTCGCACCGGTACGGTCGATGGTGGCCGATGCCGATGAGCTCGCGGCCCGCGAGCCCGGACAACGACTGTCGATCTCCAGCGGTGGGGAGGAGCTCGCTGAGCTCGCCCGTCGGCTGAATCACCTGCTCGATCGCGTTGAGTCGGCGATGGTGCATGAGCGAGCGTTCCTCGACGATGCCAGTCATGAGCTACGCACACCGATCGCGATCATGCGGGGTGAGGTGGAGCTAGCGCGTATGGCCGCGTCCGATGATCCGAACACGCGCGACGGTGCGGTCGCCCGAGCGTTGGATTCGACGCTCGAGGAGGTCGAGCGGCTCGATCGCCTTGCGGGGAACCTGCTCGTATTGGCGCGCACCCGCGCGGGTGGAGGGGGTGCGCCGCGCCGCGTCGATCTCGGCGCAGTGGCCCGACGCGCAACGACCAATGCCGGACGGGCGCATCGGATCGTCTCGGGTGCGCTCGAGATCGACGTCACGATCCAGGTCGCGGGAGGCGTCGACGGCACGGTGGTCGCTCTCGGCGACGAGACCGGGCTCGAGCGGGCGATCGGTAACCTCGTCGACAACGCGCTCCGTCACGCTCGGAATCGAGTCGATGTCTACGTGAGCAGCACGGAACAGGACGCGATCATCGAGGTGCGCGACGACGGCCCGGGCTTCTCGGACGCGATTCTGCCCAAGGTGTTCGACCGGTTCACCACCGATGATGCATCACGCGGAACTTCCGCGCCCAACGCGGGCCTGGGGCTTGCGATTGTGGACGCCATCGCAACTGCGCACGGCGGACGTGCCGTCGCCGAGAACGGACCGGACGGGACGCGGGTGTGGATCAAATTGCCCATCTCCACCCGACGTGAACCGTGACCAGAACCCATCAGCCCGGAATGGGCGGGGGGGGCGGAACCTCATGGTCCTCTCACCATTCCTTCGACATGATGGGAATGCAATGCCCGCAAGGGTGCGCCGCAGATCCGGTCCGAGGCTCGGACCCCCGCCCGACCCGACCCGTTCGAGCCTCAGGCCGGCTGCGGCGTTTTCAATGTTCTTGCATCGCGTGCGTCGATGCGTCAGACTGTTGGTCCTATGGATCAGTTTTCGACCTTCGCTCTCGTAGTTACCTAGCGCACGGCGCTTCGGCGCGTCCGTGCGCTCTCCGGCCCCTCGCCCATGGCGAGGGGTTTTTGCTGTCCACATTTCCTTTCCGGTTACGTACGAGTCATGTCTCGCCAAGATCAGGGAGCAGCGATGAAGCTCACAGGGGCCCAGGCCCTCATCAAGAGCCTCGAGATGGAGGGGACCGAGGTCATGTTCGGCCTCCCGGGAGGCGCGATTCTTCCCGTCTACGACCCGCTGATCGATTCCTCGATCCGTCACATCCTCGTGCGCCACGAGCAGGGTGCCGGCCACATGGCGGAGGGATACGCGCATGCGACTGGTCGGCCTGGGGTGGCGATGGTCACGAGTGGGCCTGCCGCGACCAATATCGTCACGCCCCTCGCCGACGCGTACATGGACTCCGTGCCCTTGGTGGTCATCACCGGCCAGGTGCCGTACTCGTCGATCGGTACCGACGCTTTCCAGGAGTGCGACACGACAGGCATCACGATGCCGATCACGAAGCACAACTGGCTGGTGACCGATGCCTCGGAGATCCCCGACACGATCCGCGAGGCGTTTCACGTCGCCACCACGGGTCGGCCCGGTCCGGTGCTCGTCGACTTCCCGAAAGACGTCGCCAACCAGACCATGGACTGGTTTTGGCCCGACAGCGTCGACCTCCCCGGTTACAAGCCCAACACCAAGGGTCACACCAAGCAGATCAAGGACGCGGCGCGCCTGATGGGCGAGTCGCATCGGCCCGTTCTCTACGTGGGCGGAGGCATCCTCAAGGCGCGCGCCGCCGAGGCGTTGCGAGAGCTCGCCGAACTCACCGGGATGCACGTGGTCACCACCCTCATGGCCCGTGGCGCGTTTCCCGACGATCATCCGCTCTGCCTCGGTATGCCCGGGATGCACGGCAACTACACCGCGATAACCGCTATGCAGAAGGCCGACCTTCTCATCGCGCTCGGCTCGCGCTTCGACGATCGGGTGACGGGCAAGGTCGGTGCCTTCGCACCCGACGCGAAGATCATCCACGTCGACGTCGACCCTGCCGAGCTCGGCAAAGTACGTCGGCCCGACGTGCCGATCGTCGGTGATTGCCGCATCGTGATCGAGGAGCTCATCAAGGCGGTGAAGGCTGATCGCACCAAGCGCCAGGGAACGATTGGCGCATGGCCGCAGCGGTCGGCCTGGGATTCCCAGATCGATACGTGGCGGCGCGATTTTCCGCTCAAGTACACCCAGGAGGTCGACGGTCCGCTCAAGGCGCAGTACTGCATCGAGCAGCTTCGAGACCTCAGCCCCGAGGACACGATCGTGGCGTCGGGCGTGGGTCAGCACCAGATGTTCGCCAGTCAGTACTGGCACTTCAACCATCCCTACACGTGGATCAACTCCGGTGGACTCGGCACCATGGGCTTTGCGGTGCCGGCAGCGATCGGTGCCAAGGTCGGTATGCCGGGACGCACGGTCTGGGCGATTGACGGGGACGGCTGCTTCCAGATGACAGCCCAGGAGCTCGTGACCGCGTCGGCCGAACGGATCCCGGTGAAGATCGCGATCCTGAACAACGCCTATCTCGGCATGGTGCGCCAGTGGCAGGAG
>JANYLB010000025.1 GCA_025363815.1 Actinomycetes bacterium
GGAATGGCGACAGCGGTGCCGGACCCGAGCACCGCAGGGAGCCGAATCTCGAGGACACCCTCACCGAGCCAGGCCGAGATCTCGCCGGAGGTCGTGCCGGGTGGGATCGACGCCGCATGGGCCACGACGCTCGACGATCGCTTGCGTGAGGTTCCTGAACCGGAGTCTTGGGCGTGCTCCGCCCGGACCCTGACGCGCGTACCGTCGACGACGATCGAGATCTCGTCGGAACGAAGTCCGGGGCACACGATTCGGAGTGTCAGTCGCGTTCCGTCGTTCTCCTCTTCGATCTCCACCGGCCTACCTGCTCACCCGGCGACACCGACGGGCCGGCCGTCGACGATCTGATCGAGGTACTCCGAGAGGCCGTATCCGGTGCGGCCGTTCCACCGCCATTCCGTCATGCCCTCGGAGATGCGCGTCACCAGCTGTTCGCCCTCGGGGCTCGTCCTTCGGTTTCGGAGCGGGATGAGGTTCAACACGGTGCCTTCGATCTCGTAGGTGCGATCACCGGCCGTCGCCCTGGCGCGGATCTCGCGGTGGTACGAGTCGGCGCCGGCCCAGTCGGTGTCGATCTCGCAGGAGTCGAGGTGGGTGTACGTGCCGTCTTCGAACACCACGCCACCGATGCGCTGCTTGTTTTCGCGGTTGGTGATGATCGAGAGCACGAATCCGGCGTCGTCGCCGAAGTTGATGGTGAGCCAGCGATACCACCACGGAGCCTGCCAGAAGCGCGGCCCCCAGGAGTGGTCGCGCAGGCCGAAGCCGTCGATCTCCCACTCCTCGTCGCCAACGGCGATAACTCCGCGCGCGCCGACGTGCTGTTCGTAATGACCGCGCGCGAACCCACCCGAGAGGTCCTCGACGAGCGCAGAGCCGTCGTCGTTGACCGGTTCACCGCCGAACGCGGGAACGAGTCCGCGGTACTCGAGCTCGACCACGCTGTCGACCCAGGGGTTCTCGGTAAACGCCTTGCGAGGGTTGGCCATCTGCAGCGGTTCGTCGAGCAGCACGACCTTGCCGCGGTACGAGACCGCCAGCTCCTCGAACGGCTTGACGACCTCGAATCGCATCCCGCCTGCGTCGAAGGCGTTGTTGTTCGTGATCTCGGCCCGGCTGAACATGAACCCGATTCGCCCGTCGGGCAGATAGAGGCACGCCGTCATCTCGGCGTAGCCCTCGTTGGCTCGGTTGCCGAGCCGGCAGAACCCCCCGATCCGGCCGCTCGGGTCGAACACGTTGAAGTACATGCTCTCGTTGAAGTTGGTGGCGGCTTCGAGCGGGTGGGTGTATTCGTCAGACGGTTCGAGTCGCAGTTTCATGGGGTCCATTCGACTCGTTGCGTGAGGCGAGGGCAAACCTGTGGGCCCGCTTGCGCGCAGACCAATGTCGCGACTCGAATGCGGACCATGCGCCAGATCACCGAGATCGCGAGCGGTTTGGGCTTCCCTGAGGGACCCGTCTGGATGGACGACGGCACACTGCTGTGCGTTGAGCTCGCCCGACGCACCGTCGACCGGGTGCACCTCGACCGGGCTCCCGAAGACCGGATCGAGACCATCGCCGCGCCGGGTGGAAGTCCGAACGGGTTGGCGATCGGACCCGACGGTGGCGCCTTCGTCGCGAACAGCGGGGGTTGGTCCTTCCAAGAGATCGCCGGGTTCACCATTACCGAGGCGTACCAGCCCGACGACTACTCGGGCGGTCGCATCGAGCGGGTCGACCTCGACACTGGCGCGGTGACCGTGCTTTACACCGAGTGTGACGGCAACCAGCTGAAGGGGCCGAACGACCTCGTGTTCGATGCCAACGGCGGGATGTGGTTCACCGATCACGGCAAGATCCGGCGTCGTGAACGTGACCACGGCGGGGTCTATTACGCCGATGCCGACGGCTCGTCGATCACCGAGGTCGCGTACCCGCTCGAGTCGCCGAACGGCATCGGACTCTCGCCCGACGGCGACCGCCTCTACGTAGCTGAGACCTTCACCGGTCGGGTGATCTGGTGGCCGGTCGATGGGCCGGGACGACTCGGGAAGCCGAACCCGATTGGTCATGGCGGTTTGACGCTCGCGGGCCTCGCCGGTCACCAGCTCTTCGACTCGCTCGCGGTCGACAGCGCCGGCAACATCGTTGTCGGCACCCTGGTGAACGGTGGGCTCACCGTGATCTCGCCTCAGGGCGAGGTGCTCGAGCACATCGCACTGCCCGACCCGCTGGTGACCAACGTGTGCTTCGGCGGCGACGACCTCAGCACCGCGTTCGTCACTTGCTCGGCCACTGGAGCGCTGGTGTCGTTTCCGTGGCCGCGCCCGGGACTCGCCCTCGCGTTCTCCTCGTAGCCGAGCCCCGAGCTGTCCCTGAAGTCTCTTGTGTCCATTTGGTCGGGTGCACGGAGCGACGGCATGTGACGTAGCTGTCATCCGACGCGTAACGTCACCGACCGGCCGAGTCGGCCGAGCCGTCGGAGCACAGGAGCGAACCGTGTCGGGACCGTTGCAAGGCGTGAAGATCGTCGAGATCGCAGGGATCGGGCCCGGTCCGTTCGCGGCGATGATGCTCGCCGACATGGGCGCCGAGATCGTTCGGGTCGATCGGGCCCAGTCGGTCAGCGGCAATTTCGATCGACAGAACCTCGAGATCCTCAACCGGGGTCGGCGTTCGATCGGTGTCGACCTCAAGCAGCCCGAGGGAGTCGAGACCGTGCTGCGACTGGTCGAGCAGGCCGATGCCCTGATCGAGGGCTTCCGGCCCGGCGTCGCCGAACGGCTCAACATCGGTCCGGACGCGTGCCTGGCTCGGAACCCCAAGCTCGTCTACGGGCGCATGACCGGTTGGGGCCAAGACGGCCCCTACGCGCAGGCCGCCGGACATGACATCAACTACATCGCGCTCGCCGGCGCGCTCGCGCACTTCGGCCGGGCCGGTTCGAAGCCCACTCCACCGATCAACGTCGTCGGCGATTTCGGTGGCGGCGGAATGCTGATGGCGTTCGGGATTGCGTGTGGCCTCGTGGAGTCGGGCCGTTCCGGTCAGGGCCAGGTGATCGACGCCGCGATGGTCGATGGTTCGGCCGCGCTCATGGCGATGATGTGGGGTTTCCAGGCCCTGGGCGGGTGGGGCGAGTTCGGCACCAACGTGCTCGACACCGGCGCGCCGTTCTACGACACCTACGAGACTGCCGACGGGAAGTACATCTCGATCGGCGCGCTCGAGCCGCAGTTCTACGCCGAACTGGTGAACCGGATCGGCATTGCCGACGAGGTCGATCTCGCGCGCCAGATGGATGGCACGACGTTTGCGGAGTTCAGAGAGAAGTTCACCGTGCTCTTCAAGACCAAGACGCGTGACGATTGGTGCGAGATTCTCGAGCACACCGACGCGTGCTTCGCACCGGTGCTCACGATGGCCGAGGCTGTCGACCACCCGCACATCAAGGCCCGCAAGACCGTTGTGAACGAGTTCGGTATCGATCAACCCGCGCCGGCGCCGCGGTTCAGTCGTACCCCGGGCGAGATCCAGGGACCGCCCGCATGGCCGGGCCAACACACCGACGACGTGCTGGCCGACTGGGGCTTCCCGGCCGACGAGGTCGCCAAGCTTCGCGAAGCAGGAGCGATCAAGTAGCCGACAACCTGCGACCGGGATCGATTCTGCGCGCCTCGCTCTCCACCTACCGCCACGAGTTCGGGCGCGTGGCGATCAGCGCGCTCGTGGTGTTCGGCGCGCTCGGAGCAATCGACGTCGAGGCTCAGGTCGCGTTCGACCAAGGGTGGGGACTCGGCGTGGCCAAGCTCGCGTTCGCGTTTGTTCTCGTCACACTCGGCGCAGCCGGCTCGGTGTTCTACCCGGGGCTGCTGGACCGCATCGTCGGGGTCGAGCACGGCCACAACGACCGCCAGTCGATTTCCACCGTGTTGCGTACGCTGCCCTACGGCCGGTTGATCGTGGCCGAGGTCGTCCTGTTCACCGCGACCACGATCGGGTTGGCGTTGTTCTTCGTTCCCGGCCTCGTCGCCTTCACGCTCTTCGGCTTGGTCGGACCCGTGATCACGATCGAGCACCGCGGTGCGATCAGCGCCTTCATCCGGTCGGCGCGCTTGGTCCGCCCGCACTTTTGGTTGGTCTTCGTTCTGGTGACGTTGCCGATCGGGCTTGAGCGCGTCATCGAGGAGCAGATCCACCACCTGGTCGCGAACCAGCCTTTTCTCGTCCGCTTCGCGAGTCACGGACTCATCGGCGTGATCATCGGATCGGTCGTCGGCCTCGTCGAGGTGCACCTCGCCTTCCGACTCAGCGGGCGCTACCAGGAGGGCCTTCCCGTCAGCCGTCGTCGGGGGGAAGAATCTTCCTCAGCGAGCTGAGACGCGACTCGAGCGTGGCCGTGTCGTCGGCGACCACCGTGACATGACCGATCTTGCGTCCTCGGCGCGGCTTCTTGCCATAGCGATGGAGGTGCGCGCCTTCGACGGCGAGCACGTCGAGGGGGTTGGGCAGAGTGCCGATGCAGTTCACCATGGCGCTCACTCCCAGCGGCTCTGTGCTACCGAGCGGCCATCCGAGCACCGCGCGCACGTGGTTCTCGAACTGGCTCGTGACCGCGCCCTCGATCGTCCAGTGGCCGGAGTTGTGGACCCTCGGGGCCATCTCGTTCGCGAGCAGCCGGTCGCCGACCTGGAAGAGCTCGACGGTGAGCACACCCACGTAGCCGAGATCGTCGAGGATCGCGATGGCATAGCCCCGCGCGGTAGCTTTGATGGCCTCGGTGAGATCGGGTGCGGGTGAGCCCGAGACACGCAGGATTCCATCGACGTGGTGGTTCTCGACCAGCGGCCAGGTCCGGGTGTCGCCGTCGACGTTGCGCACCGCGAGGATCGAGAGCTCGCGGTCGAACGGTACGAAGGTTTCGATGATCAACGGACCCTCGGCACCGAGCTTGTTCCACGCGGGCGTCGCGTCACCAACTTCGCGCAACACCATCTGGCCCTTGCCGTCGTATCCACCCCGTCGTGTCTTCAACACCGCGGGAAGACCGATCTTCGCGATCGCGGCGTCGAGCCCGGCGCGGTCGTCTACTGGAACGAAGCCGGCCGTCTGGATGCCGAGGGCTGCGAATCGGCGCTTTTCCGTGAGACGGTCCTGCGACACATCGAGCGCCGCGGGAGGCGGCCACACCGCAGTCCCGGCATCGATGATCAGGGCCAGCGCAGCCGCGGGTACGCCTTCCCATTCGTAGGTGACGACGTCGGCCCCCGCCGCGGCCGCAGCGACCGCGTCGGGGTCCCCGAGCTCGCCGACAACCAGCGAACCGATGGTTCCCGCGCCGGCTTCGGCCGACGGGTCGAGGAACCGAAACGTCACGCCGAGGGGCACACCCGCGAGACCGAGCATCCGGCCGAGCTGGCCGCCGCCCAGAACCGTCACCAATGGGTTCGCAGCGGAAGCGGACATCGGCGCTGTTGTAGCAGCTCCGAGCCGTCGCTCCCGGCCCGGCCGGATCCGGTTGACGAAATCTGGCGACCGAATCCAATCGAGGTATCCGATAGGGAGATGCTTCGATCTCAAGGATATGCTCCTCGACTCGCGACAGCGCCGTCGTCCAATCGATTTCCCGTGGCAGAGCCGGGTCTCTGGGTGACGCGCAGGCCGCTCGCCGGTCCTTGGTGTGCCACGGGGTCCAGAGCGAAAGGGAGCCCGTACCAGTGAGTCAGCCCGACCACGGTCGTCGACGGCGCAGTCACCGCCAACTGGTCGAGCTCGACTCGTGCGGCATCGGTTTCGTCACCCACACCTCGGGTGAGCCGAGCCGGGAGATCGTCGAGCTCGCGCTGAGGGGCCTCGCGTGCGTGAAGCACCGCGGCGCGATCGCGGCCGACGGGCTCTCCGGCGATGGTGCAGGGATCCTGGTGCCGATTCCGCGGGTGTTCTTCAAGCGCATCGTCGCCGAGGTGACCGGGCGCGATCTACCCGCGGAGCGGATCGGCATCGTGAACGCGTACCTCGACATCGACGACGCTGAGGCCCGAGCCGTGGCCGAGGCGGCGGTCGCCGACTCCTGCGCCGGCGAGGGGCTCGAGCTCGTGGGCTGGCGCGATGTTCCCATCGATACAGCGCAGGTCGGTGAGAGTGCCCGAGCCGATCTTCCCGCGATGCGACAGGCGTTCCTGGCCCGTCCCGCCGGAGTCGAGATGGCCGAAGCCGAACGCAGGGCCTACCGCGCCCGTCGGGCGGCGGAGGCGAGCTGCCGTCACGCCGATGTGCGGGCCTACTTCGCGAGCTGGAGCTTCCTGACGGTCACCTACAAGGCGCTCGTCATCAGCGACAGACTCACCGCGTTCTACCCCGATCTCGCAGCCGACGATTTCGCCGCGTCGCTCGCGATCTTCCACAGCCGATTCTCGACGAACACGATGCCCGCATGGGAGCGCGCGCAACCCTTTCGGCTCCTGTGTCACAACGGCGAGATCAATACGGTGCAAGGCAACGAGAACCGAATGGTGGCGCGCGGGGTACTCGGAACCGAGGTGGCGGGGCTCGGACCGGAAGAGCAGTTCCGCCCGCTGTTCGATCCCTACGACTCCGACTCGGGAAAGCTCGACGCCGCGATCGAGTTGCTGATGCGGGGTGGGCGTGACGTTCGCCACGCGATCGCGATGACCGTTCCGGAAGCGTGGGAGGGTCAACGCGACCTCGCGCCCGGCGTGCGTGACTTCTTCCGCTACCACGCGTGCCTGAGTGACCCGTGGGACGGACCCGCAGGGTTGGTGTTCACCGACGGGCGCAGGGTTGGCGCCGCGCTCGACCGCAACGGACTCCGCCCCATGCGTTGGCAGGCGTGTGAAGACGGCCTTGTCGTGTGCGCGTCGGAAATTGGCGCGGTTCCGATCAAGGGTCATGGTTCCGTGCGGCGCGGGCGCCTCGGGCCGGGCGAGATGCTGTGCGTTGACCCTGACGCCGGTGGTCTCCAGGGCGACGACACCGTCAAGCGCTGGCTCGCCGGGCGCGCGCCATACGCCGAGTGGGCTGCCGACGGGCTTCGCCCGTTCTCGTCGGGTCGGCCCCTGGACGAGACGCCAGAGGCCGACGTGCTCCTCGCGCACCAAGGTGCGTACGGCGTCACCAAGGAGGAGGTGGCGATGGTTTTGAAGCCCATGGCTGCCGACGCGAAGGAGCCCACCTTCTCGATGGGCGACGACGTTCCGTTCGCCAGCGCGTCGTCGCGCCCCCGCCCGTTGTTCAATGCGTTGAAGCAGCGCTTCGCCCAGGTGAGCAACCCTCCTATAGATCACCTACGCGAGCGGTTGGTGATGTCGCTGCGCACGTGTCTCGGCCCCCGCCGCCCGCTCCTCAGCGAGGGACCCGAGGCGGCGCGCCTGCTCGAGCTCCAGACGTTCTTCCTCTACGCCTCCGCGGTGGAGATGTTGCTCGATCCCGATCTCTCTCCGTTCGCTGCCGAGCGTCTCGACGCGACGTTCCCCGTGGCCGAAGGACCTGCCGGCCTGCGGCGGGCGCTCGAACGCCTTGCCGACGACGCGGAGCGCTCGATCGAGATGGGCATCTGTGTGCTCGTCGTGTCCGACGCCGGCATCGACGCGACGCGTGCGGCCATTCCGTCGCTGCTCGCGACAGGGGTGGTTCACCACCGCCTGGTTCGGGCCCACCGACGCCAGAACGCCTCGCTCGTGATCGACAGCGGTGATGCCCGTGACACGCACGCAATTGCTGCGCTGCTCGGCTACGGCGCCGACGCGATATGTCCCCGGTTGGCGCTCGAGACCGTCGCGGCCCTGGCCGACGATGGCCAGCTCGGCGAGCTCCACGCGGCCGAGGCCCAGGCCAAGCTCCAGGCAGCGCTTGAAGACGGCGTGCTGAAGATCTTTTCCAAGATGGGGATCTCCACTGTCGACGGCTACCGCGCCGCGCAGATCTTCGAGGCCCTCGGTCTCGCGCACGACGTGATCGACCTGTGCCTGTCGGGAACGACCTCGACTGTGGGTGGCATCGGCTTTGATGCACTCGGCGCCGACTCGATAGCCCGGCATGAATCTGGGTTCCCGGCCGACGAGGTGGTGCTCGACGAGCCCGGTCTCTTCCGATTCCGCAAGCGCGGTGGTGAGTACCACGCGAACAACCCCGAGATCTTCGAGGCGCTCCATCGGGTGAGCGGTGTAGCCAAAAGCGACGAGTTGACCGGAGCGAAGAAGCTCGAGACCGTGCCTCTTGCCCCTGTTCACGATCAGGGGCGGGTGATGTTCCTCGAGTCGGCCGCGCAGGTGCCGCCGCCGCCGCCGGCCCCCGATCCTGTCGACGTCCGTGCCGCGCACGTGCTGCAGCGCGCGATCGGCGAAGGTCGAGGCGATCTCTACAAGACGTTCGCCCGCTTGGTCGAAAGCCGTCCTGTGGTCGAGCTCAACGACCTGCTCGACTTCGCGCCGAGCGGAGCGACGGTGCCGATAGACGAGGTCGAGCTCGCGAGTGAGATCGCGCGACGGTTCTCGACCGGGGCGATGAGTCACGGCTCGTTGTCGAAAGAAGCGCACGAGACCCTTGCCATGGCGATGAACCTGATCGGCGGCAAGAGCAACTGCGGAGAAGGCGGCGAGGACCCCTACCGGTACCGCACGCGGGGGAGTGCCCAAGACAAGAACTCGCGCATCAAGCAGATCGCTTCAGGGCGCTTCGGAGTGACGCCCGAGTACTGCATGTTTGCCGACGAGCTGAACATCAAGATCGCGCAGGGATCCAAGCCCGGTGAGGGTGGGCAGCTGCCCGGTCACAAGGTGAGCACCGAGATCGCCCGCCTCCGCCATACCCAGCCCGGTGTCGGGCTCATCTCGCCGCCGCCCCATCACGACATCTACTCCATCGAGGATCTCGCGCAGCTCATCTACGACCTGAAGCAGGTGAACCCCACCGCCGAGGTGTCGGTGAAGCTCGTAGCCGAGGCCGGGGTGGGAACCATCGCCGCGGGCGTGGTCAAGGCGCTCGCCGACATCGTGCAGATATCGGGCGCGAACGGCGGCACCGGCGCCTCACCTCTGTCGTCGATCAAGAACGCCGGTCTCCCCTGGGAGCTCGGGCTCGCGGAGGCGCAGCAGACCCTGATCGACAACGGGTTGCGCGACCGAGTGAAGCTCCGGGTCGACGGTGGGTTCAAGACGGGCCGCCACGTGCTCATCGCCGCGCTGCTCGGGGCCGACGAATACTCGTTCGGAACCGCGGCGATGCTCGCAGAGGGATGCATCATGGTGCGCGCGTGTCATCGCGACACCTGCCCGACCGGCATCGCGACCCAGCGGCCGAATCTGCGGGCCAAGTTTGCCGGCACCGCTGAAGGCGTCGCCACGTACATGCTCTTCATCGCAGAGGAGGTGCGCGAGCTGCTGGCGTCGCTCGGTCTGCGGTCCGTTGACGAGGCGATCGGTCGCGTTGAGCTGCTCCGTCAGCGTGAGACCACGAACGAACGGGCTAACACCCTCGACCTTTCGCCGCTGCTCGGGGTGCCAGACGACCCGGGTGCGACCCGTCGCTTCGTCACCCACGTCCCGATCCAGCGACCGCGCTCGGCACTCGACGAGCGGCTCCTCGTCGAGGGGTTCCCCGCGTTGTGGGCCGGTGACGACATCGAGCTCCACTACGAGATCACGAACGCCGATCGCACCGTGGGCGCGTCACTGGGTGGAGCAGTCGGCCTCGAGTGGGGCGAAGCACTCCCGGCGGGCTCGGTCATCGCGCGCTTCACCGGCACCGCGGGTCAGAGCTTCGGTGCTTTCTGCGGCGACGGCGTGACCCTCGACCTGCACGGCGAGGCGAACGACTACCTCGGCAAGGGCATGGGTGGCGGACGGGTGATCGTGCGACCACCCGACGACGATGCCGGAGAGCCTGTGCTCGGCGGAAACACCGTGTTGTACGGCGCGACCGGCGGGCAGGTCTTCATCGCGGGCCGGGTGGGCGAGCGCTTCTGCGTGCGCAACAGCGGTGCGACCGCCGTCGTCGAAGGCACGGGCGACCACGCGTGCGAGTACATGACCGGTGGCACGGTCGTGATCCTCGGCCCTGTCGGCTACAACCTGGGCGCGGGCATGACGGGCGGCGAGGCGTACATCTACGACCCCGAGGGTCTCCTCACCACCCGGCTTAACCGCCAGCTCGTCGAAGCGGCGACCCCTGACGACATCCAGCGCGCTGATCTGCGCTTCCTCGTCGAACGCCACCGTGAGCTCACCGGCTCAGCCCGTGCGTCCGCGATGCTGGATGATTGGGACGAGACCATCCGTTCGTTCTGGAGGGTCGCGTCGATCGATGAGGTTGCCCGCATCGAACGCGCCAACGAAGGCCGCGTCGGAGACCCCCGCTAACCGATACGGGGTTTCGGACGGCAAGAAGTCAGGCCTTGTCGCTTGTGTCGAGCTTGCGGTGGAGCCGGTCGAGGGCGTCTCGCAGGTCGTCGCTGGTGACGACATCGGCGAGTGCGATCCGGATCGACGCGAGCTCGCGGGTGACGAACTCGGCGTCGGCCTGGGTGCGGAAGTTGACCTCGCGATCGCGTTCGGTCTCGCCGCGGTCCCGGTCGGCCTGACGATTCTGCGCGAGGAGGATCAACGGCGCGGCGTAGGCGGCCTGCAGAGAGAGCGCGAGCGTCAGGAGTATGAATGGGTACGGGTCGAACCGCAGGCCCGAGATCGCCGCGTTCACGAGGATCCAGACGATCACGATGACTGTCTGGATCACGAGGAACCGGGCGGTTCCGATCGTGCGGGCGATCGTCTCGGAGAACTCGCCGAACGCGTCGGGGTCGTAATGGATCCCGAGCGACAGTCGAGACCGGCGCGGCGTGCTCAGGTCGTCGCCTACGCGGATTCGTCTCTGGGGGCTCATGATTTGCTCACGTGTGTTCCTCACGCCAGTTGTCGGGGAGCGCGCGGTCGAGCACGTCGTCGACAGTCACGGCACCGAGCAGTCGACCGGCTTCGTCACATACCGGGAGCGCCATGAGGTTGTAGGCCGCGAGACGTTCCGCGACCGAGGTCTCGGCCAGGTCGGGGCTGATCGGCTTGACGGCATCGCTGTCGATGCAGTCGATGAGACTGGTGCCGGGCGGCACCCGCAGGAGGCGCTGGAATCCGATGACTCCCAGGTAGGGGCCGGTCGGGGTGGAGATAGGCGGCTCGGCTACAAACACCTGGGCGCCCAGGGCCGCGGGCACCGATGAGTCACGGATTCGTGCCAGCGCCGAAGCCACTGTGGAATCCGGTCGTAGCACCACGGGCTCGGGGTTCATCAGGCCGCCCGCGGTGTTCTCGTCGTAGAGGAGCAGCCGGCGGACGGGTGCCGCCTCTTCCGGCTCCATCTCGCCGAGCAGCTTTACCCGCAGCGCCGGCTCCATCTCGCCGAGCAGGTCGGCCGCGTCGTCGGGTTGCATCTGTTCGAGCACGTCGGCGGCGCGTTCGTGGGTGAAGCTCTTCATGATCTCGACCTGCTCGTCTTCGTCCATCTCCTCGAGCACGTCGGCGAGCCATTCGTCGTCCATCGCCGCGGCGAGCGCTCGACGTTGCGCCAGGGGGAGCGTTCGTAGCCGGTCGGCGAGGTCGGACGGGTGCAGGTCGCGCAGACCGGCCATCTCACGAGCCATGGGACCGGCGTCGAAGAGCGTCACCACCGACGACCAGGCGACGGTGTGCGACCGCCCGCGCCGCCGAATGGGGCGCGGAGAGCGCAGGGAGACGGTTGCGACCTCCCACCCGACGCCGCGGGCTTCGGAGTGGACCAGGCCGATGTCGTTCACGATCTCGTCGCCGATCCGGCGGTCGAGCAGGTCCTCCTGTATGAGCAGCTCGCCGCCGCGACGCCGAAAGTGGCGCAGGTCGATTGCGGCTGCCCGCAGGCGTGCCCCACCTGTGTCGAGGCTCTCGATCTTTGCTGCGTTCACGAAGATGCTCCGGCGTTCCACCGCGGCGACGAAGCCGATGACCCTGGGCGCGCCCGACAGGGTCGGGGGGAGGATCACGACCTCGGCGACGCGACCCACGGGTGCTCCTCCGATGTCGAGGAGCGGCAGCTTCGTCAGCCGGGAGACATAGACAGGGACGGGCTGGAGGGCCTGAAGGCCGGGCGAGCGCTGCACCCGGTCACCCTACCGATCCGGCCCGCGACCGGCGAGGACGTCACCACCCCGAGATCAGAGCGTGAGCGAGGGTTCGAACGTCTCGATCGGGCCGTACCCGAAGAGCTCGGCGACGAGACGCCTGGCTGTGCTCTCACGTGTCCGCTGGTACTTGCGAACGGCTTCGTTGTACCGGGTCACGAGGATGGCCGGAGCCGTGGTCTTGTCGAACGCATCCTTCGCCTGCACCACGGTCGGGGTCTGCGTGAGCCGAGCCGAGGAACCGAGCACCGCTTGGAGTTGGCCCACGCGGGCCTCGAGGTCGTCTGCGGCCTCAACCATATTCTTGGCATCGGTGCTCTTCGCCGCGAACGTCCAACGCACGAGCGCGCCCTTCAGCCCCTGGAGGTCGGCGTTCTTCTCACCGGCCGCAGCCAAGGTCGCGTCAAATTGGCTGACGAGCGTGGAGAGGGCGCCATAGCGGGCGTTGAGCGGAACCACGAGCGGTGTCCACGCTGTCGCGGTGGCGTCGCGCGTCTTGTCCAGATCGGGTCGGCTGGTGACGACGAGGGCCACCCCTGCGCCCACGATGGCCACCAACACCAGAACAATCACCGCTTTGCGCATCCCGGCGAGGGTACCGGAGGGTGGCCCCGAGACCTGAGCACCGGGGTCAGGCACCCGGGGTTTCGACGGCGCTGTCCCACCGCCGCGTTACGGTGGCGTCATGGCCCGCTCCCGGGCCGTGATCGTGACGCTCGTCGTCACCGTCCTGGCCGGGAGTTCGGCCGCGGGATGGTGGATCGGGCACACGCCTCACGGCCAGACCACCGCAACCGTGCTGCGAACCGTCGATGGCGACACCATCGAGGTCCGAACCTCCTCCGGCGCGACCGACACGATCCGGATCCTCGGTGTCGACACCCCCGAGACGCATCATCCGACCAAGCCGGTGCAGTGCTTCGGCCCGGAAGCATCCGACTACACCCACGCCCGTTTGATCGGCCGGACCGTCCAACTCGAGGACGACGTCGAGACGCACGACATCTACGGCCGCCGCCTCGCCTACGTGATCGTCGACGGTGCCCGCTTCGACGACGAGCTCCTACGGCTTGGCTACGCGCGCCTGCTCGTCATCCCTCCGAACGAGATGCACGCCAGGGAGATGCTCGAAGCGGAGCTGAAGGCGCGACGCGAACGACGGGGTTTGTGGGGCGCATGCTGAGCGTCGCGCGCCCTGCTCGGCGCATTCCGCTCGATCTCGGGCGCTCCTGGGGTTAGCGTCTCGGGGAGTCGGACGTTTGAAGGTGGCATGTTCGCCGGATTGTTACTCTCCGTGTCAGCGGTGGTGCTCATGCTCGCCCCGGTCAACGCGCCGGCCCCGCGTGCCACGAGCCAGGTCGTGGGGTCAGGCAATCCCGCCTGCAACGTTGAAGGGTCGGCGAGATTCGCACCGCCGCTGGTAGACGGCGGTACGCGCCCGACGGTCGTGACGATCAAGGGAAAATTGACCGCATGTCGGAACGCGTTCCCGTCGGCCCCTACGCCATACGGCATCACAACGGGCACGATGAAGGCGCGCTTCACACTTCCGACCAACGACTGCCAGCGGGCCTTGTCGGCCGGCTACCGAGGCAACCCGACAGGCGCGTTCACGCTCAAGTGGCGCGGCGCGACGCACCTCGAACCGAGCGTTGTGACTGTCGGCAACATTGATCTCAACCTCTTCACCCAACAAGTCACGGGATCCGGTGACCCGTACATCGGTGACGTCTCCATGCCAGGGAGTCTCGGGACGGTGACGGGCTCGGGCTCCTTCGCCACCAGCTTCCTCATCTTCCGTGGCCGCTTCGCCGGGACCGACGCGCAAGTCCAGACCGCATGCACCCCGAAGGCCGTGCACCTGCCCGGCGGTGGCGGCCTACGGACACTGCCGCTCCTGAACTCCCTATCGTTCGTGACCGCCTCAGGCTGACCGGCGGCCTGAGCGAATTCGGGAGTCCCTCGCCGCCGATCTCGAACTTGGCCATGGCGGCTGGCGCCAGCCCGTGAGCGACAGAGCGGCTCTGTCGATGGTGTCGGGCGATGGTTGTGGCCGTGTGATCTGATTCAGGGGTGCAGCCGGGGGACTACGAGCCGTCGCGTTATGGAGAGTCTCACGCCGACGTCTACGACCGGATCTACGCGAACGCGTTTCAGACTGATCTGGCGTGCCGTCACCTCGTCGAACTGGCGGAACGCCACGGCGGTCCCGTCCTTGATATGGGGATCGGAACAGGACGCCTTGCCGTGCCGCTGCGACAAGGCGGGGTCGACGTTCACGGCATCGATGCCAGCACCGCGATGATCGAGCGTCTGCGGGGGAGGCCGGACACTGCAGGCATTCCTGTGTGGCTCGCGGACATGTCCGACTTCGAGCTGGATGACCGCTACGGCGTGATCGTGTGCGCGGTGAGCACCCTGTTCATGTTGCCCGACCGCGACACGCAGATCAGTTGCCTGCGTTGCGCGGCGCGCCATCTCCGGCCCGACGGCGTGTTGGTCGTCGAGGCATTCGTTCCCGACCGGCGTCGCTACGACGCCGAAGGTCAACGCGTGGAACTACGGCACCTCGACGACCACGATCTCCATGTCGTGCTCAGCCGTCACAAACTGACCGATCAGACGATCACGATCACCCATGTCCTCGCCACCGCGGACGGTGTTCGCAGCTATCCCGTCACCCTTTCCTATGCCTGGCCTTCCGAACTCGACCTCATGGCCGCCATGGCCGAACTCGAACTGGTGGAACGCACCGGCGGCTGGGACGCCCGCGCGTACGACGACACCACCACCGACCATGTCAGCACCTACCGCCGTCAGCCACATCCCTGACAATCGATGGCGCCCGCTTCGACGAGGAGCGCCTGCGGCTCCCGCGCTGAGTGCCTCGCGCTCTGATCGTCGTAGCTTGGGTGATGGTCTGGGAAGGTGACGACTATCAACGCCGATTCGATGCGCTCGCGGCTCGAGGCGAAGACGTCCACGGCGAGGCCGGCTTTGTCGCGGCGCTCACGCCGGGGTCCGTCCTCGACGCCGGGTGCGGCACGGGTCGCGTCGGCATCGAGCTCGCGCGCCGCGGAATCGAGGTTGTCGGGGTCGACGCTGATCCTTCGATGCTTGCTACCGCCCGCGAACGCGCGCCCGAGCTGACCTGGATCGAGTCCGATGTGGGCGCGCTCGATCTCGAACGGGTCTTCGACGTGGTGCTGATGGCGGGGAACGTTCCGTTGTTCACGCCGGTGGGAACTCGCCCGCAGCTCGTAGCGGGGTGCGCTCGCCACCTGGGCCCCGGCGGTGTGCTGGTTACGGGGTTCCAACTCGGCCGCGGTTATGAGGTCCCCGACCATGACCGGCATTGCCTGGGCGTAGGGCTGGAACCAGCGGCGCGCTTCGCGACCTGGGGCGGTGAGCCCTTCCCGGGCGCCGGCGGCTACGTGGTGTCGATCCATCGCGCCGGCCCGACAGGCTGATCAGATCGCATCCGGTCGCGCCGAAAAGACGACCCGCTCAGGAGATGCCCGGCCGGTCGTCTCGTCAGCTGTGGGCGCGGCTACTGCGCTCGTTATCGCAACGGGTGTTCGCCGCTGCGAGAACGTTCGCTAGACCGCGCGGACGTTCTGCGCCTCTTCGCCCTTGCGACCAGGGGCGACGTCGAACTCGACCTTCTGGCCCTCTTCAAGGGAGCGGTAGCCGCTTCCCTGGATCGCCGAGAAGTGGACGAACACGTCGTCGCCGTCTTCTCGGGAGATGAAGCCGAAACCCTTTTCGGCGTTGAACCACTTGACGGTACCCGTTGCCATGTTGAGTGCTGCTCCTGTGATGTGCGTGAAGATGAATCAGCCCACTCGACTGCACTCGAAAGCGCATCTCCGAGTAAGCGTCGCCAGGTTATCAGGCGCAGGGAACGGCCACCCGGGGCACGGCCGGGGATGGTCACTGGTACAATTGCGGGATGCGCGCCGGAAGCAAGGCCCATTTCTCGGAGTTGTTGCCGCCCGTCTGCGTCCTCTGTGACGAGAAGGCCACGACGGCACTGGTGCCGACTGAGGGTGTTCGCTTCAACAAGGACACCGGCAAGACGGTTCACGTGACCACGATGCGGTTGTGCGAACCCTGCCGGGGCGAGGTCGTCTCCGACCGAGTCACGCTCGGCTGGTCGTGGCGCGCCGAGCGCTGGGGCCGCGCCAACACGAAATCGCCTGCAGGCGACAAGTACCTCGTCTACAAGCCGTAGCCGGCGGCGTTGTCACCTCAGCCGAAGGTCACCTGGCCGTAGGTGCTGCAGAGCCCGTAGGCGTTGATGATCACGAACGCGGCGATGACCACTGGGATGATCCATCGTCGCCATCCGCGGAGTCGGCGCGCCCCACCGGCCGGCGCGGGCATGTACCACTCGGGCAACGAGGGAGAACCGTCGGAGGGGGAGAGATCCCAGAGGCAGACGGCGTCATCGTCGACGCCAGACTCGGGATCGGCGGCGAGAGCCAATGCCGTGAGCTCGGCGTCGGAGAGAGGCTCGATGGGCGGCTGGTGTGGCTGGGGATCGTGTACGACTGAGGTGACCAAGGCTTCGCTCCTGGTCGGAGTTCGGCTTCCTGAGTTTCAGGGGCGCGGCGTGCTCTGCACGGTAGCCCTGCGATCGGTATCCGTGGCCGCAGCCACGCCGTAGTTTCGCGAATCGTTCGATACCGGCATGGTTGGACGTGGGCTCAGATCATCGTCGCGAGGAGCTCGTCGATGAAGGTGTCGGGACACTCGGGGTGCAGGAACACGACCCGGGCAACCATCTCGCCTTTCCATCGGGTCGCCAGGCAGAGCGCGATCTGGTCTCTGAGAAGCCTCTCGGACCAACTGGCGTAGTCGGCCTCGGACCAGCCCGGACGGCGGAACAGCACAATGCTCAGCTCCGGCTCCCGCACGAGCTCGGCGTGGTCGGCGGCCTCGATCTGGCGTGCTGCGTGCCGGGCCGACGCCAGCGTGGTTTCGACGGCGGCCGAGTACGCGTCGGTTCCGTGGACTGCTAGCGAGAACCAGAACGGCAACCCTCGGGTCCGGCGCGTGAGATGGAACGCGTAGTCGGCGGGGTTCCACTCGTCGCCTTCGTGGATGGCATCGAGATACGACGCATCCTGGGCGTGGACCGCCTTGGCTCGCGCCGGCTCGCGGTAGAGCAACGCGCAACTGTCGAACGGAGCGAACAGCCACTTGTGGGGGTCGACGACGAAAGAGTCGGCGTGCTCGATCCCCGAAAAGCGGGCACGAGCGCTCGGCGCGAGGAGTGCCGCGGCACCGTAGGCGCCGTCGACGTGGAACCAGATCTTCGCCTCGCGCGCGACGTCGGCGACGCCGGCGAGGTCGTCGACAATCCCGGCGTTGGTGGTTCCCGATGTGGCGACTACCGCGCAGACTGAGGATGGATCGGCATCGCCGGCGAGCGCGGCGCGCAACGCAGTGCCGGTGAGGCGATCGTGCTCGTCGGAGGCGATGACGAGTGCGTCGACGTCGAGCAGGCGGAGCGCCGACGCGACCGACGAGTGCGTCTCCTCACCGACCGCGACCCGCCAGCGGTCCGGACGGGAACCACGCGCCGCCGCCGCGCTGTCACGTGCTACGGCGAGGGCGGAGAGGTTGCCGATCGAGCCACCGGAGACGAAGCAGCCACCCGCGCCGGGAGGAAGTCCCGCAGCGTCGGCGAGAACTTGCAGCGCTTCGTTCTCGGCGTAGATCGCGCCGGCGCCTTCGAGCCACGACGTTCCGCACACCGACGACGCTCCAACCACGAGGTCGAACAAGAGCGAGGCTTTCGTCGGCGCGGCCGGAATGAACGATACGAATCTGGGGCTGTCGGTCGAGATGCACGCCGGCGCGAGCACGTCGGCGAACTCGCGCACGACGTCTTCGGGCTCGCGCCCTTCACGGGTGATGGTTCTACCGGCCTGGTCGGCGAGCTTCGCGAATGGAAGAGGGCCGTCGAGTGGGACCGGGTCCATCCGGAGCCGTTCGATGGCGTAGTCGAGGCAGGCCGTAGCGATGCGTTGCGTCAGTTCGTCGTAGGTGTGCATTCGACGACGGTACGCCCGCCGGAGCGGCTCAGGTGTCGAGCGCCACGAGGCGAGTCCGAACCTTGTCGATCGCGCGGCCGAGGTGGTCGCGCGCTTCGGTGTGGGAGCACCCCAACGACCGCGCCAGTTCCTTCATCGATTCGGCATCGCAGTCGAACCCATAGCGGCGGGTGAGTGCATCGCATTCAACCGAAGTGAGATCTCCGAAGGCACGAGGATCGACCTGTAACTCGAGGGCGTCGAGGTCGACCTCGTCTTCACCGAGCGTCGCCATGGCTTCGTCGGCAGGAGAATCGGGGTAAGGCCAGCCGTCGTCGGTGGGGAACAGGGGATAGGTCGAACGTGCCATGTGCGCTCTCCGCTCGTAGTCCCAGCTCGTTCATCGTGCGCCTGTCTCGCGCTCGGGTCAAACGGGCTGGTCAAAGAGTTCGAGCCGGATGACGTCCCATCAGATCCAGGATCGCGTCGCCGTATCGCTCGATGGTGAGCCGGGAAAGACCGGGAACATCGGCCAGCGCAGTGAGCGTCGCCGGGCGGCTACGGGCGAGGTGGCCGAGGGTCGTGTCGTCGAAGAGCAGGAGCGGTGTGATGTCGTGGGCGCGGGCGAGATTGCCGCGCCAGTCGATGAGTGCGGCGACGAGGGCCGGATCGGCGCGACTGCCGGATTGGAGCCGAGAGCGGGCCTTGGCGAGCTCTTCGCGCGGATCGACGGGGGCTCGATTCGCGCCAGGGTCGTCGGAGATGGCCTGGTGGATCACCGCGACCCAGGGGCTGGGCCGGCGTCGGGCCACCCGCACGCCGATGGTGCGTTCCTGTGCCCAGCTCAGGTGCAGGGTCCTCTCGGCTCGACTGCACGCGACGTACAGAAGGCGCCGTTCCTCGGCCCGTTGGGCAGGGGTGTCGGCGAAGGAGATCGGCACGAGTCCCTGCTCGAGCCCGGTGACCCACACCGTCTCGAACTCCAGCCCCTTGGCCCGGTGGAACGTGAGCAGCTCGACGGAATCGCCAGTCTGGGGGCCGTCTTCACCGCGCAGGGCGGCGTTGAGATAGGCGGCAAAGCCGTCGAGCGAGCCGGAACTGCCTTCCGCGTTCACGTATTCGTGGCCGAGGCGAATGAGAGCCTCGACGTGCTCCCTTCGCCCTTCGGCCAGTTCGAGGACGTCTTCCGCGAGGTCGGCGAGCTGATGCTTGAAAGCGGTTCCCGGCGCAGCCTTCACCGACGCGCGGAGAGCTTCGAGCGCGGCTTTCACTTCGGCGCGTTCGAGGAAGCGACCTGCTCCGCGCACCCGGCACGGTACGTTTGCGGCGGCGAACGCGGCTTCGAACCCGACCGACTGTGCATTGGTGCGGTAAAGCACCGCGAGGCGCGTCCACGGTGTGCCGGAGTCGTGGGCGGCGCGGACGGCGCGCGCGACCCCGCGTGCTTCCTCATCGTCGGTTTCATACGTCGTGATGGTGGGCAGCTGACCCTCCGGCTGGGGCACCCGCACCGCTGGGAGTGGCTGACGGGTGCCGTCTTCGAGCACGGCACGCGCGGCGTTGACGATCTGGGGTGCCGACCGGTAGTTCGCGTCGAGTCGCACGACGGTCGCGCCGGGGAATAGACCACTGAAGCCGGTGAGGTGCCCCGCTTCGGCCCCCGCGAACCCGTAGATCGCCTGGTCAGGATCGCCGACGACGCACAAGTCGGGGCGATCGCCGAGCCAGGCTTTTACGAGTTGGAGCTGCGCGGGCGAGACGTCTTGGAACTCGTCGACGAAGATGTGGCGAAAGCGCCATCGCTGCGCGTCGCGGAACTCGCCATCGGTCGCAAGCGTATTGCCGCACCAGATGATGAGGTCGTCGAAATCGAGGAGGCGCCGCTTACGTTTCGTCTCCTCGTAGACGCGGTACAGCTCGGTCATCTCAGAGAGCGGCAGGGGGGGCTCGCGTCCGGCCGCGGTGACGACCACGGGATAACTGTCTGGCCCGACGAGGCGAGCCTTGGCCCACTCGATCTCGCCCGCGACCTCCATGGCGGCTACAGCGCCCTCGGCGCCTGAGGGTCCGCCGGCTTCGCGCAACATCGGTGCGAGGAGTCGGACCTTGCGGTCGAGCAGGGTCGGCATCGGCCGACCACGGTCGCGTTGGCGGGCCCGGAGCTGCGCGAGCGCGATCGCGTGGAACGTCCCCGCGGTGACC
This sequence comes from Actinomycetes bacterium, assembly GCA_025363815.1. GTDB lineage: Bacteria > Actinomycetota > Acidimicrobiia > IMCC26256 > JANYLB01 > JANYLB01. The sequence goes on from JANYLB010000025.1 coordinate 20,392, forward strand.
CGGTCACGAACACCGAGCCGACCGAGCCGCGTTACCAGCTCGCCCGCAGCCTTGCGGGTGAAGGTGAGCGCGAGCACGTGCGCGGGGTCGATGTGGTCTTCGCGCGACTGCCAGGCGATGCGATGTGTGAGCACGCGGGTCTTACCCGACCCGGCGCCGGCGAGGATCGCAAGGGGGAGCTCGGCCGCGGTCACGGCTTGGCGTTGCGATCCGTCGAGCCGCACGAGGAGGGGGTCGGTCACGGTCGCAAGATACCCATCGCGTGCAGCGGTGGGCGATGTCGCGACGCTGATGCCGCTCGGGAGCCGGGCGCGAAGCGGCCCCGAGTAGTCATCCCTGCGTAGCAGTTCCGATCTCCTCGGGGCCCCACCTCGCGGGAACGCCTCGCCGGAGGTTGCCCACCGGCGGCTTGCGCTCCTTTCGGCCACTTCCGACGACCCCGGGCCCGGTGATCCGGCCCTGCACCCCGGAAGGCGCTGCGCCATCGCAACCAGTCAGCGACGGCCGCCCTTGCGGGCCTCCGCCACCCCCGGACACCGGAAGTGTCCTGACCGATCGCACGACTCCAGAAAACCGGTGAGGGTAATCCGTCGACGTATGTGCAGCCGGTCTGTCGACTGTAGAGATGGCCGGGGCAGGGGTCAAGAAGTTTCGTGCCGCGATCTTGTCGCAGGGGGCACTGTGAAGGAAGGGAGCCGCGCCTGGCCGGGGGAGGTGTCGGGGTACGTTCGTGCGATGCCGGGAGTTGTGGTGTCGCGCGAACGGTTCGAGGAGCTCGTAGGTGACGCGCTCGACTCGATTCCCGAGTCACTCGGATCGCAGATGGAGAACGTCGTGGTGCTGGTAGAAGAGTGGCCGACGGGCGGGCAGCTCCGCGGCCACGCGATGCTGCTCGGCTTGTACGAAGGCATCGACCTCACCCGCCGCGGGCCGATGAGCTACGACGGAGCCACGCCCGATCGAATCACGATCTTCCAGGGTTCACTCCAACGACTCGCGCGTGACGAAGACGATCTCGCGTTGCAGGTGCGCACCACCGTGTTGCATGAGGTAGGTCATCACTTCGGCCTGTCTGATGCCCGACTCGAGGAGTTGGGGTGGGCGTGAACGCGGGCACCGGGCGAACGCCGGCGTTGGGGACTCGACCGTCAGCACCTTGGCGCAACTGGGGCGGCAACCAGCGCTGCAATCCGGAGGTGATCGACGAGCCGGCGAGCGTCGAAGACGTCGTTGAGCTGCTCCGGGCCGCCCGAGACGCGAACCAGACGGTCAAGGCGGTGGGCGCAGGTCACTCCTTCACCGACGTCGCGTGCACGAACGGGCGTCTCGTGCGGCTCAACCGGTTGAATCGGGTGATCGATCACGATCCTGTATGTCAAACCATCACCGTCGAAGCAGGCATGCGGCTCTTCGAACTCAACCGTGAGCTCGATCAGCGCGGCCTCGCGCTGGCGAACCTCGGCGACATCGATCGTCAGACCATCGCCGGCGCGCTCGCAACCGGAACCCACGGCACAGGGGCCGAGCTCGGTGGTCTCGCCACGTTCGTCCGTGAGCTGGAGATCGTGACGGCCGATGGCCAGGTGTTGCGGTGCTCCGCCGACGAAGAGCCCGAGATATTCCACTGCGCCCGGGTGTCGCTCGGGGCCCTCGGGATCATCACGAGCTACACGTTGCAGTGCGTCCCGGCCTTCCGGCTGCGCATGGAGGAACGTCCGTACTCGATCGACGAAGTTGTCGAGTCGTTCGCGTCGACTGTGGCCGCGAACGAGCACGTCGACGGATACTGGTGGCCGTACGCCGACGTATGCACCTTGAAGCGCGCCAACCGGACCGACGAACCGATCCAGGTTCGTCCTCCGTTCAAGCAGTGGCGTGGCGACATGCTGTTCGGCAACTACATCTACGGAACGCTCGTCGACATCGGTCGGATCCGATCGTCACTCGTCCCCCGGATCATGCGTTGGGTCGCGGGAGGAATCGGGCGGAGCTGGAAGGTAGACCAGAGTCCGAATGTGTTCTGCGCGCGTCGGCTCGTGCCATTCGTCGAGATGGAATACGCCATACCTCGAGATGCGCTCACCGACGCGCTCTTGCGGGTGAGAGAGCTGGTCGAGCGCGGGCACCTCACCGTCGACATGCCGGTCGAGCTGCGTGTTGCCGCGGCCGACGACATCCCGCTGAGCATGGCGAACGGCCGTGCGACCGCGTACCTCGCGGTGCATGCGTCGGCCGGCCGGCCCTACGCGCAGTACTTCCGGGGAGTCGAGGAGATCATGGACAGCTATGGCGGGCGTCCGCACTGGGGGAAGATCCACTTCCAGACCGCGGCCACTCTCGCCCCTCGATATCCGCAGTGGGAACGGTTTCGCACCCTGCGGGCGAAGCTCGATCCGGAGGGCCGGTTCGTCAACGCCTACACCGAACGGGTGCTCGGACCGCCGGGCGCCGCGTCGTAAGATGGGCGGGTGCCCCCCTATCCCGCGCGGCTCATAAACGAGGGCGAGTAGGTCATCCTCGACCTCAAGCCTCACTGGTTCTTCTTCATCAAGCACATCGTGGCCGGAGCGATTCTCTTGGTGCTCTTCGTGGCCTGGATCGGTCCTCTGCACTCGACCCAGTACGTCGGCTGGCCGCTCGGCCTCTTGTTCGTGGCTTTCGCCTGCTGGGTCGTCTACAAGTACTTCGTCTGGACGTACACCCACTTTGTGCTCACCGACCGACGGGTGATCTCGCGTTCTGGGATCGTGTCGAAGCGGGGTACGGAGATCCCGCTGGAACGAGTCAACAACATCGATTTCCACCAGCGCCTGTTCGAGCGGGCGATCGGTGCCGGTGACCTGAGCATCGAGTCGGCCGGAAAAGACGGGCAGTCGCACTTCGAAAACGTGCGCAATCCAGACGCGGTGCAGCAGGAGATATACCGCCAGATGGAGACCAACGCGAAGCGGCAAGCGGGCTGGTCGATGCCGCCACCCCAGGCCGCGCCAGCCGTGTCGGTGTCGGTCGCACAGCAGATCCAGGAGCTCGCGGAGTTGCGCGATCAGGGTCACATAACAGCGGGAGAGTACGACGCCAAGAAAGCCCAGCTGCTCGAGCGAATGTAGGCGCGGGTGAGAGTGGTGTCGCTCGTCCCGTCGGCAACTGAGTCGCTGCGCGCACTCGGGGTCGAGCCGATCGCGTGCACGCGGTTCTGTGAGCAGCCGGGCATTCCGACGGTGGGCGGAACCAAAGATCCCGATGTAGAGGTGATCATCGAGCTCGCGCCCGACCTTGTCGTGGTCAACGACGAGGAGAACCGCTACGAAGACGCAGCTCGTCTGCTCGACGCCGGGCTCACGCTCCACTCGATGTCGCCACGCGCAGTGGCCGACGTCGGCGCCGCGGTAGAAGCGCTCGCCGAGGCGTGCAGCGTGGCGTCGCCGCCCGCGTTCGAGGCCGACTCCTGGCAAGAGTGGCTCTCGGTCAGAGAGGGTGCCCGAGATCCGATGGTGCGGGCGGCGTGCACGTTCGTCTGGCGGCGGCCTTGGACTGTTGCGGCAGGGGCGACCTACGGGTCATCAGTGCTCGATCTTGTCGGGTTCGCGAACGTGTTCGGCGCGGAACCCGAGCGCTACCCGGTAGTGACGCTCGACGAGGTGGCGATGTACCACCCCGACGTGATCGTGCTCCCCGATGAGCCGTATCCGTTCAAGGCCCGACACGTCGCTGAGGTGCGCGAAGGGGTGGCAGGGGCCACGCCTCGCCTGGTTGACGGGCGTGACCTGTTCTGGTGGGGGGTACGCACTCCCGGCGCACTCGACCGGCTGCGCCACACGCTGGGTGGGTGATGGCCTAGGGAAGCGCCGCGTCCGCGGGCGAGAAGCCGGTCAGGTCGCTAACGGGGGTGAACGAAGCGGTCGACGCGCACGCCGTGGGCCGGAATCCCGTCGGTGGCTTCGTCGGCCCAATTGAACGTCGCCGTCACCTCTTCGTCGCCGTGGCGCGCGACCCATCGCGAGGCGATGTTGGTCGCGGGCGCGAACCCGTGCTCGATGTCGGGGCGCTCTGGCGAAGCGAACAGGTCGATCGGGACGAACCGGGCCCCGCCGAGCAGGTCCGCGATGTCGTGATCTTGCAGCCCGGCGCGTTCGGCATCGGTGAGCGCGGCGAGATCGTCGGCGAGGAAGTACGGCCCACCGCAGAGGGCCGCGAGCACGGAAAGGGTGCGCGACTCTTCGAGCGCGTAGCCATCGGGGGTCGAGCCGTCGGAACCCCACGCCAGCACGACGTCGGGGTCGCACTCGAACCAGTGTGAGAGAGCGAAGCGGGCCGCGACGTTGCGCGCCTGCACCTCGATCCCATGCCACCCGGACCAGCCGTGGGTGAGCGGTTGGGGGCCCAGGTCATGATGCATCACCGGAGTCGCGAGATCCGGACCGACACGATTGCCGTGGCAGATGCCGAGCGCCGGGAGCATGGGCATGCCGCAACCGAGCACGTAGATGTCGTCGCCGAGACCCGCGATGAATGCTTCCAGACCTCGTCGGAGCGCCTCGGTGCCGGTGACTGTCGGGTCGTAGCGGGTGGCTTCCTGCGCGCCGAGGTACAAGAAATCGAGCTTCACCATCTCGAAGCCCCAGGCGCGCACCTGGGCGCCAAGCTTCTCCAACCAGGCCAGCGCGTCGGGGTGGGATGCGTCGAGTGCCCACTTCCCGTGACGATCGCGCAGGGTGTGACCAGAGGCGTGGGTGAGGCACCAGGCGACGTGGTCAGTGGCGATGCCGGGCGCGTCGGGCTCCACCATGAACGGGGCCAACCAGAGGCCGGACCGGGCACCCTTCTCCCTCAGCATCGAGGTCAACGTGGCGAGGTCGTTCGGGAACCGGTCGTTCGGCGTCCACGCCCCGTGGGCGCGCTGCCAGCCATCGTCGAGCTGCACGACGTCGAAGCCAGTTCGATTGCCGAAGCGTTCGCGGAGGAGATCGGCGTTCGTGAGGAGGGTATCGGCATCAATCGCGAGGCCGTAGTGGTACCAACTCTCCCAGCCCGCGATCGGCGCGCCGGCCCACCGTCTGGCGCCACCAATGGTCGCCGCGTGCGCGGCCAGGTGGTCAACCAGCGCGACAGCGTCGGTACCGGCCGAGATCGCGACGGGTTCGCTGCGTATCTCCTCGCCCGCGCCGAGCGGGAGCGAGAGCGGTGCGGGTTCGAGTACCTCGTATCCCCATGTCTCGGGAACGAACTGGAGTGGGGGTGTGCCGCCGCACTCGACGATCAGGGTCCCTTCCTCCATGGTGATGCGGGTCGCGAACCGGTCGGCCCCCAGGGCCTGCACCGCGAGTGCCCGGCCCTCTTGGTCGACGAGCGCGGTGTTCCACCAGGAACCACCGCCATGATCTCCTGCGACCACGCCCGCGTACGCCCAGGAGTCGTATCCGTTGACGAGTCGGCTTCGGACATCGAGGTCGGTGACCGCGATGATCGGCGTGAGGCGCGAGACAGTCTCATTGACTGTCGCGCGGTACCCGGTCTGGACCGTGAGGATGTCGGCGCTCAGCTCGAGCCCGATCCAGGGGCCATCCTCCGACGGGTCCCAGCGGGCGTGAAGACCGTCGACCTGCCAACGCCCCTCGGAGCTGCCGCTGTTCAGGTCGCGCGTCGCGAGGTCGATGCTTGCCGCGCCCCCATCGAGCGTGACGCCAGATCGGATCCACGCGACCCGCCAGGTTCCCTCGTTGCCGAGAACGAGATCGACATCGTCGGTATGGATGTTCTCTGTCACAACAGCTCCGAGAGTCCGGGAGGGAGCACCGCTGCGTCGGCCGGGCAACAGAGGTGCACGGTGTTCTCCTGGGGGCCCGTCGTCGAATCGGTCCATCTCAGCGTGAGCGTTCGCGCCTCGCCCGCCACGAGCGAGATGCTCACGGTGCCGAGTTCAGCGGTCGTCTCGGCGCCGACCGAAAGCGCGAGCGCGCCCTCGTCGATCATCTCCTTCCGAGAACGTTCGATCGCGACGTGCGAATCTGCGTCGGGGGGCATCGCCAGACCGATCCGAGCCCCTTCGGGTTCGGGCGCGATCACCGCGCTGTGCGCTACGTGCACTGCCCAATCGACGCGCCCGTTGGCGGCCTCGGCGCGGTCGTTCACGGTGACGACGCGGACGGAAGTCGTCCCTGGTTCGACCACCGAACGATCTACGAGCCCGATAACCAGCAAGGGACGGCTCGCGTCACGGAAGGCGGCATAGGTGCGCTTCGGGGCACGTTCGACATCGACGAGTCCGCCACCGGCGTAGCCCCACCAGTCGGACCAGAAATGCCAGCGATAGCCCATGAAGGGTGCACCTCGGTGGGCCCGGAACCACTCGGTCTGGTACTTCGCGAGCGCGGCCCCGTAAAGCTCGGTGGCCTCGGCCCACCTTTCGAGCGACGAGTAACGCTCTGGCCGACCCGCGAACGAGATGGTCGAGCCGATGAACGACAGCCGGCTGACCCATTCACGCAGCAGATCGGCATCGGGCGGCCAAGTCGGCGGATCTCCGAACCGGTCGAACTGCGGTCCGATCGTCCAGAAGCCGTACTCGCTGACAAGCCAGGCGGGCTTTTCACCGACGCGATACACCGAACCGCCCATGAGCGACCCCTGGTAATCGTGCACGTCTTCGCCGATCCCCGACGCTTCGTGAACGTGACGCGAATCGTCGACGGCGCTCAGCGTTCGCAGGAGCGCGGCATCGAGGTGTCGTTCACCGAGGTCGCGTTCCGGGGTGTCGTCGGCTTCGGGAGTCTCGACGAACATGCGACGAGGCTCGTTGTGACAGGCGTAGTAGACGACGCTCGGATGGTTGTGTAGCAGGTAGGCCATCTCGGCAATCTGACGGCAGGCGGTGTCGACGAAACCGGGGTTCGTGGTCGTGCCCGAGTCGTAGAACCACTGCAGGGGGAAGTCTTGGAAGACGAGCATCCCGGCGGCATCGGCCGCTTCGTAGGCATGGGGCGATTGCACGTGGGCGTGCATGCCGATCGAGTTGCCGTGCGCTTCGGTGATCATCCGCATGTCACGGTCGTAGAAGCTCCGACCGACTTCGGCGAAGTGCTGCCACGGGATGTAGTTCACAGCCTTGACGAACACCGGATGCCCGTTCACCTCGAGGTGGCGCGCCGCTCCGCTGGTATCGGTGGCGAGCCGTGCCGTGCGCAAGCCGAATGAGACGCTTCGGCGGTCGGTGACGTGATCGCCGACGACGAGTGAGGCGCGCAGGTCGTGGGTCGCGGGCGTCCCGCGTGGGGAGTGAGCGGGCTCCCACCTGGCCAGATGGGCGAGATCGACCTGGAGGTCGACGCGACTCGTTCCGGGGGTAAGGGTGATGGCGACGGCGGCGGTGTTGTCGGCAATTACGAGCTGCAACACAGCGTCGCATGAAGTGCCCGTGTGGTTGGTGACAACAGCGGCGATCTGGGCACGCCCGTCGGTCTCGAGCGGGGTGATGAACACCGCGTCGAGTGCGCATTGACCGGTGCGCACGAGCTCCACCCCACCGGTGATGCCGGCGGTCGTCATCGACTGACCCCATTCCGGCGTCCACACCCAGGGATCGCCGCCTTCGACGAGTGGGCCGGTCATGCGACCGGGGAGACCACCCGGTCGGCTGTCGTGGTATTTCAGCGTTCCCTTGATCACCCGCTTACGGTGCGAAAAGAAGAACGCCTTCGGGTCCAGCGGCTCCAGGGGATCCTGTACACAGACCACCACTTCGTTCTCCCGAACGAGGCGGTGGGTCACGTCGAAGCCGAACGGTGCGAACGCGCCCTCGTGATGGCCGAGGTGCTCGCCGTTGAGCCAGATGTCGGCGAGGTAGTCGACGGCGCGGAACCGGAGGCGAACTCGGCCCGGTGGATTCTCGGTCATCCCGGCCCAAGGGTCGGCGAATCGACGGCGGTACCACATCGGTCCGAAGAACTCGGAGAACTCGTCGTCACTGCCGAAGTTGTCGGGCACCACGACCTTGCGCCAAACCAGCCCGTCGGGAAGGCCGGCGGAGCCACGCGCGCCCTTGTCGGGGAATGAGGTGGACCCGGAAAAGTCGGCCGCGCGCTCCCACCGCCCACCGAGATCGATCGTGAGTCGGCCCGCGCCTGACCGCGGCGCGTCGGGCGACGCCGCCGTCCACGGCACTGGCGTCGCGATGCCGATCGACTCGTAATCGGAGTGGGCGGAAACCGGAGCGCCGGCCGGGCGCAGGCCATCGGCGGGGAGCAGCTCCATGCCGATGGAGCTTAGGGGGTGAGGGGGCCAGCGCCGTCGACGGCCCTGGCCGAAAACGCTCGGGGTTCGAGGCCGGTGGAGCGGCGGTAGCTCTCGGTGGCGTCGGCCGCGATGCGCGCGGTGTCGGCCTGGTCGGTGAGCGCGATGACACAGCCACCGAACCCCGCGCCGGTGAGTCGAGCTCCGAACGCGCCCGCTCCGACGAGGGCGTCGACCAGGTGATCAAGTTCCGGGGTTGAGACGCGGTAGTTGTCGCGAAGGCTCGCGTGGCTCTCCAGGAGGAGGCGAGTGAGAACAGCGCGGTCGCCCACGCGCAGCGCAATACCGGTTTCGAGGACCCGCGCGTTCTCGGTGACAACGTGACGGGCGATTGGGTCGTCGCGCACCCGGTCGAGCGACGCGTCGCGCAGTGCCGTGACGCCGATGCGACGAGCTGCTGCCTCGCAGGCGGCGCGCCGCAGTGCGTACTCACTGTCGGCCAGCGTGCGGGTGCGCCCCGAGTGGACGACGAGCACGGCAAGATCAGACGGGATCGGTATCGGTGCTGCGGTGAGTGCCCGGCAGTCGATGAGCAGCGCGCACCCCTCGCGACCGAGCAGCGAGGCGAGCTGGTCCATGAGGCCGCCGGGCACGCCGGTCGCGCGCACCTCCGCGTCGAGTGCGGTGCGCGCCGCGTCGACGGTAGGGAGCGCATTGGCGCCGAGGCTGTCGACTAGCGCGAGCACGAGCGCGACTGAGAGGGCGGTGCTGGATGACAACCCTGCGCCGGCGGGAACCGTCGACGACAGCGCCGCGTCCAAACCGCGCCCGTGAATACCCCGGTTTGCGAGCGCGGCGACCGCACCCGCGACAAACCGCCCCCACCGGGGTTCGACGGTGGTGGGGTCGGTGGTGCCGTCGGCAGCAACATCGACAGTTCCGACGAGCTCCGACGATTGCACCCGAATCCGGCCATTGCGAGTGGGTCGATACGCGATCAGGCAGTCGCGGTCGATCGCAAGGGGCAGGACGAGTCCGTCGTTGTAGTCGGTGTGGTCGCCCATGAGATTCACCCGCCCGGGAGCGCGCAGGAACCGGAGCGGCTCGGCACCTTGGCTGAGCGCAGCCGTCAGGGGTTCACGTCGTTCATCGTCCACGAGAACGCGGACACTACGGCAACGGATGCTCGCCGGGTGCGCTAAAGGGTGCTCGGGAAACGACGATAATGACCCCATGAAATTGCGCCGCTCGTTCGAGCTGTTCAAGGCCTCGTGGCTGGTCTTGAGCGGCGACAGAGAACTGCTCTGGCTCCCCGCGATCTCCGGGGTATGTGCCCTGGTCATCGCAGCAAGCTTTGGCGTGCCGATCTTTCTGACGGGCAACGACACGACGTCGGGTACCAGTTCGTCGAGCTTCCAGCTGGGCACAGCCGGGTACGTGCTGATGGCTCTGGCGTACTTCGTGCTCGCCTACGTGACGATCTTCTTCAACACGGCGCTGGTGTGGGCGGCGAACGAACGACTCGAGGGCCGAGATCCGAACCTGGGCTCTTCATTGGCCGCGGCGAGGGCGCGAGCCGGCGCGATCCTCCCGTGGGCTCTTGTGAGCGCCACCGTCTCTCTCATCATCCGGGCCATCGAGGAGCGCGCGGGGTTCCTCGGCCGGATCGTGCTCGGGCTGATCGGCATGGCCTGGTCGCTTGTCACCTTCCTGGTGCTGCCGCTAATAGTGCTCGAGAACGTCTCGGTGGGCGCGGCGATCAAACAGTCGGCCGCGATGTTCAAGCACACCTGGGGTGAGAACGTGATCGGACAGGGCGGGATCGGACTCATCTCTCTGCTCGCAATCCTCGTAGCGCTGCCGGTTGTGTTCGTTCTCTTTGCCACGGGTGTCACAGCGCTGATTGTGGCTGCCATCGTGGTCGGCACCATATGGGTGTGCGCGGTCGCGATCGTGACGTCGGCGCTCAGCGTCGTCTACCAGACCGCGTTGTACCGCTACGCGTCGAGCGGTGCGGTACCGCCAGGCTTCACCGAGGCACAGATCGCCGGCGCTTTCGCGCCGAAGAAGAAGCAACTCGGCACCTCCGGCACCTGACTCACGCGTCGCGGAGCGCGGCGGCAGCATCTTCTGGTGTCACCGGGTTCTGCAACGTGCCGGTGCCCATCTCGGCGGAGGCGAGATAGCGCTGGGTGTCGGCCGAGCGCAGCGGCGGGGCGAGGTGCACGTGGAGGTGCACTCCCGGGTGCACCCAGAGGAGGTACGGGAACGGCCGGCCGAACAGGCGGTCGTAGCGGGAGAGTATGTCGGAGAGTCTCTCCGCGAGGGCGTCGCGGTTGGAGTCATCGAGATCGGCGAGAGCCGAGATGTGCTCCACCGGGGCGACGAGCGCACCAAACGGGTAGCCCGACGCATACGGCACGGTTGTCACCCATCCGCCGCCCGCGCTCACCACCCGCGACCCTTCGGCGATCTCTTCCGGAAGGGTCGCGCAGAGCGGACATCCGTACCTCTTTGCGATCTCGTCTTCCCGACGCGCTACCGGCGGTACGAACGGAAACGCGTACACCTGCCCATGAGGATGATCGATGGTGGCGCCGACCTCGCGGCCGCGGTTCTCGAACACGAGCACGTACTCGACCTCGGGACGCGCCAACAGCGCGGTGGTGCGCTCGGCCCACAGGTCGACGACCGAACGCACGCCGGCCCGGCCTATCGATCCCAACGACGCGCCGTGGTCGGACGAGTAGAGAAGTACCTCGGTCGCGCCGCGTGGAGGCAGCGAAGCGCGGCCGTCGAGCTGGTCCGGATCGAGGGGCTCACCGGGCACCATTGCCGGCCAACGGTTCTCGAACGCCCTGACCTCATAGGGATCGGGCGTTTCGAGGCCGCCGACGCAGAAGGGGCACCCCCCATCCGGCAGGTTCGGCCGGTCCTGGCGGTTCCCGACGATGAGCACCCACTCGCGGGTCAGGGGATCCAGCCGGAACCCCGCCTGGCCCGCCTGGTCGGGCCGATCTGGCCGATCTGGCCGCTCCACCCGGGGCGATCGCCCCAGCGGCGCGGGCCGCGGTGGGGGCAGCTTCACGCGAAGGCGGGGAGGACGTCGGCGGCGAAGCGATCGATGCTGTCGGCGTCGAACGGTGCGCGGCGGGCGATGATCACCCACTCGGCTCCGGCATCGCCGTAAGCACCGATCTGGTTGATCATCTCCTGGGTCGAACCCATGAGCACACCAGGCCGCACGAACTCCGACATGCCTCCGCCGAACTGGGCATCGAGGTCGGCTTCGCTGTAGGCGAGGCCGACGTTGACGGCCTTGGTGATCGTGGCCGGGTCCCGTCCGAGCCGCTCGCAGTGCTCCTGGAGCACGCCCACCTTGGCCCGGTAGGTAGCCGGGGATACGAATGGCACGTTCCACCCATCGGCGTGTTGGGCGGCGATGCGCAACGTGACCTTCTCACCGCCGCCACCGATCCAGATCGGCAGACGGCTCTGCACGGGCTTTGGCTCGCACCGGGCACCGTTGAGCGTGAAGAACTCACCGTCGAAGTCGGTCACGGCTTCGGTCAGTAGGCCGCGTACGCACTGGATGCCCTCGTTCAACTGGCGCAGTCGCACCGGCGCGGGAGGGAATGGGATCCCATAGGCGTCGTACTCGATCTGCGACCAGCCGGCACCCATGCCCAAGACGACGCGTCCGCCGGCCATCTGGTCGAGCGTGGCCATCGTGTTCGCGAGCACCGCGGGGTGGCGATAGCCGATGGAGTAGACGAGGCTGCCGCACTGCACCCGGCTCGTCGCCTCGATGAGCGCTGCGTGCGCCGCCACGGCCTCGAGACACACCGGACTGCCCGACGCGTCGGCGGCGTAGAAATGGTCCCAGATGGAGATCCAGTCGAAGCCGAGTCCTTCGATCTGCACCCACAGCGCGCGGAGCTCGTCGATCGACGTGTTCTGGAGCCCCGTGTGCACACCGAACTTCATTTCTCAACCAGCATGAGCCAGAAGCTACAGGGCGCCGGCCCCGAAGAGCCCGCCTACAGTGGGCGTGTGCTGGAAGTAGAGCGATGGCCGGAGTTGGACAACCCGGTGATGGTGGTCGCGTTCACCGGTTGGATCGACGCCGGACTCGCCGGCCAAGGTTGCGTGGCGGCCGTGATCGACCAGCTGAAGGGCGCGCGTCGCTTCGCTCGCATAGATCTCGGGGAGATCGCCGACCTGCAGCAGACCCGGCCGACGGTTCACCTTGCCGACGGGGTCACGCGTGAGCTCGAGTGGCCCGCGGTCGACTTCGTCGCGGGCCGGGCCGGTGGACGTGACGTCGTCGTATGTACGGGCCCTGAACCCTCGATTCGCTGGAACGAGTTCACGACGACGATCGTCGAGACCGCTGCCCGGCTCGGCGTCGAGCAGGCCTTGCTGCTCGGGGGCTTGCCCGCCGCGGTGTCACACCGTCGCCAGATCAAAGTGATGGCCACCGCGACGAGCCACGCGCTCATCCAGGATCTCGGTGCGACGCGCGTCGACTACAACGGGCCGACCGGCGTGCAAACGGTGCTCCAGGTCGCGCTCGGCGAGGCCGACATCCCGGCAATCGGACTCTGGGCCGAGGTGCCACACTACGTGGCGGGCAACCCGTCACCGCCGGCGATCCGGGCGTTGCTCGAACGGGTCCGCGATCTCGCGGGGATGAACCTCGAGCTCGGTGACCTCGACGGGCAGGCCGAGGAGTACGCGGCTCGGGTCGAGGAAGGTCTCGCCGAACGACCCGATGTCGCCGAGATGGTGCGCGAGCTCGACGTGGTGAGCGACACCGATCTGCCCACTGGTGACGAGATTGCCTCGGAGATCGAGCGTTTCCTCAGAGAAGAGAGCTGAGTCGGTCGTTTCGTCGGCGAGAATCCGGTTTCAGAGTCGACGAAGGAGCAACTGACGTGATCGAGCACGGGGTTCGAGCCGGGGATCTGCTGTGGGGCTTCGCCACAGCACGGCAAATGCACTCGAAGGCGTTCTCGTCGTGACAAGCCGTGAGGATGCCCTGGCCGAGTTGACCGGGCCCGGAGGGGCGTTCGAGATCGTCACTGAGCCGGTGTTCGGGCGCCCGCTGCAGGTGTACGCGTCGCGCATGCGATCGCTGCGCGAGCTCGTCGCGCAGGCCGACGCGAAAGGCGACGACGAGTTCCTGGTTCAGGGTGACCGTCGCCTCACGTACGCACAGCACAACGCGCTGGTCCGTCGGGCGGCAGTGACGCTGTTGGCGCGCGGAGTCGAGCCCGGCGATCGCGTCGCGCTGCTCTGCGCGAACACCATCGATTGGGTCGTCATGTTCTGGGCGTGCTCGTCGATGGGCGCGGTATGTGTGCCGCTCAACGCGTGGTGGAAGGCCGACGAGCTCGAGTTCGGGTTGAGAGACTCCGGCACCAAGGTGCTCTTCTGCGACGAGAAGCGATGGGTGATCGTTCGTGACGTCATCGATCGTCTGACCGATCTGGAGCTTGTATTCGTCACCGGGCTCGAGGCACCCGACGGACGGGCCGAGCCTGGCGCCGCGTTGTTCGAGACCGAGGACCCGGGCCGACTGCCCGACGTCGAAGTCGACGAAGACGACTTGCTCGCCATTTTGTACACGTCGGGAACCACCGGCCGCCCGAAGGGTGCGACCGTGACCCATCGCCAAGCGATCGCGAATCTGGCGAACATCTTCTGTGTCGGCATCGCGACCGCGGGGCGAGGATCGTCGGCGGCGGAGAAGACCCGCAGTCTGCGCCCGACGACCCTGTTGGTGGTGCCGTTGTTCCACGTCACAGGGTGCCTGTCGACGATGACGCTGAACTATGCGCAAGGTGCCAAGCTCGTGCTCATGCCGCCCGGACGTTTCGATCCTGACCTGGCGATGGCGACGATTGAGCGTGAGCGGGTCACGTCTTTCGGTGGGGTCCCGACCATCATGTGGCGGATTGTCGAATCTCCGAACTTCGAGCAGTACGACCTCTCGTCGGTGGTGCGCGCGAGCTACGGAGGCGCGCCGGCCGCGCCCGAGCTGGTGGCGCGGATACACGAACGGTTCCCGGCTGTGAGGAGCACTCTCACCACGGCCTACGGCCTGACCGAGACCGCTTCCGTCGCGACTTCGAACAGCGGCGAGGACTACCGCACCCATCCGGGGTCCGTCGGACGGGCGGTGCCGACCGTCGAGCTGCGCGTCGTAGATTCCGAGGGAACCGACGTTGCGACCGGTGAGACGGGCGAGATCTGGATGCGTGGCCCAACGATCATGATCCGCGGGTACTGGAACCGCCCGGACGCTACGACCGAGGCGATCACCGCCGACGGTTGGTTCCGCAGCGGCGACATAGGCCGACTCGACGCCGACGGCTATTTGTCGCTCGTCGACCGGGTCAAAGACATGATCATCCGCGCCGGCGAGAACGTGTACTGCGTTGAGATCGAGCTGGTGCTGTTCGAGCATCCCGATGTGGTCGATGCTGCGGTCGTAGGAGTGGCTCACAAGGTGCTCGGCGAAGAGGTGAAGGCTGTGGTTCAGATGCGCGCCGGCTCGATGGTGGGGGGCGACGAGATCCGGGCGTGGTGCTCGGCACGGCTCGCGAACTTCAAGGTGCCGCAGTACGTCGAACTGCGCGACGAGCCGCTCCCACGGAACCCGGCGGGGAAGATCTTGAAGAACCAGCTCAGGGGCGGCGAGACCGCATTCTCTGCGTCCGACGACGCCGTGCTCTGAGGCGTCGGCCATCGAAACCATCTTCGACATCCATCGCACCTGGGGCTACATCGCCCTGGTCGCGAACGCGCTGGCCGGGTTGTACGGGCTCGCGGCCTGGAAATGGCGCCGATTCCGGGGTCGGCCGGTGTGGATCGCGACAATCGTCGCCGAGGTCGCGATCTTGATCCAGATCTTGCTCGGCGTGAGTTTGGTGGTCGGTAGCAAGGCGTACGCCTCGGCCGTGCCCCGTTTCCACATGTTCTACGGATTCGTGACGTTCATCACTATCGGGCTCCTCTATCAGTACCGCAGCTCGATGAAGGGGAACGGTCGTCGCGAGCTGCTCTACGGGCTTGGGGGTCTGTTCATCATGGGCCTGGCGATCCGCGCGATCCTCCAGGTCGGCGCGTGAACGCGGCGTGGCCTGACCTGACTGTGCCTCGACCCCGATGGAGCTTCGATGACTGATCGCGTTCGGATCGTCCTGCTCTTCGGTGGGCGCTCTGCTGAGCACGACGTGTCCCGCGTCACCGCGGTCGCGGTGGCCCGTGCGCTTGATCCGGCGCGCTACGAGGTCCTGCCGGTAGCGATCACCACTGATGGCCGGTGGTTGTTCGCCGATGCCGCGCACCGAGCGATCGAGGCCGGACCGGCATCGTTGCCCAGCGCGTTCGAGGTGGAAGGTGAGCTGGTCGGCGGGCTGGGCGAGCTCGCGACTGGTCGGCCGATGACCGCGGGAACCGGGCTGGGACCCGTCGACGTGGTGTTCCCGCTCCTCCATGGCCCTTACGGGGAAGACGGCACCGTGCAGGGATTGCTCGAGCTTGCTGATCTTCCCTACGTCGGGTGCGGCGTGGTCGGTTCCGCGGTCGGCATGGACAAGGTCGCAATGAAGCGGATGTTCCTGGCCTGCGGTCTCGCGACGCCGCGCTACCTCGTGCATCGTGACGGCCACGATGCTGCAGCGTTCGCAGATCGGGTCGAGGCCGAGCTCGGCTTGGCGTGCTTCGTGAAGCCGGCCAACATGGGGTCGTCGGTCGGCGTGACCAAGGCGCACGATCGCGCTGAGCTCGACGCAGCGATCGCCGATGCGCTCGTGTTCGACGAGTGGATACTCGCCGAGGAGATGATCGTCGGGCGTGAGATCGAAGTCGCGGTGTTGGGCGACGATCCGCCCAAGGCATCGCTACCGGGGGAGATCGTTCCTGGCGCAGAGTTCTACGACTACTCAGACAAGTATGAAGACGGTGCCGCGGAGCTTCTGATCCCGTCGCCGCTCGACGCCGAACGCACGGCCGAGGTTCGTGCGCTCGCCGTTCGCGCGTTCGAAGCGTGCCGGCTCGAGGCGATGGCGCGTGTCGATTGTTTCTACGACGACCATCGCGGGTTCCTTGTCAACGAGGTGAACACGATCCCGGGGTTCACGCCGATCTCTATGTACCCACGCCTGTGGGAAGCATCAGGCGTGTCGTACCCGCAGCTGCTCGATCGTCTGGTCGAGTTCGCGTTCGCGCGTCACGCTCGTCGCAGCGGTCGCGCCGGGCGACAACGTGACTCGCGGTAGGGCTCGCGAAATGCTCAGACCGGAAGGGTCGCTCCGGGATGGTCGATCGTCGCTTCCGACCGGATGTCACGCGACGACGCGCCTACTCGCACGGTGAACGTTCCCGGCTCCACGATCCACGCAGCTTCGCTCGAACCCGGACCGGCCCAGTACGCGAAGCAACGATCGCCGAGGGTGAAGTTGACGGTTCGTGACGCACCGGGATCGAGGGTGACCTTCTCGAAGGCGCGCAGCTCCTGTTCGGGCCGATCGACAGTGCTCTCCCCGTCTGCGATGTAGCACTGGACAACCTCGGAGCCCCGCCGTGATCCGGTGTTCGTCAGCTCCACGGTTACCTCGATGCCGCCATCGGTGTCGGTGGCAACCCTCGCTTCGCCGTAATCGAACGTCGTGTAGGTCAGGCCGTGTCCGAAGCAGAAGCGGGGAGCGATGCCGCGGCTGTCGTAGCCGCGGTAACCCATGAAGACGCCCTCGCTGTACGCGACCCTGCCGTCGGCCCCGGGGTAGTCGGAGAACCCGGGCGAGTCTTCGAGGCGTTCCGGAATCGTCGTGGGGAGCCGACCTCCCGGTTCGATCGCACCGGTGAGCACATCGGCGAGGGCGTGGCCCCATTCTTGGCCGGGAAGCCAGCACTGGAGCACCGACGAGACGGAACCGGCCCAGTCCATCGTGACGGGTGCGCCGGCATTGACGCAGACGATCGTGCGCGGGTTGACACCGCCAACCCCTCGGACCAGCGCCGCCTGGTCGCGCGGCAGATCCATGGACTCGCGGTCATGACCTTCGCTCTCCCAGTCGGGGCCGGTCCCGACGATGACAACCGCGACGTCGGCATCACGCGCCGTCGTGAGAGCGTGGTCGAATGCATCGGCCCGTTCGGGCGGCGACGCGCCGAGCGCGAAGCCACCGAGGATGCTCGTTCCCTTGGAGGAATACTCGATTGTCAGCGCGCGCTGCACTCCTGCTCGAAACGGAGCTGCGACGCGGATCTCCTCGCTCCCGAACCCGAAGAACGAATCACCGCTCGGCCGGTCATCCCACGCATCGACGACCACGTCGCCGTCGAGGCAGACCCGGCACGGCCCGACGGTCGTGAGGCCGAGCGTCCACTCTCCGTCTTCTTCCACCTCGAGAATCGCGCTTGCCCGGGCCGAGTAGCTGGAGCCGTCGAACGCGTCCGTCCAGTGACCCATCCAGATCTGACGGGTCGACGGGAGCGTCTCGGTGAGCACGACCGGTCCGGTGAAGTCGGTTGTGGCGAAGTACTCGAGGGTGACGCCGAGATCCTCGGGAGTCGTGCGAACCATTCGTCGACCGTCGATGAGCGGAATCGTTCGGTTCGTCGCCGGACCGCGGGCGAAGCGCACGCTGGTGGCGCCGCCGAGAGCTTCTTGGAGGCCTTCCAGCGGCGTGACCGAGTAGTGCGGGGTGAGGGAGGCGCTGCCGCCACCCATGATCCACGCTTGGTCGGCTCCGGCACCGATCACGGCGATCGACGCCAGCTTCGAGGGATCGAGTGGGAGGAGGTCCGCCTCGTTGCGGAGCAGCACGAAGCCCGCGGCTGCGACCTCGCGCGCGAGCTCCCGGTGGGCGGGCTGGTCGACGGAGCGAGCTTCGTCGTTGCCGATGCCGGCGAGCGCGCCGGTGCGTTCACCCGCCTCGAGCACGTCGTGTGCCATCCGGTCGAGGACCGCCTCGGGCACCTCGCCGGCGGTGACGGCGGCGGTGAGCTTGGAGCCGAACCACTGTGGAGGTCCCGGCATCTCGAGCTCGAGCCCGGCGGTCGCTGCCGCGATCGTGCTGTGCGTGCCGAACCAGTCGGAAACGACGAGCCCGTCGAAGCCCCACTCCTCGCGCAGCACGGTGGTGAGCAGCCAGTGGTGCTCGCTGCAATAGGTGCCGTTGAGCCGGTTGTAGGCCGACATCACGCCCCAGGCGCCGGCCTCGCGCACCGCCGCCTCGAATGGCACCAGGTACAGCTCGCGCAGCGTCCGCTCGTCGACCTCGGAGCTGATGGTCATGCGCTCGAACTCGGAGTCATTGGCAGCGAAGTGCTTCACGGTCACGCCGACGTCGTTCGATTGCACTCCCCGTATGAAACCGACGGCGAGGCGGGCGGTGAGGTGGGGATCTTCGGAGTAGCACTCGAAGTTGCGGCCGGCTAGCGGATGGCGGTGGAGGTTCACGGTGGGTGCGAGCAGCACGTGCGCGCCCTTGGTGCGGGCCTCTTCGCCCAGAGCGCGGCCGACCCGTTCGACCAGCTCCGGATCCCAGGTGGCGCCGAGCCCCGATCCGCAGGGCACGCACAACGCTCCCTGACCGGTCCAGCGCGGACCCCGCGCGCCGTTCGGTCCGTCGGTCACCCGCAGGCCGGGCACGTGCAGGCGGGCGACACCAGGCGTGTTCCACAGGTCGATACCGGCGACGAGCGCGGCCTTCTCCTCGAGGGTCGCGTCGCGCAGGATCGATTCGATGCGTTCGCTCATGGCCGTGTTGCTAGCACCCCACCCCCGTTCTGGTCAGGTTCCGCTCGCCAGGAGCGGCGCGGAGATGACCAGAACGGATCTTTAGCTCAGGCGTTGCTCAAGCGCGGCGAGCTGATCGAGAAGCTCACCGGGCAGGCGGTCACCGAATTCGTCGAAGTGCTTGCGCGTGTTCACGATCTCGGAACGCCACTCGCCTTCGTCGACCCTCAGGGCGGCGGCGACTGCGTCGGGCGAAGCGTCTAGCCCGTTGAGGTTCAGGTCGGCCTGGGTCGGGACGACGCCTATGGGTGTCTCCTGACCGTCGACCCGACCGTCGACCCGGTTGACTATCCACTCGAGCACCCGGGAGTTGTCGCTGTAACCGGGCCACAGGAACTTCCCGTCGTCGCCCTTGCGGAACCAGTTGACTCCGAAGATCCGGGGAAGCTTCGCGGCGTCGTGGGTCTCGGCGAGGCTCATCCAGTGACTGAAGTAGTCGGCCATGTTGTAGCCACAGAACGGAAGCATCGCGAACGGATCGTGACGCAGCTCACCGAGGCCGCCGATCGCAGCTGCGGTCTTCTCCGAGCCCATGGTGGCGCCGATGAAGACACCATGGGCCCAGTCGCGTGACTCGTATACCAGCGGAACAGTGGTGGCCCGACGACCGCCGAAGAGGAACGCAGAGATCGGTACACCCTTAGGGTCCTCCCACTCGGGCGCGATCACCGGGCACTGCGAAGCGGGGGCGCAGAAGCGGGCGTTCGGGTGAGCGGCCGGGGCCTGCGACTCGGGTGCCCAGCTCTCGCGCCGCCAGTCGATGAGGTGGGCCGGCGCGGGGTCGTCGATTCCCTCCCACCAGATGTCGCCGTCGTCGGTGAGGGCCACATTGGTGAACACGGTGTTCTCGCGCAGCGTGTCCATGGCGTTGGCATTCGTCTTGCGGTTCGTGCCCGGGGCCACGCCGAAGATCCCGAACTCGGGATTGATGGCGTAGAGGCGGCCATCGGCACCGAACTTCATCCACGCGATGTCGTCGCCGATCATCTCCGCCTTCCACCCGGGGGTGGTGGGCACGAGCATGGCGAGGTTGGTCTTGCCGCACGCTGATGGGAACGCGGCGGCGATGAAACGCTCGCGGCCGTCGGGCGCGGTGAGCTTGAGGATCAGCATGTGCTCGGCGAGCCAGCCTTCGTCGCGGGCGATCACCGACGCGATGCGCAGAGCGAAGCACTTCTTGCCGAGCAGCGCGTTGCCGCCGTAGCCGGACCCGAACGACCAGATCTCGCGCACCTCGGGGAAGTGCACGATCCACTTCTCTTGCGCGTTGCAGGGCCAAGCCACGTCGGCGTCGCCCGGGGCGAGCGGAGCACCGAGTGAGTGCATGCACGGTACGAACTCGCCCTCGGGGCCGAGCACATCGAGCGCGGCCCGGCCCATGCGCGTCATCGTGCGCATGCTCACGACTACGTAGGGGGAGTCGGTGATCTCGACGCCGATGTACGACAGCGGTGAGCCGAGCGGGCCCATGCTGAAGGGCACGACGTACATCGTGCGCCCGCGCATGCAACCGGAGAAGAGGTCCAGGAGCTTGGCCCGCATTTCGGCCGGCGGCTTCCAGTTGTTCGTCGGACCGGCGTCGTCCTCGTTCTCTGCACAGATGAAGGTGCGATCCTCGACTCGGGCGACGTCGCTCGGATCGGAGGCGGCCCAGTACGAGTTCGGCCGCTTGGCTTCGTCGAGTGGCGTGAAGGTGCCGGCCTCGACGAGCTGTCGGCAGAGGAGTTCAGCTTCGGCTTCGCTGCCGTCACACCAATGGATACGGGCGGGCTCGCACAGCGTGGCCATCTTCTCGACCCACAAGGTCAGGCGCTCGTTCGTGGTGGGCTGGGCGGTGTCGACGCTGGCCGTCACGATTCGACGCTCCTTGTCCTTCCCGCCGGCCGATCGAACGTCGACCGCCACCCGACGGGCGAAATGGTCCGAGGAGCCTAACGGGACGAACCGAGAGCAGCCGAACCGAGGTGCCCTGCGCATCGGGCCGCGCCGGACGGGCCCGATTTAGATGTCGCCCGAGTAACCCATGTCGATCTCGGCTCCGATGCGGACCCGGGTGGCGCGGCCGGCATCGTCAAGGTCGAAGTTCACCCGTTGACCCTGGCGGAGCATCCTGAAGATGGACTGCTCCAGCGCGTCGGCGGCCAGGGTGAAATCGGTCCGGTCTCGGTCGGAGAGGATGACGCCTTCACCAGACAGCGGATCGAACGCACGCACGACGCCCTGCACAGCGGGTCGCCTACGGCTTCTGGACCTTGCCGGCCTTGAGGCAGCCGGTGCAGGCATGGATCCGACGAGGAGATCCGTTCACGATGGCGCGGACGCGCTGCACGTTCGGGTTCCAGCGTCGATTGGTCCGACGGTGGGAGTGGCTCAGGCGCTTGCCGAACTGCGGGTGCTTGCCGCAGACGTCGCAGACAGATGCCATTACACGGACCTCTCGGGTGACTCGAAGGTTCAGGACACTCCGGGGCATGAGGAGCCCACGGGAGGAACAAACAAGAGTAGCAGGCAGGTCCCGCTCTGCCCGGCCCGCCCGTTACGATCAGCCAGGCAGTAGTGAGCGGCCGGTTCCCTACCCGCCGGACCAACCCGACCGACGAGTGAGCGGAGCGATCTCAGACGTGCCCAACCTCGAGCGGCTCGCCGCCTCCGATGTTGCCCAGGTCGTCGTCAGGTTTCGCGACGCGCTCCGGTCCCACCAAGAGACACTCAACCGGCTGAACGTCTACCCGGTTCCCGATGGCGACACGGGGACCAACATGGCCCTGACGCTCGAATCGGTGTGCGCTGAGCTCGGTGACGCCCACCGGATGCCCGATGCCCACATGCCCGACGTGTGCCGGGCCGTTGCCCACGGATCACTGATGGGGGCACGGGGCAACTCCGGTGTGATCCTCTCCCAGGTGCTCCGCGGGCTCGCCGACACGTTCTCGCCGCTCGAGAGCGTCGGTGGAGCCGACATCGCGACCGGCCTGCGCAGGGCCGCCGACGCGGCCTACGCCGCCGTGCTCCGACCGATCGAGGGCACCATTCTCACCGTGGTGCGGGAGTCGGCGGAAGCCGCTGAACGGTATCGCGACGCAGGCGAGATCGCGCTCGACGGATTGCTCGAAGCCGTGCGGATCGCCGCCGACGCAGCGGTCCTGCACACCCCCGAGCTGCTGCCGGTGCTGAAGGAGGCCGGCGTCGTCGATGCCGGAGGTCGTGGTTTCACCCTCCTCCTCGACGCGATGCTCGAGGTCGTGTCCGGGCGCCCCATTCCCGAGCCCCAGATCGTTGCGACGCCGCGCTCGGTGCAGGCTCACCGCGAGATCGAGCCGGGCGCCGATCTCCGCTACGAGGTGATGTATCTCCTAGAAGCCGAGGACTCGACCATCCCGGGGTTCAAGGAGGCGTGGGGCTCGATCGGGGACTCGATCGTGGTCGTGGGCGGCGAGCGCACCTGGAACTGCCATGTCCACACCGACGACATCGGCGCCGCGGTCGAAGCCGGGATCGACGCGGGGCGCCCGTACAAGATCCGGGTCACCGATCTGGCCGAACAGGTCGAGCGCCTCGAGGAAGAGGACTGGGTCCGCCAGCACTCGGGCGGATCGGTCCCGACCGAGCCCTCGAAGCTGGTGACGACCGCGGTCGTCGCTGTTGGTGTGGGTGACGGCATCCGTCGCCTGTTGTCGAGCCTCGGAGTCCAACAGCTGGTTGCCGGTGGTCAGTCGATGAACCCGTCGACCGCGCAGATTCTCGAAGCCGTCGAGGCGTGCCCCGCCGATTCGGTGATCGTGCTCCCGAACAACACCAACATCGTCCCGGTCGCGAGCAAGGTCGCCGATCTGACGACGAAGCGCATCGCCGTGATACCGACGCTCGCGGTGATCGAGGGCCTAGCGGCGCTCATCGTCTATGACCCCGACGCCCCGATCGACACGAACGTGGCCGCAATGGAGGAAGCGGTCGCGAGGGTGAATTGCGGAGCGGTGACCCAGGCCGTGCGCGACAGCGTCGCGGAGTGCGGCCGCATCACAGCGGGTGATTGGCTGTCGATCGATCGAGACGGGATCCAGGCCTCGGTGAAGTCGCCGTTCGACGCTGCTCGCGCGCTCCTCGACTCGCTCATAGACGACGACCGTGAGCTGGTCACAGTGATCATTGGCGTCGACGCGCCGCCGGCCGACACGGCGCGTATCACTGAATACGTCGCCGACCATTTCCCGCAGATCGAGATTGAGGTGCACCACGGCGGCCAGCCGCTGTACCCGTATCTCATCGGGGTGGAGTAGCGACGGGCACGCTCACGTTGCGCGATCTCGGGTCGGTGCCGGTGTCGAAGCTCGGCATCACGCCGAAGCTGGCCGGGCGGCTCTCGCTCATGGGTCTCAATAGCGTGCTCGACGTGCTCCAGCATTACCCGCGCCGCTACCACGACCGAACGGTACGGGCCGAGATCGCGGAGCTCGAGATCGGTCAAGAGGCGACCGTCTTCGCCGAGGTCCGACGTATAGCGAGCCGCCGAAGCCGCCAGGGCCGGGCGATCATCGACGCGGCCGTGTACGACGGCACCTCGTTGCTGAACGTCGTGTTCTTCAACCAGGCGTGGCGCGAACGCCAGCTTCCCGTCGGCACCGAGGCCGCATTCTTCGGCAAGGTCGAGGCCTACAAGGGCAAGCGCCAGCTCACCAACCCGGTTGTCGACGTGCTCGCCAAGTTGGGCGAGAACACCGGCACCGTTGTTGGCGTGTATCCGCAATCGGGCAAGGCCGACGTCTTCACCTGGCAGCTCCGCAAGATCGTGGCGACCGCGCTGGAGTGGGTACAAGCGAACGGCGGGCTCGCGGATCCGCTCGACGGATCGATTCGCCGCGAGCTGAAGCTGATGAACCGCGAGTGGTCGATCGAGAAGGTGCACCGGCCGGCCGATCTCGACGAGTCACGGCGGGCGCGCCGACGGTTGCGGTTCGAGGAGTTCCTCCGCATGCAGATAGGGCTCGTCGGGCGAAAACGCGCGATCGCCGAGCAGCAGGGAATCCGACATACGGTCGAAGGCGATCTCGTTTCCGAGTTCCACGCCGGCCTTCCGTTTCCGCTCACCGGTGACCAGCATCGCACGATCGACGAGATCCTCGCCGATATGGCATCGGACGCCCCGATGCACCGCTTGCTTCAGGGCGACGTCGGTTCGGGCAAGACGGTCGTCGCATTCACGGCGCTCCTAGCCGCGGTCCAGGGTGGGTACCAGGGTGCGTTGATGGCTCCGACAGAGGTCCTCGCCGAGCAGCACTACCTTTCGAGCTCATCGCTCCTGGCGGGGTTGACTGTCCGGTCCGAGGGGACGCTCACCGGGGAGCGGCCGGTGACGACGCGCCTGCTCACGAACCGCACACCCGCATCGGAACGCCGAAGGCTGGTGGTCGAGCTCGAGGCAGGGGAGTGCGATCTGATCATCGGGACCCACGCCTTGCTCTATGGCGACGCGCCGATCAAGCGGCTCGGGCTCGTCGTGATCGACGAGCAGCACCGCTTTGGTGTCGAACAGCGGGCGCTACTGAGAGCTCGTGGAGGCGACGGCGCGCCGGTGCCGGATGTGCTCGTGATGACCGCGACGCCAATTCCACGTACCGCGGCCTTCCTGATCTACGGAGACCTCGACAAGAGCGAGCTTCGGGAGATGCCGCCCGGCCGCGCCCCGGTTACAACAGAGTGGATCGGCCCCGACCCAGTCGCGCGTGAGCGCGCCTACCAGCTCATACGCGACGAAGTCATGGCCGGCCGGCAAGCCTTCGTGGTCTGTCCGTTGGTCGAAGGATCGCCCCGCATCGAGGCGAAGGACGCCACCACCGAGTACGAACGCCTCGCCGCCGAGGAGCTCTCCGGCCTCCGGCTCGGCTTGCTCCACGGACAGATGAAGGCACCCGACAAGGAAGCTGCGATGGCCGGCTTTCGGGCCGGTGAGATCGACGTGCTCGTCGCGACGACGGTGATAGAGGTCGGAGTCGACGTACCCAACGCGACTGTGATGATCGTCGACGGCGCCGAGCGCTTCGGGCTCTCCCAACTTCACCAGCTGCACGGTCGCGTTGGGCGTGGCGGTGGCAGCTCGTGGTGCTTCCTCTTCGGCGATCCCACGACGCCCGACGGCGAAGCGCGGCTGCAGGCCATGTCCGACAGCACCGACGGGTTCCTGCTGGCCGAGCGTGACCTCGAGATCCGCGGCGCAGGTGAGGTGTTCGGCGAGAAGCAGGCCGGTTTCGGAGACCTGAAGCTCGGCCGGATCCCGCGGGACGCGCGCTACGTCGAGTGGGCCCGCAAGGTCGCCGAGGAGATCCTCGATGACGATCCCGAACTCGCCCGGCACACGCCGTTGCGCGAGGAGGTCGAAGACCTCCTGGGCGACGACGTCGAGTTCCTCTTCAAGAGCTGAGCGGGACTTCGCCTCGCGGCGGTGCGAAGGAAGCTGTCACAGGCCCGTGCGATCCTGACGCGGACCCCGACGCCCACCAAGCCAAGCGCTTCCCCGATACCGCCCGTCTGTGTATCTCGGTTTCATCGACGGAGCGTCGCGGCAGGCGCCTCGGTAGCGTGCCGCGCGAGCATGGGCCTCGGTGGCGGCCGGAGCGTGTGCATGCGGGTGATCGCGGGAGAGGTCGGCGGGCTCCGGCTCGTCGCGCCCAAGGGTGACCGCACGCGGCCGACCGCCGACAGGGTGAAGGAGTCGTTGTTCTCGGCCCTCGGCGGCCGGGTCGACGGGGCTGTAGTGCTCGATCTGTATGCAGGAAGTGGCGCGCTCGCGATCGAGGCGCTCTCGCGTGGGGCGCGCTCGGCGGTGCTCGTCGACCGTGCTCATCCGGCGACCGTTGCTATCAGGGCGAATCTCTCGACGACCCGGATGATCGATCGCGCCAGGGTCGTGCGGCGCAGCGTCGAGGCTCTGCTCCGGGACCAGCCGCCACCCGAAGCGCCGTTCGATCTCGCGTTCCTCGATCCCCCATACGGACAGCCGATCGGCGGGCTCGCAATGGCCCTCGGGGTGCTTGGAGAGTCGCCATGGTCGGCACCCGAGGCCAGGATCGTGGTCGAACGAGCGCCCGATACCGCGCCGCCGCCGTGGCCGTCTGGATGGGATGTGACGTGGGAACGGGTCTCGGGCGGTACGATCGTCTCCGTCCTCGCGCGCCTCGCGCCCTGAACAGGAGACTCCACCGCGTGTCCATTGCCCTGTGCCCGGGGTCATTCGATCCGGTCACGTTCGGTCACCTAGACATCATCGAGCGTTCTTCGCGTCAGTTCGACGACGTCATCGTGGCCGTGATTCGGAACCCTCAAAAGGCCCAGTCGCTCTTCACTCTCGACGAGCGCCAGCAGATGCTGCGCGATGTAACTGCGCACCTGCCCAACATCCAGATCGAGTTCTTCAAGGGCTTGCTCGTCGACTTCGCTCGTGACCACGGCGCCAACGCGATCGTGAAAGGCCTACGTGCGGTCTCCGACTTCGATTACGAGCTCCAGATGGCCCAGATGAACCAGCGCCTCTCTGGCATCGAGACCTTCTTCATCTCGACGAGCCCGCAGCACTCGTTCCTCTCGTCGAGCCTGGTGCGAGAAGTCGCGCGCTTCGGTGGCGACGTCTCGAGCATGGTTCCGCCACTCGTCGCCAAACGGCTGAACGAGCGGTTCTTAGAGGGAGAACGATGACCGACGTCGAGTACCCCGAGACCGACCCTCTCGACACCGAGTATCACCCCGACACCGAGGCGGCGCTGCTCCAGGCGCGCGAGCTGGTGGAGTCAGGACGGTCGATGCCGATGTCGGCATCGGTGCTCGTGAACAAAGACGAAGTTCTGGCATTCGTCGAAGAGGCGCTGGAGGGTCTGCCCGAGGAGCTGCGGCGGGCCCGCTGGCTGCTCAAGGAGCGGGAGGAGTTCCTGGCCCAGGCCCGCCGGGAATCCGACGAGATCGTCGAAGCCGGCCGCATCCAGGCCGAGCGCATGGTCGAGCGGAGCGAGGTCGTTCGGGAGGCCCGTCGGCGCTCCGAGACGGTCATCGACGACGCGGAGGCCTCGGCTCGGGCACTCCAGCACGAGGCCGAGGACTACGTCGACCAGAAGCTCGCGTCCTTCGAGGTGGTTCTCGAGCGCACGATGCAGGCGGTGCAGAAGGGCCGGGAGCGTCTCCAGGTCGTGGTCGATCTGCCCGATGCCGAGGACGAGGAAGACCAGTCCGGCGAAAGCGCCTTCTTCGACCAGGACCAGCCCTAAGCCCCCAACCGGCTTCGAGCAATCCAGATCCTGGGAAATGCTGCTGAACTGCTACGATGGCCTGTCGACGCGCCCCGCGCGGCCCGGTCAACGCCGCGGCCATCCGCTTGTTTCGCCCACCTTGTCGTGGGCTGCCGCCTGAAGGCGATGAACCCCGTATGAACGCCAGCCCATTCCGTCTCTCCATAGCGGACCTCCTGCATCACCCCGCGTCGCGACGCGAGGTGCGCGTCGAGGTGGCCGGGCTCGAGCACGCGCAAGTCGGCACGACGCGCCTCGACCCTGAGGTGCCACTCGTGACCGAGGTGCTCCTGGAGCGGATCCCCGACGGAATGGTCGTGCGGGGCCGAGTCCACGGTCGCTGGACTGCGCCCTGCGTCAGGTGTCTCACCGAGGTCGGCGGCGCACTCGACAGCCCGATCTCGGAGCTGTTCGAGGCCGAGCCGCTCGAGGGTGAGACCTACGGTCTCGACGGCGACGAGATCGATCTCGAGATCGCCGTGCGTGACGCGGTGCTTCTCGAGCTACCCGTGGCGCCCCGATGCCGCGACGAGTGCTCCGGGCTCTGCCCGGTATGCGGCATCGACCGCAACGACACCGTGTGCGACTGCGATCCCAATCCACCCGACCCGCGCTGGGATGCCCTGCGCGAGTTGCAGATCTGAAACGCAAGGAGAGGTAATGGCCGTCCCGAAGCGCAAGACCCCCCGAGCCAAGACGCGCACCCGTCGCGCGTCGAACTGGCGGCTCGAGGCACCGGCCCGCTCGCTGTGCCCCAACTGCGGCGCGGTGAAGCTGCCCCACGTCGTGTGCGGCAACTGCGGCTGGTACCGAGGCCGCCAGGCCGTCGAGGTCGATTAGCACTGCCTCTCCTGATGCGGAGCGAACGGGTTGCCACGCGACGACGGTCCGGTCCCGTCGTCGCGGAGTGAGCGAGACAAGTCGAGATGAGACGCGCCTGCACGGTTGCGGTCGACGCCATGGGCGGCGACCGGGCACCCGGCGAGATCGTCGCGGGCGCCCTTAAGGCTGCCGACGAGCTCGGTGTCGGAGTGCTTCTCGTGGGCCGTCCCGACGCGATCAGACCCTTTCTCCCCACGGGTGGGCCGCCCCAAGGTGTCGAGGTCGTCGCCGCGGACGAGGTCATCTCGATGCACGACGATCCGGCAGCGTCGGTGCGCACCAAGAAAGACTCTTCTCTTGCCCGGGCGGCTGAAGCCGTCAGCGACGGTCGTGCCCAGGCGATGGTCGGAGCCGGCAACACGGGCGCGACGATGGCGAGCGCGCTGCTCCGCTGGGGACGCATCAAAGGGGTCGCCCGGCCGGGGATCGCGGTTCCGATCCCCGTGCCCGGCTCGCACCCTCAGATCCTGATCGACGGCGGAGCCACGGTCGACTGCGACCCGGAGTGGTTGTGCCAGTTCGCGCGCATGGGCAGCGAGTACGCACGAGCGCGCTTCGGAATCTCGGCACCCACGATCGGTCTGCTCTCGAACGGCGAAGAGGCAGGCAAGGGTGACGACCTCCGTAAACGCGCGCACCAATTGATCTCGGCTCTTCCCGGTTTCGTCGGCAACGTCGAGGGCAGCGACCTCATGGCGGCCCGCCCTGATGTCGTTGTAACCGATGGTTTCACCGGCAACGTCGCGCTCAAGACGCTCGAAGGTGCACTCCGCCAGGTCGCGGGTCTGGTGTTTGGGGTGCTCGAGTCGAATCCGGCCGCCAAGGAAGCGGGGACTGTGGTTGCACCGTTGCTTCTCGACGCGGCCGCGCAGCTCGATCCCGAGGCGACTGGGGGAGCCGTGCTGCTCGGCGTCCGCGGCGTGTGCGTCATCTCCCACGGCTCTTCGTCGGCGCGCGCGATCGTGAACGCGATCAAGGTCGCTGCCGATTGCGTGCACGCCGATATCGTCGGGCGAATTGCGAACGCCGCCAGTGGGGCCGTCAGTGGGGTCGGCACCGATGCCGGCTGAGACCCACGTCGGTCGTGACCAGGTCGGCCCCGAAGACGTCGTGCGCTGCGTCCGATTCAACACGGCCGAGGTGCTTGAGCTCCACGATGTCGATGTCGACCTCGGCGCGCGGTTGGTCGACGACTTGGGTGCCGACGAGCTTGGGCTCATCGATCTCGTCGATGCGATCGAAGAGGAGCTCGGCGAGCGAACTGTCGGCTTCGCGATCGACGACGAAGATCTCGCCGATGTCGCGACCGTGGGCGATCTGGTCGAGGTCGTTTTGGCTCGGCTCGAACGTGCCCAGGGTCAGTCGGAGAAGGGCCAGGCCGACGGTGAGTGACCTGTCGGTGGAGCTCGGCTTCGAGTTCCGCGACCCGGAGCTGCTCGCGCTCGCGTTGTCTCACCGGTCCTACTGCGCTGAGCATTCCGCGGTCGAGTCGAACGAACGGCTCGAGTTCCTGGGCGACGCAGTGCTCGGTCTCGTGGTCACCGACTACATGTACCGCCGCTACCCGTTGCTCCCCGAGGGCGAGCTGGCCAAGATCCGCGCGTCGGTGGTGAACGCTGAGGTGCTGGCCGAAGTCGCCGTGGAGATCGACCTCGGGTCCGCGCTTCGTTTGGGAAAAGGCGAGGACGCGTCGGGTGGACGGGCCAAGACTTCGATCCTCTGTGACGCGCTCGAAGCGGTGATCGCCGCGGTCTATCTCGACGGTGGCTGGGAGACCGCGGAGCGGGTTGTGCTCGCACTGTTCGAGGCGAGAATCGATGAAAGCGCAGAGGGCCCGGGCGAGCGTGACTACAAGAGCCTCCTGCAGGAGCTCGCGGCACGCCGTTACGAGCGGTTGCCGCGCTACCAGGTGCGCGATGAAGGTCCCGACCACGCCAAGCAGTTCTTCGCGACCGTGTTGGTCGGAGGGGTAGAGCGCGGCGTTGGCGAAGGTCGGTCGAAGAAGCATGCAGAACAGGCGGCCGCAGCGGCTGCCTGGGCGTGGTTGCGAAACCACGACACCGCCGATGTCGTCGGCACCAATGGGCTGGGGGGACAAGATGCCGGAGTTGCCTGAAGTGGAGGTCGTGCGCCGAGATCTCGAGAAGGAGGTCGTTGGCAAGCGGATCAAGGGGGCGGAGGTCACGGGCAGCATGCGCGCGGTGCGCCGTCACCGTCAGCGCAAGCAGTTCACTGCTCCGCTCGAAGGTCAGAAGATCACGAAGGTCGAGCGGCGCGGGAAGTACCTCGTCATCGCGCTCGACAGCGGCGATGTTCTCGTGGTGCACCTCGGCATGTCGGGCCAGCTCCGGCGAGCGAAGAGCGCCCGCGAAGCGACTCTGAAACACACCCACGTCGTGATCACCTTCACGCAGGGAGGCCAGCTTCGCTTCGTCGACCCCCGGACGTTCGGCGAGATGTTCGTCACCCACGCCGATGACATCGAGAAGGAGGTCGAGGAGCTTGCGCACCTCGGCTACGACCCGTTCGAGACGGCGGTCTCGTGGGACTACTTCGGTGAGATGCTGCGGGCCCGCAAGACCAAGCTCAAGGCGCTGCTCATGGACCAGAAGTTCATGGCCGGCATCGGCAACATCTACAGCGACGAGATCCTATTCACCGCCGGCCTGCGGTACGACCGCATGAGCGACTCGTTGTCGTCGTCGGAGATCCGCCGGCTGTACCGCGCGATCAGCGAGGTGCTCCAGGACGCGGTGAAATACCGGGGTTCTTCGCTCGCGGACGAGCAGTACGTCGACCTGTTCGGTGAACCCGGCCAGTACCAGCTCCATCACAAGGTTTATGCCCGCGAGGGCGAGGCCTGCCGCCGTTGTCGCCGGCCCATCGCACGCACCAAGGTCGGCGGGCGTTCCACCTTCTACTGCGTCGCCTGCCAGGTGTGAATGGGTGAGGGCGACGTCCGGCGCCGGATCGTGATCTCGGGCCGGGTGCAGGGGGTGTGGTTCCGGGAGTCGTGCCGGGGCCAGGCCATTGCCCTGGGAGTCGCCGGGTGGGTTCGCAACCGCGCCGACGGCACGGTCGAGGGTGTGTTCGAAGGCCCACTGGCCGCGGTGGAACGGCTCGTGACCTGGTGCCTGGCCGGCCCGTCGCAGGCTCGGGTCGATGCCGTGGCGACGACGGACGAGACCCCGGTGGGAGTCAGCGGATTTCGCGTGCGCTGATCCCTCTACCTACCTCGTCTGATCGCTACGCTCGACCGGTCCCATAGACGACGGCAAGGATCTCCGTGTTCCTCAAGTCACTGACCCTCCGGGGGTTCAAGTCTTTCGCCGACAAGACCGTGCTCGACTTCGAGCCGGGGGTGACGGTCGTCGTCGGTCCCAACGGCTCCGGAAAGTCGAACCTCGTCGACGCGGTCGCGTGGGTGCTCGGCGCGCAGGGCGCGCGGTCGTTGCGGGGCACGAAGATGGACGATGTCATCTTCGCCGGCACGTCGGACCGAGCCGCGTTGGGTCGGGCCGAGGTGTCGCTCACGATCGACAACACCTCGGGCATGTTGCCCATCGAGTTTTCAGAGGTGACCATCACCAGGTTGCTGTTCCGCACCGGCGAGTCGGAGTACCGGCTCAACGGCGCGCCGTGCCGGCTGCTCGACATCCAGGAGATGCTCTCGGATACCGGAATCGGCCGGCAGCAGCACGTGATCGTCGGACAGGGCCAGCTCGACCAGGTACTGAACTCCCGTCCGGAAGATCGGCGGGCCATCATCGAGGAAGCAGCCGGAATCCTGAAGTACCGGAAGCGTCGCGAGAAGGCCGAGCGCCGCCTCGAGGCGACCGAAGGAAGTCTGCTGCGCCTGAACGATCTGCTGCGCGAGGTTCGGCGCGGCCTGTCGCCGTTGCAGCGCCAAGCCGATGCCGCGCGCCGCCACGGCGGACTCGAGGAAGAGGCTCGCGCCATCCGGTTGCACCTCGCCGGCCACGAGATCGCGGGCCTGGCGGCTCGTCGCGAACGCTTACAGGAGAAGGGCGTTGGCTTCGGCACCCGCGACCGGGAGATTCGGGCTCGGCTCGGCGAGCTCGACGTGTCGGTCATGGATCGCGAAAAGACGGTTTCGCGCCTGGGCGATGACGAGCTGAACGATGCGCTCGTGCGCGCCGGGTCCCTGCGCGAGCGCACGCGTGGTCTCGGCGCCCTGGTGGCGGAGAAGCGGAGGGGCCTCGAGCGCGAGCTCGCGGCGGCGGCCGACGAAGGCGTCATCGAGACGCTGGTTGCCGATGCCGCCTCTGCGCGTACCGAGCTCGAAGGCGTGGAGCTCGATGCGGCCGCGCTGGAACAACGTCGGGTTGTCACCGAGGCCGCCGAGGTCGAGCTGGCGGTGCAACGCGCTGCCGCTGCTGACGCCAGGGCCCGGGCGGAAGCGGTGTTGCGCGAGGCCGAGGACACGCGCCGGGCCGCGGATGCGGAAGCCCATCGCTGGGACGCGCGGTCGGAGGCACTCGCTCTCGCACTCGACGAAGCACGCGGCGCGACACGCGCCGAAGCGCTCGAAGGCGTCGACGGCGTGATCGGCCCGCTGGTCGACTACCTCGAGATCGAGCCTGGAGTCGAAGCCGCGGTCGCGGCTGCGCTCGGTGAGGCCATGCGCGCGGTTGTCGTCGAGCGCGGGCCGGCTGCCCACGCTGCTCTCGCGCGTTTGAAGGAGGGCGACCTCGACGCCCTGCTTCTCGTTGTCGACGTACAGACGCCCGTGCAGGGTGAGCTCGCTCCGCCCGGGACCCAGCCCCTCGCGAACTACGTGCGGGCACTCCGCCCCGATATAGAGGCCGCGTTGGCCAATCTCCTCAAGGGCACGGTTCTCGTCGACGCGCCGTGGAGCAATGCCCTCGACCTCGCGCTCGCCCGGCCCGAGATCATGATCGTCACTCCGGCCGGCGATCGCTTCGGTGGCCGCGGTCCGTGGCGGGTGGGCGGGAGCGGCGTCAGCGCCGTTACCCAGGCCGCGCTCGAAGAAGCGCGGGCGCACGCAGAGCTGGCTCGGATCGCCCTGATCGGCGCCGACGCGGCGGTCGGTACGGCACGAGGAGATGTGGTCGCCACGGGCCAGAACCTCGACGTCCGCGGCGGCGAGGTGGTCAGGCAGCGTCGCGACCTCGACATGGCGCTTGCCGCGAGCGGCCAACGTCGCCAGATGCTTGTAGGGCGCTTGGCCGGTGTCGAAGCTCGGCTCGCTGCCCAGGACCCCCAGGCGCAGGCCGATGCCGAGCGGGCTCGCGCCGATCTCGCCCGTCGCGCCGAGGCGTACGCCCATTTGGCCGATCGACTCGTCGCTCACCGGGCGGCCACAGACGAGATCCACGAACGGGTCCAGGTTCGACGCCGTGCCCGCACGGAGGCCGCGAGTGCGGCGGGCGCGGAGCTCGACGCGCTCCGGGCCGAGCGGCGTGGGCTCGAAGGTGAGTTGGCCGGCTTGCGGGAGCAGAGCCAACGTCGCGAGGTCGAGGAGGCCGAGACGAAGATGCGGCTCGAGAATGCCGTGGAGCGTCTGCGCGCCGACTTCGACGTGGAACCGGCGGTCGCCCTCTCCGCGCCCGCGCCGGAGATGCCGGGCGGGACCACGCTCGCCGGGCGCGCCAGGGAGGTCGAGCGCGAGATCAAGTTGATGGGTCCGATCAACCCGCTGGCGCTGGAGGAGTACGAGACGCTGAAGGAGCGTCACGAGTTCCTCCTGGGCCAACTCGAAGATGTGAAGAACTCGCGGCGCGAGCTGAGCCGCGTGATCAAGGCGGTCGACATCGAGATCGTCGCGGTGTTCGAAAAGGCTTACGCCGACGTCGAGAAGAACTTCACCGCGCTCTTCTCAACGCTCTTCCCGGGTGGTTCGGGCCGGCTGACGTTGACCGACCCGACCAACATCCTCGACTCCGGCATCGAGATGGAAGCGCGTCCGTCGGGCAAGAACGTGCGCCGGTTGTCGCTGCTCTCGGGTGGTGAACGTTCGCTCACTGCCTTGGCGTTCCTCTTCGCCGTCTTCCGCGCCCGTCCGTCGCCCTTCTACCTGATGGACGAGGTCGAGGCCGCGCTCGATGACGTCAACCTCCATCGCTTTCTCGATCTCGTGCACGAGTTCCGCAACGAGGCACAGCTGCTCGTCGTGTCGCACCAGAAGCGCACCATGGAGGCCGCCGACTGCCTCTACGGCGTCTCGATGCCCCCCGGGGGGTCGAGCAGGGTCGTGAGCCAGCGCATGAGCAACGAGCTGGCAAACACCTGATCTCCAACCGGGCCGACTTCATCGACGATAGGGGCAGCGCACAATGTTGAGCGCGACCTTCGCGGTGGTTTCGGCGTCGTCGGCGGTCGACAAGGTCGCCGCGTGTGGTGTTTCGGGTCAACAGTCGTGGCTCTGCTCGGTGACCTACGACGTCACCGGGAGCGGACGCACCGCCGAGATCGTCGACCAGTTCTCCGCGCCCCTCCGGATCGTTTTGATCATCGCGATCGCGTTCATCGTGGTGCGGGTCAGCCGGATGGTGATCCGTCGCGCGGTCAATCGGCTCTCGGCCGACGGCGCCTCCGACAGAATCGACACGATCCGCCGACGAACCGGCCTTGCCTTCCTGGACACCGGCCCGGTCCCGAGCGTCCGCCGCCGCCTGCGGGCAGAGACCGTCGGCGCGGTGCTCCGGAGCATTGTTTCGGTGGTCGTGTGGGCGACCGCTCTGCTCATGGTGCTCGGCGAGCTCGGCGTCAACCTGGCCCCGTTCGTGGCCGGAGCAGGGATCCTCGGCGTCGCGATCGGCTTTGGCTCCCAGGCACTCGTGCGCGACTTCCTATCGGGCATCTTCATGCTGCTCGAAGACCAGTACGGCGTTGGTGACGTGATCGACGCGGGAGAGGCCACGGGAACGGTCGAGGGAGTGAGCTTGCGGACGACGCGTCTGCGCGACGTCGCGGGCACGGTGTGGCACATCCCCAACGGGGAGATTCGCCGGGTCGGCAACATGTCGCAGCAGTGGGCGCGCGCGGTGCTCGATGTAGCGATCACCCCGGGGACCGACGTAGATGCCGCGACGGAGGTGATCCGACGGGTCGCCGAAGCTGTCGCCCACGATCGTGAGTTTGATCGCGTCGTGCTGGAGGAACCGGAGATCTGGGGGGTCGAGGAGGTCGGACCGGATCGGGTGCTGATCCGCCTCGTCGTGAAGACGAAGCCGCTCGAGCAGTGGCGGGTCGCACGCGAACTACGAGCGCGGATCAAGCAGGCCTTCGACGCCGAGGGTTACGTCCACCCCTTCGGCCAGCAGATCATGGTGTTGCCGAACCCACCCGCCGCAAACCCCGACGACCCCATTCCCGAAAAGCCCATTCCCGAAAAGTAGGCTCTCGGCCTCGTGTCCGAGCTCATCATCGTCCTCATCATCGTCGTTCTCGGCCTGGCCCTCGTCGGCCTCGGCATCGGCGCGTCACGCCGAGCTCGGCGCCACACCGAACAGGTATCGCGCGATCTCGGGATCCTCGAGATCAAGCCAGCTGACATTGAGCCACCTGAAATTGACGCCCCGGTGCCGGCCGAGCCGCCGGAGCCTGAGCCGGAACGGTTCAAGCCGCGGCTTCGGGATCGTCTCGGCAAGACCCGCGCGGTCTTCGCGGGTGCATTCGGCGGGCTTCTTGGCGGCGGGAACATCGACGATGACACCTGGGACGAGCTCGAGGAGGCCCTGATACTCGCCGACGTCGGTGTCCCGACGACGACCCGTATCCTCGACGATGTAAAGGCCCGGGTCGCGGCCGACAAGATCACGACTGTCGACGGTGTGTCGGGCGTACTGCAAGCGGAGATTGCGAGCCTGCTCGAGGCGGGGAGCCGCACGCTCGTGTGCCCGACCGGCGAGATGAACGTATGGATGTTCGTCGGGGTGAACGGCGTCGGCAAGACGACCACGATCGCCAAGCTCGCTCAGCGCGAGACCGCGCAAGGTCGCACCGTTGTTCTGGCCGCGGCCGACACCTTCCGTGCGGCGGCGGCCGAGCAGCTCGGCACCTGGGCTGAGCGCGTCGGCGCCGACCTCGTGCGGGGTCAGCAAGGCGCGGATCCTGGTTCGGTGGTGTTCGACGCGATGAGCGCGGCTCTGAGTCGATCAGCCGATCTCGTGCTGGTCGACACGGCAGGGCGGATGCACACGAAGGTGAACCTGATGGAGGAGCTGAAGAAGCTCCGTCGCATCGTCGAACGCACCCCCGGCGCCCTCAAGGAGGTGCTGCTCGTCGTCGACGCGTCGACGGGTCAGAACGGGCTCGCGCAGGCGCGCAACTTCGCCGAGGCCGTAGACGTGACCGGAATCGTGCTCACGAAGCTCGATGGCACCGCCAAGGGTGGAATCGTGTTGGCGATTCAGGCCGAGCTCGGGATCCCCGTGAAGGTGGTCGGTGTGGGCGAGACGGCCGACGACCTCGTCATGTTCGACCCGACGGAGTTCGTCGCGGCGCTCTTCGACGCCTGATCCCGGTAACGGGATGGGCTCGGCCTAGGTCGCCGCGTGGGCCAGGTCCATCTGCGAGTAGAAGAAGTTCGCCGTCTCGCTGAGGATCTGTGCCCGGTGCGCCAGGTACGGCACGTGTCCCTCGCCCGGCCACGTGCGGAGCACCGCTACGAGGTGGTCGGCAGTTGCCTCAGTCACTGTGTTCTGTGCCCACACGTAGGGGACGATCGGATCCGCGCTGCCATGGAACAAGAGCGCGGCGGCATCGCCGGGGCTGATCGACCCGGTGCCGAGCGCGGCGCCCGAGATCGATTGCGCAGCTCGGATGCTCGACGAGAACCCCTGGTGGTCGCCAGGTCCGGGGTTGTCGCCGTTGTAGCCGACGTTGAGGGCCGTGATGGCGCCCGCCGAACTACCGCCCGCGGCGATGCGGGTCGGATCGATGCCGTACGTCGTGGCGTTGTCGCGGAGGAAGCGGACCGCGGTCTGGCCGTCGAAGGTCGCTTGTTGGATCGCGATGATGCATCCGGCGGTCGGACCTGCGGCTGAGCACCCGCCCGGGTTCAACCGGTAGGAGATCGACGCGCTCACGTATCCCTTTTTCGCAAGGGTGTTGGCCTCGTCGACGATCTCCGGTGACGTCTTGTCGCCGCCCGAGAATCCGCCGCCGTGGATCCAGATGACAGCAGGACGGTTGGTGGCCACGTCGCCTGTCGGACGGTAGATGTCGATCTTCAATGTGACCGTCGCGCCCTGCTGGTTCACGGCGGTTCCGTAGGTCACATCGGAAGTCATGGTGACTGCGCTGAACACCTCGTCGCGGTAGCGCAGGGGCGCTGCGCCGGACGGCGTGGCCAGCGGGTCCGCGCAGCCGGCAGCGAGCGTGGCCGCGAGGGCTACGGCGAGTATGAAGAACGAGCGACGGCGCATCTGCGATTTCTCCCCCAACTCCCGGCGCGATCGCCGGTCGGATGCTGTCGTCATGGTACCGGCGTGGCCACCGATAGCATGACGGGCCCATGTTCGACGCCCTCTCCGACCGTTTTGACGGCATCTTCACCCGGCTCCGCAGCCGTGGTCGTCTCACCGAAAAAGACGTCGACGAGGTGTGTCGTGAGATCCGCCTGGCCTTGCTGGAGGCCGACGTGAACGTGCGGGTCGTGAAGGGTCTGATCACCAGGGTGAAAGATCGGGCCCAGGGTGCCGAGGTCGCGAAGAGCCTCAGCCCGGCTCAGCAGGTCATCAAGATCGTGCACGAGGAGCTGATCACCACTCTCGGAGGCGACAGCGGCAAGCTCACGATGAGCTCGAAGCCGCCGACCGTGGTGATGCTCTGCGGACTCCAGGGTTCGGGTAAGACGACCGTGGCAGGCAAGCTGGCTCGACATCTGAAGAGCCAGGGTCTCGGCGTGCTCCTCGTCGCCGCCGACCTGGCGCGGCCGGCAGCGGTGGAGCAACTACGCGTGCTCGGTCGACGCCTCGACGTCCCGGTCTTCTCTGCCGGCGACGATGAGATCGCCGAGGGTCGAGGCGACGTCGTCGCAGTCGCGCGCGGCGTGGCCGACGAAGCGGCCCGACTCGGCAAGAACGTGGTGATAGTCGACACCGCGGGACGCCTCCAGGTCGACACCGCACTCATGGAGGAGCTGCGCGAGGTGCGCGACATCGTGGCGCCGCACGACACTCTCCTGGTAGTCGATGCAATGACAGGCCAGGAAGCCGTGAACGTCGCGACGGCCTTCGACGAAGCGGTCGGACTCGATGGGGTCGTGCTCACCAAGATCGATGGCGATGCCCGTGGCGGCGCGGCGCTCTCGGTCAAGGAGGTGGTCGGCAAGCCGATCCTGTTCGTGGGTACCGGAGAGAAGCTCGAGGACTTCGAGCCTTTCCATCCGGACCGTATGGCCAGCCGAATCCTCGGCATGGGCGACATGCTCACGCTGATCGAGAAGGCCGAGGCGGTCTTCGACGAGGGCGTAGCCAGCGAGACCGAAGCGAAGCTGCGCAAGGGCCAGTTCACGCTGAGCGACTTCCTCGACCAGATGCGTCAGGTCAAGAAGATGGGTCCCCTCCAGAACGTGCTGAAGCTCATGCCCGGCATCCCGAAGGAGCTCAAGAACGCGGAGCTCGACGACAGGGAGCTGGGCCGGGTCGAAGCGATCATCTGCTCGATGACCCTCGCCGAGCGAAACGACCCGTCGCTGATCAACGGCTCGCGGAGGCTGCGGATCGCCCACGGGAGCGGGACCACGACCCAAGAGGTGAACGCCATGCTCAAGCAGTTCAAGGTGGTCCAGCAGATGATGAGATCGATGGCGTCGGGCAAGCGTCCGAAGCTGCCGATGCCGGGGATGTAGCCTTGCGCGTTCCCCAGTCCTTTCTGGGCGGCACGAAGCAGCACTGAGATCGACGAGAGAGGCGTTCTGTGGCAGTCAAGATCCGCCTGATGCGGGTAGGCAAGAAGAAGCAGCCGTCGTACCGTGTGGTCGTGGCCGATGGCCGCTCGCCCCGCGATGGGCGCTACATCGAGATCATCGGCCAGTACGCGCCGCGCCAGGAGCCGTCGATCTTCACGATCGATGACGAGAAGGCGCTCGCGTGGTTGAAGAAGGGCGCGCAGCCCACTGACCAGGTACAGAAGCTCCTGGCCGAGAACGGCGTGTGGGAGCGGTACCAATCGGAGCGGGGTCAGTCGGCCGCGCTCGTGAAGTCGGGCCCGAAGCGCACCGCGCCGAAGCTCTCCAAGAAGGCCCAGGCCCGCGCCGCGTCAGGTGCCGACGCGCCGACTCCGCCGGTCGTGGCGGCGCCGACCGTCGCTCCCGTCGTGGCCGATGCAACCCCCGAGGCTGAAGCGACTGAAGCGACTGAAGCGACTGAAG
This sequence comes from Actinomycetes bacterium, assembly GCA_025363815.1. GTDB lineage: Bacteria > Actinomycetota > Acidimicrobiia > IMCC26256 > JANYLB01 > JANYLB01. The sequence continues at coordinate 59,945 of JANYLB010000025.1, forward strand.
CGAGCGCAGAGTGAGCGACGAGATCGAAGAAGATGCCGATCAGTACTACGACGACGAAGTCGCTCCCGAAGGCAACCGCATCGCCGGTGGGAAGTGTCGGGCCGTGGTCGAGCATGTCGCGCGCAATATCGCCGAAGATCCCGACGCGATCGAGGTCGATGTCGAAGAGCGCAATGGCGAGCTGATGCTGCTCGTGCGTACCAGCCCCGATGACATGGGTCGTCTGATCGGTCGGCGTGGTCGCGTCATTCAGGCGCTACGGCAGGTGGTCCGCGCCGCAGGCAGCGCCGAGGGCGTCAAGGCGAACGTCGACGTCCTGGAGTGATCCGGGCGTGAGCCGTCTCGAGGTCGGCCGAGTCGGGCGCGCCCACGGCATTGTGGGCGAGATGGCCGTGACCCTGCACACCAACCGTCCGGAGCGGGTCGAACCCGGCACCGTTTTGTACATCGGTGACCGGCCGCTCGTGATCAGCGCCTCGCGAAGGCACAAGCAGCGGTGGCTCGTCACCTTCGACGGTGTAGCCGACCGCACCGAGGCCGAGGCACTCACCGGTGAGATCCTGACCGCGGACCCCCTCGGGCCGTTGCCCGACGGCGAGATGTGGTTCCATGAGCTGGTCGGCTCGGAGGTTCGCGACAAATCGGGTGCGTCTCTCGGCACCGTGACGGGTCTCGACGCGAACCCAGCGCACGACATCCTTGTGATCGACGACGACGTGTTGGTTCCCGTCGTGTTCGTGATCGAACACCGTGACGGGATCGTCATCGTCGATCCGCCGGAAGGGTTGGTCGAGATCAACCGGCGCGACTGACGTGCGCGTCGATCTGTTCTCGATCTTCCCTGAGTACCTCGATGGACCATTGCGGTCGTCGTTGCTCGGACGGGCCCGAGAAGCAGGGATCCTGGATGTCCGGGTCCATGACCCGCGTGAGCACACGACGGATCGGCATCGCAGCGTCGACGATGCACCGTTCGGTGGCGGTGCGGGGATGGTCATGCGCCCGGAGCCGCTGTTCGCAGCGATCGAAGCGGCCGCGCCACTGCGCCCGGTGCTGCTCCTGAGCGCCGCAGGCCCCCGCTTCGACCAAGGAGTTGCCCGCGACCTGGCGGCAGGCGACGGGTTCGCGCTCGTTTGCGGCCGCTACGAAGGGATCGATCAGCGGGTCGCCGATCACGCCTGCGACGGCGAGCTGTCGGTAGCCGACGTCGTGCTCTCGGGTGGCGAGGCGGCTGCGCTGGTGGTGGTGGAGGCGGTAACCCGCTTGGTTCCAGGGGTGATGGGCAACCAGACCTCGGCCCTCGAGGAGTCGTTCGGGGAGAACGGGTTGCTCGAGTATCCCCACTACACCCGGCCGGCCGAGTTCCGGGGCTGGGAGGTGCCCGAACCCCTTCGATCCGGTGATCACGCCCGGATCGAGCGTTGGCGTCGGGCACAGGCGTTGCACCGGACCCTCGACCGCAGGCCCGACCTCCTGGTGGGTCGCCCGGTCACCCCTGCAGACAAGGAGCTTCTCGCCGAGTTCGGACTCGACGACCCGACGCGCTGATCCGCTAGAGTTCGCTCTCTCCGCCCGCCCAAACGGGCCTCTCTGAGGACGGTCGCGCCATGAACCCCACCGATCTTGTCGATCGCGCCAGCCTGCGCGATGACATCCCCGAATTCGCACCCGGCGACACGTTGAAGGTCCACGTCCGGGTTGTGGAAGGAACCCGCGAGCGGGTGCAGGTGTTCCAGGGCGCGGTGATCCGGCGGCAGGGCAGTGGGGTCCGAGAGACCTTCACCGTTCGCAAGGTGAGCTTCGGCGTCGGTGTTGAGCGGACATTTCCGGTGCACTCGCCGATCGTGGCGAAGATCGAGGTGGTCACCAGAGGCGATGTGCGCCGGGCGAAGCTCTACTACCTCCGGGATCGGATCGGGAAGGCCGCGAAGATCAAGGAGAAGCGGGTCTGACCTCCCTTGGCCCGGGTTACAACGGCGTCCGGCCGCTGGTCCAGGGCCTACAATTGTTCTCGTGAGCGCCGAGGATCTCGAGCGGTACGAGACGGAGATCGAGCTCCAGCTCTACAAGGAGTACCGCGATGTGCTCTCGATGTTCTCCTTTGTCGTCGAGACGGAACGCCGCTTCTACCTGACGAACTCGGTGCAGATGGACGCTCGCGACCAGGACGGCCGCACCTACTTCGAGCTTCGGCTCCAAGACGCCTGGGTTTGGGACATGTACCGCCCGGCCAGATTCGTCGCGAACGTGAGAGTGGTCACGTTCAAAGACGTCAACATCGAGGAGCTCGCCGGCAAAGACGCCTAGGCGGGTTCTCCTGCGCCGCCTCGCCGAGCGATCGGGGGCGGCGCCCGACCCGAGTGGCCAGGAGCCGATCATGGACGCAGCTCAGGAGAACCGACGGCCAGACGCCCGGCGAGCGCTCGGTGCGCGAGGCGAGCAGCTGACCGCCGATCGCTACGTTGCCGAGGGGTACGAAATCTTGGCCCGCAATTGGCGATGCCGCCAGGGCGAGCTCGACCTGGTCCTGCATCGCGACCGGGTTGTGGTGTTCTGCGAGGTGAAGACGCGGAGCAGCGACCGGTTCGGCGCTCCGATCGAGGCAATCACGCACCAGAAGCGGAAGCGCCTCCGCGTTCTGGCAGGTCGCTGGCTCGACGAGCACAAGCCGGTTGCGCGGGAGGTGCGTTTCGACGTGGCGTCGGTGACGTTCGGCACCGACGGTGCGGCCAACATCGACGTGATGGAGAGCGCGTTCTAACTCGGGCGTCGGTGGCGGGTCCGTGATCGCCGGGACCAACACGGCGTGTGCCAGTGGCGGCGCAGATCTGGAGCCTCAACCGGCACGATGACCTCGTGACCGGTGCCCGGACGTATCTCGTGGTCACAACCGGGACATCGGTACGTCTTGATCGCCTGGTACGGCTGCATGTGCCGGACCTCGACTTCGTCAGGGTCGAACATCAGCGAGGGAAGAGCGCCCATAGAACCAGGCCCACGATGACCACCAGCGCGGCGCCGACCACGACGAAGTCGGTACTGCGCGCGACACGCTTGCGAAACGGGTTGTAGCCCACACCGCTACGGTACCTGCGGTTCCCGAGCGCGCGGTTACGAGGAGTTGAGCCATGGACGAAGAAGCGGCGCGCACCTACGAAACCTTGCGCGTGGAGCGAGCCGAGGGAATCGTCACCCTGACGTTGACCCGGGCCGATAAGAAGAACGCGATCAACCACCTGATGTGGCGCGAGCTGATGGCGGTTTTCGACGAGGTCGCCGAGCGACGCGACGATCGTGTGCTCCTGATCACCGGCGAAGGCGATGGATTTTGCTCTGGCGCCGATCTGACCGATCCGTCGGCCGGGGAGGCGACATCCGGCGTGGGCACATCGGTCGACTACATGCGTCTGGTCGGTCGGTGTGCGCTCCGCCTCCACGAGCTTCCGAAGCCGACCGTCGCGGCGGTGAACGGTGTGGCCGCGGGCGCGGGCTGCAACCTCGCGCTCGGTTGCGACATCGTGATCGCCGCGGAGCGTGCCCGCTTCATCGAGATCTTCTCCAAGCGCGGTCTGGTCGTCGACTTCGGCGGTTCGTGGTTGTTGCCGCGCCTCGTTGGGCTGCACCGAGCGAAGGAACTGATCTTTCTCGCCGAGTCAGTCGACGCGACGAAGGCGGCGGAGATCGGCCTGGTGAACCGGGTCGTCGAGTCCGACGCGCTCCTCGACGAGGCCAGGGCCGTGGCCGCGAAGCTCGCGGCGCTCCCGCCGATCCAGTTGTCGGTGACCAAGCGCTTGCTGAACCAGTCGTTGTCGGTATCGATGGCCGACGCGCTCGAGTTCGAAGGTATAGCGCAGTCGCTTATGTTCCGCACCGCCGACACCGCCGAGGCGATGATCGCGTTCGCGCAGAAGCGCGACCCCGAGTTCCGGGGCCAGTGACCACGAGAACTGGCCGATCAGATCAGTGCTTGGGTGTTTCGGCTAGGGCACCGGCGTGGTCGCGGAGTTCCGCCTGGGCGGCCTGGACCTCGTCCCACGCCGGCTCGATGACTCGCCGGATGAGACTGTTGTGGGCTTCCCATGCCGCGCCGCAGCGCTCGCAGGTCAGCATCAGCGATCCGCCCGAGAAGGCCTCGGCCGAGATCAGGGTCGCGTCGTAGGGGCACCGTTCAAACGTCACGGTTGGTGTGTCGGCATCTCGACCCGTTCGCTTGAACCCGACCGCGCGAGCCGCATGCCGGCCGGTCAGGCCGGCCACCAGCGGCCGGCCTCGGAGCGGGCCCAATGATCGCGGGCGAGCTCGCAGAGAGCGATCGCGACCAAGCCGAGCTCCAGTCCGCAGCGGTGGGCGAGCTGATCGGGCGTCGCGGGCTCACCACCGAAGGCCACCAGCAAGCGGGCCGCGTCGCCGAGGGGAGGTGGCCGGTTCGCTGCCGTCTCGGCTCGGCGACGGGAACCCGGGGTGCAGCCGAGTCGGAGGAGTACGTCGTCGCTGTGCAGAAGCGAGTGAGCGCCGTCGCGGATGAGCTCGTTGCAGCCTTCGGCGGCGGGATTGCGCCGCGAGCCCGGTATCGCGAACACGTCGCGGCCGTAGCGCAGCGCGTGCTCCGCGGTTATGCGAGCACCGCCGCGGGCGGTCGCTTCGACGACGACGGTGATGTCGGCGAGCGCGGCGATGATCCTGTTGCGGACGGGGAAGCGCATCGGCTCCGGTCGAACGCCGAATCCCGACTCGCCGACGACGAGCCCCGATGCGCGGACCTTGCCGTAAAGGCAGCGGTGACGCCGCGGATACTCGATGTCGAGACCGGTGGCGACGACACCCACTGTTGCCCCGCCCCCATCCAACGCGCCTTCGTGGGCGGCGGCATCGATGCCGATCGCCAGCCCGCTGACCACCGTCACTCCGGCGGCGGCGAGATCGGCGGCCAGAGTACGGGCATCGTCGAGACCGTGGGGCGTCGCGGCGCGCGTGCCGACGATCGCGACGCGTGGCGCGTCGAACGCGTCAAGGCGGTCGCCCTCGGCGAGGAGCACCGCAGGGTGATCCGGGATCAACTCGGGATCGATCGGGAAGCCGAGGTCGGTTGCGAGGAGTACCTGGGTTCCCCTCGACGCCAACATGGCTCCGACCGCGCCAACATGCGTTGCGTCACCGGCCGCAGCGCGCCAGGCCCGCAACGCGTCGGGCGGAACCACGGGATCGAAGCAGCTTGCTGCTTCGCCGCGTGCGACTGCGCCGAGAGCTTCGACCGGATCGGGCCACCGCCGGAGCAGGGCTCGGAGCCGGGCCGGCGTCATACCCGCAAGCCCGGCAAGGGTGCCCGCAGCAGCATCTCGACCCGACATCACGAGGCCTCCATGTCGGCGCGGAGCACGCTCGCGGTCGCCAGGTCTGTCGCTTCGATATCAGCGCGGTCGCCGAGGTCGGCGAGGGTGCGCGCGACACGACGGATCCGGGCCGAGCCCCGCCCGGTGAGCTCACGCGAACCGGAGAGCGTGAGCCAGGCCTCTGTTGCCGTGGGGGAGAGTGGAATGAGGCGCTCGAGCGCGCCCGCCGGGACGTGCGCGTTGCACGACCATGGTGTGGCGGCAAGACGCGCCCGCTGCCGTTCGACGGCGGTGTTCACCTGCTCGCCTGTGACCGTCGACGAAGCTCCGAGAGGCTCACCGGGCTCGCTGGGTTCCACGGTGAGGCGAAGATCGAAACGATCGAGCAAGGGCGCGGAGAGGCGTCGTCCATAGCGGGAGCGCTGTGCGCGGTCGCAGCGGCACGCGCGCGCGCCGAGCCCGCACGGGCACGGGTTCGAGCAAGCCACGAGCACGAAGCGCGCCGGGAACGCCAGGCTCATCCCTTGCCGCGCGATCCTCACGACACCGTCTTCGAGGGGCTGACGCAGCGCGTCGAGCGTCGCTGGTGCGAACTCGCCCAGCTCGTCGAGGAAGAGCACACCGTGATGCGCGAGGGTGACCTCGCCCGGGCTCGGCCGCCCGCTGCCGCCGCCGACGAGCGCCGCGGTCGAGGCGGTGTGGTGTGGGGCCCGGAAGGGCGCGGTGGTTGTCAGTGCATGGGAGATAGGTGCGTGACCGGCAACCGAGTGGATCCGTGTGACCTCGAGGGCGGCCTCGCGGGTGAGGGGCGACATGATCGTCGGGAGGCGCCGGGCGAGCATCGTCTTGCCGGTGCCGGGCGGCCCGATCAGGAGCAGGTGATGACCACCCGCGGCGCTCGCGGCCAGCGCGAGCCGCGGCGTCGGGAGGCCACGGACGTCGGCGAGGTCGAGCGGTTCGTCGCCACCGAGCTCGTGATCAGGTGGCGTCACTGCCAAAGTGGGGATCTCGGGCCAGTCGGTTTCCCCCTGTAGACACGCGCGAACCTCGGCGAGGGAGCGGGCCGGACATATCTCGACACCGTCGACCAGTGCGGCCTCGGCGGCATTGTTGAACGGGACGACCACGCGTCGACAACCGGTACGGCGCAGGGCATCGACGAGCGCCAGGACCCCGGGCACCCTGCGGACCGACCCGTCGAGACCGAGCTCGCCGAGCACACCGAGGTCGGTGATTACCGAGTCGGGGAGGGCCTCCGCTGCGACGAGCAGCCCGATCGCGACCGCGACCTCGAATCCGGCGCCGGTCTTTCGCAAGCCGCCCGGTGCCAGATTGACGGTGATGCGTTGCATCGGCCACGGGAGCTCCGAGGACAGGAGCGCGGCCCGGACCCGCTCCCGAGACTCGCGACCCGATGCATCGGGAAGACCGACGACGTTGTACGCGGGCAGGCCGGGGGAGATGTGAACCTCGACCCGGACCGGGCGGCCGTCTATGCCGACAAGGGTTGCGCTGCGAAGGGACGCGAGCACGATGACCTCCGTGATTCGGATGTTCGGTACGAATCGGACGGAGGCCCCGTATCTGGCTGGAAAGTCGTGCTGCCGGGACGCCTCGACGGCTGACGCGCACCGTACCGCCAGGGTGTGACAGCGAGATCGGTACCGAGACGGTTCGTGCTCGTCTCCCGGGTTGGTAACCTGCTGGCCTGCGTCACGACGTGACGAGGGCTGGTGGCGACGAGCACAACGTTCGAGATACGGGTCACGGAAGTTCGAACGCCGGGTTCCGGCGAGCCGGGACGGCGGGCGATGCGATCTGCAAGCGGCTCCGTGCCCGGAGCGGGGGTACGGCTATGAGCGCCACCACCCAGACCTGGGAGATCGACGGGTACGTCGCGTCGCTCACCGCGTCGAGCGTGAATACCCGCGATGCCTACTCACGCGACATCCGCCAGTTCGTCGCCTGGGCCGACCGCGGGGGCTGCACTGATCCCGTGTCGCTCGACCACGCGACGCTCCGTCGCTATCTCGCGTACCTCACGACGCGGGGTTTCGCGAAACGCTCGATCGCGCGCAAGGCCGCGGCGTTGCGTTCGTACCTCCGGTTTCTCCGCCGTCACGGCGTTGTCGAGACCGATCCCGGCCGGTCGTTGCGAGCGCCGAAGGGTTCGGCTCGCCTCCCTCGTGTCCCGCGTGCGGAGGAGGCGAACGCCATGCTCGAAGCCGCGGCCGCGACCTTGCCCGATGCTGCTTCGGGCGATCCCCGGGCCGGCGCGCTCGCGCGCCGTGATCTCGCGGTGATGGAGATCCTCTACGGAGCAGGCCTGCGCATCGCCGAATGCTGCGGCCTCACGTTCGAGGGTTGCGATCAGGTCAGAGGCGCGCTCACGGTGCTCGGCAAGGGGTCGAAGGTGCGCCGCGTTCCTCTGGGTGAGCCGGCTCTGGTCGCCCTCAGCGAGTATCTGGAGCTGGGTCGCTCGGAGCTTGTCGCGCCGGAGAGCCCGGCCGACATCGTCTTCCTCAATGGCCGTGGTCGTCCGCTCACGCCCCGAGATGCGAGGCGGATCCTCGCCCGGTACCCGTTGCCCGACGGTCGTACGCTGCATCCCCATGTGCTGCGTCACGCGTTCGCCACGCACCTGCTCGAAGGGGGAGCCGATCTCCGGGTGGTGCAGGAGCTGCTTGGTCACACTGACCTGGCAACCACCCAGGTGTATACCCACCTGACCACCGACCGGCTCCGCGCGGTCTACGACGAGACGCATCCACGTGCCTGATGATCCGATGACTGACACCGCGGCGCGAGAAGCCGCCGAGATGGTCGCCGAGTTCTGGCGCGACTACAAGGGGAGCGGCACCAAGGAAGCGCGCGAGCGCCTCATCCTGCACTACTCGCCGCTGGTGAAGTTCGTGGCCGGCCGCGTCGCTG
>JANYLB010000049.1 GCA_025363815.1 Actinomycetes bacterium
ACTCGCCGGAACCGCGGCGAGGACCCAACCGTCCCCGCCGCCAACATTCCCTTCACCGACGCCCGCCGCAACCACCGCCCAGCAAGCCGTTCGGCAGCGGCATGAACCTCGCCGATGGTCATCGGGCCGCCGGCCGCCTCGAGCACACGCGTGACAAGCCGAAGAACCGGTGGCACGCCTTCGGGGATAGCCCGCGGCTTCCGTGGCGATAGAACCGCCTTGGCAACGAGCCTCGCATGTAGCGCCACCACCCCCGAGACCTCAAGTAGCGCTCGAGGGTTGGAAAGTGCCCCGTTTAGTTCCATCGCCGCAACACCAGGAAACACGTCATATCGTCTCCGAGAAGCGGCCCCACGAGGGGCCGTTTCCTTCAGACTGACCTCCATCTTCTCACGACTCTTCCGGTTCTGGCGTTGGCTCGATACGAACCCGGTGGATGAGGACTCTCCGAGCGTGAGCGCTATCCGCCAGGCAGCGCTGACATCGACATCAACTGCACGCACCTGCCGCCGCACCTCCACGGACCCCCGACCGCGCTTGCCGCCTCTCGCGGATGTGCGGCCATATCCCGCGCAGGCGGGTACTGCGACCGGCGTCCCAGTCTCCTAGACTTCAGCGAACCGGCTAACCGGCCATCGGACAGGAGGCATCCCATTGCGCTACGTGAACCTCGGCAACACGGGCCTGCGCGTTTCGCGCGTCTGCCTCGGGATGATGAGCTTCGGCGCCCACCCGGAGCGACCGTGGGCGCTGCCGGAGGCCGACGCGGAACCGATCATCCGACGCGCGGTCGAGGGCGGGATCACGTTCTTCGACACTGCCGACGTCTACAACGGCGGCGCGAGCGAGGTCATCACCGGCCGCATCCTGCCGAAGCTTCTCTCTCGCGAGGAGCTCGTGATCGCGACGAAGGTGCACGGCAAGACGATGCCCGGCGAGAACGGCTATGGCCTCTCCCGCAAGCATGTGATGGCCTCGATCGACGCCTCGCTGCAGCGCCTCGGGATGGACTACGTCGACCTGTACCAGATCCACCGCTGGGATCCGGCGACGCCGATCGAGGAGACGATGGATGCGCTTGACGACGTCGTCAAGTCCGGCAAGGCCCGCTACATCGGCGCGAGCAGCATGTTCGCGTGGCAGTTCGCGAAGGCGCAGGCCACCGCCGACCGGGCAGGAACGACGCGGTTTGTGGCGATGCAGAACCACTATAACCTCATCTACCGCGAGGAGGAGCGGGAGATGATCCCGCAGTGCATCGACCAGGGCGTCGGGGTCATCCCCTGGAGCCCATTGGCAAGGGGCGTGCTGGCCGGCAACCGGACCCGCGAGGGTGAGCGGCGCACGACGCGTTCCGAGACCGACGCGTTCACCGATTTTCTCTACAACCAGCCGACCGACTTCGATGTCGTCGACCGCGTTGTGGAGGTCGCAGGCGAACGCGGAGTCGCATCCGCACAGGTCGCACTCGCGTGGTTGCTCCAGAAGCCCGGCGTGACCGCGCCGATCATCGGGGCAACCAAGTCACATCACCTCGAAGATGCGATCGCGGCCGAGCAGCTCCGCCTCACCGCCGACGAGATCAAGCGGCTCGAGGAGCCATATCTCCCCCATCCGGTCGCCGGCCACGGCTGAGCATCTGTCGAGAACTTGCGGCCGGTGTGCGAGGCCGCCTCATGACGGCGCGTGGGCATCGGTGGCGGCGAGGCGGCGAAGCCCTGCCGGCCCGGTGATCAAGAAGACGACGAGAAAGAGAGCGGCGCCGACCAGCACGATCGTCGCGCCCGACGAGATGTCCAGCTGATAGCTGAGGTTCATGCCAACGAACCCGCAGGCCGTGCCGATGATGGTGGAGAGCCAGAGCATGCGCGAGAACGAGTTTGTGAACATTCGTGCGATCACGGCAGGGATCACGAGCGTCGCCGCGATGAGTATCACCCCGAGGACCTGCATCGTCGCAAGGATCGATCCCGCGAGAACGAGCATGAGGAGCGCGTCGACCCGGGCCGTGTTCACGCCGGACACTTCGGCTACCTCGGCGTCGAATGTCGTGAAGAGCAGAGATCGGTAGCGGAAGAACACAACGAGCCCCGCCCCCGCGGTCACACCCACAACGACCCAGACTTCGGTCGTCGAGATTCCGAGGATGCTACCGAAGAGGGTCGCGTCGATGCTCTTGCTTGCGCTGCCGAAGAGGCCGATCAGCGCTAGGCCGAGAGCGAAGGAAGCTGTGGTGATCACTCCGATAGCCGCGTCAGAGCCGATGAGTCGGCGGCGCGTGACTCGTCCGATCATGAGCGCGGATGCGAAGCCCCAGATCCCCGCACCCACGTAGAAGTTGAGCCCGAGGACTGCACTCGCGGCGGCACCACCGAAGATCGCGTGGGAGAGTCCGTGGCCTATGTAGCTCATGCCCCGTAAGACGACGTACACGCCGATCAGTCCGCAGAGTCCACCGGCGAGGGTGGCGACGATCACACCGTGGAAGAAGAACTCGAACTTGTAGGGCTCGAGCAGACGACTCACCGTCATGACGCGCTCCTTCGGATCGGAATGACGTTGTGCTCGTAGCGGTCGATGATGATCTGCATCCCACCGTGTTCAAGGACGTCCATCGGTTCGCCGTAGGTGCGTTCGAGAACGTCGGAGGTGAGGACACGGCGGGGCTCGCCTTCGGCGATGATCTCGGTGTTGAGGCAGACGAGGTGCGGCAGGTGGGAGGCGATCCCATTGAGATCGTGCGTGGTCAAGACGATCGCAAGGCCCTCAGCATTGAGGTCGCCGAGGAGATGCAGCACTTCGTGGCGGGTACGTACATCGACCCCTGATGTCGGCTCATCGAGGAGCAAGAGATCGGGTTTGGCCAGCAGAGCCCGGGCGATGAATACCCGCTGCTGCTGACCGCCGGAGAGCTCGCGAATGTGACGGCGGCCGAGACCGGCGATGCCGAGCCGATCGAGAACTTCCTCGACGTCGTCGCGTTCGTTGCGGGATGCCCAGGGAAGGATCCGACCCCGGGTGCGGGCCATGATCACCACCTCGGAGACGGTTACGGGGAAATCCCAGTTGACCGTCTCGACCTGTGGCACATAGCCGAGAGTCACGCCCCGTTCGCGTCGCACCGAGCCCGCGATTGGTTGCACGGAGCCGAGCAGCGCCCGCAGCAACGTCGTCTTGCCCGACCCGGAAGGGCCGACGATGCCACTGAAGTCACCGACCCGCACTGCCAACGTCGCATTCGACAAAACTGGTCGGCGGCCGTACGCGCATGTGACTCGATCGAGCTCGATCAGCGTCCGACGCTCCTGCGTCATTGCGGGTAGTCGGCTCGGTCGGCGCTCGCGTCGACGTTGATTGCCTCGAGCGTCGACGCGTCCCCACCGAGGTTAGAAACCATCGTCACGTAGTCGAATTTCATGAGACCGAGCCATGAGTGGCTCCTGTCGCCGGGTACGCCCGGGAGATCGTCATCGCGGAGCTTGTCGACATAGCGCACGCCGGCTTCCTTACCGATCTGCGCGAGGACAGGGCTCGGGAAGACCTCCGATCCGAAGATTGCCTCAACGCCCTCCTTCTTCACCTGGACGATCAGATCGGCAACCTCCTTCGGCGTCGGATCTTCGAAGCTCGAGACTTGGATCGCGCCGATGATCTTCCAGCCGTAGTGCAACCCGAAGTACGCGTAGGCATCGTGGTACGTCAGTAGCTCTCGCTGCTTGGCCGACATCGATGCCGTCGCTCTGACCATCGCCTGGTCGAGCTGGTCGGCCTGCGCCGCAAACTTCCTGTAGTTCGCCTCGTAGCCTGCGCCGTGCTCCGGGTCACGCCGCTTGAAGGTGTCGGCGGCGATACGGGCGTACGCCTTCGCGTATGGCGGGTTCGTCCACAGGTGCGGGTTGGGTTTTCCGCCCGACTTCGGGAACGAGAAGTCGTAGATGTACTGGCCTTTCGTGATCGTCTTCGTGCCGAGCTCGACGACCTCGCCGTGCGCGTTCAAGTTCTGGCCGGCGAGATCCTTGGTCGGATCTTCGAGCTTCAGACCGTTGACGAATACGATGTCGGCCTTCGACAGCGTCTCCGCCGTGCTCGGCGGAGGTTCAAACGTGTGTGAGTCGGCACCCTCGGGTATCACACCGGTGACGTGCACGAACTCACCGCCGATGTTCGAGACGATGCTCGTGATCGGCGACACCGTGGTCACCACCTGGAGCTTCTCGGCCCCGACACCACCAGCGCCCGCCGACTCCGAGCTGAAGCCGCTTCCGCAAGCGGCAAGCCCGACCGCGCTCATGCACACCACAGCGGCGGTCAGGCGCACTCGGCTCCCGACGGCGAGTCCACGTGACTCCCCGAAACGCATTGCTTCCCCTCCCGGACCCGCCTCGGCCAACCGAGCTGCTTGCTTTGCCATGTGTTCGCTTCTGGCCGACGGATCGGATCACGGTGCTCACGCCCAGGTGATCTCACTGACTTGCCCACCTGCAACCGAGAAGTCGACCGACGGTAGTGATGCAACCGCGAGCAGCGAGTAATCACCAGCCGGCACGCCCGGGAACACTCCGGCGAAGAGCGAACCTTGCGGAAGGCGACGTTCTCGTACTTCCGTGTGGACGAATGTGGTGGCTTCGCCGCGGCGGGCGATCTCTATCTCCGCACCGGCGAGGATCTCTGGCGTGTAGACGACGAGCGCGCCGGTGTCGCCGCCGATGTCCATCACGACACTGCCCTCCCGGCTGGGCGGCTGTGGCGCCTCGCTCACGCCGTGGCCGCCGACGGGACGTCGTATCCGCTGTGCGGAGTCCCGAGATAGGGGAACGCATCGATGTACTGGACCGTTCCGTCGACAGTCTGATCGGTGTCGCTCGAAGTCAACCCGTCGGTCACCGCGCTCGCGGCCGCGTCGGGAGTGAATGTCTTGTCGACCAGCGGGTACGTCGCCCCTGCGATCGCACGCAACTCAATCGTGAAGACGTCGTCGAACACACGCCGACCATTCGGGAATCCGGCCGGATCGCCGGCAATCAGGCCGATGTTGTTCGGACGGGTGGTCGGTGGGATCGCCACGTTGAGACGGAGCAGATCGGCCAGGACCATTCCTCCGAAGTTCTGGAATCCCGCCACGATGCCCGAAGGGATTCCGCTGAGCAGGATCGCCTGTAGATCGGCCCGGGGCTTGCCCGAAGCGTTCAGCGCCGCGAGGTTCGGAAACACGCCGGGGTATAGGGCCGGCAACAGCTTTGCCAACTCGGGAAATTGGACGCCGGTTGCGAACTGCGCGTCCTTGTAGGGCCGTTGCGTGTTCCAGTAGTCCTTGCGCTCCAGCGGAACCAACACCTCATTGAAGAGCGGGTTTCCAAGCCGCGAGACCTGCACGTACGGGCCGGCTTCGGTGGTCGTGCCATCGTGGCCGGCGTACAAACGAACCTTCTGGCGCTTCGCAGTGGTCCAAACGCCGATCACAGATGTGGGGCTCTTGGGGTCGGTTCCGGGAGCGCCTCCAGCGGTGAGCTGAGCCTTCGGGATCTGCAGCGCGATCGAATGCACGTTGACGGCTTGCGTTGCGTTCACACCCTTAGCCGGTCGGGTCAACTCCGGGATGTTGAGACCGAACTGTGTGTGCAACTGCTGGAACGGACGGAGATCCGCGAGGTCGAAGACCGCGCCGAGATCGACGTAGAAACCTTCGGCGCGCTGGCCCGCGAACACCTTCGCGCCATCCGGCAGGTCGTAAAGCGCCTCGTCGACGAGGGCGGCGTAGTCGGGCGTAGAGAGCGGACCGATGTTGCACGGCGGACACGAGAGATCTCGCGCGAGCTCCCTGGGCCTGATCGCGAGCTCCTCGGTTCCCGGGAAACCACGGTTCCGATCGACGCGCGACACCGAATAGAACTGTCGCCGGTTCCAGTTCGAGCTATCGAGAGATTGGATTGGCCCGACGTTGTAGAGGAAGGTGTTTCCGACCTGGTTCACATTGCGGAACCGGAACTGGTATGTGATCTCCGCCCGTCCGTCTCCGTTGTTGTCGATGTGGATCTCGTACAGGACATCGTCACCGAACTCGAAGAAGTTCGGACCGGCTGCCGGTGCCTGGAGCGGCACGTAGTTCGCAATCAGCGTGACGGTGTCAGGGCGGTCTGGACTGACGAACGCGTAGACATCTGTGCTGTCGGCTACAGGATCCTTCGAGATCTCCGGTGCTTCACGATGGGACGACATGGTCGGTCACCTCACGATCGGGGAGGGCCATGCGCTCAGCGCGTGGCCTTGAACAGGAGCGCAGCGAGGCGCTTGTCGGTGATGACGATCTCGCGGTCACCCGCGAAGACCGCAATTTTTCCGTTGTGAAGATCTTTCAGATGCGCAACGACGGTTTCGTCGAGCTCGGCGTCTTTCGGAAGCCTTGCCTCGCGCTCGCTCGCGCCCGCTGCGGTCTCAGGTAGTGCAATCGCCGCGCCGGCGGCCGCAGCGGCCACAGACGTACGCACGATGAATCCTCGTCGGCTGACTGGCTCCACGATGGTCTCCTCCTTGTCGGCATCTAACGTTCGTTCGCGACATGCAACCCGGATGACCGAACGCGCGAAAAACCTCGGTCTCGTCATTGAAGACGAACGCGCGCGTCGTGGTCCAGCGTTCTCGATAATTGCGAATTGTTCGCATTTCCGATCTTCTCGCAACAGGCATCTAGCGCGCGGAGCAGCTGCGTATGAACATGCGACCTCTGGGGGATGCGATGCTCGAGCGCGATGCAGCACTTGCACATGACGACCGAGCAGGCGCGTTGCTTGCCCGCTTGCGTGCCAAAGGTGAACGGATCACCACATCACGACGAGCGATCATCGAGCTGCTCTCAGCGACCGATGACCACCTGACGGTCGAAGACATCGCTGCACGCGTACAGATGACGCACCCCGAGATCCACCTGTCGACCATCTACCGGACGCTCGAATCACTCGAGCTCTGGGGTGTCGTCGAGCACGTGCATCGCGGGCATGCACCCCCGATCCATCATCTCGCCAACGCGCACCCTCACGTTGTTTGTGAGACGTGCGGCCGCGTTTCCGACATCCCGATCGGCGCTCTCGACGAACTGGCTCTACGGCTCCGCGAGCAGTTCGGGTTCGTGCTTCACGCAACCCACTTCGCGCTCATGGGCGAGTGCGAACTTCACGCCGGGCAGGAGGAATGAAGACCCACGGGCCGCTCGAGCGGGTGGAGCAAGTTTGGTTCGGGTCGTCGCACGCTCAAGCGCCCGTCATCCACAACTCGCCGGGCCGAAAGTCAGACCGTCACGGTAGGATCCGGTCCCACCGCCTGCGTTGTGGCGGTTGTGCCGGAGGTGTCTGATCGAGACGACGTTTGCGTCGGCACCTTGCGCCATGGTCTTCACCGGCCGATAGCTGCGACGAGCTGCGAGACCGACGGCGCACCCTCAAGACCAACCTCGGTGCGATACACGCGGCACGCGTAGCCGGGCGGTGCCGATTCCCCGGCGAAGGGGTCTTCGTCGTTCACGAGGACCGTCGGTGACCCACGAAAGCCGATCGTCGCGGCGACTTCGGGCGAGCTCGCCTCCACCAGCTTCACGCGGTCGGAGTCGATGCCCGCAGCCGCGAGTCTCTCCCGCATGATCCCGACATTCGGGCAACCCTCGAAGTATTGCACCGTGATCTCCACCCCATGACCATAAACCCTGCCCTGTAGAGGAGAGTCAAGGGATATGATCCGCCCCTATGCGCATCGGGGAAGTTGCCCGTCGTGCCGACGTCTCGGTGAAGACCATTCGTTACTACGAGCACGTCGGAATCCTCCCTCCCGCCACACGGGAGCCCAACGGCTACCGGTCCTACGACTCTGCAGTATTCGACCGCCTCACGTTCACCCGTGCCTCGCAAGCGGTCGGGCTCACCCTCGGCGAGATCCGCGAGGTGATCGCGTTTCGCGAGAGGGGCGAGCCGCCATGTGCCTATGTGCTCGACCTCATCGAGGATCGTGGGGCCGCGCTGACCGTCCGTATCGCCGACCTCGAAGCGCTGCGCACCGATCTTCGCGACCTCGCGACACGCGGACACGCGCTCGATCCTGCGGCCTGCCTGCCCCGGGAAATCTGCCACGTAATCAAATCTCCGGGCTGACCGGTCTCCGCATCCGGACCGCTGGCAGCTCGATGCGCAAGCGGGTTCAGGCCAGGTTCGACATGCCAATCGTCTCGGTCCTGGTGGACCTCGGCGCCGCCAGCCGGTAAAACGACGCCGCTATCCTTGATCCTTGCGACATTGGCGGGAAACCCCCCGGAGGGCTCGAATTGACGAACACCGGCTGGCGGAGACAGATCACGAGGGTTGAGCCTGCCGCCGAATGGATCGTCGGTCTCTCAACATGGATCCGCGATCGATTGCGGATCACCTCGACAGGAATGATCGCGTTGGCGTTCGCGGCCGCGGCGCTCGCTGCTGTCAGTGCAGTCTTCACTGCCGTTTCCGAAGACGTGATCGCGCGCAACGGTCTGGAAGTCCAGGACGCAGCGAACCTCCACTTCTTCGCTTCACACCGGACCGGCTCGCTCATCGAAGCCGCGAAGCTGGTCACCAACTTCGGCAGCATCGCGGTTCTCATACCGTTGGCACTTCTTGGCGGAGCGTTTCTCTGGTTCAAGGGCACGCCCCTCCTCTTGGCTTGTGCGCCAGGGATTGCGCTCGCTGTCGCCGGCTTCTGTGCTGCTGTGGGGAAACAGCTGGTCGGTCGAACGCGTCCGCCGACGCCCATTCGGCTCGTAGCCGAGACCGAGGCATCGTTTCCGTCGGGGCACTCGACGAATAGCGCCGCGCTCTTCATCGCCTTGGCGCTCGTCGTCGCAGTCGTTCTCCTTCGTCGGCCCGTCGCCCGAGTGGTGACCGTTGGCCTCGCTGCCTCAGCCGTTTTCGGGATCGGTATCAGCCGTCTCGTTCTCGGGGTGCATTGGCCGACTGATGTGATCGTCGGTTGGTCGCTTGGCGTGATGGTTGCGATCGTCGTCACGACCGCCGCCGTCCTCGTATCCCGCCAGGTGCCGTCGGAGCCTTCCGGTCAGAACCGCGACCTTCGGTGGCTGTGGTTCCGCTTCCTCCAACTCACCGCACTCGATCGCACCACCATGCATGGCGGCATTCGACACGCACCTGCCTGATCGCCGATGGCCGCGGGAGCGCCGAGCAGCGGGAATCAGCGCCTCCTGGTCCCTCGCTTCAGCGCCAGCCGACTTCGATGACGCCATAGAAGGGAAATGGCTGATCGGCACGGATCTGAACGGGGTTCCAGGCGCGAGCCTGACCGGCGCTCGGAGCGGAGAGCGGGTCAAAGCAAACCGCGCTCGGGGTTCGGTCAACTGCAGGCCAGAAGGCCTGAGGGATCTTCGATTTGATGATCTGTCGGACGTCGAGAGATGAGACCCCGGCAGCTTCGGCGGCCTGCTGGTTGAGCCAGTCCCACGGCATATCGCAGGAGCGTGCTGCGAGATTGGCCGCGGTGTACGCGGGGCCGACGGAAGTGGAGAAGCTGGCGCAGCCGGTGCCTCTGTCGGCCGTGAAGTTGACGCTCACACCAGGACGTACAACAAAGCGCGACGCGACCTTCAGGTGAGCGGTCGAGACACCTGACGGTGCGCAGACGCTGAACGGCGTCGGCCTTGGATACGTCGCCTCGACGAGGACAGGCGCACGCAGGTGATCCGTCGCCGGCTGGCCCACACCGAGGAGTCGGAGCACCTCGTCGACGAAGAACGGTGGATAGGGCTTGACCGACGGATCTTGGAAACGCGTTGTGTCGGAGACGCTGCCCGCACTGGCCGGGTCCGGGGTGTACTTCTGCGACACCCGAAATGGGTTCGCGAGTGCATGCACGACGGTCTTGTTGTTCTCGGTACGCCCAAACGCCATGAAAGTGATCGGGTGGAGCTCGGCGGAGAAGTCGGGGTGGCCACAGTCGATGACCCAACGACCCATCACCGCGACCCGGTCGCCGTCGCGGGGCACGAACTCGCCCCGGACTCGCTGCGCCGCGGCGGCCG
>JANYLB010000003.1 GCA_025363815.1 Actinomycetes bacterium
CATGTAGAGCGCGACGAGGATCAGACCGATGATGCCCGAGGCGATACCCGCCTGGAGCTGGTCCTTGCCGAGTGACGGCGACACGCTCTCGACCTTCTGGTTCTTGGCATCGAACTTCACCGGAAGCGAGCCGTAGCGCAGAACGAGGGCGAGCTCCTTCGCCTCCGACTCGGAGAAGCTCCCCGAGATCGTGGCCTTGCCGCCGAACGACTGGAACGAAGGGTTGTTGCCCTGGATCACCGGTGCGCTCTGGACCACGCCGTCGAGCACGATCGCGACCTGCTTCTTGAAGTTCTTCTGACCCAGCACGTCCCACTGGGATCCGCCGCTGGCGGTGAAGTCGACGTTCACTCCCCAGACGCTGTTCTGGAACTGCGACTTCGCCCCGCTGATCGCTTTGCCGGTCAGCTCGGTCGGACCGAGCTGGTAGCGCTCGGTGACCTTGTTGTTCTTCTTGCGTCCCGGCAGGATCACCGTCGCGTCGGCCTTGTCCGCGGCCGGAGTCGTCGTCGGGACGTCGGATCCGTCGCTCCTGGGCACGGTGGTCGACGTCGTCGCCCCTCCGGGCACGCCTTTCGTCGTGGTCGTGGTGGCCGTCGGGTTGTAGGGCGGGATCGTGGCCAGTACCGGTCGGAACCGCAGCTCGGCGGTCCGACCAATGATGCGCTCCGCCTTGGCACGGTCCTTCACCCCGGGGAGGTTGACGACGATCGTGTTGCCCTGTCGGCTGATCTCGGGCTCGGATACACCTAGACCGTCGACCCGATTCCGGATGATCTCGAGCGCCTGGTCGAGCGAGGCGCTCTTGGTGCCCTTGACCGGGTTGAGCGTGACCGAGATTCCACCCTGCAGGTCGAGGCCGAGGATTGGGGTTGTGCCCGAAATGAGGGTCGCGGCAAACGCACCGAAGACGACAACGAGCGTGACTGCCAGGTACCAGACGTTTCGACGCACGGAAATCAGTCGGCGGGTCGGGGCTCGACGGCAGGCGCATCGAGAGCCGGCGCATCGAGCGTTGGGGCGTCTTCGTCGACGAGGTCGACATCGGGGCCCGGATCCGCGGGTCGTCGCTGCGCGACCGCGCCGCGCGCGAGTGTCACGACCACACCGGGTGCGATCTCGAGCTCCAGCGTCGCCTCACCGATCTCACGGACGACGCCGTGGATCCCCGAGGTCGTGACGATCTCGTCGCCGACATCCATGGCGTCGACGAGGACGCGATGGGCCGACATCCGGCGCCGCTGGGGCAGCACGATAAGGAAGAAGAAGGCGACAACGAGGATCGCCAGGTAGATGAGCGCTGCGGTCATGCGGGTGCAGACGCTAGCCGAACAACGGCATCTCGGGACCCTCGGGCGGAGCCGAGATTCCGAGGTGCGTGTATGCCGCCACCGTGGCTCGACGGCCTCGGGGGGTCCGCTCGATCAGACCCTCCTTGAGCAGGTACGGCTCGTAGACGTCTTCGACTGTCTCGGGTTCCTCCCCCACCGACACCGCCAGAGTGGTCAGCCCGATGGGTCGACCGTTCGCCCGGCAAAGCACTGCAAGGATCGCCCGGTCGAGCTTGTCGAGACCCCGTTCGTCGACCTCGAACAGCACCAGGGCGTCGCGCGCGACCGTGGCGGTCACGGTTCCATCGGCCCGCACCTCGGCGTAGTCGCGCACGCGCTTCAGGAGCCGGTTCGCGATCCGGGGGGTCCCACGGGCCCGGCGCGCCATCTCCTCGGCACCCTCGCGAGCGAGCGGGACCCCGAGGATGCGGGCAGCGCGGTCGATGATGGCGACCAGATCGGCGGGGTCGTAGTAATCGAGGCGGGCGACGAACCCGAACCTGTCCCGCAACGGTCCGGTGATCAGACCGGTGCGCGTGGTCGCTCCGACGAGCGTGAAGCGCGGGAGGTCGAGTCGCAACGAGCGCGCCGACGGGCCTTTGCCGATCACGATGTCGAGCTGAAAATCCTCCATCGCCGGGTACAGGACTTCCTCGACCGCTCGCGGGAGCCGGTGGATCTCGTCGATGAAGAGCACGTCGCCGTCGTCGAGGTTGGTCAGGATCGCGGCGAGATCGCCGGCACGTTCGAGCGCGGGTCCGCTCGTGACCCGCAGCGCAACCTGCATCTCGCTCGCGACGATTCCGGCGAGCGACGTCTTGCCGAGGCCCGGCGGCCCGGCGAAGAGAAGGTGGTCGACGGCCTGATGACGCTGGCGCGCCGCGCCAAGGAGGATCTCGAGGTGCTCCTTCAGACGCGGCTGACCGACGAACTCCTCCAGAGAACGAGGACGGAGCGTCGTCTCCTCGGCCGCTTCGATCGGATCCGCGGAAGCCGTGAGCAGCTCCTCGCGACCTGCACCGCGGTTCGCTGCGGCTGCACTCCCGGATCGCTCGACGGCTCCCTTTCCTGCGGGGGTGTTTGGATCTCCGCTTGGGCTCATGTGCGCACCGCGAGTTGCTTGAGCGCGGCCCGGAGCAGGCTCTCGGCCGGCTGGTCGTCGGGGAGGCCGGCGAGCGCGGCGCGAATCTCCTCGGGCCCGTACCCGAGCTCGGTGAGCGCGGCTCTGACCTCGGCCCGCGCCGTCGGGGGTCCGCTCTCGACATCGGCCAGATCGACATCGGGTACGTCGAGACGCGACGTCAACAGCACCATGAGCTTCTGCGCGGTGCGCTTCCCCACCCCTGGGACGAGCGTGAGCGCGTCGATGTCGCCGTCGAGCAGCACGCGCCGCAGCGCGCTCGGAGAGTGGACGGAGAGCATCGCCAGCCCGAGCTTCGGGCCGACCCCGCTCGCGCCGATCAGGATCTCGAAGGTGTCTCGCTCGTCGCGCGTCGGAAAGCCGAAGAGCACCATGGCGTCTTCGCGCACGTGCAGGTGGGTGAAGAGGAACGCAGGACCGCCAGGTGCGAGCGCCGGCACCGCACCCGACGGCACCAGCACCCGGTAACCGACGCCACCGACCTCGACGAGGACCTCGCCCGCGACCGACCGCTCTATCACCGTGCCGCGCACCGAACCGATCACGGGAGCCCGATCACGCGCGGGTGTCCTTCGCGACCGCGGCGGCGACCGCGCGCTCGAAACCGCCCGCACCACCGACGCCGGGCGTCGATGCCACGGCCCCGCTCAATGGGATCCGCCACAGGTGGCACAGCGCGAGCGCGAGCGCGTCGGCGGCATCAGGCGGGCGCGGCGGTTCGTCGAGCCGGAGCAATCGGGCGACCATCGCCTGCACCTGGGCCTTGTCGGCGGCACCGTCGCCGGTGACGGCAAGCTTCACCTCGTTCGGGCTGTACTGCGTGACCGGGATGCCCATCCGGGCGGCGGTCGCGAGCGCCAAGCCGCTCGCCTGCCCAACCGACATCGCGGTGCGGGCGTTCGCCTGGAACAAGACCCGCTCGACCGACACCGCGGCCGGCCGGACCTCGTCGATCAGTTGCTCGAGCTCGATCGCGAGCGAAGCGAGGCGTTGCGGAAGCGGATCCGACGGCGGGGTGCGAATGACGCCGCACGCGAGCGCCTCGGCCTTGCGACCCGCGCCGAGCCGCACCACGCCGTACCCGCAGCGTGAAAGGCCCGGGTCGATGCCCAGCACGGAACCGTCGAGATCGAACACCGGTTCGATCCTAGGAGGCGCGCCTCCTGGCTCGATGGATGGTCGACTCCGCCTCCGCGCTCCCGCTACGAACCTTCGCGGCTCCGGTTCCTCCGGCTCCTCCGGATACCCAGGAGCACGAGCAGCAGGAGCAGGACACCGCCGATGGGCAACAGCCGCTTACCCACCGACCGGCCACTGACCGCGAGCAGGTCGACCGGTGCAGCCTCGGGGGCGTCGATCCGACGGATCTCGCTGACCTCCGACGGTGCCGACCCGTTGCTCGCCGCCCGGGCCCGGTCGGAGGACTCGGCGATCGACGCCGGCGCCACGGCGGGTTCGGGCACGGGCTCCGTCGGGGTCCCGCGCGAGAGGACGTCACGCTCAAGGTTCTCGACGAACTGACCGAGCAGCTTGCCGGACACATCGTTGAGAACGCCACGGCCGAACTGTGCGACCTTGCCGGTGATCGAGAGATCCGTCTCGACGCTGACCAACGTCTGGCCGCCCTCGGCGATCAATGACAGCTGCACGGTCGCCGATGCGTTGCCCTGCCCACGCGTGTCGCGCCCCGACGCCACGATCACCGCGGTGTGGGAAGCATCATCGGTCGACTCGAGCTTCGCGGTGCCCTTGTACTGCGCGGTGATCGGACCCACCTTGACCTTGACGACACCGCGATACTCGTCGCCCTCGATCTCCTGGAGCTGCGCTCCTGGCATGCAGGGCGCGATGCGTTCGATGTCGAGCAGCAGACGCCACGCTTCGTCGACCGGCAGGGGGACCCGAAACTCTTCGAAGATCTCCATCAGTGCTCCTTCTCGAGCGCGGCGAGCGCCTCGGCGGTGTCGACGTCGACTGGATCTCCAGTGTCGCCGCATTCGACGTCGACAACCGGGTGCGTACGCATAAGTTGTCGGGCCCCTTCGTCGCCTTGCAACTCGCGGGCCTGCGGCCAGAGCGATCGGCTGATGAGCACCGGGTTCGCCCGCTTGCCGGCGTAGGTGGCTGCCGCGAGCGTTGCGCCCGCATCGTACGCGGCGCTCAACCGCCGGTACGCCTCGGCGCCCACCTTCGGTTGGTCGGCCAGACCCACGCAAACCGCGTCGACCTGCTTCCAGCCTTCGAGGAGATCGATGGCGGCGCGCAGGCTGTGCGCGATGCCACGTCGCCAACCGCTCGCCTGGGTCACGATCACCGCGGCCGAGGCCTGACGGGCGACGCGACCGCCTTCGTGGCCGACGACGAGCACGATCGGGCGTAGTCCAGAGCCCACGGCCGCCCCCAACGCCCACGAGACCAGCGGACGTCCACGTAACTGCGCCAACGGCTTCGGGCCCGAACCCTTCTCGGCGAAGCGCGTGCCGCTCCCGGCCGCGAGGATCGCGACCGCGACAGTCACCCTGAGACGGCTTCGATCGCACGTCGGACCAGGACCCGGGCCAGGTGCTCGCGGTACTCCGGACTGGCGTTGAGATCACCCGAGGGCTCTGTACCGTCGGCGGCAAGCGCTGCCGCGTCGGACGCGGTCGCGCCGGACACGAGCGCCGCTTCCACACCCCGGGCCCGCAAGGGTGTGGTGCCCATGTTCACCAGCGCGACGTTCGTCGCGTCGCCCACGCGAGTCACGAGCGCACCAACGATCGCCCAGTCCTGAGCCCGGCGATTGAACTTCTCGTACGCGAAACCACCCGCGCCCGTCTTCGGGACCCGGATCTCGGTCAGCAACTCGTCTGGCGCGAGCGCAGTCTCGAGGAACCCCTCGAAGAACGCGTCCGACGCGATGTCGCGCGAGCCGGCCGGGCCCTGGGCGACGAACGTAGCGTCGAGCGCCAGCAGCACCGCGGGGAGGTCGGACGCCGGATCGCCGTGGGCGACCGAGCCGCCGATCGTGCCGCGGTGACGGACCTGGTTGTCGCCGACCTCGGCCGCCACGGAACGCAGCACACCGCACTCCGCGGCAAGGAGCTCGCTCGTCTCGAGATCACGGTGACAGGTGAGCGCGCCGATCGCGACGTGATCGCCGCCGTCGCGCACGTAGCTCAGATCCTCGACCCGACCGACGTCGACGAGCACCGCGGGAACCGCCAGGCGGAGCTTCATCAGCGGGAGCAGCGACATGCCACCGGCCAGCAGCTTCGCGTCGTCGCCGTACTCGGCGAGGAGCGCGACGGCCTCTTCGCTCGACCCGGCCCGGACGTAATCGAACCCGGCGGGGATCATGAGCTGACCCCCGACTTCGCGGCCGCGGCCGCGAGCACCGCATCGACGATGTTCTGGTAACCGGTGCAGCGGCAGAGGTTGCCTTCGATTCCGAGGCGGACCTCCCTCTCCGTGGGGTTCGGGTTCTCGTCGAGGAACCCGACCACCGCCATCACCATCCCCGCGGTGCAGTACCCGCACTGGAGGCCGTGATGCTCGTGAAACGCCTGCTGCACGGGGTGCAGCTCGGCACCAGGGGCGAGGCCCTCGATCGTGGTGATCGCAGCCCCATCGGCCTGGACCGCGAGCATCGTGCAGCTCTTCACGGACTCGCCGTCGGCGAGGACCGTGCAAGCCCCGCAGCTCGAGGTGTCGCACCCCACCTTCGTGCCGGTGAGGCCGCAGTTCTCACGGAGGTACTGGACCAGGAGCGTGCGCGGTTCAACGTCGTGATCCTGCGCGCCACCGTTGACGCTCATCGATACCTGCATCCCCGCATCATGCCTCACACCGGACCGGAGGCGGGCGGGCCGAACCGGAGAGATCACTGCTGTCGGTACGGAGCCACCGCAGCTCGCGCTTCAACCAGAGCTGGGTGGTCGCGGGGGAAGAGAACCGACACGAATGTCTGTTCTCTTATCGCAGAACCCACCCGGCCCGTCGAGAGCCACCCAAGAAGGCTGTGTCGGCGCCCATCACGCGTAGGCCGAGGCGAGGATGTCGTCGGGGATGTCGAAGTTCGCGTAGACGGCCTGGACATCGTCATGTTCTTCCAACGCGTCGATCACCCGCAGCACAGACTTCGCAGTCGAGATGTCATCGAGCTCGATCGTCGTGGTCGGCAGCATCGTGAGATCGCCGCTGTTGACCGCGAAGCCGGCCGCTTCGAGCGCTGTGCGCACAGCGTGCTGTTCGGCGGCAGGAGTCGTGACCTGCCAGCTCTCACCATGGTCGGTGATGTCGTCGGCACCGGCATCGAGCGCTGCAAGCATGAGGTCGTCTTCGCTCGCCCCCGACTTATCGAGAATGATGATTCCCTTGCGTTCGAACTGCCAACTTACCGCGCCGGGCTCCGCGAGCGATCCGCCGTTGCGGGTGAAGATGTTCTTGATCTCGGATCCGCTCCGGTTGCGGTTGTCGGTTAGCGCCTCGACGTACACGGCGACGCCGTGGGGCGCGTACCCCTCGTAGTTCACCTCTTCGTAGGTGACCCCTTCGAGCTCGCCGGTCCCGCGCTTGATCGCCCGTTCGATGTTGTCTTTCGGCATCGAGGAATCGCGCGCCTTCTGCACCATCGCGCGCAGCGTCGGGTTGCCTTCGATGTCGCCGCCGCCGGTGCGCGCCGCGACTTCGATCTGGCGTGCCAGCCGGGCGAATACCTTGCCGCGCGCCGCGTCGGCCGCGCCTTTCTGATGCTTGATCGAGTGCCACTTGGAATGACCTGACATCAGTTGCCCCCTACTTCGTCTAGGAACCGTTGATGGAGCCGAAGATCTCCGCAGAGCTCGGGATGGAACGTCGCGGCCCAGATGGCTCCGCTTCGAACGAGTACCGGATGGTCGCCTTGCGTGGCGAGAACGTCAACCGCGGAACCCGTCTCCTCGAGCACCGGAGCCCGGATGAAGACGCCAGGGAAGGCGCCGCCGGAGATCCCGGCGATCGTGAGCGGCGCCTCGAACGACTCCCGTTGACGGCCGTAGGCGTTGCGGCGCACCGTCACGTCGAGCAGAGCGAGGGGCTCCTGGTCGGCGCGACCACCGAGCACCTCTCGGGCCAGCAGTATCAGACCGGCACAGGTGGCGAAGACCGCCATCCCGGCCACGATGCGTTCTCCCAGCGGAACCCGCAGCCCCGACGAGTCAACGAGCTTCGTCATCGTTGTCGATTCTCCGCCGGGAAAGAACAGCATCTCGACACCGCTCAGGTCCTCGGGGGTGCGAACCTCGACCGTCTCGACTCCTAGTGCGTCGAGCATCTCACTATGCGCGCGGAACGCCCCTTGCAGTGCCAGCACGCCGGCTCTCATGGGCTGGAGGCCTCGCTTCACGCATCGTCGAGCTCTCGTTACCAGCCGCGCTCGGCGAGCTTCACGTCGAGGGTGGAGATCTCCTCGCCGGGCATCGCCTTGCCAAGATTCGTCGAGACCTTGGCGACGATCGAAGCGTCGCGGTAGTGCGTAGTCGCCTCGACAATCGCCTTCGCCATCATGGCCGGCTCGGCACTCTTGAAGATCCCGCTACCCACGAACACGGCCTGCGCTCCGAGCTGCATGACCAGGGACGCGTCAGCCGGGGTGGCGATGCCACCGGCGCAAAACATCGGGACGGGCAGCTCGCCGAGCGCCGCGACTTCGCGCACGAGCTCTATCGGCGCGCGATGGTCTTTGGCCGCGGCGAAGAGCTCGGCCTCATCGGTGACGGTGAGGCGACGGATCTCACCGAGGATCGTGCGCAGGTGCCGGACTGCTTCCACGATGTTGCCAGTGCCGGCCTCGCCCTTCGAGCGGATCATGCACGCGCCTTCGGAGATGCGTCGAAGCGCCTCGCCCAGGTTCGTGGCACCACACACAAATGGCGTGGTGAAAGCCCACTTGTCGACGTGGTTCGCCTCGTCGGCCGGGGTGAGCACCTCGCTCTCGTCGATGTAGTCGACGCCGAGCGACTCGAGCACCTGCGCCTCGGCGAAATGGCCGATCCGGCACTTCGCCATTACGGGAATCGTGACGGTCGCCTGGATCCCCTCGATCATCGCCGGGTCGCTCATGCGAGCCACACCGCCATCGCGGCGGATGTCGGCCGGGACCCGCTCGAGCGCCATGACGGCCACCGCGCCTGAGTCTTCTGCGATCTTGGCCTGCTCAGGGGTGACCACGTCCATGATCACGCCACCCCGCAGCATCTCGGCGAGGCCCCGCTTCACGCGGGCGGTACCGGTCTCACGAACTGTTTCGCCTGACTCGGACATGACTTGAGTCTACCGGCCGGCACCCCACGGGCGTGATCGGAAACCGGCTTGATCGGCCCGACAAGGCGACCCGGGGGCTAGTTGGCCTTCTTCTTCGCCTTGGTGGTCGGAGTCACCGTGGTCGGTGGAGGCGGCGGCAGAGGCGGCGCTACGACCTGGGTCTGGCCGCCGAACGCGGCCAGCTCCACCCAGGTGCGGCCGGGCACGAGCTTGATGGGCTTGCCTGCCGCGTCGGCGTAGGTCGCAGGCTTAGACGGGTCGGTGCGGGTCCAGGTTCCCTTCGCGACCTTGCCGCCGGTGAAGACCCAGACCTCACCCGTACCGGTCACGATGCCGGTCGCGCCAGAGGCTCCCGGCTCCGGGTCGTAGGTGGTGAACTGCACGACGACGTTGGCCGGAGCAATTTGCGCACCCGATTCCATGGTCGACGGGCGACCGAGAACCGAACGCATCCATGTGGCCGAGGTCGCGTCCCATGTGTAGCTCGGGTTGTAATCGCGGTCTGTCGACACGGCCACGGTGAACGACTCCACGGGATCACCGGTGAACGGCTGTCCCGGGCTGAGATAGGTGAACAACGGCTTCGGCGGGACGGGTGCACCGCCGAACGCGAAGAACTTCTCGGGGTGGCCGTAGAGATTGTGCGGAGCCTGACGTGAGCTGTCGCGAAACATCGCGTCGCCGGCCTTGGTCTCGCTGATCGGGATCAAGCTCGGAACTGCTCCGATGCGATCGATCTCTTCGGGGATGCCCCCCGAGTAGGCGAACAACCCACCCAGTTGGGTTGCAAGTGACGCGTCGACTGGTCGGACCGACCGGATAGGACCGACGGTCTCGGGCAACGTGGAGTTGAAGACGGTGAAGAACCGGGTGATGCCACCGTCGACGACTTCCTCGTAGACGACGTCGGCCGACTCGAGCCCTGTCTGGGGTCGGGCCTGTGGGGTGTTCTCGATCTTGATGATCAGCGCGGCGCGGGTCTGCGCCGCTCCGGTCGGATCGGCCAAACCCGTGAGTGGCGCGATGGGCGGTGCTTTCGTCGTGCTCGTGGTCGACGACTGCTTCGTCTTCGCCGCCGCCTTCTTGTCGCCACCACCTCCGCCACAGGCAGTCGCGATGATGGCGAGGGAGAGAATCGAGATGCCGAGACACGCGCCCCGACCGCTGGTGCGTCGGCGCGCCTTCGCTGCGCTCACATCGCCTTCAGTGCGGCGATGCGCTCGTCGAGTGGCGGGTGGGTGTCGAATGCGCGATTGAGCCACGAGCCCTTCTTGCCTTCCTTGTCTGGTTCCCGTTCGAGCGGCGACTCGATCCAGAGCTGCGCGGTGGCACGGGTGGCGTGGTGCACAACCGCCTTGTCACCCGCCAACTTCTCGAGCGCGGAGATGAGCCCCGGCGGGTACCGGGTGAGCGCCACCCCGCTCGCATCAGCGAGCAGCTCCCGGCGACGGCTTATCGCGAGCTGCATGAGCTGCGCGGCGAACGGGGCGAGGATCAGCAACGCGAGCGCGAGTATGGCGACGATCGCCCCCGCACCGCTGTTGTCGTTGTTGTCACGCCGATCGCTGCGACCGCCCCACCACATGAAGCGGAGACCGAGGTCGGCCATCAGCGCGATGGCGCCGACGGCGGTGACCGCGACCGTCGTGACGAGGATGTCGTAGTTCTTCACGTGGGACAGCTCGTGGGCGACAACCCCTTCGAGCTCGACCCGGTTCATCATCTCGAGCAACCCGCTGGTGACGGCCAGCGCGGCGTGCTTCGGGTTGCGACCGGTCGCGAACGCGTTCGGCGCCGGATCGTCGACAACGTAGAGCTTGGGCTTCGGGAGCCCCGCGGCGATGCAGAGCCCCTCTACGACGTTGTGGTAGCGGCTGTACTCGGGCCCGTCGGCCGGCTTCGCCCGACTCGCGGCGAGCGCGATGCGATCCGAGAACCAATACGACCCCCAGGCCATCGCAATGGCGACGAAGATCGCGACCGGCACGATCGCGTAACCGAACTGGAAGAGATAGCCGAGCGCGCCGACCACCGCGGCGATGAGCACCACGAATATCGCAAGAAGGAGGAACGTACGGCGCTTGTTGCGCGCGATCTGCTCGTACAGGGCGGGTACC
Organism: Actinomycetes bacterium; assembly: GCA_025363815.1. Classification (GTDB taxonomy): domain Bacteria; phylum Actinomycetota; class Acidimicrobiia; order IMCC26256; family JANYLB01; genus JANYLB01. The sequence continues at coordinate 10,872 of JANYLB010000003.1, forward strand.
TAGTGCTCGGGGCGCTCGCGCGCAGCGGGAACGGAAACTGGAGCTGGAGCTGGAGCTAGAACTGGACCTTGACGGGGCCCTTTGCTTCCGGATCGCCCTCGAAGTATTCGCGCTTGTCGAAGTTGAACATCCCGGCGAGCGCGCTGCGCGGGAAGGTCTGGATGTTGTTGTTGTAGTTGAGGACGCTGTCGTTGTAGAACTGGCGCGCGTACGCGATCCGGTCTTCGGTGGAGGTCAGCTCCTCCTGGAGGTTCAGGAAGTTCTGGTTCGCCTTGAGATCCGGGTAGGCCTCGGCCACCGCGAACAGGCTCTTCAACGCACCGCTCAGCTGGTTCTCGGCCACGGCCTGATCGGCCGGCGAGCCGCCCTGCTGCGCGTTGATCGCGTTGGCGCGCGCGTTGGTGACGCTCTCGAAGGTGGACTTCTCGTGGGCGGCATAGCCCTTGACCGACTCGACCAGGTTCGGGATCAGGTCGTAGCGGCGCTTGAGCTGGACGTCGATCTGGGAATAGGCGTTGTCGATCCGGTTCCGGGACCGGACGAGGCCGTTGTACATGATGATCACGAAGATGATCGCGATGACAACGATCGCGATGACGATGAGAGCAAAGGTCACGCTCTGGCTCCTGGCCGGCGGATGGGAATTCGGGCTGAGTCTACGGCGTCGCGGCGCGAATCCGGCGGCGCGCGATTGAATCAGCTCGAGTCGCTCCCGGGCGAGTCGCGCACTTAGCCCGTCTTGTGACCTGTTCCCGGCCGCCGGCTGGCCGCCAGGCGTGCGAGTCCACGGTCGAGCGCTGCGAGCAACATCGCGTGAAGCTCGGGGTTCGCCGCCGCGAGAATCGCCACG
>JANYLB010000060.1 GCA_025363815.1 Actinomycetes bacterium
CGATAACTGCAGGACCGCGCAGACCAACATTCAAAAAGTCAGAACGATTCCGGACTACCCGGACGGTCCGGTGGCCGAGCACCTCGCGTCTGCCATGACGCACTTCTATGCGGCGGTCACGGCTTGCCTGGCGGGAGCGTCCGCGGAATCGGCCGCCCAGATCAGCTCCGAGTTCACGCAGGGCAACCGCGAGCTGAGTTTGATGACCGGCTTGATGAAAGCCTGAGCTTGCAAGGACGCGCGGTGCAGACGAGCGTGAAGGGTCCCGCGACACGAATTCCTGTGACCAAACGGTGACCACGGGTCTCGCGGAAGCCACTCCGAGGTGCTGGCCAAGTGCGAAACCCCCTGGTATTCCTGGTGGGGCCGGAAGGGATCGAACCTTCGACCGAGGGATTATGAGTCCCCTGCTCTGACCACTGAGCTACGGCCCCGTTGTGGCGTGGTGCGATCTCTGACGCTCAGCCCTATTCTGCGCCCAGGCGGCGAGCGGCGATCGAGATCATGTGCAGCGCAGATCCTCACACATCGCCGGGTGCGTCGCGCCGAGTCGTATGAGGTTGCCGTGTAGATCGATGAGCGCCCACTCGACCGAGCCGTCGAGCTCCTCCACCGGCCCACCTCCACGAAACCGACGGTTGCATGGAAGTTCGCGGTCGCATCGAAGTCGGTGCTGGGAAGGATCGGGCTCGTGACGAGTCCCATGGCTCCAAGGGCGAGGCTCGAACTCGCGACAAATCTCTAACGTAGCGAGGTCGGGGTCGCACAGTTCACCCCGGAGATCTTCGAAGCCTCGATGACGACGGTTCCCCGCGGATCTTCGATCGGTTGCCTCCAGCCAGGGCCCGGTACCTCCCGGACTCAGGTCGGGTAGATGACGGGGTCGGTGCAGGTGCCGTCGGCGGCGGGAAACACGTCGGGCAGGTTCCGGGGACCATGCCCGGGAGCGGTGCCATCGAAGTGACCGTTCAGCGCGTTCGCGTCGACGGTGATGAGCACGTAATGGTTGGCCGAGCCGTGACAGATCGTCACCTTCGACTGGCCCGGGTCGGCGAACGCCGTTGCCGCCCCGCTTGAGGCCATCAACGCGCCGACCACCGCGACCATGATCATTCGAAGTGCCATCGAGATCTCCTTGTCGTCGCCCGCTGCGCGTGATCGACAGCACACGCCGAAAACTTGAACCGCGAACCGCATCTCCGGCTCCTGGCGTAGTGGACGCCACCCTTCCCGGCGACGATCGTGGAGTCGCAACGCCGCGTCGGCAAGCTCTCGCTCGTCCGAGTCCACCCGCCACCGATCGATCTGATCGTCCCTCTCGATGATCCCGAGCTCGCACCGCGCCAGATCGGTTGTAGTCACGTCGGCACTTCTCGCTCAGAGCAAGAGATTCACATCGCCAGGTGCGGGAACGCGCCGAGTCGGATGAGGTTGCCGTGTAGATCAATGAGCGTACGAAGCAGGCGACGTCGTCAGTCGGCGAATCGAGGTCGTAATCGAAACAGAAATGGGATCAGGTACTCCTGCAGCCACCCGGGCTCACCTCCACGAAACCGACGGTTGCATCGCAGTTCGCCATCGCATCGAAGTCGGGGCTGGGAAGGATCGGGATCGTGACGAGTCCCATGGCTCCGGGGGCGAGGCTCGAACTCGCGACAAATCGCTTAACAGGCGATCGCTCTGCCAACTGAGCTACCCCGGAAGGGCCTCGAACGATAGCAGTGCCCGAATGAGCCCCAAGACCTTCCGGTGCATGCTCGGGAAGCGTCTTGACCGGCGCGAGATCGCGCTGGTTCATCTCCTTGGCGCGGGACCCATTGCGCCCTCCTCGGACCATCTCAGATCATCGAACATCCGTTCGTTCCTCGAGGGCGAAGGTGCGCGCACGAGTTGGAACGGGTAGGAAGAGTGGATGACGCGCTTTCGGATCGGACTCGGGGCTGGCTTGGCGGTGGGTTTCTACCTCGGCGCGCGCGCTGGTCGCGGGCGCTACGAACAGATAAACCGCACCGTCTCACGATTGCGCAAGACCAAGCCGCTGCACAAAGTGAAGGCAGCGGTCGACCTGGGCCGCGGGCGACTCCGGACCAGGGGCAACCATGCACCGGTGCAGCTCGTGCTGGTCGACGAGACCACCTCGCTGGTTCAGGGCTCTTCGAGATAGTCGCGCAGACGCTGCGAACGCGTCGGATGACGCAGCTTCGCCAACGTCTTCGACTCGATCTGGCGGATACGCTCGCGCGTCACGCCGAACTCCTTGCCGACTTCTTCGAGCGTGCGAACCTGGCCGTCGTCGAGACCGAAGCGCAGCCGAACGACCTGACGTTCGCGGTCGTTCAGCTCTTCGAGCGCTTCCTCGATCGCTTCAGTGAGGAGCGCCCGTGCTGCCGCTGTAGCGGGTGCGGTCGCGTTTGGGTCTTCGACGAAGTCGCCGAGGAAGCTGTCGTCTTCCTCCCCCACCGGCGTCTCCAGCGACACCGGTTCCTGGCCGAGACGCTGGATCTCTCGCACACGGTCGGGGGTCATCTCGACCTTCGCCGCGATCTCGTCGACCGTCGGCTCTCGGCCGAGCTCCTGGAGCATCGAGCGCTGCACGCGCAGCACCTTGTTCATCGTCTCGACCATGTGCACCGGGATACGGATGGTTCGTGCCTGGTCGGCGATGGCGCGCGTGATCGCCTGGCGAATCCACCAGGTCGCGTAGGTCGAGAACTTGAAGCCCTTCGTGTAGTCGAACTTCTCGACGGCACGTATCAGCCCGAGGTTGCCCTCCTGAATGAGGTCGAGCAGGGCCAACCCGCGGCCGACGTAGCGCTTGGCGATCGAGACCACCAGCCGGAGGTTCGCTTCGGTGAGCTGCCGCTTGGCGAGACCACCGTCGGCCTCAACCGCCTCGAGCCCGCAGCGTTCGCCATCGGAAAGACCCTCCTCGGCGTGGAGGCGGTCGCCGGCGGCGAGGCCGGCTTCGATCCGCATCGCGAGCGTGACTTCCTGTGGGCCGGTCAGGAGCGGGACCTTCCCGATCTCCTTGAGATACATCCGGACGGGGTCGAAGCTGCCCGTCTCCATCGGGGCGCGGTCAAGTCGAGCCGCAGCACGACTGCGGCGGGCCGCCAGCGTGCCGGCCGATAGAGTCGGCGCCTCGCCGACGACGCCGGCATCCGGCACCACCGGAAGTACTGGCGGGACCGACACGGCTTCGTCATGCGCCGGCGCAGGGTCCGAACCACCACGACCGGCGCGACGTTCGTCTTCGCGCTTCAGCTCCTCGACGATCTCGTCGACGACCTGCACGCCGGACGCGCGGATGTTCGCGTAGATCGCCGCGAGCTCCGCTGTCTCAGGTTCGAGGTCGGGAAGCGCGGCGAATATCTCGCCGGTCGTGACGAAGCCCCTGTCGCGCACTCCGGCGAGCAATGCCGAGATGTCGCCCGACGTGGCAGTGTCGGAATCTCCCGGCTCGACCGGCGCGATCGGATGCACCGACGCGAGCGCGGTCTCCGACTTCGGTCCTTCGATATCAGGATGGGATTCGGCCACCATGGTGTCCTACTCCTCCGCCACGCCCGTGATCCACGTTACCAACTGTTCGGCTGCCCGCTCGGCGTTGTCCCACTCACCCTGGGTCCGACCCCGTACGAGCTCGTCGAGCAGGACCTTCATCGGCGCGGAACGCTCGTCACCTGACCTGAGAAGTTCGTCGAGCCGACGTTGGGCCGCCGGTTCAACCGCGTTTGCCATCAATCGGGCTCGCAGCGTTGCGTCGTCGCCGACGTCGGGCTCCTCGACTGAGATCCGTTCGAGGATGGCGCGCACATCGCCCGATGACGATTCGATCGCCCCGGCCAAGGTGTCGGCACTGACGAGGGCGATGAAGACCTCTCGGGCCAACGGATCGGCGTAGATCGCCTCGTCGAGCCAATCGTCGAGTAGCTCTGGCCGGTGGATCGCCCATCGGAGAATGTCGAGCTCACGCGGATCGATCGATTGCGCAGCCCGCTCACGACGGGGTTCGACGCGCGCGCGGGGGGTCTGGTTGCGCGCTATCGCGTCCTTGAACCAGGCGTGCTCCACGCCGAGCGTTCCGGCCACGCGCTGGATATAGCCCTCACGCACGAGCTCGTTCGGATGCTCCCGCAACACCGGAACGAGGTCTTGCGCGGCACGGGCGCGGCCCTCCGGCGACGTGAGATCGGCCGAGCCGAGGACCCGGTCAATGCGGAACTGGAGGAAAGCGCTCGCGGTCGTTACCGCTTTCAGGAGCCTGGCCGGGTCGTCACGCCAGACGTCGGCTGGATCACGTCCGGCCGGGAGGTCGGCCACCTGGAACTGCACCTCGAACTTCTGCTCCCACTGGTAGCAGCGCTCGGCGGCGGCCTGGCCCGCCGCGTCGGCGTCGTAGGCGAGCGTCACCTTGCGGGCGAGGTTCTTCAGGATCTGGAAGTGCTCGTCGGCGAGGGCGGTTCCACAGGTGGCCACGGCCTGCGGTACCCCTGACAGCGCGAACGCCATCACATCGGTGTACCCCTCGCAGATCACGACCTCGCCGCGGGCCACGATCTCGGCCTTCGCCCAGTTCAGCCCGTAGAGCAGCCGGCTCTTCTGATAGATCGGCGTCTCGGGTGAGTTCTTGTACTTCGGGCCGTTGCCACCTTCGAGCGCGCGACCGCCGAAGCCGACGGGTTCGCCGCGGCCGTCGTAGATGGGGAACATCAACCGACCGCGGAACTGGTCCTGCAGGGAATTGGTCCGGTTGACGAACGCGAGGCCGGCGCCGACGATGTCTTCACGCGCGAACTTGGCCTGTTGAAGATGCTTGCTCACCGCGTCGAACTTGTCGGGTGACCAACCGAGGGTGAACTGCCGCACCGCGGCGCCGTCGAAGCCGCGGCTGCGGATGTATCGACGGGCGTTCCCCGCGTCGTCGGATTTGATCAGCCTTTGGTGGTAGAAGTCGATGGCCGCGCCGACGGCTTCGGCGAGGCGCATCTTGTGTTGCCTATCGCGCGTGTGCGACGCGTCGTCGTAGCGCAACGTGAGGTTCGCCTTGGCCGCGAGTCGTTCGACCGCCCCGACGAAGTCGAGATGCTCGACCTCGCGCACGAACGTGATCGCATCACCACTCTTTTGGCATCCGAAACAATGGAACAATCCCATGCTCGGGTTGATCGAGAACGACGGCGATTTCTCCGAGTGGAACGGGCAGAGGCCGACGAAGCGCTGGCCGACGCGCTTCAGCGCGAGGTGCTCGCTCGCGAGCGCAACCAGGTCGGTCGACTCACGGACCCGCGCTACGTCCTCGTCGAGAATTCCCATCTGCAATCACCCTACGGCAGCCGGCCGGTCACGGTTCCGGGGTTCGCGCGCCGCCGGCGACGGTGTGGTCAGACACCCCTGGGAAGATCCTCGGGGCGCCAACCCAACAGCTCCACCCCGAGGCCGAGGGCGAACCGATCGGTCATGCCGCTCACATACCGGACTGCCTCGGCAGCGGCTTCCGGCGAGCCGGCGTCGACCACCGGCACCGCCGCTGCCGCGACCTCGGGGATCCGCAACGGAGCGTCGGTGAAGTGCTCGACGAGGCCCCGCAGCAGGAATATCGCTCGATCGGCCTGGCGCCGCGCCGCGGGGCGCAGGTAGATCCGCTCGAAGTTGAACGCCCGGAACGCATCGAGCGCGCCGGCTGCCGGTTGGGTCATCCCGACCGATCCGGATCGACGGATCCCGTCGAGCACGGCGACGACGAACACACCTATCTGTTGGGAACGACGGCTCCCCACGACTTCGCGTACATCGACCGGAAGATCGTCGGCAACGAGGATCCCTGCTCGCACGGCGTCTTCGAAGTCGTGACAGACGTAGGCGATGCGATCTGCCCACGCCACCACTTCGCCTTCGGGCGTGCGGGGAGCGGGTCGGCGCCACGAGTGGTTGCGCACACCGTCGAGCGTCTCGGTGCAGAGGTTGAGCGGCGCGAGCGTGACGTCGGCCCCGTAGACCGCGTGGTCGTATCCACCCTCGGGGAGAAACGGGCTGAACGCCTCCTCGGAGGCGTGTCCGGCAGGCCCGTGGCCGCAGTCGTGGGCCAGCGCGATCGCCTCGATGAGGGGAAGGCAGAGGTTGGCCGCCCTGGCGATTCCGGTGGCGACCTGGGCGACCTCGACCGCATGCGTCAGGCGGGTACGGAGATGATCGTCTTCGGGGGCGACGAACACTTGGCACTTCCCGGCCAGCCGCCGCCACGGACGCGAATGCTTAACCCGGTCGAGATCGCGCTCGAAGCACAACCGGTACGGATCGGGTTCTTCGCTCCGTTTGCGATCCCCCGCGCCTAGGGGCCGGGTCGCACCGGGGGCGAGCATCACGTCGAGCTCGGCTTCGCGTTCCTTGCGGTCGAGCAGCCTGCCACCGACCCACGCATGGGCGCCATCGTGAGCGTGGGCAATATCTGCGTCGACGAGCTCCTCCATGGTGTCAGGGTACCGACCGGGTGGGACATGACCCGATCGCCGGAACCGCACGGCGGGTCAGGTGGGCCGGTGCGACGACGGGATGGCATAGGTGACGCTCGCGTGAGCCACCGCTGCTGGATCACCGATCTCCTCGATCGCGAAGTGATCCATCGCCCCGGGGAAGACCTCGAGGAGGAACGCCGAGATCTCGTCGGCGTCGACCACCGGCGCGCTCAAGCCGTCGAGCCCTGTCCGTCGGCATCGAGCGCCGCGTGCGCGGCCGCGAGTCGGGCGATCGGCACCCGGTACGGCGAGCACGACACGTAGTCGAGGCCGACGTCGTGACAGAAGCGGACCGACTCCGGATCCCCACCATGCTCGCCGCAGATCCCGAGCTTGATGTCGGGACGGGTTGAACGACCCTTCTCGATTGCCCAACGCACCAGCAGGCCGACCCCGCTCTGGTCGAGCGTCTCGAACGGGTTCGCCGGCAGAAGGCCCAGCTCCAGGTATTCCGGCATGAACCGGCCTTCGACGTCATCGCGCGAGAAGCCGAATGCCATCTGGGTCAGGTCGTTGGTGCCGAACGAGAAGAACTCCGCCACCTCCGCGATCTCGTCGGCGGTGAGCGCAGCGCGAGGTGTCTCTATCATCGTGCCGACCAGGTACTCCACGCCGCCGAGCGCGTCGGCCGCAGTCGCCTCGGCGACCTCGCGGGTCCAGTCGACCAGCAGCGCGAGCTCGGCCTTGCTGACCACGAGCGGGATCATGATCTCGACTTTGGGATCACCACCGGCCAGCTTGCGCTCGATGGCCGCCTCGATCAGCGCCCGAACCTGCATGCGATACAGCCCCGGCTTCAAGATCCCGAGCCTGCACCCGCGCGTTCCCAGCATCGGGTTGACTTCGCGCCAAGCCTCGGCCGCGGCGAGGAGTTGGCTCTCCTTGGCATCGAGACCGCTCTTGGCCTGTTTCACCAGCAGCTCCTCCACGTTCGGGAGGAACTCGTGCAACGGCGGGTCGAGAAGGCGCACGGTAACGGGCAGGCCATCCATTGCCTCGAGCAGCTCGACGAAGTCCTGCCGCTGGAGGGCATGGAGCTCGGCGAGCGCCGCGGTCTCCTCGGCCTCTGTATCGGCGAGGATCATGCGCTGCACGGTAGGAAGCCGGTCGCCGAGGAACATGTGCTCGGTACGACACAGGCCGATGCCCTCGGCACCGAACTCGAGCGCCTTGCGCGCGTCTTCGGGAAGGTCGGCGTTCGTGCGCACCTTGAGGCGGCGGTAGTTGTCGGCCCAACCGAGCAGGGTCTCGAACGGTCCCGACGGTTCGGGAACCACGACCGGTACCTCGCCGATGACGATCTCGCCGGTGCTTCCATTGATCGAGATCACGTCGCCCTCACGGACAACGGTGTCACCGACGCGGAACAGCTTGGCCGCGAGGTCGATCTTGACCGACTCGGCGCCGCAGATCGCCGGCGTACCCATGCCCCGGGCAACCACAGCCGCATGACTCACCAGGCCGCCACGCGACGTGAGGATCCCCTCGGCCGCGATCATGCCGTGCAGGTCGTCGGGCGACGTCTCGGGCCGCACGAGCAGCACCTTCTCCCCCGCCTCCTGACGGGTCTGGGCATCGTCGGCGGTGAAGTACACCCGACCGACTGCAGCGCCGGGCGACGCGTTCAGGCCCTTCGCGAGCGTGGTGTACTCGGCATCAGGATCGAACTGCGGGTGAAGCATCTGGTCGAGCTGGCCGGGTTGCACGCGCAACACGGCCTCGCGCTCGTTGATGAGCCCTTCACCGGCCATCTCGACCGCCATGCGCAGCGCGGCGGCGGCGGTCCGCTTCCCTACGCGTGTCTGGAGCAGGAAGAGCCGGCCCTGCTCGATCGTGAACTCGATGTCGCACATGTCGCGGTAGTGGTTCTCGAGCATCGCGAACGCGGCGAGAAGCTGCTGGTAGCAATCGGGGAAATGGTTCCCCATCGAGTCGAGCGGCTCGGTCACCCGGATGCCGGCCACGACGTCTTCGCCCTGCGCGTTGGTGAGGAAGTCGCCGTAGTGATTGTTCTCACCGGTCGCCGGGTTCCGAGTGAAGCCGACGCCGGTTCCGGAGTCATCGCCTTTGTTCCCGAAGACCATCGTCTGTACGTTGACCGCCGTGCCGAGATCGTCGGGGATGCTCTCCATCTTCCGGTAGAGCTTCGCCCGATCACCGTTCCACGAACGGAATACCGCCTGGATCGCGTAGCGGAGCTGCTCGTGCGGCTCCTGAGGGAACTCGACTCCTGCTTCCCTGGCGACGATCGCCTTGAACGTCTCTACGAGACCGCGGAGATCGTCTGCCGACAGCTCCGGGTCGGTGGCGACTCCCCGCTCCTCGCGGAGGTCGTCGAGTGCCTCTTCGAAGAGCTCACCGTCGACGTCGAGCACGATTTTGCCGAACATCTGCACGAACCGGCGGTACGAGTCGAATGCGAACCGCTCGTTGCCGGTCTGGGTGGCGAGGCCGCCAACCGACACGTCGTTCAGGCCGAGGTTGAGGACCGTGTCCATCATCCCGGGCATCGAGAACGGCGCGCCCGACCGCACCGACACCAACAACGGGTCCACGGGATCGCCCAACAGCTTGGCGATCTTCGTTTCGAGTGCGCGAAGCGCGACCTCGACCTCGTTCATCAGGCCGTCGGGGAGCTCGTCACCCGCGGCCCTGTAGGCGTTGCACGCCTCGGTGGTGATCGTGAACCCCGGAGGGACCGGCAGGCCGAGCTTCGTCATCTCGGCGAGGTTCGCCCCTTTGCCTCCGAGCAGGTACTTCTGCTCCTTGGAGCCCTCTTCGAAGACGTAGACGTACTTCATGCGGCGGCCCTCCGGCAGCGTGGAACGAGCGGGATCTGCAGTGGTCTCGAGGTTATCGAGCCGGCATCGGAGCCGGCATCGGAGCCGACGTCGAAAGAGTGGTCGTCAAACCTCGACGACGAACGTCTTGGCCAGCTTGTCGTTTATGCCCTGGCCGTTCTTGTCCCAGACCGACCAGACGACCATTCCGATTGCGACAACTGCGCCGAGCAGCGCGAGCGCGATCGCAATCGCAATCGGCACGCCGTAGTGCAAGAGCGACTGCGCCCAGGCCACGTCGCTGCCGTCGGCGCCCACGAGCCTGATCTTGAAGATCCGTTTACCAAGAGTCTGGCCCGTCCGAGCTGATGGGATGACCGTGTAGAGGAGCGCGAGAACGAGGGTGATGAGCTGGAAGATCAGAGTGATGTTGCCAGGGACGACCTTGACCTTGTCGACCGCGACCTTCGGGGCCTTCTTGACGCCGGGGTTGTCCTTCTTCCACTTGGCCACGGCCTTGGGCTGCTCGATCTGCTTCACCGCGTCGGCGGTGCTGTTCTTGATCTCGGTGGTCGAGACGATCTTGTCGTTGATCGTCACCTGCACCGCCGGGTTGGAGAAGAGCACGCCGGCGAGAAAGTTGAGGCCGAACACCATCACCAAGATCACGAGAACATCCACCGAGAGCGCGTTGATGCGCGCTCGGGTCGGTGCGATTGCCAGCCCGGTCGGCGTAAGCTTGACCTGGGCCGAATCGCGCTTTGCGACGGCCGCCGCGCTGTTTCTCGCCGGCTTCGCCTTGGCTTTCCCGTTGCGACCACTAGTCGCCGAGGTATCACCATCGGACGCGTCGATGTCGTCGATCCCCTCGATGGTGTCGTCGATGCCGCTGTCGTAGCGCTCCTTCTGGAACGGATCCGACAACACGTTCCAGGCGCGGTTCACCGAGGCGGCGCGATCCCGCCGCTCGGAGGCGTCCCCCTTCCAGCTCTCAGGGTCCAGCTCGCTGACCCGGGCGCGGTATGCGTCACGGATCTCGTCGCGCGAAGCATCGGTGGAGACCCCGAGGATCTCGTAGTGGGTATCGCTCATTGCAACCTCGTCATTGGGGGATGCGATCACGGAGGTACGACAGCATCTGATCGAGGCCAACGCGGTCCTGGTTCATGGTGTCGCGGTCTCTGATCGTCACCGCTCGGTCATCGAGCGTGTCGAAGTCGATCGTGACGCAAAGCGGCGTACCGACCTCGTCCTGGCGGCGATACCGCTTGCCGATCGAACCGGTGATATCGACCTCGATCATGAAGTGCGGACGGAGCGAGTCGGCGACCTCGTTCGCGACAGGAGTCAGCTGCTCGTTCTTCGAGAGCGGCAGGATCGCGACCTTCGTCGGCGCCAGGCGCGGATCGAGGTGCAGCACCGTCCGCTTCTCGACCTTGCCGCCGGCCGTCGTGACCTCTTCCTCGTCGTACGCGGCGAGCAGGAACGCGAGGGTCGCCCGGTCGGCGCCGGCCGCGGGCTCGATCACGTGCGGGATGTACCGCCGGTCGTTCTCCTGATCGAAGTACGAGAGATCCTGGCCCGAGAACTCACCGTGCTTGGTCAGGTCGAAGTCGGTGCGGTTCGCGATGCCCTCGAGCTCGCCCCAACCCCACGGGTACTCGAACTCGACGTCTGACGTGGCGACGCTGTAGTGCGAGAGCTCGTCGGGGTCGTGCGGTCGCAAGCGAAGCAGCTCCGCGGGGATCCCGAGGTCGAGATACCAGTTGAACCGCTCCTGGCACCAGTATTCGTACCACTGCGGGCCGTCTTCGGGCGGCACGAAGAACTCCATCTCCATCTGCTCGAACTCGCGCGTGCGGAAGATGAAGTTGCCGGGCGTGATCTCGTTGCGGAACGACTTGCCGATCTGGGCGATGCCGAACGGCGGCTTCTTGCGCGTCGTGGTCTGCACGTTGGCGAAGTTGACGAGGATGCCCTGGGCGGTCTCGGGCCGCAGGTACGCGACCGCGGCGGCGTCTTCCACCGGACCGACGAAGGTCTTGAACATCAGGTTGAACTGGCGCGCCTCAGTCAAGGTGTCCTTGGCCCCGCATTTCGGGCACGCCCCCGACCCCGGCAGCTGGTCGGCGCGGAAACGCTCCTTGCAGTTGCGGCAGTCGACGAGCGGGTCGGTGAAGGTCGCGATGTGGCCGCTCGCCTCCCACACCCGCGGCGCCATCATGATCGCGGCGTCGAGCCCGACGACGTCGTCACGCATCTGCACCAGTGAACGCCACCAGGCGTCCTTCACGTTGCGCTTGAGCAGCACGCCGAGGGGTCCGTAGTCCCAGGTGGAGCGGAACCCACCGTAGATCTCGCTCGACGGGAACACCAGACCTCGCCGCTTGGCGAGATTGACGACGCGATCCATGAGGTCCGAGCGAGCCACGGCCGATCAGGGTAGTCGCACCACCTCTTTCTCCTTGCAGTGATTACCCCAAAAATCGGCGCTGCTCGACCCATCCGGCACGGGTCTGGTCGGGTTTTCGCCCCACATCGCGGCAGGAACCTGACCAGAAGGAGGGGTTAAACGGGGGGTTAGAGGAGGGCAGCGCTGCGGAGGCGACGCTCGAGGTGGTACTCCATCGAGCCGAGCGCGAGGCGTTCCACCTCGGCCACGATCTCGCCGGTAGGGACGTCGGCGAGCACGGTCCGCAGCTCACCGCCGAGCATGCGGCGCAACACGTCGACGGTCTCCTCCCGCACCCGGAACCCGCCGAGCTTCGAGCAGTCGGCGCAGAGCAACCCGCCCTCTCCGAGATCGAACGCGGGGAACGGACCCGCCTCGGTCGAGCACCGCACGCAACCATCCAGGTGCGGGTGGAAGCCCTCGAGGCTGAGCAGCTTCCAGAAGAACGCCGGTGCGACCATCGGAGAAGGCTGGTCGGCCAGGGTCTTGAGCGCCCCGACAATCATGCGATAGATGGCCGGGTTGCATTCCCGATCGGGGCTCACCTGATCGACCGCTTCGAGCATCGCCACCGAATGGATCAGACTGCCGTAATGCTCGCGCAGCGCGCGGTTGGCGTCGATCGTCTCGACCTGGGTCACGACATCGAGCTCACGACCCCTGTAGCACTGGAGCGTGACGTTGGTCGTCGGCTCGAGCCTGGCCCCGAAGCGGCTGCCGGGCCGGCGGACGCCCTTGGCGACAGCGCGGATCTTGCCGTTTCCCTGCGTGAAGATGGTGACGATCCGGTCGGTCTCGCCGAGCTTCACGGTGCGCAGCACCACACCCTGATCTCGGTAGAGACTCACTGCCTACAGGCTACTGCCGCGACCATCAGTCACACGCTTTGGACGGACCACGAAACCAGCCTCCAATCGCCTCGACCGATCCTCCTGTCGTAGTAGGATTCCAAGCGGGTCAAGGGTCGGTTTGCTCAGCGAGCCGGTGGGTATTTCGGGACGGGGGGCCAAGATGAGGCGAAGGATCGCGCGGAGCGGCATGGCACTGCTCGCGACGCTGGCGCTGGTTTCAGCAGCAGGACTCTCGGCGGTGCCGTCGGGCGCGGCCGTAGCTTTCGACCCGCACCTCACCCGCGCCCCCTACCTCACCGATCTCGTCGGCCTTCACGTCAACGTGAACTGGGCCACCGACCGCTCTGCGACGACTGGTTCGGTGCAGTGGGGTGCAGTGAGCGACGGCTCATGCACACTCACGAACACCCAGACCGCGACGCGGTACTCACTCACCGTCGGTGCTGTGAGCCAGTACCGGTGGAAGGCATCGCTGACGCTGCCGAGCAGCGGCACGTATTGCTACGAGATCTACCTGCGGACCACTGATCTCCTCACCGGAGCCCCGTCGCCGCAGTTCGTCACCCAGGCCCAGCCGGGGAGCGCCGAGACGTTCTCGTTCGGCGTGATCGGAGACTGGGGTGAGGTCGACTCGAACGGCAACAACCCCGATCAGGCCAACGTCATCAGCCAGGTCGCCGGCGCCGGCCTCCGGTTCGCGGTGACGACAGGAGACAACGGCTACCCATCGGGCAGCCAGGTGAACTATGGCGACCTGCAACAGACCGGAGCCGACACGAGCGCGATCTTCGGTCCCGCGTTCTGGACCAAGGCCGGGAGTTCTACGCCGCTCTTCACCACCGTCGGGAACCACGGGCTCAGCGGTACCACGCACTCCGACATCACCAATTGGCCTCAGGATCTCACCGTGTCCAGCTCCGCGGGTCGCTACCAGAACGACGTGTACTGCTGCGTGAACGGCACGAGCTCAACCAACTACGCCAGCGAGTGGTACGCCTTCGATGCCGGCCCGGCCCGGATCTACATGCTCCAGGCCGCGTGGGGTGACACCAACGTCGGCAACGCCGACGTCTATGCGAACGACGCCGCGGCGCGCTGGAGCCCGGGAGCGCCCGAGTATCAGTGGCTGCTCAACGACCTCCAGACGCACCCGTCGGCTCTCAAGTTCGCGGTGTTCCACTACCCGCTCTACTCCGACAGCAGTACCGAGCCTTCCGACGTGCCTCTCCGGACCGCGCTCGAGCCGGTCTTCACCCAGTACGGCGTCGACATGGTGTTCAACGGCCACTCGCACATATACCAGCGCAACAACCCCAGCTCACCGGGAGCTCCAGTCACCTATGTGACCGGCGGTGGTGGCGCGACGGTCGCGCCGATCAACAGCTGCAGCGCCATCGACGCGTACGGAATCGGCTGGTCGAACTCCTCGTCCAAGGGCTACAAGTGCGGCGCGGCGCCCCTACCCACCTCACGGTCCCAGGTCTTCCACTTCTTGAAGGTGACCGTGTCCGGCACCACCGTCACCGTGGCACCGACCGACTCGCTCGGCAACACATTCGACGTACAGACGTACGACTTCGGTGGCGGGGCGCCCGACACCGTGATCGACACCTCGCCGGCGCCACTCACTGCCTCCACGTCCGCGAGCTTCAGCTTCTACTCCACGACCACACCCGCGACCTTCGCCTGCTCGCTCGACAGCGCCCCCGCCACCACGTGCACCAGCCCGGCCAACTACGCCGGCCTGGCCGAAGGGAGCCACACCTTGAGCGTGGCGGCGACCACAGTCGGCGGTACCGACCCGAGCGCGGCCACCCGGACGTGGACGATCGACACCACCGCGCCGAGCCTGGCCGGCAATCTCACCGCAACCGCGCCGACCAGCAATTCGGTCCAGTTGGGTTGGAGCGCCGCCACCGACGCCACGGGCGTTACCGCCTACGACGTCCTGCGGAACGGAACGCCGTTCGGCTCGACCGGAGGCGCCACCCTGGCCTTCACCGACACCACCGTGTCGGCCGGGACCACCTACCAATACGCGCTCAAGGCGCGCGACGGCGCCGGCAACACATCGGGCACGACCGATGCCGTATCGGTCACGACCCCGGCCGGGGTGCCGCCCGTGTTCAGCGATGGTTTCGAGTCGGGCAACTTCTCGAGCTGGACCTCGTCTGGTGGCCTCGTCACGCAGGGAGCCACCGTTCATGGGGGCTCATTCGCCGCCCAGGGCGACACCAACGTCGGTGCCACCTACGCCAAGAAGACCCTTCCGTCGACGTACGGCGGCGGGTACGGGCGCACCTACTTCAACGTGCTCAGCGCTTCGAGCCAGGTGAACCTGTTGCGCCTACGGACCGCTGCCGGCGGCTCGCTCGGCTACGTCTTCGTGACCTCAGCCGGACAGGTCGGCGTCCGCAACGACGTCGGTGCCACCACGACGACCAGCGCCACCACGGCCGCGCCGGGGTCCGGATGGCACGCGATCGAGTTGCACATGGTGGTGAGCGGCACGAGCTCTTCGATCGAAGTCTGGCTCGACGGCATCAAGCTCGCCGACCTGTCACCGTCGGGAGTGAACCTCGGGACCACGCCGATCGGCGGGCTCCAGATCGGCGAGGTCCAGAACGGCCGCACTTACAACGTGGCTCTCGACGACGCCGTGTTCGCCACCCAACCCATCGGGCTCTGAGCCGTCAGCGCCGACCACCCGGTCGGCCACGAGGAGCTTGGCTTTCCCGACGGGCCGACACGATCTCGTGGCGGGTCCGGGCCACGAGCGCGGTTTCGTTCAGCGCAACGAGCTCAGGCTCGTTTCTCTCGACCACCCGGAGCATCGGGGAATAGCGGCCCCGCCGGGCCACCACGACGATGAGGAACCCGAAGATCACCACGAACACGCCGAGCACGAGCGGGCCCGACAAACCCGAACGTGCGGGGGTGGATGCGGTCGCGGGTGTCGCCCGCTTCCCACCGGATGACGTCTCAGTACCCAGCCCGTTTGCACCCGGCCGTACCGCGCCATGGCCGAGCCGCTCACCGACCACGTTCAACGCCTCGTAGCCGTGCCGGACGCTCGGCTCGATGTGGGAGTTCTCACTGAACTCGTTCCAGGAGATAAGGCCGAGCGCGTCGGGTGACGACGCCAGGGCCGTGTCGATCTCGGTCCGCAGTGTCGTGCCGTTCCCTCGGGAAACGATCGTCGTACCGCCGATCAAACGGGCGTCGAATCCGCTGGCCGCCGGCGCGATCCAGAGCCCGCCACCCGCGTGGACAGCGCGGCCGAGGTCGGTGAGCTTCTCGAGATACCCGTTGTAGGTAGAAGGGTTCACCGACGACCAGTAGTACGCATCGCCGTCGACCAGGCCGGACAGTCGGGAGTAGCCGGCGACGCTCTTCTCTGACGCGAGGATGGAGAGGGATGCTCGTCGACCGGCAGTGACCCGCGCTACGTCCTCGACGCTGAATTCCCACGTCCCCGACCAGATCACCAGTGGCTTCGCGAAGATGGCGAACGGCGCTCGCGAGGAGAACGTTGTCGCGAAATAGTCGAGGTCGGCCGCGATCGTGTCTGCAGGGAGGGGCCTGCGGGTGAAGTCTAGACCCTGGTAGATCATGCCCAACTGGAAATGTTCTTCTTCGGCGATGCCGACGAGCTGGCTGAGCCGTCGGTCAAGCGTCGGCGTGTGCTTCCAGCTGACGAGGAAACCCTCGATACCCGCCTGCTTGGCCAGTCGCACCTGCGCGCGCATCACCGTGGCGTCGTCGCTCGAGTAACGACCGGCTTGGGGGTAGTCCGTCTTTGCCCGGCTCCAGCTGTTCTCGTCGAACCAGATGTAGTAGTACGCGAGCACGGGAACCTTGGCGCCAGCGGTTCCCGATGCCGATGTCACCACCGATCTTGCCGCTTGCGCGCGGCTCGGCGTGAGCCCACTCGCGGCGGCAACCACGGCGAAGCACACGAGTGCGATCGCCGCCCGTTTCATTGCGTCCTTACCAACTCCCGCGGTTCTTCGCGCTCGTCGCCCACCAAGCCGGCCTCGCGGATTCCCCTGCGTCGCAGGGTCCTACGAACAACCAGAAGCGCTGCCGCGATGCCAAGCAGCAGCGCGAGCCCCAGCCCGATGTCGATCCAGGTGACAGTGTCGATGTCGGCAGTCTGGGTTTTGGACACCGTGAGCTTCTGCGAAAGTGCTGGGCCCGATCCGTTGATGGTGAGGTGATACGAGCCGCGCGGCAGTCGACGAGCGGTCACCGAGCCGTTCGGTCCGAACCGGAGGTGGGCGAGGTGCCCGTCGGGATACTCGACCGTGACGCCCGAGCCGGTTCCTCCCCCCAGCAGCGCGTCACGCGCCGAGATTCGGACGTCGAACAGCAGCAGCGCGACCGTGACGTCCTGATTGCGACTCGGGAAGAACTGTCGCTGACCTCGATGCACCGCGTTGGCGCCCGAGGTGGTGACCGAGTCGATGCGGTACGACACCGCGCGACTCTGGAGTCCCAAGGCTCCCGTGGTCGTGCGGCTGCCCTGCAACCACACGGGATGCGGGGGCGTAAGGGTGATTCGCCGACCGAGACTGCTCGCGAGCTGCATCGACGTCAACGTTGCCGTGTCCACCGAGCGTCCCGCACGCGCCACGAATGCAAAGTTGGTCAGATACTCGATGTCGAAAGTGGCCCGCTGGTAGTCCTCGGGGAGCCTCCCGGACCGGTACACGCCCGTTCCCGACCAGCCGGTGAAGCGCGCCCTGACCCCGGTGCCCTGGGCCAGAAGCGGCGTGACGACGGTGAGGTGCTGGTCGCGGGCCGCCCGCATGGACTCCCTCTGCGCTTTCGTGACGAGAATCGAAGCGACGCCCTGGGCATCGGCAGTGAAGACCGCGCCGTCAATCGCGAACTGCATCCCGGGAACCGAAGGGAGTGTCGCGACCGTCAGGCGTCTCAGCCCCTGCAAGGGATGTAGGTCTGTCGGTGCGGGGACGGGCGGCGGAACCGTGGGCGCAGCCACCGCGCGGCCGAGGTTCATGCCCGCGCTGATGCCGACGACTGCGATGAAGAGCGCCACCTTGCTGCGGATCACGGGAGCGCCACCTCGCCCCGCCGCCGCGCTCGCCACCCGATGGCGACGAGAGCCATCAACGCGCCTACGAAGGCGAGGCCGTAGAGCGCCAGCACAATTCCCACGCGAGCCGGCGCGGCACGGGCCGCCGGCTCACCGGAACCGATCACCTCAGCAGGCCTGGGAGCATGCCCGAACGCGAACGCCGATGCGAGGCTGGCAGCCGGCGATTCGCCTGCGCCCAGCGGAGGAAGGTTCCAGTTCTCTTCGATGAACTTCGGGATCGAGGTGGTCTCGAGCTGGGTGTGATCGACGACGCCCTTACGGGCATACGCGCTCACGAGGAGCGTCGGGACGCGAAAGCCGCTCGTGGCGGCGGCGGTCGCTACTGGATTCACATGGTCGTAGTAGCCGCCCCAGCCGTCGTAGGTCACCGCGAACGCGCTCGTCGGCCACGACCGGCTGGCCACCAGCGCGCCGATCAGGCCTTGCACGAAACGCTCGCCCGAGACGACGTTCGTCGGTGAGCGTTCACTCGGGCCCGACGGGACGATGTACGAGACGGCCGGCAGCTTCCCGCTTTGCAGGTCTTCGAAGTACTGCGACACCGGCACGATGTGGGCGAACAGTGCAGGATCGTCGATGTAGCGCGCGTAGGCGAGGAGCGGAACTCTCACGACCTGCGCGCGGCGCGCCGCGCCCGGTCCCCGGCGAAACGTCACCTTCGGGTCGTAGTTCTGCACGTAGAACTTCCAGCTGACTCCCGCCGCCTGAAGCCGATCGAAGATCGTCGGAAGGTCGCCGAACCCTCCGGCGGGAATCGACTCACGCGTCCCCACCGCCGAGCTGCCGGTTATCCACGAGAGGTGAGTCGCGAGGTTGCCGCCGGGGGCAGAGGCGAAGAACCGATCGAAGAGAACGAACTGGTCGGCAACGTTCCAGTAGAACGAGAGGCTCGACCGGTCGTAAAAGCCCATCGTCTGCTCGTCGGTCACTCCGTTGCGGCTCTGCGCCCGGACGAAACCGTTCATCGCCCCGTTGGCAGAGGCCGTGGCCTGAGCTGCGGCGCCGTGCTGGAGGTCGCGCAGCGGACGGGACTTCAGCGAGAAAGGCTGGACGCAGGGCGTCGGGGCCGACACGCTCACCGGCATGCACACCTTGGCCGGTGTGCCGTCTGCTCCGGGATAGGTGCCGAAGTAGTTGTCGAAGCTGTGGCCCTCTTGCATGACGGTCACAACGTGTTCAATCGGGGTGCGCGGATTCCCGAGTGACGGGCCGCTCGCACCGGCGGCAGGAGTGAGCGCAACCCCAAGAACACCAACAACAACGAGGCACATCGCGGCGGACGCGACACCGACGTCCCGCCATACCTGCTTCACGGACGAACCTCGTAGACGGTGACGGCAGGTTGGCGGCCGACGAGCTCTCGGTGCACGACCCGGCCGTGGTAACGCCGCGCGAGATCGAGCAGCTTCGCCGAGAAGGTCGGTGTACGGCCGGCCGAGTTCGCGTCCCAGACGACGTATTGGATCTCACCGCTACGCAAGCGGAGATCGGCGTTGCCTACCGGTTCGTAGACCGGATTGCGATGCAGCGGGTTCGAGCTGACCGACAGGCCGAGCGAAGTGCGCCCACCGAAGTACCGAATCACGTTCGACATCGAGGGTCCGATGGTGAGCACCTTTGCGCCAAGCGGGGTGTGCACGCCGATCCATCTGCCGGCCTCCCGGCCCCCGGCTACACCACCGGAACCCGCGTCTGAGGTGGGATTCGTCGGCGGTTGGATGGCCGTCCACGTCGGCACCACCAGGGTCAGGGCAACCACGACCATCACGACACCAGTGGCGATCCGGGTCGGCACCTGCCAGCCGCCGACGCTGAACCAGCCCTTCACTGGGAGTGCGGCGAGCGCGCGACCGGCGAGGATCGCGAACGGGGGGGCGAGCGGCAGAAGATACTGAAAGCCCTTCACCGGCCACAGCATGAAGAACACCAGCGGGACGACGATCCAGCAAAGGAGCAACGTCTCTCGCCACGTCCGGTCGCGGCGAAGCACCCATAGACCGATGAGTGCGACGACGACGACGCCGATACCGAGCGCCTGGGGCACATGGCCGAAGTAGTACGTGAGCGTGTGGTTCGGCCGCCGAAGGAGCTGCCAGAGGAAGAACTGCTCCCCCGTCTTGGCGCGCTTGCCGACCAGCACGGCGAGGGGAAACACCACGACGAACCCCATCAGAATGAAGATCGACGCGACCACATCGCGATAGCGCACCCGCAAGCGCGGCGTGAGCACGACGAACGCGTACATCGCGACCGCAAGCAGGATCCCCGTCTCCTTGGCGAGGAACGTGAGCCCGAGCGCGACCGTCGCACCGAAGAACCAGGCGACCCGGCGCGATTCGGCGAACCGAGCGAGGAGACCGAGCGCGAGGGTCGCGAAGAAGACCATCGGCCCGTCGAGCAAAACCTGGCGGTTGACTACCACCATGTACGGCATGGCGGCGAGGATCGCCGCCGCGATCAACCCGGCGCGGCGGCCGTACATCGACTTCGCAGCCCAGTAGCCGACAACGATGGTCCCGAGCCCGAACCCGACTGAAAGCAGCCGTGCGAGGAAGTCGCTCATGTGCACGCGATATATCAACGAGAGCAGTCCCTGAAACAGCAACGGGTGAGCTCGGAACACCGAGAAGAGCTCCGAGAAGCTCGACTTCCCCGCCAACAGTGCCGCCTGAGACGAATAGACGACTTCGTCACTGTTGAACCCGACGCGATCGAGGTTCCACACCCGGACAGCGATGGCAACGACACCGATCGCGACCGGGGCCATCCATAGACGGAGGTACCGGCCTCGCGATGGCTCGGTGTCGGCATCGTCGAGCGCGGTCGGCGGTGCCTCGATGGTTGCCGAGAGCGATGTAGGACCTGATGCCATCGTGACCACTCGCGCCGGCGCAACCGGGCGGATCGGGAAGAATCGGCGCGGATGGGCAACGGGCTCTTCGCCTTCCACGACCATCTCCGCTCCGGGCACCGAGGCGACCGCTACCTCCGCCGCGATGCTCACCCACGCTTCATCGGACTCTAGGCCACCCGATCCCGAGTGGTCGGCAGATCCGGATCGGGAAGCCCAGATCCAGTTGTCGGCAACGGCGAACCGCACGACAGTGAGGAGGCCGAGAGACACGAGGTTGCTCACTAGATAGTTGAAGCCGCCAACGCTGGTGAGGAGCACGAGCACCGGCCCGCGGAGCAGCAGTGCAGCATTGTTGACCATGTAGAAGAGGAGAAGCCGACGAGCTCCCGAGCGTTTCGCGTCGGTCGAGCGGAAGGCCCAGAGCTCCACCAGCGAGAAGTTCCACAGCGTCGACACCTGCGTCGCCGCGACCGCTCCGGCCAGGTAGTTGATGCCGAACGTCGAGACGAAGACTGCCAGTGCAATCTCGTTGACGACAAAGCCCGATGCCCCGACTACGCCGAAGCGCGCGAACCGAACGACCCGCCCCCACGACCCCGAGCTGATCACACCTACTGGCGAATTCGGATCAGAAGCGGGGGCGGTGCTTCCCCCACTGTTCACGGAGCGACTCGCTCACTGTCTCCATGGTCGAGAACCGTCGACGCGACCGAGCCGATGACGAGAGACTGGTCGCCGAGCGCTGCACCCGTGCTCAGATCCTCGATCAACGCGGGAATGCGAGTCGCCCAGTCGAGACTCGTGCTCGAGAGCAGCGCCGACGGAATGCCTTCGAATGCATCGCCGAGGATCCGACGCTCGATCTGGCGCAGGTCTTGCTCCGCCGCGCCGAGGAGGAAGTCTTCGATGCGGTGGTAAGGCGGGAACCCGTAGGCGTCCTCGCAGTTCCCGAGCAGGATGTCGAGCGCGTCTTCTTCGGCCAGCCACTCGAATCCGTCGCCCGATCGCTGGATCACCATCAGCCCGGCCAGCTTCGCACCGCTGGCGATCTTCACGCCCGGAACCAGGCGCTCAACCGGGTACTTCGGTGGTGGGACGACCAGTTGGACGATCGTGTTGACGGTTGCGACAGGGAGCCCCGTACGTGCGAGCACGAACGCGAACCGACGACCCGAACGGGAATGGAGCCGGCTCTGCAACGGCAGAGTCGTCCGCTCCCGGCGGTTCAACCGCGGTCGCTTCACCGCGTGGAGCGTGTGGCTGCTGATGGTCAAGGGCTTCGGGTACGGAAGCACCTCTCCGTTCGGTCGGACGATCGTCAGATCGTCGGCGATGAACTCGTAGGGCTCGGCGTCGAGCAGCTTGAGCATGGTCGTCGTCTTGCCGGTGTCGGTTCGTGCCGTGACCATGAACGCGTCGGTACCCCGCACGACGCAGGCTCCGTGCGCGAGCGCGTATCCCCGCCGAGCGAACTCCCAGCGGAGGATGGGCTCGACCAGGTTCGTGTACAGCACGTGGGGTGAGTACCGAAGCAACGGGGTGGCACGCACCTCGACGGTATCTCCGAGCAGGATGTCGGCCCCGAAGCTGAGGTTCCCTCCTCGCTCCGTGTACCGCAGGTGGCGGGTGAAGCCACCGGTCAGCGCCGGGGCAGTAGGCGGGAGCGCTCCGATCCGGACTCTGATGTCGGGCGCGCGATCAAGACTCGCGACCTTGAACGATTCCAGCTCGGGGAGCTTGCCTTCTGATTCGACGGCGATGATCCCGTGGATGTCGTATGACCGCACCGAACGCGCTGGGAGCCGGGGTCGCACCTCGAAGCGGAGCTTCGACAGGTGCCGCCCGTAGACCACGCCTTCGCGGGCTGATGCCTTGCTGGTACCGGCTTGACGGCGGCCGAATTCATAGGGGATCTCGGCGACCTTCAGCTCGGGCGCGCGCACCAGGATCTCGAGCAAGATCTTGAAACCGAGCGGACGGAGCTGCTCCGGGTCGACGCAGTCGCGTCGGAACATGAAAAACCCGCTCATCGGGTCGGTGAGCTCGCGCAGCCGGCGAGGGAACGCCGCCTTGGCCAGGCTCGCGGCCCCTCGCGAGATCAGGCCACGCGCGGGCTGGAGACCATCGGCTGCGCCGCCCGCCCGGTATCGGCTCCCAACAACCAGCCCTGCTCCAGACTTGCGGGCCTCCCGTAGGAGCTCGGGGACGACCTCGGCGGGATGTTGCAGATCGCCGTCCATCACGCACACCCACTCGCCCCGAGCGATCCGCAGCCCCTCGACGACCGCGCCTCCGAGCCCACCGGAACGCTCGTTCCGAGGGCGGTGGAGCAGTGATACGGCACACATCGGGTTCGAGTGTGACCGCACGAGCCCGTCAATCACGCCAGGGGTTCCGTCGTCGCTGTCGTCGACGAAGATCAGCTCGCTCTCGATGCCGGCGAGGGAGCGCCCCAGGCCTTCGACGAGAGCACCGACCGACTGCGCCTCATGTCGCGTCGGAACGATGACCGAAAGCACGACAGACGATGGATCTCCGTCGCCCGGCTCGATGGCATCAACGCTGCCCATCGCCCTGTTCGCCCGCGCGGGGATATTTCCGAACGAAGACCCAGCCACTGTCGCCCCTTCCGTGGAGCACAAACAGGATGCGCTCGCCCAAGTGCGTTTAAGTTAACGTCTGCGCCTACAAGAGTCAACTACCAGGTGAAAGTTGGGGGTCGTGCTGCCGCTGTGAGTCAGTCTCCGGGGTAGGCGACCGCCGCCGCCGCCAGGAGCAAGATCAGATCATCGAACGTGCGGCGGCGATCGTCGTTCCACGAGGCGAGGTTCGAGGTCCCTGCGAGTTCACAGAGGTGGCTGCGGACGCGGGCGGCGCGGGCAAGCGAAGGCCCCTTGGGCCCAGGATCATCCGAGGATGACCCCACCACGATGTCGATCGCCGCGGTGAGCGACAGTCGCGCGCGGTGCGTGTGACGACCTTGTACCCAGCCGCGCTCGTCGAGCGCGGCGCGGACCTCGTCGTAGACCGTTGCCCTGCTGATGAGGCGCCCAGCACGAATGTCGTCCCTGCGCCACGGTGTCGGTTCGATCTCGAGGTCACCATCGCCCGAGGTTGGCACACGAACCCCCTGCTGGGAGCGCCTTCATGACAATCAACTGTCAACCCTATTGGGTCCGCGGACAAGATCGGTACCGGGCAAACCGACGATAAGCCGCGCTTCACTCGCCTTCTTGGATCTCGCCGAACCGACGTTCACGGTGCTGGAACTCCCGGATCGCCGCGAACAGATTCTCGCGGCGGAAGTCGGGCCAGAGCACGTCGGTGAACACGAACTCCGAGTACGCGCTCTCCCAGAGCAGGTAGTTCGAGATCCGAAACTCCCCCGACGTCCGCACGACCAGATCAGGGTCGGGCATGTCGTGCGCGTAGAGGTGGCGCGCGATCGTGCGCTCGTCGATCTTGTCGGGCTTGAGCTTCCCTGCCGCGACCTCGGCCGCGATGGCCCTGGTCGCGTCCACCAGCTCGGCCCTGCCGCCATAGTTGAACGCGAACGTGAGCGTCATCCTCCGGTTTTGCGCGGTTAGCGCCTCGGTGTCTTCGATGTGGCGCACGACCCGCCGCGGCACCCTTCCGCTGCGACGACCGATGAACCGCACCCGGACCCCGCGCTCGTTCAGATCGTCACGGCGGCGAAGGAGAAGGCTCTCGTTGAACCGCATGAGGAACCGGACCTCGTCTAGCGGTCGGCGCCAGTTCTCGGTGGAGAACGCGTACACGGTCATCCACTGAAGACCGATCTCGAGGCCACCCTCGACGGCGTCAAAGAGTGCGTCCTCGCCGGCGGCGTGGCCTTCGGTGCGCTTCAGCCCTCTCCGCTTGGCCCAGCGTCCGTTACCGTCCATGACGATCGCAACGTGCTTGGGGATGCGCGACTGATCAATCTCCGGAACCACGTCGGGTCACGCTAGCCAACCCGCGATCTTCGACCCGGTATCACGTGATGGTGAGAGTGCCCTGCATCCCTGCGGCGCGGTGACCGGGAAGCGTGCAGTAGAAGGTGTACTTCCCCTTCTTCAGGTCAACCTTGGCGGAAGCGGTGTCGCCGGAACCGGGCGTCGACAACTTGAAGCCGGACAGGCCCTCGATCACGAAGTCGTGACCACCCGAGGTGCTCTTCACGGTGATCCCGATGATGCCGGCAGGCGCGTTGGCGTTCTTGGGGGTGAAGGCGAAGTTCCGCGCCGCGAAGCTGAGCTGGGCGCCCGCAGGGCCCTTGGGCTCGGTGTAGCCGGACGAGCCGCCACTCCCGCCGCACGCGGCTACACCGACGACGAGGCAGAGGACGAGCGCGAGAGAGGCGATACCGCGATGACTGCGCATCTCAGCCCGCCGGGACGGTGGTCGAGGTCGAGGCGCCCGCGGCGGGAGCCGAGGCCGCGGTTACATGGATAGTGGCTTGCATCCCGGCGGCGCGGTGACCCGCGATGGAGCAGTAGACGATGTAGTCGGTACCGGCGACGAGCGGGACCTTGCCCGTCTTCGGCCCACCCGGGACGGCCAGATTGAAGTAGTTGAGCTTCGGGTCGGTGAACACGAGAGTGTGGGAACCGCCCTTGTCGACATAATCGATCTGGTTTATCCCCGCGGGAACGGTGAACGCCGTCGCCTGGAACGAGAGAGTGGGCAACGCGTCGATCGCGAGCGTGTTCACCGGAGGGCCGGTCGGCGCCGCAGGCCCATTCGCCACCTTCTTCTCCTCACCGGACCCGAAGGTGATGAGTCCGGCCGAGAAGACCAGCACGAGGACCAGGGACAGACCGAGGACGAGCGACGACGTGCGCACGTGGCGGGCCGCGGCGAGCGCCGCGGCGCCGATGAGAATCCCGAGGGTGATCACCGTTGCCACGATTACCGCGGCTGATTGCGTCTTTCCTCCGGCCAGGAAGAGGCGCGAGATGTTGAGCGCGACGAGGACGACCACAAAGATCGAGACGAGCGGCAGCAACAACGGCATGAGAAACCGGTTGCGCAGGTCGTCGCCGGTGCTCGGAGCGAGCGCCGCTCTCGGCCCGTCGGCCTCTGGGCTGTTCTGCTGCTCTTCGTCGGTGCTCACCGGACCTGCTGACTCCTCGAAGCGGTGGCCGTCAGTTGCCGTTCAAGATCCTGCCATCCCGGCGGGCCGAGAGACCGATCGGCGCTCTCTTCCTCGCCGGCCCAACGGAAGAACACGACCGCGATGATGGCCCAGATGAGGAGTCCGGCCCCGAGTTTCATGATGAGTCCCGCGATGCGCTGATCGTCGAGCGTCGTCGCGCCCCAGAGATGGGGCAGCCCCTCGTAGGCCTTGTAGAGGGGCTTGTCGCCGAATGTGAGGAATGACGCCGGGATCGTCGGGACCACGGACTCAAGGAACAGGAAGATCATTCTTGCTACGGGGACGAGACGGGGGATCTCCGGGAGCGGGCTGAGGATCGGGAGCCACACGATCAGCGAGCTAACGAAGAGGACCGCGTGCGCCACGAAGTGGGCGAGTCCATTGCGAAGCGTCAGGTCGACGACCGCGGGCCAGTGGGAGAGCACGAGCACGACGTTGTAGAGGATCACCGCGGGGAGGAACCGCGCCATCCACCGAACGGTGCGGAACAACCACTGGGGCGAGAGGATCCACCGCAATAGCCACGCGGGCGTGCCCAGCAGCAGCAGCGGCGCGGCGACGAGCGTGAACGTCAGGTGCTGCACCATGTGTGCGCTGTAGAGCGACTGCTCGGCGACGTCGTGCATGGGCCAGTCGGATGCGAACCAGATGGCGAACACCCCCAAGGACCAACACGTGATCTGGAGGCGGGTGACGACGGGTTGACCGGCGGGGCTGAGCCGCGGACCCAAGCGCACGATCGCCAACGCGTACCCGAGCGCGAGCAGACCGACCAGGATCCACACGTCGGGGTGGGGCTGCCACTTCGGGATCGGGACCGAAGCCAGCAGGCCGACGGTCACGCGCCGCCGCTCCACACGTGGAGCGTGGTGAGGACGATCGTGTAGAGGATGACGGCGCCGACCCCGGCCATGATGAAGAACCGCCGGAACACGGGCTTGTCGGTCTTCAGGTGCATGTAGAAGGCCGCGACAACGATGAACTTCACCAGCCCCATGCTGAGCAGCAAGAAGATGATCAGGCCCTTGGGGATGTCGCCGTCGAGGTAGCTCACACCGACTTCGACGGCGGTGATGACAACCAGGATCATCGCGATGATCACGTATTGGAACGGGCTCGGGTGGTGCGTCAGCTCACCGGGAAGCAGTGGCAGCTCCTCGGGACGGATCTCCTCCAGCCCGTATTTGCGCTCGCGCTCGCGCTCTTCCTCGGTCCCGACAAGCATGTTGTGCTCCGGGTCCTGAGTGGGTTCGGTGGTGGTCGTCTCGGCGTCGCTCATGTTCTCGTCCGACCTCTAGCGCGGGATCAGGTACACGACAGTGAAGATCACGATCCAGACCACGTCGACGAAGTGCCAATAGAGCCCGGCGATCTCGATCGTCTCGGAGTGTCTCTGTTGAAGTTTGCCCTGCGAGACCAAGCCCCACAGCGACAGCAACCAGATGATGCCCAGGGTGACGTGGAGACCGTGGATACCGGTCAGCAGATAGAAGCTCGAACCGAACAGGTTCGTGCTCACCGTGAGCCCCTTGCGGCTGAACTCGGTGAACTCGTAGATCTGTCCGCCCACGAAGGTCATCCCGAACAGTGCGGTCGCGATGATCCAGATCTTGGTGCGGCGGTAGTCACCGCGTTGGATCGCCGCGAGCGCGAGCACCATCGTGAGGCTGCTCATGAGCAGGATGAACGACGTCGCCGACGTGAACGGGATGTTGTAGACGCTCGATGCCGAGAGACCCTTAGAGCGGTCGCGATACAGGAGGTAGGTGGCGATCAGCGCGCCGAAGAGCAAGCACTCCGACGACAAGAAGATCCACATCGCCAGCTTGGTGTTCGTGACCCCCGTACTGGTCTCGAGCGCGCTAGGCGACGAATGCACATCGGTTGGCGGAGGCGCGATCGCCGCCTGTTCCATCAGTTCTCCCCGCTCACTCACTGGATGGCTCTAGCGCCCACGCGTACATACCGAAGATCAAGATAAGGACGCCGAGCGCTCCGAGGTACCAATTGTGGAAGACGATTCCGTAGCCGAGAGTGGGGAGACCGAAGGTCATCACCAGCGGGAAGTACGAGGGTGACGGCATATGGATCCCGTGCCCACCCGCACTGTGACCACCGTCGGCGGGAACCACGTCCCCGCCATGATCTCCACCGTCGTGTTCGAGTGTCGCGACCGCGCCACGCGACGGAGCGTCGGCACCGCCGCTCGGGAGCCGCACCAAGCGCCCTTCGGCGTCTTCGGTGTATTTGCGGTGCCAGAGGTCGTCGCGGGCCTCGACCTGCGGGATCTCCTCGAAGTTGTACTCCGGCGGCGGGTAGGACGAGACCGACCACTCGAGCGTCCGCGCGTCCCAGGGATCGTGGGGAGCGATCTTGCCGTGGCGTCGGCTCACGAGGATGTTGGTGAGGAGAAGCAGGACCGCGACCGCGATGATGAACGAGCCGACTGTCGCGGCCAGGTTGAGGCTGTCGAAACCCATACCTGGCGGGTAGCGGTAGGTGCGACGCGGCTGGCCCTCGAGCCCGAGAATGTGCATCGGGAAGAACGTGAGGTTGAACCCGATCAGCACGAGCCAGAACGTGGTCTTGCCGAGCTTCTCGTTCATGAACCGGCCGTAGACCAGCGGGAACCAGTAGAAGAGCCCACCGAAGATCGCGAACACGAGCCCACCGAAGAGCACGTAGTGGAAGTGCGCGACGACGAAGTAGGTGTCTGTCTGCTGGGTGTCGGCCGGGACGACGGAGTGGAGCACGCCCGACAGGCCCCCGATCGTGAACATCGCGACAAACCCGAGCGCGAACAGCATCGGGGTGTTGAGCCGTAATGAGCCGCCCCACACAGTGCCGAGCCAGTTGAAGATCTTCACGCCGGTCGGAATCGCGATCAGCATGGTCGAGAGGCTGAACGCCGATACCGCTACCGGACCGAGGCCCGTGGCAAACATGTGGTGGGCCCAAACGCCCCACCCGAGGAACCCGATGGCGATGCCAGAGAACACGACGACCGAGTAGCCGAACAGCGGCTTGCGCGACATCACCGGGAGGATCTCGGAGACGATGCCCATCCCGGGCAAGATCAGTATGTACACCTCGGGATGCCCGAATAACCAGAACAGATGCTGATACAGCAGCGGATCACCGCCGGCTGACGCGTTGAAGAAGTTCGAGAGCAGGTTGCGGTCCCACCACACCATCGTCAACGCCACCGTGACGATGGGCATCGCGAAGACGGTGAGGAACGCAGTCACCAGCATCATCCAGGTGAACACCGGCATTCGCATGAGGGTCATGCCCGGCGCGCGCATGTTGAGCACGGTGACGATGAAGTTGACGGCGGATGTCGTCGAGCCGAGGCCCAACATGATGAGGCCGATGGTCCAGAAGTCGGGTCCGCGGCCGGGCAGCGCCCCCAACGACATCGGGCTGCTGGTGAGCGGCGTGTACCCGAACCACCCACCGTTCGGCGCGCCGCCGAGGAAGAAGCTCGAGTACACGAACAAGCCACCGAAGAGCACGACCCAGTAGCCGAAGGCATTGAGCCGCGGGAAGGCGACGTCACGCGCGCCGATCTGCAACGGGATGAGGTAGTTGCCGAGAGCCACCGAAAGCGGCATCCCCATGAGGAAGATCATGGTGGTGCCGTGCATCGTGAACATCGTGTTGTACTGACTGGCCGTAAGCACGGAGCCGTTCGGCTGGGCCAGCTGGAGCCGGATGAGCAGCGCCTCGATACCGCCGATCACCAGGAACATCAGCGCCGTCGCGGCGTACATGATGCCGATCTTCTTGTGGTCGACAGTGGTGAACCAGCTCCCGAAGCCGGTTGTGGCCGTCGGCCGACGCAGCGGCGAACGCCGGACCTCGGGTTGGCTCAGGGTGTCGGAGACCGCGGTCATCGACGTGCTCCCTCATGGACGGTGGTCGGCGCTGAGGTCATCACTACTTCTCCGCCAGCAGGTAGCCGGCGATCTGCTCGGCCTGCGCTTTCGTCATCACCGGGTAGTCGCCCTTCGGGGTGTTCTTCGTGAACGACGGCATACCGACACACGTGGCCGGTGGCGGCAACCGACAATCCTTCGACTGCATCGGCACGTCGCCGGGCGCGTTGAGGATCCAGCCGACCAGGTTCGCGCGATTCAGCTCCATCGAACCTCCCGCGAACGTGGTGCGCGACGCGAGATGGGTGAGATTCGGTCCGTACGTCGCCTTCGACGAATCGTTGAAAACATGACAGTTCGTGCAGGCGAACGTGTTCGCGGTGAGCTTTTCGATCTCACCGCTCCATGCTTGTGCCGGGCCATTCTGTTGGTTGGCCACCCAGGTCGCGAAATCGGCGCGGGTCTGGGCAACCACTCGCATTCGCATGTTGGCGTGTGACAGCCCGCAAAACTCGGCACAAGCCCCGAGGAAGGTGCCGGGCTTGTCGGCGTAGAAGGTGATGTGCTGCTCGCGGCCGGGGATCACGTCTTGCTTGCCGCCCAGCTCGGGGATCCAGAAGCTGTGGATCACGTTGTCGGACTGGAGCGCGATCTCGAGGGGCACGCCGGCGATCATGTGGATCTCGTTGGCCGTGACAACCGTTTTGGCAATGTTCGCGTTCGCGACCGTGTCTTGCTTGTCGTACTGGGCCTGCCACCACCATTGCTTGCCGACCACCGTGGCGTGGAGCACCTCGCCCTTGGGACTCTCGGCGATCTTGAAGATCGTTGCGATCGTCGGGACCGCGATGACCGCGAGAATGAGCGCAGGGACGATCGTCCAGCCGATCTCGAGCGGGGTGGAGCCGTGGATCTGTTTGGGGTTGTCGTCGGTACCCTCGCGGTGGCGGAACTTGATCGCGAACACCACGGTCGCGCCGACCACGAGTACGCCGATGATCCCGGCGAGGATGACGATCGGAATGAAGAGATCGCTGATCAGCCGGGCGTTCCTGCCCTTGGGTTGCAGCGAGTTCTGCCCGTTGTTGTTGCTGCTGCAGCCCGCGACTACGAGCGCGAGGCCCAAGAGGACGGCGAACGGAGCGCCACTGCGTGCATCTCGGAGCAGTTTCATCTCGTCATACCCAGGTGCGTCCCGAGGCGCATCCGCATGCACTTCCGCTCTTCTGGTGGAGGTCTCCGACAACGCCAACGATCTCGCACCGAAACGACCTCCCCGACACGTCTCGATGGCGAAGCGACTCTATCGCCGCGCCATCGCGAACCAGCAACTTGTGGTTCGTGGTCTCTTGCCTCACAGCCCCAGGCGGTCGAGTGAGGTCGCCTTGCGTTGCCAGTCTTTGTCGACCCGTACCTTGGTCTCCAGGTACACCCTGGTACCGAGAAGCGCCTCGAGCTCCTTGCGGGCACGGGTCCCTGCATCGCGTAGCACCGCGCCACCCTTGCCGATGACGATCCCCTTCTGCGAGTCACGTTCGACCCTGATGATCACTTTCACTCGCAAGACGTCAGGGTCCTCGCCTGCGGCCGCCTCGAGCAACTCGCCTGTGACGCCGATCGAGTGCGGCAGCTCCTCACGGGCTCCGGCCAGCAGCTTCTCCCGCACGAGCTCGGCCGCGAGGGTGCTCTCGGGCTGGTCACTCACCATCCCGGGAGGGTAATAGGACGGACCTGGCGGCAGCCGGGCCTCGAGCTCGGAAAGCAACGCGTCGACCCCTTCGCCCGTGCGCGCCGAGAGCGGTACGTAGGCCGCGAAATCTCCGAGCCGGGCCGATGCGTCGGCCAGCCGACGAGCGGTTCCGGCTGGGCTCGCGGCGTCGACCTTGTTCACCACCAGGATCGATGCCGTGCCCGATTCCTGTACGAGGCGGGCTACGAACTCGTCACCGGGACCTATGCCTTCATTCGCGGCGACGACATGGCACACGACGTCCACCTCGGCGAGGGTCGCGAGGGCGCGCCGGTTGGTCCGCTCACCCAGCAGCGTGCGCGGGCGGTGGACGCCGGGCGTATCGAGGAACACGAGCTGGGTTGACTCGGTCGTGCGGACCCCGCGGACCTGGGTGCGCGTCGTCTGGGGTCGATCCGAGACTATCGATACCTTCTGGCCCACGATCTGGTTCATCAGGGTCGACTTACCGACGTTCGGACGACCCACAAGGGTGACGAAACCCGAACGGAACGCGGGTTTGGCCGCCCGCTCGGTCGCGTCGTCTGAATCGCTCACCCGTTCACTGCCCGCTTCTGGATGCCCGACGGCTCCGCGGCGCTCACAGAGTCGTCATCGGAATCGGGGTCGAGGATCGGCGTTATCACGACCGACCCGATTCGATGCCCATCTACGCGCTCGGTCCGGAACTCGAGGCCTTGGAACTGCACGGTCTCTCCTTCGTGGGGGACCTTGCCGAGGAGATTGAAGACGAGCCCCCCGACCGTGTCCCACTCGTCGTCGGGAAGCTCGACGTCGAGCGCCTCGTTGACCTCGTCGATGTTGGTACGTCCGCGGACTCGTAGCGAACCGTCTTCGAGATACTCGAGGTGGGGCGTCTCGATGTCGTACTCGTCGACGATCTCGCCGACTATCTCCTCAACGACATCTTCCAGGGTTATGAGACCGGCAGTGCCGCCGTGCTCGTCGACGACCATCGCCATGTGAAACTTCTCCTTCTGCATCTCGCGCAGAAGTTCGGCCACCCGCTTCTGTTCGGGCACGAACACCGCTTCGCGCACGGCATCGCGTACCGGCCGATCGCCCTCGCCGGCTCGGGTGCGGCGCACAAGATCTTTGAGATATACGAGCCCGAGGATGTTGTCGGTGGTGTCCTCGTAGACGGGCAGGCGCGAGAACCCGCGATCGATCGCGACCTCGATCGCGGTTTCTATGGGTGCCTCGGCCTCGATGGCGGTCATGTCGGGGCGCGGGAGCATGACCTCGCGCACGACGGTGTCGCCGAACTCGAAGATCGAGTGAATCAGCCGTCGCTCCTCGACTTCGATCACCGCTTCGTCGGCGGCGACGTCGGCCATCTGGCGGATCTCCTCCTCGGTGACGAACGGGCCTTCCTTCAAGCCCTTGCCGGGAAGAAGCACGTTCGCGAGCCCGATGAGACCGCGCGAGAACATTCGCAGGGGCGGAAAATGGGTAATCGCCCACAGGAACCCCGAGACCGAGAGCGCAGCCTTGTCGGTGTGCTGCACCGCGTACGTCTTCGGCGCGACCTCACCGACGACGAAGAACACCACGATCTGCAGTATCACGCCGACGACGACACCGAGCGTTCCGAACGCGCCTTCGAGCACGACGCCAAGCAGCGTCGCGCTCGTCAGCTGGGTGACGAGAACGAGGAGGAGCACCGAGTTGAGCGTCTCTGTCGGGTTCGCCAACATCTTGACGAGCCGCGCCGCGCCTTTACGCCCTTCTTCCTCCAGCGTCATCGCCCTGACGCGGTTCATCCGGACGAACGCCGTCTCTGCGAGGGCCAGGAATATCGAGAAGACGTAGAGGACGCCGATCAGCGCGACGACCGCCCAATCTGCGGCGGTCATCGTCGGCCCGAATTCGAGACGTGTTCCCTATGTGGAGGTTTGCTCACCGTTGCGCTCCAGCTCTCGGAATCGTGTGAGCAACTCACGCTCACGCCGCTTCATCGTCTCCGACTCCTCTGGCTCCGCGTGGTCGTAGTTCAGCAGGTGCAAGACCCCGTGGACGACCAACAGGGCTACCTCGTCTTCGAGACTCTCGCCGGCGATTCCGGCCTGGCGGTGGGCGACCGCGGGGCAGACGACCACATCGCCCAGGAGCGTCGGCGGGTCACCGGGCTCGGTCGGCGATCCGGGGCCCCTCCCACCCTGATCGGGCTGGCGTCCGCCGAGAACGACGTCGTCGTCCATCGGAAAGGCGAGCACGTCGGTCGGGCCGGTGCCGGCAAGGAAGCGTTCGTTCAGATCCGACATCACCTGCTCGTCGACGAAGATCACCGAGAGCTCCGTCTCGTCCGGAACCTGCTCCTCCTCGACCACGAGCCGGGCGAGGCGGACCCAGCGCGCCACGTCGACCGGAAATTTCGTCTGCTCGTCGGCGCCGAACACATCGTGGGTCACGCGCCTAGACCTGGCCTTCGCGCGGGGCTTCGTGCTTGTCGTACGCGTCGACGATCGATTGAACGATGCGGTGGCGGACCACGTCGGTCGAGCCCATCTCGACGAACGCGATGTCGTCGATGTCGGTGAGGATGTTGCGCACCGCGAGCAGGCCGGAGCGGCCACGACCTTCACCAATGTCGATCTGGGTGACGTCGCCGGTGACGACGATCCTCGAGCCGAAGCCGAGCCGGGTGAGAAACATCTTCATCTGCTCCGGCGTCGTGTTCTGCGCTTCGTCGAGGATGATGAACGAGTCGTTCAGGGTTCGCCCGCGCATGTAGGCGAGCGGCGCGACCTCTATCTCGCCCCGTTCCATCAGCCGGCCAACCGTCTCGGGGCCGAGCATGTCGTAGAGCGCGTCGTAGAGAGGCCGCAGGTACGGGTCGACCTTGGCGAGCATGTCGCCGGGGAGGAACCCGAGCCGCTCCCCCGCTTCGACCGCCGGGCGAGTCAGGATGATCCGGTTGATCTCCTTCGCCTGGAGCGCCTGCACCGCGAGCGCGACCGCGAGGTAGCTCTTGCCCGTTCCGGCCGGACCGATCGCGAAGGTGATGACGTTGTCGCGCACCGCATCGACGTAGCGCTTCTGTCCGGTGGTCTTGGGCCGCACGCTCTTGCGGCCGCGCAGCACCTCGGTAGAGAGCACCTGCGTCGGTCGCTGGTCGGCTTTCATCATCTCGATCGAACGCCCGATGCCTTCACGATCGAGGTGGTGTCCTTGCTCGAGCAGGGTGACCAGCTCTTCGAAGAGGCGGGCAACCCGCTCGGCTTCGACCGTGTCACCGGTGACGGTGATCTCATTGCCGCGAACGTGGATGCCGGCATCGAACGCGTCCTCGACCACGCGGAGGAGCTCATCTCGCTGCCCGAGCAGATCCACCATGAGATGGTTGCCGGGCACGAGGACTTTGATCTGGGTCGGTGCGGACACGTCGCCCTGAGATTACCCGAGGGCGACCCGGTCGTAACCGAGGTTTCCCTGAAATTGGTTTGCGGGCCGAGTCGCGCGCTTCAGCTGCGGGCCCGGAGGCCCAGCTCGCCCAGGCGGGTGCCGAGATCTTCGGGCCGGCGCCCGAGCACGGCCGCGAGCACCCTGAGGTCGTCACGACGGATCGTGAGCAGCCTTCCGTTGAAATCTTGGCGTTGCAGCTGAATCGTCGAGGCGTAGCGCGCGAGCACCTGGGCCTCGGGGTCATCGAGAGAGTGGAGGCGCACTAGATCGATCGTGAACGCGTCTTCGAGCTCCGAGACGCCATCGGTGAGATTGATCTCTACGTCGGCGTCACGAGGGAGCAGCTGATCAGCCGGCACCTCGTAGATCTCCGACAAGCGCAGGAGGCGCGGTACCGAGATAGCACGCTCCCCACGCTCGTACGCGCCTAGGACCGAGGCTTTGAACTCGAGACCGGAACGCGCTTCGACATCGTGCAGTGAGAGGCCCTTCTGGCGACGAATCGCCCGAAGCCGCTCTCCGACGTGGGTGCCGCTCATCCCCACCATTTCCCCTTACCGCCCCCAAAGGCCCTGACGAAGATGTGAGACTAACAAAGGGTCGAAGTTGCCGCCCTGGTGCGGTTTCACCCATCGCTCAGAGCCGAGACCAAGCATCCCGTCTCGCGCTCCCCACGCGCGAATCCGTCTGCTAACGGGCTGCAGCGTCACCCAAGTTGTCGCATGAGCGCAAGCGCGGATGCTGCAGCGACCACCGCGGTCTCGGCCCGGAGCACGTGGGGACCGACAGCGAACCGGCCAACGGGCTCGAGCTCAGCGACCTCCTCCGGCTCCAACCCACCCTCGGGACCCACCACCACCAGCCACTCCCCACCCGCGGGCGACCCGGCCAGACGATCGGTCGCGGCGACCTCGGCCACGAGAAGAGCAGGGTGGCCACCGAGCAACGCGATCGGTGCGACGTCATCGATCGTGGGCAGCACCGCGCGGTGGGACTGCATCGCAGCCTCGCGGGCGACGCGTCGGAACCGCTCGCCCGCGGCGAAACGGCGGGCGTCGTCCCATCGGACTACGGATCGGCGCGCGATCACGGGAACAATCCGATCCACGCCGAGCTCGGTGAGCTGGGCGACGACCCTTTCCGGCTTCTCACCCTTCGTCAGCGCGAAGGCAACCGCGATGCGAGGCTCCGGTCGCGGCTCGCGCCTCGACGCGGCAATGGCGACCAGATCGAGCGCGCCGCCCGACACTGCCATGATCTCGTAGGGACGCCACGAGCCCTGATCGTCGGCCGCTGTGATCGCCTCCCCCACCCGCAACCGCCGAACCCGTGCGAGGTGGTGACCGTCGCCACCCGACACTGCGCAGGCATCGTCGAGAGAGCTGACGAACACATGAGCAACTGCGCGGTAACCGGATGCCCACTCGTCGGGTTCGGTGGTCACGTGCTTACTGGAACGCGGAGCGGATGCGCGAGAAGAGCCCGCCCTCGTGCTGCGGTTCGACCACCTCACCGCGCAGCTCGGCGAGCTGACGCAACAAGGACTCCTCCGCCTCGCTCAGATGTTCGGGAACCCGCACCTCGACCTGCACGAGCAGATCACCACGCCCACGGCCGGACAACACAGGCACGCCTCGGCCCCGCAACCGAAACACACGACCGGGCTGGGTGCCCGCAGGGATGACCAGGTCCTCGGGGCCGTCGAGGGTCTCGATGGTGCACGCGGTGCCCAACGCGGCCTGCGTCAAGCCGATCGTTCGCACGTGGAGCAGGTCGTTACCGTCGCGGACAAAATCGGCGTTCGGCGCGACCCGTACGTGCACGTACAGGTCGCCCGACGCGCCGCCGCGCGGTGCGGCCGCCCCGCGCCCAGGAAGCCGAAGTCGCTGACCGTGGTCGATTCCAGCCGGCACCTCTACGTCGAGCCGACGCTCGGCGACCACCCGGCCGTCGCCTCCGCACGTCGTACACGGTGACGGGATCACCGAGCCGGCGCCGCCACAGGTCGGGCACACGCCGGCCGTCACGATCTGACCAAGAATCGATCGGCGCACCTGGCGAACCTGACCCGCTCCGCCACATGTCTCGCAGCGCGCCGCATGCGTGCCCGCCGCCGCGCCCGATCCGCTGCACGGATCGCACACCACAGGGAGTCGAACCTCGAGCGCCTTCGTCGTGCCGAAGACCGCCTCGCTCAGCGAGAGGTCGAGTACCGCTTCGGCGTCGGCGCCGGTAGGACGGCCGGTCGGTCCACTTGCTCCGCGCCCACCGAACACATCGCCGCCGAAGAAGGCATCGAAGAGGTCGTTGATCCCGAAGCCTTCGGCCCCCGGAGCCGGCGCGCCACTACCGCCCCGCTCGGGCCCGAACATGTCGTAACGACGCCGACGCTCGGGATCGCGCAGCGTCTCGTACGCGACCGAGATCTCCTTGAACCGGGCCTCGGCGCCGGGGTCACCCGGGTTCGCGTCTGGGTGGTATTGCCGAGCAAGGGAGCGGTACGCCCGCTTGATGTCGTCGGCATTCGCGCTCCGTTCGACCCCGAGCAGCAGGTAGTAGTCGTCGGTGTCCATCAGGTGTGCAGGCTGCGGCCGAGCTGCTGCGAAACCGTCGCCACCGCCGCGAGCGCTCGGTGATAGTCCATCCGGGTCGGGCCGAGGATGCCGATCGAGCCGACGACCTCACCCTCGACGACGTACGGCGCCAGCACGAGTGAGCAGTCACGCAGCTCTTCG
Source organism: Actinomycetes bacterium (assembly GCA_025363815.1). Classification (GTDB taxonomy): domain Bacteria; phylum Actinomycetota; class Acidimicrobiia; order IMCC26256; family JANYLB01; genus JANYLB01. Next base: position 37,501 of record JANYLB010000060.1, read on the forward strand.
CGTTCGTTCTCCGCGCCGATGCGAACGATGAGCCCATGGTCGAGGAGCCCGCGCACGAGCGAGACGACGACCGCCTGGTGTTCGAGTAGCTCGAGCAACCGGGCCGCGCCGTCGACAGTGCCGTACGAACCCTGTTCCATTGCGATCCGACTTACTCCGCTCACGTAGAGCGGCTCGAGCTGACCGGCCACTCGCGCCGCGAGCGCGTCACGGGCGACAAGCACGCACCGGTCGACCACTAGATCGCCGGTCGGTTCGGACACCGGAAGACCGGCGAGCGTCGAACCGTGGAGCTGCGCGTTGAGCGCTGTTCCGGCGCGAGCGAGGTCGCCCTCGCTCGGTTCGCCCTCCAAGTGGAGGACTTCCTTCTCGACGGCACCGTTCGACAACACCCCGACCACCAAGGCGAGACCGGGTTGGAGCGACACGATCTGCACGCTGCGCAGTACCGCGGCGTCGGAGGCCGGCCCCACGACGACGGAGGCATGCTGGGTGAGATTCGCGAGGAGCTGACCCGTCTCGTGGAGTAGATCCTCGAGCGCGCGGTGCGCGCTTGTGAAAAAGTCGGAGACGGTGCGGCGCTGCGCCGGCGGCAGACCCGGTGCGCGCTCGAAGTGGTCGACGAAGAAGCGGTACCCGCGGTCAGTCGGAATGCGGCCGGCCGAAGTGTGCGGCTGCACCAGGTAGCCCTCACGCTCGAGAACCGTCATGTCGTTGCGCACCGTCGCGCTCGAGACACCGAGCTCCCGGGAGGTGGCGATCGTCTGGGATCCGACCGGCTGAGCCGTGGCGACATACTCCTCGACAACGGCCCGCAGCACACGAGCTCTTCGCTCGTCCAGCGGCGGACGCGCCTGACCCTCGTCGCCGGCGTCGCTCACAGGGATGGTGATGTCTGGCGCCATGCTCAGGTCCCTCGCGCGGGTCCGTTCTTTGTTCGGGATGACCGGGAACGCACACTCCGGGGCTCCGGAGCTAGCAGTCGAGTCTACCGAGTGCCAGCCCGGAAGGTGCGGGGATCGCTCCGGACGAACCCGGTCGGGACCGACGCCCTAGCCGATCCCAGGTCGGGGTGGAGCTGCGCCGGCCAGAAGGAGCCGAGCCGTGACGTCGTCGCCGAGAAGCCGTCCGGCACGGGTCAACCTCACCCGGGTACCCGTGGATTCCTCGCTGATCAGTTCGAGGATTCCGCCGTCGGCGAGGTCGGCGATGGTCTCTCTCGCCGCCGGGGCGACGACCGCGCCCGGGCGAGTGCGTAGTGCGAGCCCGAACGCCTCCTCGGCCCGAGTGGGTCCGTCGAGCTGCTCCGCTCCAGCGCGCGGCGATTCGGCCGCGTCGACGGCTTCGATGTAACGCTCGGGAGTACGGACGTTCCACCATCTCTCGCCGTCGCGGTGGCCGTGCGCGGCGCAACCGATTGCCATGTACTCACCCTGATCCCAGTAGAGAAGGTTGTGGCGGCATTCCTGACCCGTACGAGACCAGTTCGAGATCTCATACCAGTCGAAGCCCGCGTCGGCGAAGGCGGAGTCGGCAAGCTCGTACTTCGTCGCCTGGTCATCGTCATCGGGCGCCCTCGTCACCCCGGTCGCCACCTGCCGACCGAGCGGCGTCGACGGGACGACGGTCAGCGCGTACGCGCTGATGTGGTCGGGTTCGAGCTTGATCACACCATCGACGGTCCGGTGCCAGTCGTCGAGGGTCTCGCCCGCTGCGCCGAAGATGACGTCGACGTTGAGGCGTTCGAACCCGGCGGCACGCGCGCCGGTGAGCGCGTCGACGACATTGGCCGGATCGTGGGTGCGACCCAGCGAGGCGAGCACCGAGGTCTGCAATGACTGGACGCCGAACGATACGCGGTTCGCTCCTGCGAGTCGATATCCGGCGAGCTTGGCCTGATCGACGGAATCAGGGTTGCACTCGATCGTGATCTCGGCTCCGGGCGCGATCGGGATCGCGTCGATGATCCGTGCCATCGCATCGGGCTCGAGCAACGACGGTGTACCACCACCGAAGAACACCGTGTTCGCCGGGCGCAGACCTCCACCAAATTGACGGCCGAGATCGGTCACGCAGGCGTCGACGTATGCGTTGATCAGATGGTCTCGGTCGGTCCAGGTCGCGAAGTCGCAGTAGTCACACCGGTGAACACAGAACGGCACGTGGACGTAGACCCCGAGGGCTGCATTCGGCACAGGCCTCATGGTCGCGCGCCAGCCGAGGTGTCGAAGTTCGGCCCTCAGGCGGGAACGAGGCCTGTGGCCTGCGGCTTCTGGAGCGAGGAGATCACTCCCGGCGCCTTCTCCAGGGTGACGGCGAAACCGTTGACCGGACCTGAGAACCGGAAGCTCGCGACCCGTGGGTCCCTCCCGAGCACCCCGGCCGAGATCGCTTCCGGCTGCTTCGGATCACCCACAAGAGCCCAGAGTTGGTACACCTCGCCTTCTGGCGCGACTTTCAAGCCCTTTGACACGAAGTAGCCAGTTCCACTCGGTCGCAACACGATGCTCGCGAGCTCGGCTCCGCTGTCGGCGGTGAGGCTCACGGCACGGCTACCGGGTGCGGAAACCGCGGTCGCGGCGCCACGCTGGACGGCGTCGCTGGTCATGGCCACATCGAGGCGGTCAATCCGATCGTTCTGCCGGACGACCTCGACGGAGAGCACGGCGATGAGAGTCGCCGCGACTGCGGCGGCCACGCCGACCCAACGCAACGCGACCGAACGATGCCCGGACTCCCGCACGCGCTTCGCTTCGGAGATAGGTGTGACCACTTCGCGACCTGCCGTGATGTTCAGATCCGGCATCTCGACGCCGATCTGTTCGAGGTTGCGTTGCTCGCCGTCTATCTCGCCGACGATGCGGTCCCAGATGCCCGACGGCGCGTCGGCGCCCGACATCGCGAGCATCGAAGCCGCCTCCCGGAATGATTCGACCTCGGCGCGCGCCCTCGGGTCGGAATCGAGGTACCGCTCGATCTGATCGCGCTCGTCGTCGTCGACGGCGTCGAGCGCGTAGGCCCCGAGCAGGGCCTGCAACTCTTCCCTCTGCAGATCAGCCACGTCCCACCGCCTCCGACTCTTCCAGCCCGGCACGCAATCGGGCGAGCCCGCTGCGAATCCGACTCTTGATCGTGCCTTCCGGTTTATCCAGGATCCGCGCGACCTCTCGGTAGGTATGTCCGCCGAAGTACGCGAGCTCGATGGCGGCTCGTTCGCCCTCCGCAAGCTTGCCGACGGCTTCGCGAACGTGCTCGGCAAGCGCGAGATCCCAAACCTCGCGTTCGAGGTCGTAGCCAGACTCGGCGTTCAGCCGCGCTTCGCGCTCTTCCCGTCGACGACGGGCCGACTCCGACCGAACAAGGTCGACGCTGCGCCCGTGGGTCTGGGCCAAGAGATAGGAGCGCAGCGTCCCGCGGTCGGGGTCGAACTTCTCGGGTTGGTTCCAGAGTCGGAGGAACACCTCCTGTACGACCTCCTCGGCGAACGAGCGGTCACCCGCCAGCCGTTGGGCGAGGCCGAAGCACGCCCCGCCATGGCGTCGGTACGCCTCGGCGAGAGCCTCTTGGCGGAACCGAGCGATGGCGAGAACGAGCTTGGCATCGCTCGATTCCCGGACATCTCTTGCGAACATCACATCCTCTTCGGAACCAGATCCACGTTCGGATGACGACATAAGGCCATAGCCTGCCCGCGATGCGCGTGGATGTAACGGAGTTCCTTGCCGACGACTCACAGGCCGAGGCCCATGCGGCCACAGAAGCAACCCGTGGGTTCCTCGCTGCGCACCGGGGTGGCGACGGGCGGTGGCCCACCGACTGGTATCGGACGATGGCCGCCGGCGGCTATGTGGCGCCACACTGGCCGCGGCCGTGGGGCCTCGCCGCCTCACCTGTGGAACAGCTCATGATTGACGCCGAGCTCAGGGCCGCCGGTGCGCCGAAGCCGTTGAATCCCATCGGTATCGGTTGGGCCGGTCCGACGCTCCTCGCCGCCGGAACCCCCGAACAGCACGATAGATACCTGCCCGGACTGCTCGACGGCTCCGAGATCTGGTGCCAGTTGTTCAGCGAGCCGGGGTCGGGTAGCGACCTCGCGTCGCTGACGACCAGCGCCGAGCGTGACGGCGACGAATACGTCGTCAACGGCCAGAAGATCTGGACGACCCTCGCCCACATCTCCCGCTACGGGATCCTGCTCGCCCGCACCCACCCGACCGCCGAACCCCACCGAGGGATCAGCTACTTCATCGTCGACATGGCGACTACCGGGATCACCACGCGACCGATCCGCCAGATGGACGGCCAGTCCATGTTCAACGAGGTGTTCCTCGACAGTGTGCGCGTGCCCGTAGAGAACCTGGTCGGCGCCGAGAATGACGGATGGCGGTTGGCGAAGGTCACGCTCGGCAACGAGCGGGTGTCGCTTTCGGGCGAGGGCGCGCTCTGGGGGATCGGCCCGACTGCCGACGATCTTCTCGACATGGTCCGCGCCCACGGTGGTGTCGACGACGCGATGCTTCGCCAACGACTTGCGGCGCTCTACGTCGAGCAAGAGGTGCTGCGGCTCATCCGGCTACGCACCGTGTCGGCACGGGTGCGCGGGCTCGAGCCCGGGCCTGAGGTTTCGGTCCGAAAGGCGCTCGCCGATGAGCACGGCCAGCATGTAATGGCGATGGCGGTCGAGCTCGCCGGGACCGACGGGTTGGTCGTCGACCGCGGCCCGTTCGGCACGGTCGACTCAGAGTGGTCCCGCGGTTACCTCTACTCACGCGCGCTCACGATCGGCGGTGGGACATCGGAGGTTCAGCGCAACATCATCGGCGAACGCGTCCTCGGCCTCCCCCGCGACCCTGACCCGCGCGACCCCTGAATTCACCCCGATTGGGTTACTCGTCGAGCTTGAGGGCGGCGACGAAGGCTTCCTGAGGGACCTCGACGCGGCCGATCTGCTTCATGCGCTTCTTGCCCTCCTTCTGGCGGTCGAGCAACTTGCGCTTGCGGCTGACGTCGCCGCCATAGCACTTCGCGATCACGTCCTTGCGTCGAGCTTTGACCGTCTCCCTGGCAATGATGCGCCCGCCGATCGCGGCCTGGATCGGCACGTCGAACAACTGCCTCGGGATCAGCTCCTTGAGCTTGCCCGCCATCCGCCGGCCGTAGTCGTAGGCCTTGTCGTTGTGCACGATCGCCGAGAACGCGTCGACGGGAGTGCCGTTCAGCAGGACATCGACCTTCGCGAGCTTCGACGCGCGCCAGCCGGCTGGTTCGTAGTCGAGGCTCGCGTATCCCCGGGTGCGTGACTTCATGTGGTCAAAGAAATCGAGCACGATCTCGCCCAGCGGCATCTCGTAGACGATCTCGACCCGTTCCTCCGAGAGATAGTCCATCTTCTTCATGTCGCCCCGCCGACCTTGACACAGCTCCATGAGGGTGCCGACGTATTCCGTAGGCGTGAGGATCGTGACGGTGACGTACGGCTCCTCGATCGACTCGACGAAGTTCGGCTGCGGCATCGACGACGGGTTGTCGACCACCTGCGTACTTCCATCGGCCATGTTCGCTACGTACTCGACATTCGGCGCGGTAGCGACCAAGGCGAGGTTGTACTCCCGCTCCAGGCGCTCCCGAACGATCTCCATGTGCAGGAGCCCGAGGAACCCACAGCGAAAGCCGAATCCCAGCGCGCCCGACGTCTCGGGCTCGTACGTGAAGCTCGAGTCGTTGAGGCGCAACCGTTCGAGTGCCTCGCGCAGTTCGGTGTATTCGTCGCCGTCGACGGGATAGAGGCCGCAGAACACCATCGGCTTCGGGTCGAGATAGCCCGGGAGGGCCGGAGCCGGGTTCCCCGCGCTCGTCACGGTCTCCCCCACCCGCGCCTGACCGACGTCTTTCATCCCGGCAATCAAGTAGCCGACCTCACCGGGGCCCAGCGCGTCGACCGGCGTGGGAACCGGGAGCCGGACACCCACCTCCTCGGCATCGTGGGTGTCGTTCGCCTGCACGAAGCGCAGGCGCGCGCCAGAAGTGAGCGTGCCACTGAAGACGCGCACCGCGCTCACAACTCCACGGTAGGGGTCGTAGTGCGAGTCGAAGATCAGGCCCTGAAGCGGCGCGTCGGCGTCGCCGGTCGGCGCGGGCACGCGCTCGATCACCGCGTCGAGCAGCTCGGGAACACCTTCGCCGGTCTTTGCCGAGATGCGCAGGATCTCCTCTGCCGGGATGCCGAGCACCTTTTCGATCTCCCCTGCGACTCGTTCCGGCTCAGCGCCAGGTAGATCGATCTTGTTGAGTGCGGCGACGATCGTGAGATCGTGTTCGATCGCGAGATAGCAGTTGGCCAACGTCTGGGCTTCGATCCCCTGGCTCGCGTCGACGAGCAGGATCACGCCCTCGCAGGCGGCGAGGCTGCGAGACACCTCGTATCCAAAGTCGACGTGGCCGGGGGTGTCGATCAGGTTGACGACGTGGCCGTGCCAACGGACCCGCACGTTCTGCGCCTTGATCGTGATCCCACGCTCCCGCTCGATGTCCATCGAGTCGAGGTACTGGGCCCGCATGTCGCGGAGCTCGACGGCGCCGGTCATCTCCAGGAACCGGTCGGCAAGCGTCGACTTGCCGTGGTCGATGTGGGCGATGATCGAGATGCAGCGCAACTGTTCCAGGGGGGTCACCGACACATTCTCGCGGATGAACGGGGTGATCGACCGGCTCGAGGCTGCTGGTGCTACCCTTTTTCGACCGTCTGAAAGTTCTGGGAGCCCCAACGCGCATGGCGAACATCAAGCAGCAGAAGAAGCGAAACCTGCAGAACGAGACCCGCCGGGTCCGGAATCTCGCGGTCCGCACCGAGCTCAAGACCCGGGTGAAGAACGTCCACTCAGCCATCGACGGCGACGCCGATGACAAGGCCGAGCCGCTTCGCATGGCTCAGAAGCGCCTCGACAAGGCCGGATCCAAGGGCGTGATCCACAGGCGCCAGGCCGCTCGACGCACGTCGCGCCTGATGAAGCGCGCCAACAAGGGCGCCTGATCCCGGTCTCGAGCTAGCTCAAATCGGCTCAGCGTCGGGTCGGTGTCGAGCCTCGCCCGCGTGATCCGCGTCGGGACCGGCCGGCCAACCCAGTCAGGCGAGCCACGAGCACTTCGATCACGGTCCCTGGCGGGAGTGCGCTCGAACCCTTGAGGTCCAAATCGGCCTGGTGCAACAGATCGATGGCTTTGCGCAGGCCGTCGGTTCCCAACGACCGAGTTACCTCTAAACCCTTCTTGGCCGGAAACGAGCTCCCCTTCCCGCCGAGCGCCGCGTGGGCCTGGTCGACCGTCGCGATCCCAGGATCGTCGAGTCGTAACAACTTGCGGTACCTGCCGTGCAGCAAATTGATCACCTGCAACGGATGCATCGGTTTGGGATCGCGGGCAGTTGTCGCGCTCAGCATGCGATGCAGGGTCGCGAGGGCGGCAGCGACCTCGCCTTCCTCGATCCGGTTCGTCAGCTGCCATACCGGGACCGAACCGACTTCACCAAGGTACGCCTCGACCTCGTCGGCGCCGAGTATGGCGCCGGAACCGTAGGTGCCGGCGAGCAGGTCGACCAGACCACCGACCCGACCCGCGTCGTCACCGAGATGGGCGCCGACCAGAGCGCTCGCCTCAGGACGCAACGTCAAGCCCGCCTTCTCGGCGGCCTGGGCCAACACATCGACGGTCTTCTCGGAGTCGGGCCCCACCGTCTCGGCGCCGGCCTGCTTCAGCCCGTCGGCCAGGGCCTTGGGAACGCGTCCGCCGCCGCCCACGAATACGAGTGCGGTCGTGTCTAGCGGATCGGCGAGATACGCGACGATCGGCGCGACCTCGGCCGTGGGGATCTGCTCGTAGTCGCGCACGACAACGACGCGCCTCGCGGTCATGAATGGTGGGCTCTGCGCGGCGTTGAGAATCGCGGCGATCAAACCGCCTTCACCACCCTCCCCAGACCCGGACGGGCGATCGTCGACGTCACCGTCGCCGCCCCGCCGATTGGCGATGGTGAAGTCTTCCAGCGCGAACGAGCGATCGTCACCGTCGAGCAGCTCTGTCACCAGCCGGTCGAGTGCATCGACGCGCAGGAGCGGATCGGATGCTCTGACCACGTGGACGGAGCTCATGGCGAGCGCGACGGAGTCGGGGCTTCGGTATGCATCAGGATCGCTTCGACCATGCGACATACCCGAACAGTCCCGGCGACGTCGTGGACGCGGACGATCCTGCATCCGTGCGCGACTCCGAACGCGACTGCCGCGAGTGACACGTCGCGTCGATCCGAGATCGCGAGATCGACAAGCTCACCGAGAAACCGCTTGTTCGAGGCCGAAAGGAGCAGGGTGTAGCCGGTGGCCGCGAGCAAGTCACTCTCGCGAAGCAGCACCGCGCTCTGCGTCGGCGTCTTGCCGAGATCGAGCCCGGCGTCGATCGCGATCTGCTCCGGCTCGAGGCCCGCTGCCTCCGCCTGGTGGGCCCGGTCGACCAGGAACCTCGTGACGTCGCCCACGAGATCGTCGTAATGCGGGTCGGGATCAGCGACCCGCGGCCGGAGGCGGATGTGGGTTGCGACGACCGACGCTTTCGCAGCTGCGGCCACCTGGAGATACTTCGGATCTCCGAACCCGCTGATGTCGTTGCCCACGACCGCGCCCGCCCGGCACGCCTCGGCGAGCACAGAGGACCGCCAGGTGTCGACCGAGATCGCAACGTCGAGGCGGGCGTGGAGCGCTTCGATCGCCGGGACCACCCGCTCGAGCTCCTCGGCCTCGCCGACCTCTGGCCCCGGACCGGCCTTCACCCCACCCACGTCGAGCAGGTCGGCGCCGTCGACCACCAACTGCTCGGCCCGTCGCACCAGCGCGTCGAGCTCATAGGTCAGCCCGGCGTCGTAGAACGAGTCAGGCGTGCGATTCAGTATCCCCATCACCAGGGTGCGTTCAGTGACGTCGTGGACCCGATCGCCGAGGCGGTACGTCGTCATGCGCACCGATTCCTCACCAGCGGGGATTGCACTTCATCGAGCCTACCGGCGGTCCGGCGGGTGTTCCCCACCCGACGTACCCGAAGAGAGATGAGCGAACCGACCGCCGTTTAACAGCACACACCCGATCACGGCGGAGCCGATCGCGACGATGGCGAGCGCGCTCCGCTCATCGAGCGCGAAGGGAACGAGCGCGGCAACGGCGGCGATCCCCTCGAGCGCCTGCACGAGCGCGATCACCGGACCCAGGAGCGCCGCCGAGACCGTCGGCGCGAAACTTCGCACGACGCCACCGATTGATCCGGCGACCAGACCACCGATCGTGATCGGACCCATGAGCGGCGCGGCCAGGACATTCGCCGGCAGCGACGCCAGCGGCAGATCTCCGAATACCGGGAGCAGGACCGGCGCAACTCCGATCTGCGCCGCCATCGTAACGGCAAGTGGATCGCGCAATGCCCGAGGACCACGGAGACGAGCCGCGATCGGCGCGGAGCCCAGGGCTATCCCCACGGTCGCGCCGCACGACATCAGGAACCCGACCGAATGCCACAAGAACGGATCTGCGAGCAGCAGCCCGGTCACTGCGATCACCAGAACGCGCAAGCCCTGCGCCGGCCGACCGAGGAAGCCGGCGAACATCGCACACCCGGCCATCGCGACCGCACGCAGCACCGACGGTTCCCAACGGGTCATCGTCCCGAAGACCATGATCACGACGAGCCCGGCCACGAAGCGGCCGCGGAACCCAAGTCGACGGAGCAACGGACCCACGAGCGCGAGCACGAACGCGACGTTCTCGCCCGAGACGGCAAGATGGTGTGTCAGCCCCGCAGCCCGGAACTGCTCGACGGTCGTGCGCGGGATGGAACGGGTGTCTCCCAGGAGCAGTCCGGCAAGCAACGCTCGCTCGGAGGCCGGGGCGAGCCCCGTGCCTTCGAGCACGAGATCGCGCAACCGGTTCGCGAGTCGAGCAAGCACAGACGACGGACCGGCCAGATCGATCATAGCGGTCGCTTCGAAGGCACCGACGGCATGCCGCCACCGTTCGCGGGTGTCCCAACCAGACAAAGGCCGGAATGAACCCGCGAGGCGGACCCGATCGCCCGCAGAGAGGATCCGCAATCGGCCCGCGGCGTCACCGCGAGCGACGACCAGAACCGTGCGGCCGGAGACCCGCCCGAGCGCGTCGACCACAAAGCGCGTCGGTCCCGCCGGGTCCTCGGTGAGCGTCACCCACACGATCCGTGATCGGTATGTCGCGACTGTTTCGGTGAGCGGCGAGTGCTCAAGTCCGTCGAGCGCACGCTGCATAGACGCGGAGCCGAGGAGAAACAGCGCGACCATTCCGATCGCGATCCGCCCCCGCTCCCCACCGATCGCAAATCCTCCAAGCGCGACACCGGATCTACCGGCGGCGCCACCGGCGACGCCAGCGACCGCGAGCCCCGCGAGCGCAAGGCCGGTGACTAGCTCGGGGACAGCCGGGGTACCTCCCACGCGCTGGCCCACCGTTACGCCCAGAACGACGGCGGCGAGGAGCAGGAGCGGACCTCTGGGGATGCGCACTCAGACGGTGACGAGATCGCGCAGATCCTCGAAGCGCTTCTGCCCTATGCCGTGCACGCTACGGAGCTCGTCGGTGGAGCGGAACCCACCTCGCTTGTCGCGCTCGGCCAGAATCGCCGCACCGAGCACCGGTCCGATACCCGGCAACGCTTCGATCTGGGCCTGCGTGGCCGTATTTAGATTCAGCGGTCCCGCGGTCGACCCGCCCGGCCCCCCGGCGGAGCCCGTCGATGCACCGGCCGGGGCGCCGACCGACCCGACTGCCGCCGACGGCTGAGCGGGGAGGCCGACTGCAATCCGTTGCCCGTCGGCCACCTTGGCCGCGAGGTTGAGCTGGTCGAGATCGGCCTGAGGAACGGCACCACCGGCCGCGGCGATCGCGTCGACAACCCGCGCGCCCGCGCGCAGCCGCACGATCCCCGGTCGCGCGACCGCACCGGCGACGTGAACGACCAATTCGGCGTTCGCGTCGCGTGGGCCACGGGTCGTCGCCGTCGAAGATCTGCGGATCTTCGCCGTGGAGCGCGACGTCGATGCGCCAACCGGGTGGTCGGCCGCGTCGACGCCGATGCGGTACCAAACCAGGCCCGCGACGAGCGCTACGGCGAGAAGCGCTACCGCGCCGACGCGGCGGTCGCCGCGAAGACGCTCAAACCACGAGGCACCGGGTGGTCCGCCGAGCGGCCGGTGGCCGAGCGGCGGGCGATCATGCCCCCAGAACGCGAAGGAGGCGAGCGGATCAGAGAGGCGATCGGGCTCGCGATCTGATCCGCGATCAAGTCGGGGCGACTCGGGCGGGGTGTGAGCGGCAACGGACACGGTGACCTCCTGGCGGCGCGAGGAACCAACAGGAGGAAGCGCCCGGGGAGGTACGGAGAAGCTACCCGCGCTGGAGCCCGACGGAAAGGGCGCGCGCCCGATCGAGTGCAGAGACGTGCACGAACGACTACCCGACCACGAAGTTGACGAGCTTGCCGGGCACGACAATGACCTTGCGGATCGTCACGCCTTCGAGCAGCCGGTCAATTCGTTCGTCGGCTCTGGCAGCAGCCTCGGTCGCGATGGCGTCGGAACCGTTGGGGACCATGACCGTGCTGCGCATCTTGCCGTTCACCGACACCGGGATCTCCACCGTCTCGTCAACGAGCAGTGCCGGGTCGGCGACCGGAAAGTCGGCGAACGCGAGCGACTCGGTGTGGCCGAGCCGCGCCCACAGCTCCTCGCCAATATGCGGCGCGAGGGGCGCGACCATGAGCACGAGCGGGACGACGACCTCCTCGGGCGCGACACCGCGTTCGGCGACGACCTGAGTCAGACAGTTGTTCAGCTCGAACAGCCGCGCGATCGCGGTGTTGAAGCCGAGGTCGTCCATGTCGTGTGCGACTGCGTCGATCGTCCGGTGCAGCAGCCGACGGGTCCCCTCGTCGGCTGGCTCCTTGGACACTTTGGCCTCGCCGGTCTCCTCGTCGATCACGTTTCGCCATAACCGCTGGAGAAAGCGGTGGACACCGATGATGTCAGTCGTGTTCCACGGTCGGCTGGCGTCGAGCGGGCCCATGAACATCTCGTAGAGCCGCAGCGTGTCGGCTCCGTACTGCTCGTAGATGTCATCGGGAGTGACGACGTTGCGCAGGCTCTTGCCCATCTTCCCGTACTCACGGTTGACGTGTTCACCGTTCACAGAGAGCTCGCCATCGCGCTCGGTGACGGCGGTCGCCTCTACATAGACACCACGATCGTCGGTGTACGCGTAGGCCTGGATGTAACCCTGGTTGAACAGGCGCTGGAACGGCTCGGGCGTGTGCACCCTCCCGAGATCCCACAACACCTTGTGCCAGAAACGTGCGTAGAGCAGGTGCAGCACAGCGTGCTCGACTCCACCGACGTAGAGGTCCACTCCCCCGCTCGACGTCCCCATCCAGTACTGCTCGGCTTCGGTGGACACCATCTCGTCATCGTTCGTGGGATCGAGATAGCGCAGGTAGTACCAACACGAGCCGGCCCACTGCGGCATCGTGTTCAACTCACGCCGGTACGATTTCGTACCGTCACCGAGATCGATCTCGACAGTCACCCAGTCTTCGGCTCGGGCGAGCGGCGGGTCGGGCAGGCTCTTCTCGTCGTGGTCCACGATGCGCGGAGCGAAGTCGACGATCTCCGGCAGCTCGACCGGCAACATCGACTCGGGAAGTGCGATGGGTAGCCCGTGCTCGTCGTACACGATCGGGAACGGCTCTCCCCAGTATCGCTGCCGGCTGAAGAGCCAGTCACGAAGCTTGTAGGTGACCGTCGGTGCGCCCAGGGTCTCGGCCTCCAGCCACGCGTTGATCGCGGCCTTCGCCTCAACCACCCTGAGGCCGTCGAGCGAGACGTGTTCGTTGGCAGAGCCGATCGCGACGCCGTCGCCCGTGAACGCCTCTGGCCAATTGGCTGCCGGCGCGCCGATCTCGATGTCGCGCTCCGCGAACCACGCGTCGCTCGGGCGGATGACCCCGATGATCGGTAGCTCGAACTCGTGGGCGAACTCGAAGTCGCGTTCGTCGTGTGCGGGAACCGCCATAATCGCGCCGGTGCCGTAGCCCATCAGCACGTAGTCGGCGATGAAGATCGGGATCGCGACACCATTGGTCGGGTTGACCGCGAAGGCTCCCGTGAACACGCCCGTCTTCTCGCGGCCCTCGGCCTGACGCTCGAGGTCGCTCTTGCCCACCGCGAACTCGCGATAGCGACGGATCGCCTCCGCGGGCAGATTGTCGATGCCGAAGATGCCCTTCCACGCAAGCGGAATACCATCGATGTCGGGCATCAAGGTCGCGTCGGGCCACTCCGACCCGACGATCTCGTCGACCAAGGGATGCTCGGGTGCCAGCACCATGTAGGTGGCTCCGAACAGCGTGTCGGGTCGGGTGGTGAACACAGTGATCGCGACGCCCTCGTGACCCTTGACCGCGAAATCGACCTCGGCGCCGACGCTGCGACCGATCCAGTTGCGCTGCATGGCCTTGATCGACTCGGGCCAGTCGAGCAGATCGAGATCGGCGAGTAGCCGGTCGCTGTAGGCGGTTATGCGCAGCATCCACTGCTTCATCGGCCGGCGGTACACGGGATGGTTTCCGCGCTCGCTGCGACCATCGCCAGTGATCTCCTCGTTGGCGAGGACGGTGCCCAGCGCCGGACACCAGTTCACCGGCTGCTCGGAGAGATAGGCCAGCCTGTTGCCGTCGACCAGACGCCTCCGCTCGATGGCGTCGAGATCGGCCCAACCGGTATCGGGATCGGCCTCGAGAATCGGGATCAGTTCGGTGATCGGCCGGGCGGTCTGGCGGTCGTCGTCGTACCAGGAGTTGAAGATCTGCAGGAAGATCCACTGGGTCCAGCGGTAGTACGAGACATCGGTGGTGGCCACCCTTCGACGGGAGTCGTGCCCGAGCCCGAGGGCCCGGAGCTGGCGCGCCATATTGGCGATGTTCGCCTCGGTGGTGACCCGCGGATGCTGGCCCGTCTGCACCGCGTACTGCTCGGCCGGTAGCCCGAACGCGTCATAGCCCATGGCGTGCAAGACGTTGAAGCCGGTCATGCGCTTGTACCGCGCGTAGACGTCAGTTCCGATGTAGCCCAGCGGATGCCCGACGTGGAGCCCGGCGCCGCTCGGGTACGGGAACATGTCGAGCACGTAGAGCTTCTCGCGGTCGGCGAACTGCTCGAATCCCTCCGAGAGCGCGCCCGATGGGTTCGGCGCCCAGAAGGTGTGCTCGGACTCCCATCGGTCCTGCCACTTGCGCTCGATCTCGCTCGCGAGGGCAGCCCTATAACGATGCTTCGGTAGGTCGGTCATCGTCGCTCAGCGTACGGGGCGCGTGAACGCGTCCCCGTCGTCGCCGTCCCACCCGCCGCGTACAGTTCAGGGGGATGTGTTCGGTATGCGAAGCCCACGACGTCGCGCTCACTCCTGGTAACGTGTTCTTTCTTGGGGCTGTAGCTCAATTGGCAGAGCGCGTCCATGGCATGGACGAGGTAGCCCGTTCGACCCGGGTCAGCTCCACTTCAGTTCTTCATCAGTTTCACGTCTGAGCGCCTCCATAGACTCACCGGCGTGATCGCAGTCGTCGACTACAGGGCCGGCAACGCGCCGAGCGTGATCTTCGCCCTCGAGCGGCTCGGGATCCCATGTCGGCTCGCGTCGAGGCCCGACCAGCTCGAGCATGCGGAGCGGATCATCCTCCCCGGGGTCGGCGCGGCCCGAGCGACAATCGATTCCCTGCGCGACTCCGGCCTCGTCGAACCCCTCAGCGAGCGGGTCCTCGGCGCCGGCGTTCCCTTCCTCGGCATCTGCATCGGGCTGCAGGTGCTCTTCGACCACAGCGAAGAGGGAGATGTCGAGGGGCTGGGCTGGATCCCCGGCCAGGTCCGGCGCTTTGCCGACACCCTACGGGTTCCACAAATCGGTTGGAACGCCGTGCAGCCCACACAGCCACACCCGCTCTGGGGCGATGTAGCTCAGCCGGCTTACTGCTACTTCGTGAACTCCTACTACGCGGTGCCCGCCGATTCCTCCGATGTTCTCGCCACCACCGAGTACGGAATCGAGTTCTGCTCGATGGCGGTGCGCGCCAATATCGCGGCCACGCAGTTCCACGCCGAGAAGAGCGGACAGCTCGGCCTGGCGCTCCTCGCCAACTTCGCGGTGTGGGACGGTCGCACCGGGGCGACGAGCCCGTCGTGCTGACCAAGCGGATCATCGCCTGCTTCGACGTGATCGCCGGACGGGTCACCAAGGCGCAGCAGTTCCAGGACAACATCGACGTCGCCGCGGCCGACGCGCTCGCGACCCGTCTCTACGACGATCAGATCGACGAGATCGTGTTCTACGACATCACCGCCAGCTCGGAGCAGCGCAAGATCGATCTCGACACTGTGCGCGCAGTCGCCCGACACGTGTTCGTCCCGTTCACCGTCGGTGGAGGAATCCGATCGATCGAAGACATGTTCGAGGTGCTCAAGGCCGGCGCGGAGAAGATCAGCGTCGACTCGATGGCGGTGCGGGACCCCGACATCATCCGCCAGGGCGCGGAAGCCTTCGGTCGTCAGTGCATCGTGCTCTCGACCCAGGTGAAAGCCGTAGGCATCCGCCAGGGCATCCCGAGCGGGTACGAGGTCTTCGTCGACGGCGCCCGCACCGCCACCGGCATGGACGCGCTCGAATGGGTGCAACGGGGGGCGGCCCTCGGCGCAGGCGAGATCTGCGTGAACAGCATCGACCGGGACGGCACTGCCTCTGGTTACGACCTCGACATAACCCGCGCCGTCGCCGATGCGGTCAACGTCCCGGTGATCGCGTCGGGCGGCGCCGGAACCGTCGAGCACATCGCCGACGGACTCACCGCGGGAGGGGCGTCGGCCGCGATCATCAGCTCGATCCTGTATTCACCTCGCTTCGAGCGGAACCTCGGCGTGCGTGAAATCAAGGACGGCCTCGCAGAGCTCGGCGTCCCCACCCGTCCCTATCTCGACACCTGAACCGTAGCGATGTCGGCCCGGCCCTAGGCCAGCGCCGCGCCGCAGGCCTGCCAGTCGACGCGCGGGGCGTCGGCCCAGAGACGTTCAAGGTCGTAGAAGTCGCGCGTCTCACCTAGAAAGACGTGCACGACGACGTCGCCGTAGTCGACCAGCACCCACGACGCGTCGCGCGTCCCTTCGATGCTCATCGGCACGACACCGGTGTCGTCTTTGATTCTGCGTTCCACCTCTTCCACGATCGTGCGCACCTGGCGCGCGTTAGGAGCGCTGGCGATCACGAAGTACTCGGTGATCGCAATGATGGCACCGACCTCGAGAACGATCGGATCCACAGCTTGCTTGTCGTCGGCTGCCTTCGCGGCGCTGACAGCTCGACTCTTGGCGTCCGTGAGAGCTCCTCGTGAGTGGGTCAAACTTCAGATCTTCGGGCAGTCTGCCCCGACGATGACGGTGACGTCGACCACGTTGATTGGGCGCGTGGCCTTGCGCAGGCTCCCGCAACCCAGGGCCGACAGCAGACGCTGTGCGGCCGACTTCTCGTCATCGCGGTAGTACACCACCTGGGTGTCGGCCACGCCGAAACCAGGAACGTTCCCGGTCAGTGTGACGCGGCCACCGGCCGGGACCACCCTCTGGGCCACCCCCTGGGTCACACCCACCGCGCCGGTCCCGTTCAGGATCTCGACTCGGGGCCGCTTTCCGCCGACTCCCAGCAGCGCGTCGGGGAACGCCGAGTGGACGTATTGGTTGAGCGCGTCGGTACGCACTTGGAACTGCTGACCACTCGGCGCCGCCAGCGAGTCGACCGGCAGGCTCCCGACCCGCGCCGGCTTGTTCGCGGCGTGCACCAGCGCCGCGAGATCGGGTCGCACTGTGAGCGACGCTTTGGCCACCGTGCGGTTGCGGAGTCGGGCCATCCACCCTTCCATCACTGCCTGCACAGTCACGAGATGTTCGATCTCGCCGCCTGATTCCTGCGCTGTGAGCACGCGAGCAGCATCGCCGGCCGACAGCGACTGACGGCCCGCGGGGATGATCGCCTCGGCCCCCGGGGTCGTTATGTCGACCTCGTGGCGTAGGTCGACGGGTATCGGCGCTGCCGGCTGCATTGCCGCGACCAGCGCGGCATCGTCGACGGTCACGGTCGACGCGATATCGACCCCGAGCAAGTTCTCGAGGGTCGTGTTCAACAACCCGGCCTCGCCGAGAGTAGGCACGTCGGCGAGCGCCTGGATTCCGAGCGACGGAACGTCGGAGAGGGTTCCGGGAGGCACGAGCAGGACCGACGAGCCCGCGCCCGCGCCGGGCCCGACAACGATGAGCAGATCGGCGCGCCCATTCGGTGCCCGGTGTTCGAGGAGCAACGTGTCGGGGCCGGAGGCGACCTGACCCGTCTCGACCTTGGCCGCGGGGGCGGCGCTACGACGGGCGTCGGAGTTGCGCACAGCCTGACCCACGAAAAACACCGCGATCACCGCGACGGCGATCGTCGGCACGACGATGACGATACGTCGTTTGCGTTCGGCCCGGTGCCGGCGCTCACGCCTCGTGCTGTGATTCGAGACCCGACCGCTGTCGGCAGTGACACCGTCGATGGGTTCGGTAGCGAGGGGCGCCGGATCCATCCCTTCCACAGCCATCACCGACGAGTGTAGAGATCGCGGGCACGAATCAAACGGACTACGGCGGGGGGCACCAGCCCGTCGATGGAGCGCCCCGCGGCGAGGCGTCCGCGGACATCGGTCGAGGAGATGTCGAGGCGCGGGATCCCGATGTGCTCGACCCGCCAGCCCGGGCCGGGCGGCACGACAGCTCGGTCGCCGGCCCGCTCCACCACTACGACGGTGGCAAGGTCGCGGGTGTCGTCGAGCCTTCGCCAGGTCGACATGTTCACGACCGCGTCGGCGCCGAGCACCAAAAAGAGATCACGATCAGGAGCCGCGAGCAGCTCGAGGGTGTCGGCGGTCACCGAAGCTCGCCCTGACTCGATCTCGACCGGGCTCGCCTCGAGGCCTTCGATCCCCTCCACCGCGGCCTCCACCAGATCGAATCGGTCGGCGGCCGACGCGACGACCCGGCCCCGCTTCTGCCAGGGGTCGCCGGCGACCACGAAAACCACCCGATCGAGACGAAGCGCGGTTCTAACTTCGTTCGCGGCGACGATGTGGGCAGTGTGTACGGGATCGAAAGTGCCGCCGAGCACACCTATCCGCTGATGCTGGGGGCCCGGCATCACCCGAGTGTACGGCTCGGATCGACGCCATCCGGCCTCGACGACAGTGAAACCTCGATACCCGGAGCCGATCGTCGACCATCACGAGGCGATCACCGCGCACAAGGCACGATTGTGCTGATGAACCCGACCATCAGCCAGCTACACAAGCGCGAGATCCGAGCAGCCACCGCCGTGCTCGCGCGCGCCTTCGATGACTCGCCGATCATGGTCCACTGCATGCCGAACGGCCGGACACGCCCGTCCATCCTCCGATCGTTCTTCCGCGCCTCGATCCGCGATGCGCTCCCGTTCGAGAACGTCTTCGCCGCGCGCGACGGTGACCAAGTGCTCGGCGCGGCCGTCTGGCTCCCGCCCGGCGCGTACCCCCCGTCGATGATTCGCCAGATCCGCCAGATGACGGGCAACCTGAAGCTCGGGCCGCTCTCTCCCCGCGCCATCCAGCCGTCGCTCCGGTACCTACGCGCGACCGAGAAGGCGCACCCCAAAGGAACCCACTGGTACCTGGGTGTGCTCGGAGTCGATCCCGCATTCCAGGGCAGAGGGCTCGGCGGGCGGCTGCTGCAACCGAACCTCCAGCGCGCCGACACCGAGGGTACGGCTGTCTATCTGGAGACCGACAAAGAGCGAAACCTCGCGTTCTACGCCCGGTACCGCTTTGAGCTCGTCGAGACCTTGTACCCCGACGGTCCCGACGCGCCAGAGGAATGGACCATGTGGCGCGACCCGAAGTCCGACTGACCGGGGGAACCGCGAAGCGGGTCAGCCGTCGACGATGTCGGTGACGAACCGTTCGAGCTGGCGAAGATTGCGGCACTCGAACACACCGTCGCAGAACTTGGCGTACTCGGAGACGATCGAATCGCCGCTGTCCCAGTAACCGCGCGGCTCGGGATTCAGCCAGTACACGTGACGGGCCCGAGTCGCGAGCTGCTCGACGACCCACGACTCCGACGCGTGATAGTTGTTCCGAGCGTCCCCCAGAAGGATGACAGAGGTCTTGGGCGTGATCTCGGCGAAGTGGCGTTGGTGGAATATCTCGAACGCGTGGCCGTAATCAGAATGCCCATCGACCCAGACCACGTCGGCCTCTGTGTTCACCCGGTGCACGGCCTCGGTGATCTCGTCGGACTCCTGGAAGAACCGCGTGACCTCGTCGATCCCGTCGATGAACACCCACGACCGCACCTTCGAGAACTGCGCGGCCATGGCGTAGACGAACTGCAAGGTGAACCGGGCGAAGCTCGCGACAGAACCGGAGATGTCGGCGACGACCATGATCTCGGGGCGGGACGGGCGAGGATGACGGAACTTTGGTTCGGCCGGCACCCCGCCGTACGACAACGAGTGCCGTACTGTCGCCCGGAAGTCGAGATGGCCGCGGTTGCGACGCTTCCGGCGCTGGGCGAGCCGGGCGGCCATCGCGCGCGTCAACGGGTAGATGGCGCGCTGCAACGCCAGCATCTCCTCGCGGGACGCGTGCATGAAGTCGACGTCTTCTGGAAGTGGCTTGCGCAACGTGCGCGCCATCGCCTCCGCGCCGCGGTCGGCCACGAGGCGTCGACGGATCTCCGACTCGACCAGATCGCGCAGCACCCGGAGCCGCTCCTCGAACTCCTCGCGCTGGAATCGCTCGGCGAGTGTGTCGACGTCGTCGGCTTCGTCGGGCTCGCGGACTTCCTGCGCGCGCGCGATCATCTTGGCCACGAGGCCGTCGTAGTCGAGCTGACGGAGGGTGCGGTACAGGTAATAGGTGCCACCCACCGGACGGCCCGGCTCCATACCGGCGAAGCGGGCGACCGCCGCCGCTGCGATCTTGCGGAGCTGCTCGCGGTCCATCGACATCATGGCGGAGAGCAGCATCTCAGCCAGCTCCTCGGCAGAGACCTGACCCTCGCCGCCGGAGCCGCCTGTGCCCTGGATCTGCGATTCGAGACTCTCGGCGGCCTCGGTTCCGTCGTCACCGAACCCGTCGCCGCCGATTCCCGGCACGATCAGGGAGAAGTAGACATCGAAGACGGTGTCGAAAGCGCCGGCGTGCTGGTGGTGCTTGACCAAGGTCGCCGCGAGGGACGATTTGAACGACTGCCGATCCTCGATAGACACGTGTTCGAGCGCGCGCATCGCGTCGAGGTTCTCCGTCATCGAAACGGGGAGACCGGCGGCCCGCAGCTCGTGGACGAACCCCTGCAGCACGTCGAGCAACGTGTCGCCGGGCGGAGAGATCAACGGGCCGTTGGTCCGGGTCATCACGTCGTTCAGCTTCGCCCACTGCACAAGTTCAACGACGGACGCCCGTGGGGGTCGGCCCCGTATCCACGCCCAGCTCCTTGCGCGCCTTGGTGATGTCGGACTGGTACTTCAGCAGCACGTGCAGCGTCTCGCCGATCACCGCGGGGTCGATCTCGTTTCGGCCCAGAAACAGCAACGTGCGGGCCCAGTCGATGGTCTCGGAGATCGACGGTGCCTTCTTCAGGTCGAGCGCGCGGATGGAACGCACGACCTGGGCGACCTGGTCGGCGAGCGCGTCGTCAATCTCCGGCACGCGCACCCGCACAATGTCTTTCTCGCGTTCGATGTCGGGATAGTCGATGTGCAGGAAGAGGCACCGGCGCTTCAACGCTTCGGAGAGCTCACGGGTGTTGTTCGACGTGAGGATCACAATCGGACGCTGCTTGCCGATGATGGTTCCCAGCTCCGGGATCGACACCTGGAAGTCGGAGAGGACCTCAAGCAGCAGCGCCTCGGTCTCGATCTCGACGCGGTCCACCTCGTCGATGAGCAGCACAATCGGCTCTTCGGCCCTGATCGCTTCGAGCAACGGCCGGGTCAGGAGGAAAGGTTCCGAGAAGATGTCGGACTCGACCTCTGCCCAGTCACCCTCGTGCTCACGGTCGGCTTGTATCCGCAACAGTTGCTTCTTGTAGTTCCACTCGTAGAGCGCCTTCGACTCGTCGAGGCCCTCGTAGCACTGGAGGCGGATGAGCCGCGATCCGGTGATCTCGGCGATGGCCTTGGCGAGCTCGGTCTTGCCGACCCCGGCCGGGCCCTCGACGAGTACCGGCTTCTCGAGCCGGTCGGCGAGGAACACCACGCCGGCGATGCTGGCGTCGGCCAGGTAGTCGGCGCCGCGCAGGCGGTCGACCACCTCGTCGACCGAGTCGAAACGTTCTGCCACGGTGCTATCCCCTCACCTGACCGTCGCCCCAGACGACGTACTTGTAGGTCGTGAGCTCGCGCAGGCCCATCGGGCCACGCGCGTGCAGCTTCTGCGTGCTGATCCCGATCTCCGCTCCGAAACCGAATTCCTCACCATCGGTGAAGCGGCTCGAGGCGTTCACGACGACAGCAGCGGCGTCGACCTCGCGGGTGAAGCGGCGGGCCGCTTCGAGATCGGCCGTCAGGATCACCTCGGTGTGGCCGGAGCCGAACCGATTCACGTGAGCGATGGCCGCCTCGATCGACGGGACCACCGCAACACTGATCTTCAGCGCGAGGAACTCACGGGCGAAATCGTCGTCGGTGGCCGAGCCCATCGCAGGAACGCGGGCGCGGGCGCCGTCGTCACCGACCAGCTCGACGCCCTCGGCCGTGAGCGCGCTCGCCACCTGTGGGAGGAAGAGGTCGGCCACCGCCTCGTGCACGACCAGTGACTCCGCCGCGTTGCACACACCCGGCCGTTGCGACTTCGCGTTCACAACGATGTCGAGCGCCTGGTCGAGGTCGGCGTGCGCGTCGACGTAGATATGGCAGTTCCCGTCACCGTCGATGACGACCGGCACCGTGGCGTTCTCGCGGATCGACGCGATGAGCGACGCACCACCACGCGGGATGAGGCAGTCGACCGACTCCCGCAATTGCATTACCTCGACTGCGGACTCGTGTGAAGGGTCGTCGACGAGCACGAGCGCGTCTTGCGGAAGGCCCGCCTTGGCGAAGCCTTCGCGGAGTATCGCTGCGATCGCGAGGTTCGATCCGAGGGCCGTGCCGGATCCCCGCAACAGCGCGGCGTTCCCCGACTTCAGGCACAGGCCGGCAGCATCACTGGTCACGTTGGGCCGGTTCTCGTAGATGATCGCGACGACCCCGAGCGGCACCCGCACCCGTTGAATCTCGAGACCATTGGGTCGGCGCCATCCGCCGAGCACCTCACCGACCGGATCGGCGAGCGCCGCAACATTCCGCAGACCCCCGGCCATCCCGGTAATGCGCGCCTCGGTGAGGCGCAGGCGATCAAGCGGCGCTGCTTCCATTCCCCCGGCACGAGCGGCTTCGAGATCGGTGGCGTTGGCCGCGATCAGGTCGCCGACGCGCTGGTCGAGGAGATCTGCGGCGGCGAGGAGCGCCGCGTCCTTCGCCGACGTGGACACGACGGCGAGCACCCGGGCCGCCGCCTTCGCCCTGCGCCCGAGCTCTGCGACGGGGGTCGGTGAGGGGGCGGTCACAGGCCGAGTCTAATCCTTGACCGCCCGGTCAACTTTTTGGGACGTTCGCCCACAGACAGCTCTGACGGGCGAGCGGAGAGATCGAGGAGGCCATCAAGAACAAGGGGCCGCAGCCGGCGAGTGTGCCTCGCGCTGCAGCCCCACGTTCTTCGCCGGCCACTCCGAGCCCCACCGTCCGTGATGGACGGTTCGGGCCCTCCCCCCGTTGACCGACGACTAGTGGCGTGATTGTGACCGATGCCACACTCCGTGACAAGGTCCAACCCGATATTTCTCGCCCAGCGTCCAACGCGACCCCCTTTATGGGAGCACGACCAGGTCGTCGCGGTGCACCACCTCCTGGGGGGCACCCTCGGCGAGTTCGCCGGACCGCCTCCCCGCCGCCGCCTCCAGCGCCACGCTGGTGTATCTGACCAGGCCTTTCGCGAATGCCCGGCCATCCAGCCCCAGCACCTCGACGGCGTCGTCGACATCGAACGTGCCCCGGACCTCTCGGACCCCCGCGGCCAGCAGCGAGCGGCCCTGGGAGACGAGAGCTCGTCGCGCGCCGTCATCGACGACGATGCTGCCGCTCGAGTGCCGAGCAAAGGCGATCCAGAGCTTTCGACTCGACAACCGCTCCGCATGGGGCTGCACGACCGTTCCTACTGCATCGCCGGCGAGCGCACCTGCGAGCACCCCGGGCTCGTCGGCCGCCGCGATCACCGCCCGAACCCCCGACCACGACGCGATCTTGGCCGCGGCGAGCTTGCTCGCCATCCCCCCACTCCCCCGTTCCGTTCCGCGTCCACCCGCGACCGCCTCGAGCGCTTCGTCGACCGCGGTGATCTCCTCGATGAGCGACGCACCCTGATCGAGCCGCGGATCGGCGGTGAACAGGCCCGCAGTGTCGGTGAGAAGCACCAGCAGGTCGGCCGAGACGAGGTTCGCGACCAGCGCAGCGAGGCGGTCGTTGTCGCCGTAGCGGATCTCATCGTCGGCCACGGTGTCGTTCTCGTTCACGATGGGCACGACGCCGAGCTCGAAGAGCCGTTCCAACGTGGCTCGCGCGTGCAGGTACTGCGTACGCTGACCGAAGTCATAAGGGTCGAGCAGGATCTGGCCCGCGACGAGGTCGTGCTCACCCAGGAGGGCACCGAGCTCTGCCGCGAGCCGGGGCTGGCCGACCGCCGCGATCGCCTGCAGGGTCCGTATGTCGGTAGGTCGTTGTTCGAGGCCGAGCGCGGGCATCCCCGCGGCAATCGCGCCGGAGCACACGAGCGCAACGACGTGGCCCATCGCGCGTGCGTCCGCGACCTCCGTGCACAGCTTCCCCAGCGCGACGCGGTCGAGCTCGCCGCGCACGTTGGTGATCGACGATGTCCCTGTCTTTACGATGACCCGCAACTCAGAAGCCTTCGAGATACTCGAGCTCGACCGGGCCGACGCGCACTGTGTCACCCTCGCGGGCACCGGCACGCGCGAGAGCGCGCTCGACACCCATCCGCCGGAATCGTTCGTGCACGTACCGCAATGCTTCTTCGTTGGTCAGATCGGCCATCGCTACGACCCGTTCGGCGGCGCGACCACTGATCCGCCACGAGCCATCGCCATCGCGCTCGATGATGAAGCCCTCTTGGGCTGGTCGGTGCACCACGAGTAGCTCCGGAGTCTCCTGCACCTCACGGGCGTCGTCGACCAGAGCGGCGAGACGACCGAGGAAGATATCGAGCCCTTCGTGGGTAACCGCCGACACGCACAGGCCGTCGAACACCTCAGTCGCGACATCGGTCTTGCTGCCGATCACCAGACGAGGCCGCTCGAGCAGATCGGGCTGGTACCGGCCGAGCTCGTCGAGCAGCACGCGCTCCTGGTCGGCCGGCAATTGACCGTCGACCGATGCCAGATCGAGCAGGATGACCAGCACCCGACTCCGCTCGACGTGGCGAAGGAACTGGTGGCCGAGACCACGGCCTTCGGCTGCACCTTCGATCAAGCCGGGGATGTCGGCCAGCACGAACTCGTGCTCATGGAAACGGACGACCCCGAGGTTCGGCTCGAGGGTCGTGAACGGGTAGTCGCCGATCTTCGGACGCGCGGCACTGACAGCCGCTATCAACGTCGACTTCCCCGCGTTCGGGAATCCGACCAGCGCCGCGTCGGCCATGAGCTTGAGCTCGAGCCGGAGCCAGCGATCCTCGCCATACTCTCCCTGCTCCGCGAAGGAGGGCGCTCGACGTGCATTCGAGAGGAACCGGGCGTTGCCGCGTCCACCCCGACCGCCGCCTGCCGCGAGGAACGAGTCGCCATGGTTCACGAGGTCGGCGAGAAGCTCGTCACTCTCGTTGATGCGAACGACGGTGCCCTCCGGAACGGTGACGACGAGGTCATTGCCACTGGAACCGTGCTTCTTCTTGCCCGCGCCGTGCGTCCCTCGTTCAGCCTTGCGGTGCGGATGATCACGGAAGGCGAGCAATGAAGCAACGTTGCGGTCCGCCCTGATCCAGACGTCGCCGCCCTTGCCCCCATCGCCACCGTCGGGACCGCCACGCGGCACGTGGGCCTCACGGCGGAACGCGACCGAGCCTGCGCCGCCGTCGCCACCCTTCACGTTGAGCTGGGCTTCGTCGACGAAGCTCATGGGCACCTCACGCCGACGAGGATAGGGGGCCCCGCACTAAAGCCCTGGCGGGACGAAAATCATTTCTGCCCCAGCCTCGTGCTTCACTCCAGGAATGAGCCACGGAGTGCCAGAGCTCGCAGGGCGTCGCGAGAATGGCTACTCGGAGGAGGGGAGGACGTCGACGAGCTTGCGGCCGCGTCGGTGGCCGAAGCGGACGATGCCATCGGCCAGGGCGAACAGCGTGTCGTCGCCACCGCGGCCCACGTTGTCGCCCGGGTGGAACCGGGTGCCGCGCTGGCGAACGATGATCGATCCGGCGGTCACCTCGGTGCCGGTCGACGCCTTCACGCCGAGCCGCTGCGCGTTGGAGTCACGACCGTTGCGTGAAGATGCCGCGCCCTTCTTCTTCGACACGTCAGGCTCCCTTGGCGATCGCGGTGATCTCGATGGTGGAGTACTTCTGGCGGTGGCCCCACCGCTTGCGCTGGTTCGACTTCGGCTTGTAGGTGAAGCCATCGATCTTGGGTCCGCGCGCGGCACCGACCACGCGGGCCTTCACCGTGGCGCCGCCGAGCTGGGCGGGCGTAGCCAAGACGGTGTCGCCGTCCACCACCAGGACCGGGGCTAGCTCAATCTCGGAATCGGTGTCGACGCCGAGCCGCTCGACGTCGAGCCGTTGGCCTTGCTTGACCTTGTACTGCTTCCCACCGGTGCTGATGACCGCATACATGCGCGACAAACCTCGCTCGAAGACCTGAGAACTATAAGATCCTAGCCGAGAAGCGATTCATCGACCATGAAGCCCCGGCCGCGGCACACTTCACACGTCTCCGAGAACGCCTCGACCAGGCCTTCGGAGATGCGCTTGCGGGTCATCTCGACCAGGCCCAGTTCGGAGATCTCAAAGACCTGGGTCCGAGTCTTGTCTCGGGCCAGGGCATCCTTGAATCCCCGAAGCACGGCATCTCGGTTCTTCTTGATCTCCATGTCGATGAAGTCGATCACGATGATCCCGCCGATGTCGCGGAGACGGAGCTGACGGGCGACCTCGTCGGCGGCCTCCAAGTTGTTGTTGAAGACCGTCTCCTCGAGGTTCGACGTCCCTACGTTCTTTCCCGTGTTCACGTCGATCACGGTCAGCGCCTCTGTGCGCTCGATCACCAAGGACCCACCCGACGGGAGCCACACCTTGCGGTCCAGCGCCTTCACCAGCTGCTCGTGGATGTGCAAGCGCTCGAAGAGGGGAAGCCCCTCGGCCTGCTCATCGTAGAACTCGATGCGTTCCGCCAACTCGGGGGCGATCGCCTCTACGTAGGCCCGGATCTCGGTGTACAGCGCCTTGTCGTCGATGCTGACGCCCCTGTACTCCTTGGTGAACTCCTCACGGATCCGCCGGACCACTAGTGGCGGCTCCTTGTAGAGCAGCGCCGCCTGCTTCGAGCGGGCTGCAAGGCCCGAGATCTGCTCCCACTGCGCCCGCAGGCGGAGCATGTCGCGGGTCAGCTCCTCGGGCGTGGCGCCCTAGGCCGCGGTGCGCACGATCAAACCCGCATCTTCGGGCTTGATGCCGTCGAGCACCAGACGCAGACGCTTCCGCTCGTCGTCGGGCAGGCGCTTCGAGATCCCGTAGGTCTTCGGCTGTCCCGGAACCATCACTACGAAGCGCCCCGCCAGCGAGACCTCCTGGGTGAGGCGGGCGCCCTTGTGGCCGATCGGGTTCTTCGTGACCTGGACGAGGACCATCTGGCCGTTCTTGAGCAGCCGCTCGATCTTGGGCTGCTTCTCCTCCACCTCGGACTCGTCGAATGCGACGTCGCCGCGGTAGAGCACACCGTTCTTGGGCGTCCCGATGTCGATGAACGCCGCCTCCATCCCCGGCAGCACGTTCTGGACCCGACCGAGGTAGATATTTCCGTCGATCGAGGTGTCGTCGTCCTCGGGACGGCTCACCGAGTGCTCGACCAGCGCGCGGC
Organism: Actinomycetes bacterium; assembly: GCA_025363815.1. GTDB lineage: Bacteria > Actinomycetota > Acidimicrobiia > IMCC26256 > JANYLB01 > JANYLB01. Next base: position 64,841 of record JANYLB010000060.1, read on the forward strand.
CCTCGAGCACGGCGATCTGCGTAGCCGTACCCGCAGAGACGTGGACACCCATCAGGTACCGACCGACCGCCCGCCCCTTGCGGGTCTGACCCCGACGACGCTGTAGCGCGGCTTCGTCGAGCTCCGAGAGCTCGACGCCTTCGCCGAGACCGAGATCGGCCTCGACCGTGGTAGGGCGGGATTCACCCGACCGAGACTTGGAGCGACCGCGCCCTCCCCGGCGACGCCGACGCGGCGTCCGCGGTGTGCCGTCTTCGTTGGTTGCCTCGGAACCGCCCGCCGACGGACCAGACCGGGTGTCGCCGGCCCGGCGACGACCACCGGCGCTGCCGGCGGCGTTCGCAGCGGCGCCGGCCGGTGGATTAGGAGCGGGGCGGGTGTCGCCTACCCGGGGTGCCCGGAGTCCGGCATCCTCCCGGGCAGATTCGGCCAGGTCATCGGTGGTCAGGCCGCGATCGGCGGCCGGGTCGGTGTAGTCCTCGGACCGTGAGCCTGGGCGTCGACCTGGATCACCGGCGGCCCGCGGCGCGCGTCCGACTGGCGGCCGGGCTGACCGGTCGTCGTCGCTGTCCCCGTCACTGTCGACGCCATCGTCGTCGCCATCGCCCGACGCCGACGCAGTCTCCCCGGGGCGCTTTCGGTTGCGACCGCCACGGGAGCCCCGCCGCCGTCGCTTGCGTGGGGTGCCATCGGCTTCGGTTGCGCCGAGCGCGCTATCCGAGCCCGCGTCGGGGCTCGGCCGGCGGTCTGGTTCAGAAGCGGCCCCAGCGCTCGACGCACTCGAAGTCGAAGCGCTCGGGGCCGGGGAAGTCCCTGTGATCGGGTCGTCGGACATCGGTTCCTTCTCTCACGAGGCCCATGCTTTGCGCACGGGCGCGCGCGGGTCGGCTTCGAGCGGCTCCAGCCGCGCGCCGACGCGCTCGATCCATTGATGAGTGCGGAGCACCCGCCACTCGGCGAACACCAGACCGGTCGGACCGGCGACGGCGTTCAACGCGGCGACTACGTCGCCGGGGCGGGCGTTGCGGGGTTGTGTAGCAAGCTCGAGATGGAGCGACGCGACTGCCGCGTCCACTTCGAGGAGTTCCATGTGCCGGATCGCGGGCCGGACGTCTTCGGCTACCTCACGACCCTTGCGAGTGCGAGTGATCTCGAGACTCGGAGCCGAGAGCACCGATGCCACTGTCGCCTCTATCGAGGCCACGATTTCGGAGGCCGACGCAACGCCCGGCGTGTCGGGCGCAACGCAGGTCACCTCGATCCGGTACTCGACCGCGGTCACGGCTTCTTGCAGCGACAGGGCCCGATCGACGATCGGCGTCGCCCCCGTCACGTCGATCCCATCGGGGAGCGCGGCCGAGATCGCCTCCGGGAACCGGTCGAGACCTCCGGGCCCACCCGAACCGGGATCGCGCGTGAGCTCGACGTCGAGATATTCGGCGTCGCTCTCGTGACCGACCGATAGCGCGAGCCCGAACCCGACCTTCGGTCGAGGGGAGAACCCCAGAGTGAACGCGAGCGGCAGCTCCTCGATGCGGAAAGCCCGCTCGAAGTTCCGAGCCACGTCACGATGGCCGATGAACCGCACCGGTCCCCGCTTGCAGAATCGGATCCGCACCGGGAAACCGGCCTCACCTCTCACGTCGCCACTCTGGTGGGAAGCAGCGAGACCGGGACGGCTCCGCCAGTGCTGAGATCCTGACCGGTGCCCTGGCTCCCACCGGCAGGAGCCACCGCTGAGGCCACGACGTGCTCGATCGCATACTGGGTACACACGCCGCAGTCGTAGCACGGGGTCCAGCGACAATCGGGGAGGCCGTGCTCGGCGAGGGCCTGCTTCCAGTCCTGCCATAGGAAATCACGGTGCAGGCCGGCGGCGACGTGGTCCCACGGCAAGATCTCGTTCTCGTCGCGATGGCGGGTTACGTACCAGTCGGGATCGAGACCGGCCGCAGCCATGCCTTCAAGCCACCGGCTGAGCTCGAAGCGCTCGCTCCACTCCTGGAACGTGCCGCCGTTGCGCCACACATGCTCTATCGCGGCGCCGACCCGGCGGTCACCTCGGCTCACGATCCCTTCGGCGAACGAGGCTTCCGGGTCGTGCCAGCGGAGCTGCACACCGGAGCGACGGGTTGCGTCACGCAACATCGACACCTTGCGCCGCATCTCGTCGACCCCGTTCTGGCCGAACCACTGGAACGGGGTGTGGGCCTTGGGAACGAAACCGCCAACCGACGCGGTGCAGGTGGCCTGCTTCGTGTACTTCTTCCCCACCGCGACGACGTTCTTCGCCAGCTCGGCGATGCCCATCGTGTCTTCGTCCATCTCGGTGGGCAGGCCGGTGAGGAAGTACAGCTTCACCCGCCGCCAACCCTGCGAGTACGCCCCTTCGACCGCCGCGTATAGGTCTTCCTCGGTGATCATCTTGTTGATCACCTGGCGCAGCCGCCAGGTGCCGGCCTCTGGTGCGAACGTGAGACCGGTTCGCTTGACCTTCTGAATCTCACTCGCGATACCGACCGTGAATGCATCCACCCGCAACGACGGCAGCGACAGGCCGACGTTTCCGCAGCCCGACTGTTCATTCACCAGGTCAGCGACGAGCCCGTCGATCCCGGAGAAGTCGGCGCTCGACAGCGAGGTCAACGCGACTTCGTCGTAGCCGGTGCGTCGCAGGCCGTCTTCGACCATCGTGCGCACCTGCTCGATCGGCCTCTCGCGCACCGGACGCGTGATCATTCCCGCCTGACAGAACCGACAGCCGCGCGTGCAACCCCGGAAGATCTCGACATTGAGGCGGTCGTGCACTACTTCGATCAGCGGAACGAGCTGACGCTTGGGGTACGGCCAGTCGGCGAGATCTGCGACAGTGCGCTTCTCGACCCGTTCGGGAACGTCGGCATAGCGCGGCTCGACCGCGGCGATCCGGGGACCGTCGTAGGAAACCTCGTACATCGACGGCACGTAAACGCCGGGGATCGTCGCGAGGTCGTGGAGAACGGCCTCTCGTGAGGCGCGGCCACCGCGTTTCCACGCGCCGATCACCTCGGTGATCTCGCCAACTGGCTCTTCGCCGTCACCGATGACGAAGGCGTCGACGAAGTCCGCGAACGGCTCCGGGTTGAAGGTGCAGTGACCACCGGCCAGGACGAGCGGGTGTTCCGGCGACCGGCGCTCGGCGCGAACCGGTACTCCCGCGAGATCGATGCAGTTGAGGAGGTTCGTCGCCACCAGCTCGGCGGAGAGGTTGAAGGCGAGCACGTCGAAGTCACCCGCGGCCCGATGGGTGTCGACTGAGAACAGCGGCACTCCGGAGGCGCGCAGTTCAGCCTCGAGATCGCTCCAGGGCGCGTACGACCGCTCGGCGACCGCGTCGGCGCGCTCGTTGAGGATCTCGTAGAGGATCTGGAGCCCCTGGTTGGGCAGCCCGATCTCGTAGGTATCGGGATAGAGCAGCAGCCACGCGACCTTGCCGGGGTGGTGCTCCGGCCGGACGCTGCCGCGCTCCATTCCGATATAGCGAGCGGGCTTCTCGACCCTGGCCAGGAGCGGTTCAATCCGCGGCCAGAGGCTTGACATCGAGTTCAGCTTACTTGCCGAGATGTCCTGACCGAAACGGACAGATCAGCTGAACCTGCGCATGTGGACGTTCGCGACCAGCCCAATGCAGGCGAAGCAGACAATCGTCGACGACCCGCCGTAGCTCATGAAGGGCAGTGGGATCCCTGTGATCGGCATGATCCCCATCGTCATTCCCACGTTCTCGAAGATCTGGAACGTGAACATCGCGATCACCCCGACGCACACGAGCGTGCCGAACAAGTCGTTGGTGAGCCGGGCCGTTCGCCATGTGCGCCACACCACCAAACCGAACAGGGCGAGGAGGGTCGCGCCACCGACGAAGCCGAGCTCCTCCCCCACCGCGGTGAAGATGAAGTCGGTGTGCTGCTCAGGAACGAAACGTCCGTTGGTCTGAGTCCCCTGGCCCAGACCCTCACCGGTGAGACCGCCGCTCGCGATCGCGATCTTCGACTGGTCGAGGTTGTACGTCGTTCCGCGGGTGTCACGGCTCTGGTTGAGGAACGACGTCAGCCGGTCGACCTGATACTGCTTAAGGACCCCGAGGTTGACCGCGCCGATCGCCCCTGTGAACACGACCAGGGCCAGGATGGCGAGATATCTGCCCCTCACTCCGCCGATGGTGAGCATGGCGAACGAGATGGCGCCGAGAACGAGCGCGGTGCCGAGGTCGGGCTGGAGCATGACCAGCGCCAGCGGTAACCCACAGATGGCGACCGCGACGAACACCCTGCGTAACCCGAAGTCGTTGCGGTGCAGGTAGCAGTACGCCGCGAGCATGAGGATGAGGAAGAACTTCGTGAACTCCGACGGCTGTAGTTGGAACGCGCCGAGCTGGAACCGGGCCTGGCTCCCCTTGGCAATCGTTCCCACACCCGGTACCAGCACCGCACCGAGGAGAAAAACCATTCCCAGGTACCCGATCGGAGCGAGGTCGCGGAGCTTGCGGTAGTCGATCGCCATGACCGCGGCCATCGTCAGCACCCCGAGGACGATCCAGATACCCTGGCGGTTGACGTAGTAGAGCGAGCTCACGCCCTCTTCTCTGGTGCGCGCCTTGGTCGCGGAGTAGATCATGATCATGCCGAGCCCCGAGATTGAGAGCGTCGCGCCGATCAGAAGGACGTCGAGGTGGCGTAGCGGCGTCGAGAGCAGACGGGCGCGACGGTGCGACATGACGATCGAAGACGGGACTGCGCGTGATGCCACGTTCGTCAGTCCGCGGTCGTCGCGCTGGCGATGCGGATCGGGGTGAGAGGGAGGCCGACGAGCCCTTCGATCACACGGCGCACGATCGGTGCAGCCGTATCGGCCCCGAAACCGCCCTCCTCGATGAGCGCGACTACGACGTATTGGGGCTGGTCGGGCGCGGGGTCGGGCGGATTGATCGCCACGAACACCGACGTGTCCTGCTTGCCTACGACCTGGGCGGTGCCCGTCTTGCCGGCGAGATCCTGCTGGGCGAACGGGAAGCCCGCGAACACAGTGCCTGCGGTTCCCTTGGCGTCTTGGACCGCGCCGCGCAACCCGGCCATGATCGCTCGACGCGCTCCCTCGGGGAGCGCCACGGTGGCCTTCGGTGTAGGCGGGATCACCCGCACCCTCTTCTGGCTCAGGTCAAGGACCTGCGAAGCGAGGCGCGGCGTGAACAAGGTGCCGCCGTTGGCGACGGTCTCGTAGGCAGTCGCCAGCTGGAGGGGGGTCACGAGTAGGTCACCCTGGCCGACCGCAAGGTTGATGTTGTCGCCGGGGAGCCACTGCGCGTACGGGAACGCGTCGGGACGCTCCGCGTGGACCGCTGCCTTCCAAGCCGAGTCGGGCACCCGGCCCTTGACCTCGCCGGAGAGGCCGATGCCGGTCGGTGCGCCGAAGCCGAGCGTGCGGGCTTCGTCTTGGATTGCGTTCCCGGTTGGCGCGTTGCGGTGAAAGTCTCCCCAGAACGCCCGCCCGATCTCGTAGAAGTAGACATCGCTCGAAACGGTCAACGCATTGGGCAGGTCGACGGTGCCGTGGGCCACGTTCCCGGCATTCTGGAAGCGGCCACCCTCGACACCGAGGTCGATGAAACCCTTGTCGTCCACGGTGGTTCCCGGAGAGATCCGGCCGGTCGCGAGGCCGGCTAGCGAGGTCACCAGCTTGAACGTCGAGCCCGGCGCGTACTGGCCCTGGATCGCGCGGTTGAGGAGCGGGTAGTGATTCTCGGGGTTGTTGTAATCCGCGTAGGTCTGGGTCGGGATCCCGCCGGCGAAGGTGTTCGGGTCGTAGGTCGGGTTCGACGCCATGGCTACGACGGATCCAGTCTTCGCGTCGAGGACCACCACCGACCCGGCCGGAGCGCGATAGTTCTCGAACTTGTCCTTGACCGACGCGTCGTGCGTCTGCCTCGCTGTGGTCATCGCCTCGGCCAGCGCGCTCTCGGCGACGTTCTGCACGTCGAGATCGAGGGTTAGCTGAACGTCGTGACCCGGTACGGGCTTCGTGGTGCTCAACGTCTTGAGCACGCGGCCCTGCACGTCGATCTCGAGACGTTCCTTCCCCGACTTGCCCCGTAGATCCTTCTCGAAGCTCTTCTCCACTCCCGACTTGCCGATCTCGTCGCCGAGCTCGTAGGCGTTCTTCGGTTTGGCGGCGCGCTCCTGCTCGTTGATCTCGCCGACATAGCCAAGAACGTGTGACGCGAGCGATCCAAGCGGGTAGCGACGCACCGCGCGCGGCTCGGCCCGCACCCCGGGGAAGGCGTCCTTGTGCTCAGCGATGTAGGCCAACGTGTCGATGGGTACGTCGATGCCGACGGGAACCGGCGTGTACGGCGACACCCGGGCATCGCTGAGCCGCTTGTCGATCTCCGCGACGGTCGTACCGAGCAACAGCGCGAGCTCGGCAAAAACCTTCTTCCGGACTGCCGGGTCGAGCCGACGATCGATGGTGACGACGTTCGCGACCCGGTTGTTCGCGATCTCTCGACCTTTGGCATCGAGGATCCGACCGCGCGGCGCGGGGTCGGTCACGGTCCGTACCCGATTCGCGTTGGCTGCCGCCGCGAGCTGTGTTCCCCCGGCGACCTGCAGATACCACAGACGTGCGAAGAGCGCGCAGAACAACGCCAGCACGACCACGCCGACGATGCTCACCCGGACTCGGCTGCCCTCGATCATCGCGACGAAAGAACGGTCGAGCGATCGAAGGGGGTCACGCGCCCCATCTTCCCCCACGAATCCGGCTGGCGGTACGCGGCTCGTGCAGCGCCCAACCGACCAGGAGGAACACGAGCGGGGCAAGGACGGCGTCGTAGACGGCGGCGATGACGACGACCCGGATCGAGTTGGAGCTGACCAGCTCTTCGGAACCGAGAATGCCGCCGATCAGCACGAACACGGCTCCACCGAGCAACCCGCCGAGGCCACCGAGCAGCGGAGCCGCCCACCGACTCGTTCGTAGCATCCCTCCCTGCAACACCCCGATTACGTAGCCGGTGATCGCCCACGAGAGCGCCGAGAGGCCGAGCGGCGTGCGGAGGAACAAATCGAGCAGCAGACCGCCCGAGAACCCGACGACCGCGCCCGCATTCGGACCCTCGCGGTACGCAACCGCGACCGCGGTGACCAACCCGAGGTCGGGGGCAACACCGTCGACACGCAGGTGCGGGAACAGCGCGACCTGCGCGACCACCAACGCCACCACGAGGAGTCCGAGTCGGATCTGGGGGATCATCTCGTTCAGCCGGCCTGCGGCGCAGCCGCAGCCGGCGGCACCGCTAAAACCTGGGGCCACCGCAGTACGTCGAGGAACTGGAGCTGGCCGACGCTCACGAGCGGGCGCAGGGTGATCCTCTGGGTGAGGTCGCCGGGCGTCTTCTCCACCGAGACCACACGCGCAACGGGAAGGCCGGCAGGGAAAGCCGCGTTCTGCAGACCGGCCGTCGTCACGACCTGACCCTTCTTCACGTTCACCTCGGGTTTCACGAAGTCGAGCGTGAGGAGATCGCTGCCGGCGTGGCCCGTCGCGACCCCGGCATCACCCGTCTCCAATCGCACCCCGACGTTGGACGCGGGGTCGGTGAGGAGCAGCACCGTCGACCGTCGCTTCGAGGCGCTGGTGATCCGCCCGACCAGGCCGTCGCCCGCGACCACGGGCTGGCCGACCGCTATCCCATCGTCGGTGCCCTTGTCGAGCTCGACGCTCGCCTCGAAGTTCCCCGGTGACGCCGAGATGATCTGGGTCGCAACCGCCGGGATGCCTCCGGTGAACGACAGTTGGGTGAGCCGCTTGAGCTCTTCGTTCTCGCGCAGCGCCGGCTGAGCCGAACGAGCCTCGCTCCGCGCGTCGGCGAGTTGCTTGCGGAGTCGGGCGTTGGCGCTCTTCAGCGCGGCACCGTTGCTGACGCCGCCCCACCAGTTGCCGATCGGGCGAAAAGCATCGTCGACCGCCGACTGGACCGGGGCGATGGCGTCACGCGCGCTGTCACGCGCCGATCCGATCAGCCCACCGCCCGCGCCGCGCTGATCGAGCGTGATCAGCGTGACTGCAGTGAGCACAAGGAGCACGAGCACCGAACGACGGCGACTGCTACGTCGGGATACAACCACGAGCTCGTGAACCCCTCGGGGTCAGCCGTTTTGCGAAGAGATCAGGACTTGCTTGAGCGCGTCGAACTCCTCGAGGCACTGCCCGGAACCAATAACGACAGAATGCAACGGGTTCTTCGCGATGATGATCGGCATGCCGGTCTCGTCGGCGAGGCGCGAGTCGAGGCCGTGCAGCATCGCTCCCCCACCGGTGATCACGATCCCCTTCTCCATGATGTCGGCGGCGAGCTCAGGTGGAGTCTTGTCGAGCGTGACCTTGACCGCATCGACGATCGCGGAGACGGGTTCTTCGATAGCTTCGCGGATCTCTTCGGTCGACACGACGATCGTCTTCGGCAGGCCGGTGACCAGATCGCGACCGCGGATCTCGGCATAGAGCTCTTCCTGCAACGGGTACGCGCTGCCGAGCGCGATCTTGATCTCCTCGGAGGTCCGTTCCCCTAGCGCGAGTGAGTACTCCTTTTTCACGAAGTTGATGATCGACTCGTCAAGCTCGTCGCCACCGATGCGGATGGATTCACTCGCCACGATCCCACCGAGTGAGATGACGGCCACCTCGGTGGTACCGCCGCCTACATCGACGACCATGTTGCCGGCCGGCTCGTGGACCGGAAGCCCCGCGCCGAGGGCCGCGGCCATCGGCTCCTCGATGATGAAGGCCGGCTTGCGAGCGCCCGCGTACTCGGCTGCCTCTTGCACGGCTCGCTGCTCGACTCCGGTGATACCCGACGGAACGCAGATGACGATGCGCGGCTTCGCCCACCGGCGCTGGTGCACGCGCTGGATGAAGTACCGGAGCATCTTCTCGCAAATGTCGAAGTCGGCAATCACGCCGTCTTTGAGCGGCCGGATCGCCTGGATGTGACTCGGCGTACGACCGATCATCCGCTTCGCCTCGGACCCGACCGCGAGCGGACGGCCGTCCTTGGTGTTGATGGCGACCACCGACGGTTCGTCGAGCACGATGCCGCGTCCGCGCACATACACGAGGGTGTTGGCCGTTCCGAGATCGACGGCCATGTCGCGACCCATGATCGGGGTGTACCAGGGTTCGCTCGCGGGTCGGCCTCCCGAGAGGCGTCGCGGGCCCGAATTGGGGTCGCCGAATCGCGGTTGGAGGGAGCGGGACGAGCGGCGGGGGCGGATCCCGCTCAGGCTACGGCTTTGTCCGCCCTGAATCCAGCCGCGATCGCGAGGTTTCAGACCACCTGATCGGGGATTCAGGGCACCCGTGGCCGGGATCAGGACGCGAGCTCAGGAAAGAAGAGTGCGATCTCGCGCGCGGCCGACTCGGCAGAGTCGGAGCCGTGCACGAGGTTCTCGGTCATCTCAATGGCGAGATCGCCACGGATTGTGCCGGGCGCGGCGTCCGCCGGGTTGGTCGCACCCATCAGAGTGCGCACCACCTTGAAGGCCTCTGGCCCTTCCAACACCAACATGAGCCCGGGGCTGCGGGTTATGAAGGCGACGAGGTCGGCGAAGAACGGCTTGCCTTCGTGCTCGGCGTAGTGCTGTTTGGCGGTGGCCGCGTCGATGGTCCGCAGCTCGGCCGCGACCAGGGTCAGGCCCTTGGCCTCGAACCGGCCGACGATCTCGCCGACGAGGCCCCGCTCGACGGCGTCGGGCTTGCAGATGACGAAAGTCTTGTCGCTCATGAGGCAGGTGAGGCTACCGGCCCCGGCTGGCCCGGTACGAAACGTGTCGTTGGTACCGAGAACAACGGCCACGGACCGCGATCGGCGTCAGCCGGTTCACACCGGGACGAAGACCGAACGGGCAGCGCCGACAACGTAGAGGGATCCGGCGACCACGACCTCGCCCTCCGGTGGGGTGACGGCAAGGGCTCTGGCGAGCGCCTCCGAGACGAGCTCGGCGACATGAATGCGATCAGGATCGATCCCGAGATCAATCGCGGCCACCGCTATTGCTCCGGGGTCGAGGGCGCGCGCGCTCGGAGCCCGACAGCACACGATCTGGGCGGCGCCCTCTGCCGCCAACGCCTCGAGCATCTCGCGAGGGTCCTTTTCGCGCAGCATCCCGACGACCAGGGTGCGCGGCGCGTTGGGGAACTCCTCGGCGAGCGCGTCGACGAGCGCGTGCGCGCCGGCGACGTTGTGAGCGCCGTCGAGCAGCACAAGCGGTCGGTGACCGACAACCTCGAGCCGACCCGGCGATGAGAAGGTACGGCACGCGGCTTCGACGACGTCGGCGTCGAGGGGTCGACCGATGAAGCACTCTGCCGCGGTGAGCGCGGTCGACGCGTTCAGGGCCTGGTACGCGCCGTGCAATGGCACCAGGAGCTCGTCGTAGCTCGCGTCCGGAGTGTGAAAGTCGACGAGGCGGCCACCGTGCGCGACCCGGTCGGCGACAACTCCGAAGTCACGCCCGCGCAGCACGATGCGTTCGGGATTGCGCGCGGCGAAGATCGGCAACAGCTCGGGATCCGTGTCGCCGAGCACGAGCGTCGCACCGGCGCCGATGATCCCCGCCTTCTCCGATGCAATGTCGGCCCGGGTCGGGCCGAGGTACTCGACGTGATCGATGCTGACGTTGGTCACTACCGCGACGATGCCGTCGACCACGTTGGTGGAGTCCCACGTGCCGCCCAGCCCGACTTCGACGACAGCCACGTCGACCGCGATGTCGGCGAACCATGTGAACGCGACCGCGGTGAGGATCTCGAACCAGCTCGGTCGGTCGAGCCCGCGATCCGCGAGCGCCGGCTCGAGCTCGGCCACTAGGCCGAGCAACGCGTCGAGCTCCGCGTCGGGGATCGGCTCCCCGTTCCAGGAGATGCGCTCGTTGACCACCCTGAGATGGGGGCTGGTGAACGACCCGACCGACAGACCGGTCGCAGCGAGCAGCGAGGCCGTCATCCGTGTGACCGACGTCTTGCCGTTCGTACCGGTCACGTGCACGACGGGATAGGAGAGCTGGGGCGAACCGAGCAGCTCGACGAGCGCGGCGATCCGCTCCAACGTCGGTGCGATCGCGCGACGAGACGGACCGACCGCCACACCGACCCCGGTCTCTAGGTTCATGTGCGCGTCGAGCCATGCCCGTGCGTTGTGGGGATCCAACCGGATCAGCTCGTCTTCTCTTCGGGCGGAGCCAGCTCAACGATGACCTCGAGCTCGTCGGCTTTCTCGGTCACCAGCTCCTGAATCCGGCCGGCCTCGCGAATATCATCTTCGGCCAGCACCAGCGCGGCCAACCGTTCGGGTGTGTCGCGCACGACAGCACGTGTCACGTCTGTCCGAAGGGAACGCTGTGCATCCGACTTTGCCTTGCGCACCGCGCCGAGCACCTCGGACGCGACGCGGTAGACCGAAACCTCTGAGCTCGCGATCGCGCCCCGGACCTCCGGCCAGGCGGCGCGATGCACGGAACCTTCCCGCCACCACGACCAGACCTCTTCGGTCACGAACGGCAGGTGAGGCGCGAACAACCGCTGCAGCGAGCCAAGGCTGAGCGCAAGCGTCGCCCGGGCCGACGCGGCTCCGCCAGGATCGTGACCATCGGTGCCGTAGGCGCGGGTCTTCACCAGCTCGAGGTAGTCATCGCAGAAGCTCCAGAAGAACCGCTCGGTCCGCTCGAGCGCGCGTGCGTAGTCGTACGACTCGAACGCGGCGGTGGCATCGTCGACCACCGCACCCAGCTCGCCCCAGAGGGCACGGTCGACCGGCGTCGTGATCAACGCCGGGTCGGCGACCGCTTCACCCATGACCCCGAGCACGAACTTAGACGCGTTGAGCACCTTGATCGCGAGGCGGCGACCGACCTTCATCTGCCCCTCGTCGAGCGCGGTGTCGACGCCGGGGCGGCCGTTCAAGGCCCAGTATCGGACGGCGTCGGAACCGAACTTCTCGAGCACGCCGATCGGGGTGACGACGTTGCCTTTCGACTTCGACATCTTCTTGCGGTCGGGATCGAGGATCCAGCCGTTGATGCTCGTGTCGGTCCATGGCATCGTGGCGTGCTCGAGGATCGACCGGAGCAGGGTCGCGAACAACCAGGTCCGGATGATCTCGGGGCCCTGCGGCCGCAGGTCCATGGGGAACGTGCGGCCGAAGAGATCGGGATCGGTCTCCCACCCGGTTGCGATCTGGGGGGTCAGTGACGACGTCGCCCACGTGTCCATCACGTCGGGATCGCCGACAAAGCCACCGGGGATCCCGCGCTGGGATTCGATGTAGCCATCGGGAGCGTCGCTCGACGGGTCGACGGGAAGGCGGTCCTCGGTCGCGACGATGGGCCTCTCGAAGTCGGGCTCGCCGTCGGCCCCGACCGGGTACCAGACCGGGAACGGCACGCCGAAGAACCGCTGGCGGCTGACCAACCAGTCGGAGTTGAGGCCATCGACCCACGACTCGAAACGGCTGAACATGTGCGGGGGGTGCCAAGCGATCTCCCGGCCGCGCTCCAAGAGGGTGGTGGCCAACCCGGAGTCACGGGCGCCGTTGCGGATGTACCACTGCCGGCTGCTCACGATCTCGAGCGGACGGTCGCCCTTCTCGAAGAACTTCACCTGATGGGTGATCGGCTTCGGCTCGCCGACGAGGTCGCCCGACTCCTCCAGCATCTCCAATATCCGGCGTTGCGCCTGCTTGGCGGTCTTGCCTGCGAGCTCCGCGTAGCGGGCCTCGGCAATGTCATCGACATCGTCACCCCAGGGTGGCGGTGGTTCGAGCAGTCGGCCGTCGCGCCCCATCACGTTGCGCATCGGGAGTCTGAGCTCGCGCCACCACACCACGTCGGTGGTGTCGCCGAAGGTGCAGATCATCGCGATCCCCGACCCCTTCTCGGGATCGGCCAGCGGATGTGCGAGCACCGGCACACCAACACCGAACAACGGTGTGCGTACCGTCTGGCCGAACCGCGGCGCGTACCGCGCGTCGTCGGGATGGGCCACGAGCGCGACGCACGCCGGGATCAGCTCGGGCCGCGTGGTCTCGATCACGATGTCATCTGATCCGTCGGTTCCCGAGAAGCTGATCGCGTGATACGCGCCCGGCATCTCCCGGTCCTCGAGCTCGGCCTGCGCCACCGCAGTGCGGAAGTCGACATCCCAGAGCGTCGGCGCTTCCGATTGGTATGCCTCACCCCGCGCGAAGTTGCGCAGAAACGCTCGTTGCGAGGCGCGCTGGGCATCGTCACCGATGGTCGTGTACGTCAGCTCCCAGTCGACGGAGAGCCCGACCCGTCGCCAGAGCTGCTCGAAGACGCGCTCGTCTTCCTCGGTCAACCGCAGGCAGAGCTCAACGAAGTTGCGCCGTGGCACCGGGATCGGCCGGTCCTTCGACTTCTTGGCCGAATCTCCGGGTGGCGCTTGCGGCGGGGTGAAGTCGGGGTCGTACGGCAACGACGGATCGCACTGCACTCCGAAGTAGTTCTGCACGCGCCGCTCGGTCGGCAGCCCGTTGTCGTCCCAGCCCATCGGGTAGAAGACCTCGAGTCCCCGCATGCGGCGGTACCGGGCGATCGAGTCGGTGTGGACGTAGCCGAACAGCGAACCCATGTGTAGGGATCCGCTGACGGTCGGCGGTGGTGTGTCGATCGAATAGACGTCGGACCGCGCCCTCGACCGGTCGAACCGGTAGGTACCGTCGGCCTCCCACCGAGCGCCCCAGCGCGATTCGAGATCATCGAGCGAGGGCTTGTCGGGAGGGGTCGTCATGCGTCGCAGGATACCTGCGGCGCCGGCCCATCAAGCAGTGCGGCGACCGGCTTCGTCGGTGGTGACGAGCGTCGGGCTTACCCTGTCGAGCACGACCGTGCGATCGACGATGCACTGCGTCACATCGGTACGGCTCGGGAGGTCGTACATCACCTCGAGGAGCACCTCTTCGAGGATGGCCCGCAGACCTCGGGCTCCGGTCCCTCGCTTGAGCGCTTCGTCGCCGACGGCCTGAAGCGCGTCGTCGGTGAACACGAGGTCGACGTCGTCGAAGTGGAAGAACTTCTGGTACTGCTTGAGCAGCGCGTTCTTCGGTTCGACGAGGATGCGTACGAGGGCTTCCTGGTCGAGGGGGTGCACGGCGCTCATCACCGGAAGCCGGCCGATGAACTCGGGGATGAGCCCGAACTTGAGCAGGTCCTCTGGGAGCAGCTTCGTCAGGTGCTCGCCGACATCTTTCTCCGACGAGCGCCGGATGTCGGCGTGGAAGCCGAGGCCCTTGTTGCCGAGCCTGCTCTCGATGATCTTCTCTACCCCGGCGAACGCACCACCGCAGATGAAGAGGACGTTCGTGGTGTCGATCTGGATGAATTCCTGGTGCGGGTGCTTGCGACCGCCCTGCGGCGGCACCGACGCGGTCGTGCCTTCCAGGATCTTGAGCAGGGCCTGCTGCACCCCTTCACCCGAGACGTCACGGGTGATGGACGGGTTTTCGGCCTTGCGCGCGATCTTGTCGATCTCGTCGATGTAGATGATCCCGGTCTCGGCCTTCTTGACGTCGTAGTCGGCCGCCTGGATCAGCTTCAGCAGGATGTTCTCGACGTCTTCGCCGACGTAGCCGGCTTCGGTGAGCGCAGTCGCGTCGGCAATGGCGAACGGAACGTTCAGCATCCGCGCGAGCGTCTGGGCCAGCAGGGTCTTTCCGCACCCGGTCGGGCCGATGAGCAGGATGTTCGACTTCTGGAGCTCCACGTCGGGATCTCCGTAGGTGCCGGCCTGTACCCGCTTGTAGTGGTTGTAGACCGCGACCGAGAGGATCTTCTTGGCCTGGTCCTGACCGATGACGTAGCCGTTCAGGTACTCGAAGATCTCGCGCGGCTTCGGGAGCTCATCGAACTTGACCTCGGTGCTCTGCGAGAGCTCTTCCTCGATGATCTCGTTGCAGAGATCGATGCACTCGTCGCAGATATACACGCCGGGACCGGCAATGAGCTTCTTGACCTGCTTCTGGCTCTTCCCGCAGAAAGAGCACTTGAGCAGGTCGCCACCTTCACCGAACTTCGCCACGACGTTCCCCCTCGTCCCGTCGAGTACGACCGCTCAGCTCACGCCGGCCGGAACCGGCACGGCAGCGAGATCGCGGTTCGTGATGACCTCGTCGACCATCCCGTATTCCTTGGCCTCTGGGGCGCTCATGATGAAGTCGCGGTCGGTGTCTTTGGCGATCTTGGCGACGTCCTGACCACTGTGGTAGGCGAGGATCTCGTCGAGGAGCGACCGCATGCGGCTGATCTCCTTGGCCTGGATCTCGATGTCGACGGCCTGGCCGGACGCACCACCGTGGGGCTGGTGGATCAGGATGCGAGCGTGCGGGAGGACGAAGCGCTTGCCAGCCGCGCCCGACGCGAGGATGACTGCGGCCGCTGATGCCGCCTGGCCCAGGCAGATGGTGCTGACATCGCACTTGATGAACTGCATCGTGTCGTAGATCGCGAACAGACCCGTGATCTCGCCGCCGGGCGAGTTGATGTAGAGGGAGATGTCCTTGTCGGGGTCATCGCTCTCGAGCGTCAGGAGCTGGGCCACGATCGCGTTGGCAACGAAGTCGTCGATGGGCGTTCCCAGGTAGACGACGCGCTCACTGAACAGCTTCGTGTAGGGGTCAAGGGCACGCTCGCCCCGGTTCGTCTGCTCGATGAAGTTCGGGATTACCTGGCCGCTGATCGGGTCGTTCACGCCTCGGGCTCCTCTTCCGCTTCTGGTGCTGATTCGGGTGGCGCATCGGGGGTGTCGGTGTCTGGTTCCTCGTCGGGGAGGCTGAGGTCGATGGGGTTTCCTTCGCCATCGACCACTTCGGCACCGTCGATGAGGAGCTGCATGGCGCTCCCCCGTGCGAGATCAGATCGTAGTGCGTCCAGAGCACCCCGCTGTTCGAGTTGGCGGCGTACCTTCTGGGGCTTTTCCTTGACCTGTACGGCCAATTTGGCGACCTCGGCATCGACCTCGTCTTCCGACGCTTCGATGCCTTCCTGAGCCACGACCGCACGGAGCGCCAGGTCGGCCAGTACCGCTTTTTCGGCGCCGGTGCGGATCACCCCGAGCAGCTCTTCCTGGCTCTGACCGGTGGCCTCGAGGTAGCCGGCGATGTTGTCGCCCTGGTTCTCGAGCTGGTGGGCGAACTCGTGCAGCCGACGTTCCATCTCGGAGCGCACCAGCGGCTCGGGCGGGAGCACCAGCACAAGGTCGGAGGCGACCTCGAGCACGCGCTCTCGCAGCACCATCCGGGCTCGCATCTTGGAGACCATCTCGAGGCGCTTGCGGAGGTCGGCCCGCAACTCGCCGAGCGTCTCGAACTCAGTGACGTCAGACACCCACTTGTCGGTGGGCTCGGGAAGCACCTTCTTCTTGGTCTCTTTGACCAAGACCTGGAAGGACACGTCGTCACCCTCCCGCTCACCGAAGCGTTCCGGCAGCGTGGCAGTGAACTCGAGAATGTCGCCGGGGTGCTTGCCGTGCAGCTCGGCATCGAGCTCGGGAACGATCGAGTCGGAACCCACTGCGTAGAGGAAGTCGGTCGCGGTCAGCCCATCGACGGCCTCATCGTCGAGAAAGCCTTTGATGTCGATCTGCGCGTAGTCGTCGTCGGTGAGCGGCGCGTCCGACTCCTCGAGGTCGGCGAAGCGCTCCCGCAGCGACTCGATCTGGTTGTCGAGCGCTTCGTCGCCGGGCGCCTCGTAGTCGTCGAGGGTGACGGTGAGATTCTGGTACCCCTCGAGCTCGACCACCGGCCGCAGCTCGACGACAGCGTCGAACTCCACGTCGCCGTCTTCTTCGCCCGCGGTGATCTCGATCTCAGGTGGAGCGATCGCGTCGAGCGCCTCCGTGACGATGGCGTCGCGGTAGTACTCGGGCACCGAGTCGCGCAGCGCCTGATCCCGCGCGACTTCGGTGCCGAGGCGCGCTTCAAGCAGCTTGCGCGGGGCCTTTCCGGGTCGGAATCCCGGAATCCGGACCTCACGGGCAAGCTTGCGGAAAGCGGCGTCGAGCGCCTTGTCGAACTCTGCCGCCGGAACCGCGACGTGCAGACGGACCTTGTTCTCGGGAAGCGTCTCGATCGAGGTGTCCATGAAGGGGGAGAGTGTATCGGGCACCCCCGGCCCACCTGCGTACGATCGGCCCGATGACGTCGCCCGGAACACCCGCGCGCCCCGCTCGGGCGGCCCGGCAACTGCGCGATTTCCTTCGTACCGAGGCCGGGGGCGGGATCGTGCTCGTCGCGGCGACGATTGTGGCGCTGATCTGGGCGAACTCCCCCGCGAGCGCCTCATACCGAGATCTCTGGAGCTCCTCTGTCACCATTGGCTTTCGGGATCATGTGCTCACGCTCGACCTGCGCGCCTGGGTAAACGACGCGCTCATGGCGGTGTTCTTCTTCGTCGTCGGGCTGGAGATCAAGCGGGAGCTGGTCGTCGGAGAGCTCCGCGACCGCAAGGCCGCCGCGTTGCCGGCTTTGGCGGCGCTCGGCGGGATGATCGTCCCGGCGGTCATCTACCTGGCGGTCAACGCGGGCAGCGACGGTGGGCGCGGGTGGGGCATACCGATGGCGACCGACATCGCGATGGCCGTCGGGGTGTTGAGCCTGCTCGGAAGCCGGATCAAGCCTTCGTTGAAGCTGTTCCTCCTCGCGCTTGCAATCGTCGACGACATCGGCGCAATCATCGTGATCGCGATCTTCTACTCCAACGGGATCGCGCCGCTTCCGCTCGGCCTGAGCGCTCTTCTCGTCGCCCTGGTCGTCGTCATGCGGCGGCTCGGTGTGTGGACGATCTGGCCCTACGTAGTGGTCGGCGCAGCGCTCTGGCTGACCATTCACGAGTCAGGCCTCCACGCCACGATCACCGGCGTCATCCTCGGCCTGCTCGCTCCGACCAAGGCCCGCCGATCGAACGAGACGGTCGATCGCGAGAAGCTTGTCGACGTTTCGACGGTCGCGAGCGCGCGTGAGGCCGCCCGCGTGGCCCGAGAGTCGGTGTCGGTGGCGGAGTGGCTCGAGCACGGGATCCATCCGTGGTCGAGCTATGTGATCGTGCCGCTATTCGCCGTCGCCAACGCTGGGGTGGTCATCTCCTCTGACTCGCTCGCCGAGGCGGTCCGCTCGCCGATCACCCACGGCGTCGTCATCGGACTCGTCGTCGGCAAGTTCGTCGGCATCAGCATGTTCGCTTGGCTCGCGTGCCGGCTACGCATCGCGACGCTGCCATCGGGCACGACCTGGTCGGGAATCCTCGGCGTTTCCGCGATCGCCGGTATCGGCTTCACCGTCTCGATATTCGTGTCCGGACTGGCATTCGGCGAGGGAACTAACGACACGAACGCGAAGCTCGGGATCCTCGCGGCTTCGCTCATCGCGGCAGGGATCGGATATCTGATTCTGACGGTCCGCCGATCGGACGCGGCCCGGCCGGGGGCCTGAACGTCGTTCGCGAAGGTCGCGCTAGCGTTCTGCGAGGTACCGCTACCACGACATACCGGCAGGATCAGGGGACGACTGTGCAGATCTACGACACCTTCTTCATCGGCGGCGAGTTCGTGAAGCCCGAGACCGATGCCATCATCGACGTCGTCTCCCCCCACACCGAACAGGTCATCGGCCAGGTTCCCGATGCCTGCCCTGCCGACATCGACAAGGCCGTCGCGGCCGCCCGCGACGCCTTCGACAACGGCCCCTGGCCGAGGATGAGCCCCGAGGAGCGCGGCGCCGCGCTCTCGCGTCTGTCGCTCGCCGTGCAGGCCCGCTCCGAGCAGATCGCCGATGTGATCTCGAACGAGAACGGTTCGCCGAAGAGCTGGTCGATCATGGGCCAGGTGTTCTCGTCGACGATGGTGCTCGACACCTACGCGGATCTCGTGACCAGCTACCCGTTCGTGCAGGAGCGCGCCGGTGCCCTCGGCGGTCGGCTGCAGATCCGTCGCCAGCCCGTCGGGGTCGCAGCCGGGATCATCCCGTGGAACGTCCCGCTGTTCATCATCGCGCTGAAGCTCGGCCCGGCCATGGCCGCCGGCGTGCCGATGGTGCTCAAGCCTGCTCCGGAGACCCCACTCGACTCCTACCTCTTCGCCGAGGCCGTCATCGAGGCCGACATCCCGGCGGGCGTCATCAACATCGTGCCCTCCGGTCGTGAGAACGCCGAGTACATCCTGCGTCACCCCGGGATCGACAAGGTCAGCTTCACCGGCAGCACCGCGGTCGGCAAGCACATCGCATCGGTCTGCGGCGAGCAGCTCAAGCGAGTCACGCTCGAGCTCGGCGGCAAGTCGGCCGCGATCGTGCTCGATGACGTAAACCTCGACGATGCGCTCCTAGGTGAGATGGTCCAGTCGGGTCTAATGAACAACGGACAGGTGTGCGGCGCGCAGTCGCGGATCCTGGCTCCCCGGTCCCGCTACGAAGAGGTGGTCGACGCGTTGGGCGCGGCTGTCGGCGCGCTCGCAGTCGGCGACCCACTCGACCCGGTCACCCAGATCGGGCCGCTCGTCGCGAAGCGCCAGCGCGACCGGGTCGAGGGCTTCCTGAAGTCGGGCAAGGCCGACGGTGCCCGGGTGGTCACGGGAGGCGGTCGCCCCGCCGACCAGCCGAATGGTTGGTACATCGAGCCGACAGTGTTCGCCGACGTCAACAACGAGATGCAGATCGCCCGCGAGGAAATCTTCGGGCCGGTGCTGTCGGTGATCCCCTACGACACCGAAGACGACGCGGTGCGTATAGCAAACGACTCCAACTACGGCCTCTGCGGCTCGGTGTGGACCGGCGATGCCGACCACGGTGCCGAGGTCGGCGCCCGGGTCCGTACCGGTGTCGTCGCGGTGAACTCGTCGATGATTCTCGACTTCAACGCCCCGTTCGGCGGGTTCAAGGAGTCGGGGTTGGGCCGAGAGCTCGGGCCGGAGGGGATCGACCCCTACACCGAGTACCAGACGATCATCCTCCCGCCCGGCTGAGTCCAGATCGCTCAAGCGCGCCGTCCGACCGGTCGACGCTATGGGCGAAGTAACCCACGGCGGAGTGGACACCAAATGGGATCAGTGAGTTCGGCGCGCATCGCGGAACCGCGAGAATCGCTAACGGAGCCGTCGATCGCGAACGTGCTGGTCGTCGACGACGACGACGCCGTACGGCTCCTCGTACGACGAGCGCTGGAGCGAGAGGGGTTCCGAGTCGCGGAAGCTCCCGACGCCGCACGAGCTTCGGAAGCGTTCGAACGAACCGATTGGGATCTCGTCGTGCTCGACGTAGGCCTTCCCGACTCGAGCGGGCTCGAGCTGCTCGGCCAGCTCCGAGCCAAAAGCAACATCCCCGTCATCATGCTCAGCGGACTAGTCGGCGAAACCGACCGGATCGCGGGACTCGAATCGGGTGCCGACGACTACGTCGTCAAGCCCTTCTATCCCCGCGAGCTCGCAGCACGAGTGCGATCGTTGCTCCGACGCTCCGGCGCGCGAACCCACCCTTCTATCCTCGAGTTCGAAGACCTGACGATCGACACCGCGAGCCGCCAAGCCCTGCTGGGTGGGACTCCGATCGAGCTGACTGCACGCGAGTTCGACCTCCTCGAGTTCCTCGCGTCGGCACCGCGCCAGGCGTTCTCCCGTTCCCAGCTCCTAGGACGGGTGTGGGGTTCGTCGAGTGCATGGCAGCAGGAGTCGACGGTGACCGAGCACGTACGGCGGATTCGCAGGAAGCTCGGCGTAGAAGCCGACCAGGCGCATTGGATCACCACGGTGCGCGGGTTCGGCTACCGGTTCGAGCCGTGAGCGCGGTTCCCGGCGCTACCGCGCTTGACCTGAGACCCGAGAGTCCCTCACCCCGAGCGAGAGGGTCGGTACGGTCTGCGACATGCCGAGGGTGCTGGGTTCCCGCTACGAGCTCCGGGCGATGCTCGGAACCGGGTCGATGGCCCGGGTGGTCGAAGCCTACGACCTGATGCTCGACCGCGAGGTGGCCATCAAGTTCCTCCGCTCCGACGCCGCCGACGCGGAAGGTCGCGCGCGCTTCGTTCGGGAGGCCCACGCCGCGGCGAGCTTCGTGCACCCCCACGTCGTCACCATCTACGACGCAGGCGAGGAGGGCTCGAGACCGTTCCTCGTGATGGAGCTGGTGCGAGGTCCGAACCTCGCCGAGGTCATGCGCTCACGCGGACCGCTGACTCCTGGGGAGTCCGTCACGATCGCGGCACAGATGCTCGACGCGCTCGCCGCCGCACACGACCTGGGTTGGCTGCACCGTGACGTGAAGCCGAGCAACGTCCTCTTCGTCGACGCCACGACGATCAAGCTTGCCGATTTCGGGCTCGCGAAGAGCATGAATGATGTCGCCGGCGCGATCACCCGACCGGGTCAAGTGCTGGGTACCCCGATGTACCTGGCGCCCGAGCAATCACGAGGCCGCCGGACCACACCCTCGAGCGATCTTTACTCTGTCGGCATCGTGGTTTTCCAGATGCTCACCGGAGGCGTCCCCTACTCGGCCAAGAACCTCGTCGAGCTCGCGATCGCGCACCAGGAATCTCCGATTCCTCCGGTGCTGCGCGACGACGTCCCCGACGCGCTCGCAGTGGCGGTCGCGCGCGCGATGGAGAAGGACCCGCTCGATCGCTTCCCGAGCGCGCGGGCGATGCAGGCGGCCCTACTCGCGGCAGTCGCCACCCCCCAGTTCGCTGCCCCCTGAGCCGAGTACGCATCAGCCCTTGCCAAACCCCTATCGGGCGGGCATCGTGGCCGGAAACCGACGCGCAACCACCGAGTGGAAACCATGGGGCGCACATGGTGGACCGTTGTCGCGGCGTGCGTTGCGCTTCTCGCCGCCGGTTGTGGTCGCAGCGGTGGCTCGAACGCGGATTCGGCTACGAGCACGACTGCGCCCGCGTCGACAACCGCCTCGGTTGATTTCGGCAGCCTCACCAACGTCTGCCAACCCGGTCGAGCGACCGGCGCGACCGCGCGAGGTGTGACCGACGGCGAAATTCGGATCGCTACCTTCTCCGACGCCGGTTTCGCCGGTCGGCCCGGCTTGAACCAGGAGCTGTTCGACACCGCTGAGGTATTCAGCAAATGGTGCGACGACGCCGGCGGGATCAACGGACGCAAGATCGTGGTCGACGAGCGTGACGCCGCGCTCACCAATTACAAGCCGAAGATCCTCGAGTCGTGCCAGCAAGACTTCTTCATGGTCGGCGGTGGCGCAGTGTTCGACAACACCGGAGTCGAAGACCGCCTGAAGTGCCTCCTGCCCGACATTGCCGGCTTCGTCGTGACCGCAGAAGCCCGCGGTGCCGATCTACTCGTGCAGCCGCTCCCGAACCCGGCCGACGCGCTACAGCTCGGCGATCTGCGTTGGCTCGCCAGGAAGTACCCGGCCAGCACCAACCGCGTCGGGATCCTCACCGGCAATCTCCCGACCACCGTCACGGTCGCCAAACAAGACAAGGAAGGCATCGAGAGCCTCGGCTGGAAGGTCGCTTACAACGATCAGTATCCGGCGGCCGGCCCGACCAGCTGGGCGCCCTACGTGCAGGCGATGAGGGACAAGGGGGTCAAGGATCTCATCTGGGTCGGAGAGCCCGAGAACCTGGCGAAGCTCGAGCAGGCGATGGTTGACGCGAACTTCGGCGTCTCGTGGGTTCGAGCCGATCCGAACCACAACGATAAGAAGTTGATCGAGCTCGCGGGCCCAGCGGTGAAGGACACTTGCGTGTGGAGCTCGTTCGTGCCGTTCGAGTCCGCGAAGAGCAGTCCGGCGATGCAGCAGTATCTGAACGCGTTCGCCAGGTACAAGCCCAACGCGAAGACGAAGGCGTACCTCGGTCTCCAAGCGTGGTCATCGTGGTTGCTCTTCGCCCAGGCCGCGCGCGATTGCGGTTCGAATCTCACCCGCACCTGCGTATTCGACAACGCAAAGAAAGTTCACGCGTGGACCGGTGGAGGCCTGCACGCGCAGTCCGATCCCGGCTCCGACAAAGGAAGCAGCTGCTTTCTCGTTCTGCACGCGACCCCGACCGGCTTCGTGAGAGCCGACATCAACCCGAACCGCGGCATCTACAACTGCAGGCCCGAGAACGGGTATGCGCTGAAGGGTGACTACGGCAAGGGCGTCACCCTCGCCGACGTCGGCAAGAGCCTCAATGAATTGAAGTAGCTCTGCGGAAGAAGGGTGACGTATCCAGGATCCCGACCGACCGGGTACGCCGGTTCGA
>JANYLB010000027.1 GCA_025363815.1 Actinomycetes bacterium
CTTGGCGTTTCCCATCGCGACCACCGCGCCTGCGGCGAGCTCCGCCGCCCAGGCGAGCGCGGCGTCGAGCGTCTCCTCCGCCGGAACGACCCTGTCGACAAGCCCGATGGCCAGCGCTTCGTCGGCCCGGACCTGACGCCCGCTCCAGAGCAACTCCTTGGCGCGCGCAGGGCCCACGAGTCGGGCGAGGCGCTGGGTGCCTCCGGCTCCCGGGATGATGCCGAGGAGTATCTCCGGCTGGCCAAGCTTGGCCCGGTCGCTCGCCACGCGCAGGTCGCAGGCCATCGCGAGCTCCATGCCACCGCCGAGGGCGAACCCACCGATCGCGGCGATGACGGGCCGGGGAATCGCGGCAATGGAATCGTAAGCGGCACGGAAGCCGTCAGAGATTGCCAGTGCCTCCTCGGGGCCACCGAACTCCGAGATCTCGGCGCCGGCCGCGAAGGTGCGCCCACTCCCGGTCACCACGACGGCCTTCACGTCGGCGTCCAGGGCCAGCTCCCGACCGATCTCGGCGAGCTCGGCGAGCAGGGCCAGCGACAGCGCATTCATCGGGGGACGGTCCAACCGCACGAGGGCGACACCGTCGGCACGTCGTTCAGAAGTCACCAGCTCAGCCATCTCCGGAGGCTACCGGCCTCACCTCGGTGCGGTGTAGGAGTCGCTAGCGTGAACGCCCATGACAGAACAGGTCGCGGTGATCACCGGAGGGAACGCAGGCATCGGCAAGGAGACTGCGGTCGCCCTCGCGCGAGCCGGGTGGCGGGTGTTCATAACCGCTCGTGATCCGGGTCGAGGCACCGCCGCGCTCGAAGACATCCGGGCCCGCAGCGCGTCGGAGCGCACCGCGGTAATCCCGCTCGATCTCGCCGACCTCGCATCGGTGCGCGCGTTCCCCGCCCTCCTCGCCGCGCAGACCGATCAGCTCGATGTCCTGGTGAACAATGCCGGTCTCGTGCTGCAGGACCGTCGGGTCACGAGCGACGGCTTCGAGCAGACCTTCGGGGTGAACCACCTCGGCCACTTCCTCCTCACCGATCTGCTCCTCGACCGGCTGCGCGCCAACCCGAACGGTTCCCGTGTCGTCGTCGTCTCATCACACGCGCACAAGATGGCCCGGCGCGGGCTCGACTTCGATGACCTACAAACGGAGCACCGCCGCTACCGCGGCTTCGCCGCCTACTCCCGCTCGAAGCTCGCCAACATTCTCTTCACCCGGGAGCTTGCTCGACGGCTCGATGGCTCGAACATCACCGTCAACGCGCTGCACCCCGGATTCGTCGACAGCCGCTTCGGCCGAGACGGCGATACGCGGCGCTGGTTCGAGGTCGCGTACCGGGTCGGCAGCGTCATGGCAATCACGCCCGAAGCCGGCGCGCAGACCTCGGTATACCTGGCGAGCTCGCCCGACGTCGACGGCATCACCGGCGAGTACTTCTACAAGGGGCGACCGGCGAAGGTCTCCTCGGCCGCGCTCGACAACGTCGCTGCGACACGACTGTGGGCGGCGAGCGAAATCCTCGTCGGAATCTAAGAAGTCGATCTAACGAAGTAGCTCGTCGGCGGCGGCGTACGGGTCGATCTCGCGCCCTTCGACGCGCCGCACCAGCGCCTCGAACTCCTCGCCGCGGCAGCGATCCTCGACCTGGGCACGGAGCATGGCGGCCACGATCATCCGAAGCTCCTCGCGGAGCCGAGCCGCGCGCCGCACTTCGACCTCGCCGCTCCGGTAGAGGTGCGCCCGGTGCTCGCCGATAACTCCCCACAGCTCGTCAGCACCTTCGCCGCTCGTCGCGATGGTCTCGATGATCGGCGGTCGCCACGGATGCCGCACTGAGAGCTCGAGCATCATTTCCAGATCACGCACCGTCTCGGCGACACCCGGTCGGTCAGACTTGTTCACCACGAACACGTCGGCGATCTCGAGCAGACCGGCCTTGTTCGCCTGGACACTGTCACCCCAACCAGGGGTGACGACGACAATGGTCGTGTCCGCGGTCCCCGCGATCTCGACCTCGACCTGACCCACGCCCACAGTCTCGACCAGGATCCACGGGAACGCCGCGGCATCAAGCACCCGTTGGGCCTGCGGCGTCGCGAGCGCGAGGCCGCCCAGGTGTCCACGCGTCGCCATGGAGCGGATGAACACACCTGGATCGGTCGCGTGGTCCTGCATGCGGACGCGGTCGCCGAGGATCGCGCCACCACTGAAGGGGCTCGTCGGATCGATCGCGAGCACGCCGACTTCAGCCCCTTCACGCCGTATGCGGGCAATGAGCGCGTCGGTGAGCGTCGACTTCCCGGCGCCGGGCGCTCCGGTGATGCCGACTGTGTACGCGGCGCCCGTGTGCGAGAACAGCCCCGCGACCGCGGCGCGTCCGTCGGCCCCTCCCTGCTCGACCATCGAAATCAGCTTCGCGACCGCGCCGCGATCATGGCCGAGGGCGCGCTCGACGAGCAGCGCCGGATCGCGGGTGAGGCTGGCGCTCAGAGTGCTACCGACTGCTCGGGCGGGCTGGTCGACGGGCCGGATGCCGACGACGTCAGTCGGCTACCACTTCGGTGACGCCGGGAACCCGATCCATGATGATTCGTTCGACCCCGGCCTTGAGTGTCTGGGTGGAGATCGGGCAGGTCCCGCAGGCACCGACCAACTCGACGTGGACCACGCCGGCGCCGTCGATGTTCGAGAAGACGATGTCGCCACCGTCGGCCTGAAGGGCCGGGCGGATCGCGTCGATCGCCTCGAGCACACCGGCTTCGCGCGGATCCGGAGCTGAGACGCCCGGAGCTGAGACGCCTGGGACAGCGAAACCGGTGGTCGAAATGTCGGTGGGCATCGTCAAGAACCTCCAGAGGGCGGAACCCCACCAGTATCGCAGGTGTTCCCGGCCGGCCCGACTCGTGCCTTCCTTCCAGCTTCAAACGTTCGGATTTCCGGGTTCAAGCGTTCGGATCAGCGGTCGACGGATTCAATGTCGGCGCCGAGGGCGCGGAGGCTGCCGGCGAGATCGGCATAGCCCCGGTCGATATGGGTCCGTTCCAAGACGGTCGTCTCGCCGTCGGCAGCGAGACCCGCGAGCACGAGTGCGGCTCCGGCCCGGACGTCCAGCGCCCGCACCGGCGCGGCCGAAAGGCGCGGAACACCGCGCACCACCGCGTGGCGGCCCTCGTTGCGCACGTCGGCCCCCATACGCGAGAGCTCGTCGACGAAACCGAATCGGTTGTCAAACACGTTTTCGGTGACGATCGCAGTTCCCTCGGCCACCGCTAGCAGCGCCACCGCCATCGGCATGAAGTCGGTCGCGAAACCGGGATACGGAAGGGTCGCGAGGTCGATCGCCTGAAGCCTGTGATCGGCACGGGCCCATAGCCCGTCGGGTGTCTCGGTGACCTGGAGGCCCATCTCCCGGAGCTTCACCACGACCATCTCAAGATGCTCGAGCCTGATGCCTTCGAGGGTGATGTCGCCACCGGCAATGCCGCAGGCCATCAGCAGGGTCCCGGCCTCAACGCGATCACCGACGACTTCGTGGTGCACGGCACGCATTTCTTCGACGCCTTCGATCCACAAGGTCGAGGTCCCCGCCCCGTCTATGCGCGCACCCATGAGCGTCAACAACTCGACGAGGTCGCTTATCTCCGGTTCACGCGCCGCGTTCTCGATCACCGTCTCACCCTTGGCCAGCACACTCGCGGTGAGCAGGTTCTCCGTTGCACCAACACTGGGAAAGTCGAGCACTATGCGTGCTCCCGCGAGCGCGCTGCACCGAGCCTCGATGAAACCGTGCGCCACGCTGAGCTCGGCCCCGAGTGCCTCCAAGCCGCGAAAGTGCATGTCGAGCTTGCGGCTCCCGATATTGTCGCCACCAGGCATCGCGACCCTCGCCCAACCACACCGGGCCAGCAGCGGGCCGAGCACGTTGATCGACGCCCGCATCCGACTCACGAGCTCATAGGGGGCTTCCGGAACGAGGTCCCCGGTCGCGTCGATCTGCATCTCAGTCGGTGAAATCCAGTCGATCGAGGCGCCGATCGACCGGAGCACGTTGACCATCACGTCGAGATCGGCAACCGCAGGCATGTTGGCAAGAGTCGTGACGCCGGGCGCGAGCAAAGCCGCTGCCATCTGCTTGAGACCAGAGTTCTTGGTCATGCCCGAGACCCGGACGGTGCCGGAAAGCGGACCACCCGGTCGGACGACGAAGGCCTTCATCACCCGAGATGGTACGGGCCCGCGTCGGCCAGCGGGCGAACTCGCCCGGGGTAAGCTATCGACCCTGGTAGACGGGCTCGCGGCCTTCGACGAAGGCGGCGATGGCCTCGCGCGCGTCTTGCGAACCCAGGCACCGGGACTGACCCTCGGCTTCGATTCGCAACCCCTCGTGGACGGGGAGCTCGGAGGCGGCGTGAATGGCCCGCTTCGCCCCCTGTACCGCGAGCGGCGGCTGCGCCGCGATGCGGGTGGCGAGCTGGCCCGCAGCGGCTTCGAGCTCGCCTTCGCCAACGAGCTGTTCGACCAGGCCGATGCGGTACGCCTCTTCCGCGTCGATCTTCGCGGCGGTGAACACCATCTCCTTGGCCTTGCCCGGACCGACGAGACGCGGCAGCCGTTGGGTACCACCGAGGTCGGGCATGATCCCGTACTTGAACTCGAGCAGCCCCAGCTGGCTCCCTGACGCAACCACGCGAATGTCGCACGCGAGCGCGAGCTGGAGCCCTGCGCCGAACGCGTAGCCACGCACCGCGGCGATGGTGGCGAACGGCGCCGTCTCGAGCCAGGTGTATGCGGCTTGGGTCCGCAGAATCATGTCCACGCTCGGGTCCTCGTGGGTGCTCGGACCCGGCATCGAGTTGAGGCCTCCTGAGGCGAACGCGTCGGCCGAGAACACCGACGTGTCGATGCCGCTCGAGAACGCTCGGCCCTCACCGATCACCACGAGCGCGCGGATGCCCTGCGGGTCTTCGAGCAGCGACGCGCCGAGCTCGGCCATCTCACGCCACATCGCCACCGTGAACGAGTTCAGCTTCGCGGGCCGGTTGAGGCGCAACCACCCGACCGGGCCCTCACGGTCGAGCCGAAGCGTCGTGGTCTCTAGAACCATCTGCATGCGGCGAGCGTAGGCGCCAGATACCGGTCCGCCAGGCTGAGCCGGCCAAATAGTCAGCGAGTCAGCCCGCGAGCAGGGCGAGCCCGCTGACAGCGACCAGCCGACAGACCGCGACCGGTGCGGGCAACCCCTTCACCGTGCGCTCACCCGCCGGGATGGCCGCCGCGGCAGTCGGGACGAGCTGTCCGACCGGCATCGTGGCGAGCACCTCCTGCGGACCGGCGGCATCGGCGAGCCGAGCCGCGAGGTTGACCGCCCGACCGCTGTAGTCGTCGCCTTCGAAGAGGATCACCGGGCCGCGCGCCATCCCCGCGCGCAACGGAAGTGCGAGCTGCTCGTGCACGACCCGCTGGTGCAGCTCGAGCACCGAGGTGACGACCGCGACACCGTCACCCGAGACGATCATCACGCCGTCACCGAGCCACTTGGCCACCCTGACGCCGTGGTCGGCTGCGATGGAACGCACCGCGCCACGGAAGCTCGTGAGCACCGCTACGGCTTCTTCGTCGCCATGGGCCTCGGTGAACGCGGTGAAGCCACAGAGATCGACGAAGGCAAAGGTCCGGTCCACTCGCATGCACCCAGTCTCGCGTACGGGTGCGACAACCACGCCGGCATTTGATGACGAAGTGGTGAACACCCCGGTCAGCGGAGCGACAGCACCCATTTCGTCGAGACGCGCGCGGTCTCGGCGAGCACGTCTTCGAGCGTCGTGCCGCTCGCCTTCAGCGGCCGGTACCCGTGGTCGGCGCTCTCCAGCCATCGGAACGTCACTCGACCCTTGATCGCACGCGCCGCGAGCGGCAGCTCGTCGCGCCCGCCAAGCGCGTCGCGCGTCCCGCTCACGAAGAGGCAGGGAACGCGCAGGCGGGGAAAGTGCTCGTCGCGGATCTTCTCGGGCCGGCCCGCCGGGTGCAGCGGGTACCCAAGGAGAAGCAGCCCGAGCGCGCCACGGGGGCCTTCGTCGGCGGGCGCACCCACGAGCATCGAGCACATGCGCCCGCCCATCGACCGGCCCCCGAGCACAATCCGCTCTGGAGGGAGTCCGGTTCGTCGGCCCAGGCGATCAGCAGCATCCCGAGCTGCAGCGATAAGCGCCGGGGCCCGGTCCGGCGCCTTCCGGCCGGCATCGCGGTAGGCGAAGTTGAACCGCAGCGACGGGACCCCCGCCGCGGCCAGCGCCGCGGCCACCGACTTCAGGGGCGGAGCGTCGAGATCGGTCCCGGCGCCGTGGGCGAGAAGCACCGCCCGGTCAGAGCCGGTCTTGGGGCCCTGGAAGCGGGTACGCACGACGACAGACTAGGAAATCCGGTTCGGGTCCCGCCTTGGCCGACCCGTCTCCACGCCTCGTCGGAGCCGTCTTTCCGTCCCGGTTGGAGGGTTCTCCGCCTCGGCTCAGGCGGGGTCCGTCCGCTAGATTCGTCCCTCATGCCCCCTCCCCTGCGGATCGCCTGGCTCGTCTATCGCGGCAATCCGCACTGTGGTGGCCAAGGCGTCTACACCCGCTACCTCGCCCGCGAGGTCACCGAGCTCGGCCACCACGTCGAGGTGCTCTCGGGCCAGCCGTGGCCAGAGCTCGATGATCCCAGCCAGCTCGTGAAGGTCCCCGGCCTCGATCTCTACCGCCCCGGTGACCCGTTCCGCGTGCCGTGGCCGTGGGAGTACCGAGACAGCATCGACGCTCGGGAGTTCGCGATCATGTGCGGGGCCGGGTTCCCGGAACCGTGGGCGTTCAGCATGCGCGCTCGGCGCATCCTGGCGGCTCGGAGAGACGATTTCGACCTCATCCACGACAACCAGTGCCTGGGCACCGGCCTGCTCGGGATGATCGAAGACGGTTGGCCGGTGTGCGCGACGCTGCATCACCCCATCACCGTCGACCGCGACCTCGAGCTCGAGCACGCGACCACTCGGTACAAGCGGGCCAGCCTGCGTCGCTGGTACTCGTTCCTCAACATGCAGATGAAGGTCGCGCGGCGCATCCCGCGGCTCGTGACCGTGTCGGAGTCGTCGAGGCGCGACATCGTCGCCCAGATGCACGTTCCCGATGAGCGCCTTCACATCGTGCCCGTCGGGGTCGACCAGCAGATCTTCCGGCCAATGCCCCACGTCGCCCGCGTGCGCGGCCGACTCATGACGACGGCCAGTGCCGATGTCCCGATGAAGGGGTTGACTCCCTTGCTCGAGGGCCTCGCGAAGCTCCGGGTCGAGCGACCCGACGCGCACCTCGTCGTCATCGGCAAGCAGAAAGACAAGAGCTCGATCCCCGCCCTCATGGAGCGGCTCGGTCTCGGCGGCGCGGTCGAATTCGTCTCCGGAGTACCCCAGGAACGGATCGTCGAGCTGTACGCCGAAGCCGAGATCGCGGTCGTGCCATCGTTGTATGAGGGCTTCTCGCTACCGGCAATCGAGGCGATGGCCTGCGGCGTCCCGCTCGTCGCCACCACCGGTGGCGCGCTTCCCGAAGTTGTCGGACCCGACGGCGTGAGCGCCAGGACCGTCGCGCCGAACGACCCGTCGGCCCTTGCCGGCGCGATCCTCGAGCTTCTGAATGATCGCGAGCAGCGGGCCCGCATCGGTGCGAGCGGCCGCGACCGCGTGCTCGACCGGTTCACCTGGCGGGCGAGCGCCGTCGGCATGATCGAGAACTGGGAAGCGCTCCTCGAAGAGCGGGCCGCGTCTCGCGTGGGAGTCGGCTGACCGTGCTCACCGTCGATTTCGACCGCCTGCAGCTCCGCCCCGGCGACACTCTCCTCGACATGGGATGCGGGGGCGGGCGCCACGCCTTCGCCGCGTTGCGGCGTGGCGCCAACGTCATCGCGTTCGATGCCGACGGCGGCGAGCTCAAGGAGGTGCGGGCCACGATCGGAGCTATGGCCGAGGCCGGCGAGCTGACCGATGCCCCAGCAAACGGTGGAATCGGCGGCGGTCAGGTCCAGGGCGACGCGCTCGAGCTCCCGTTCCCCGACGACTCCATCGACCGAATCGTCGCGTCGGAGGTCCTAGAGCACATCTGGGCCGACGAACGAGCCATCTCCGAGCTGGTGCGCGTGTTGAAGCCGGGCGGTCGCATGGCGGTCACCGTGCCGACGCGGTTCCCCGAACGCGTGAACTGGGCGCTCGATTGGCACTACAACGACACCCCCGGCGGTCACATACGCATCTACCGCCAGCGCGATCTCGAGAACAAGCTCTCGCGTGCCGGGCTCTGGCTTCGTGGCTCGCACCACGCGCACGGCCTGCACTCGCCGTACTGGTGGATCCGCTGTGCCGGTGGAGTGAATGATCCCGACCGCTTCCTCGCCCGCAAGTACCACGAGATGCTCGTCTGGCAGCTCATGAAGAACCCCAAGTGGCTGGCCACGCTCGATCGCTGTCTCAACCCCGTCTTGGGCAAGAGCCTGATCATCTACACCCAGAAGGTCCAGGGTTGAGCCCACCGGCAATCGAGCCAGCCCTCACGCCCGCGCAGATTCGCGAGACGGCCGACGCGATCGCGTCGGTGCAACTTCCCGACGGAAACATCCCGTGGATCCCCGGTGGCCACACCGACCCGTGGAACCTCGTCGAGGCCGCGATGGCGCTAGATGTAGGTGGTCGTCACGACGACGCAACGCGGGCGTACGAGTGGCTGCGATCGATGCAGCTGCTCGACGGTGGTTGGCACGCGTACTACCTCGGGAACAGGATCGAAGAC
Source organism: Actinomycetes bacterium (assembly GCA_025363815.1). Classification (GTDB taxonomy): domain Bacteria; phylum Actinomycetota; class Acidimicrobiia; order IMCC26256; family JANYLB01; genus JANYLB01. Next base: position 8,809 of record JANYLB010000027.1, read on the forward strand.
CCGACGCTCGACACCAACGTCGCGTGCTATCTCGCCGTCGGCGTCTGGCACCATTACCTCAGCACCGGTGACACCGCGTTCTTGGGGGCATTCTGGCCCGTCGTCGAGCGCACAATCGACTACGCGCTCGCTTACCAGGCCGAGACCGGCGAGATCGCGTGGAGGGCCGACGACCCCGCCGACGGTGCGTTGCTCACCGGATCGTCGAGCATCCACCTCAGCCTGCGCTGCGGGATCGCCATCGCGGCGCGACTCGGCCACGATCGTCCCGACTGGGAGCTCTCGCTGGGCGCGCTGGCCATCGCCATCGCGCACCGGCCCGACTCCTTTCTCGACAAAAGCCGCTGGGCGATGGACTGGTACTACCCCGTTCTCGGAGGAGTGCTGCGCGGGGAACCGGCCCACATGCGGATCGCCGCGCTCTGGGACACGTTCGTTGTCGAAGGGCGCGGCGTGCGGTGCGTCTCGGATCAACCGTGGATCACCGCGGCCGAAACATGTGAGCTGGTGATGTCGCTCGACGCTATCGGTGAGACCGAACGTGCCCACGACTTGTTCACGTGGGTGCAGTTCCTGCGTCACAACGATGGTTCGTACTGGTGCGGGATGAACTTCGACGGCGGCCGCTTCGATCTCGACGGCGAGCACTACACACCCGACCAACCCACCTGGAACTCCGCTGCAGTCGTGCTGGCTGCGCACGCGTTGTACGGAATCGGCCCCACCGCGGGGCTGTTCCGCGGCGAGGGCCTTCCCGTCGGCCTGACCCGCGAGGAGCTAATCGCCGCCGGGACCGAGATCGAAGCAGAGCGCAGCGCCAACCGTCCCAGCCGTTAGAGCCTTCCCAGTTCCCGAGATGGGGTTCAGCGGCGGAGGACGCGCAAGCTCCCGCTGGTCGACACGGGTGCGAAACCGTCGGCGACGGCACGCTGCCAGACGCGAAACGGCGCCTGGCCGCCATCGGCGGGGTCCTCGAACACGTCGTGGACCGCGAGCACCCCGCCGGACACGACGAACCCGGCCCAGGTGATGTAGTCGGCCATGGCGACGTCGTCGGCATGGCCGCCATCGATGAACAACAGACCGACGGGGATCGCCCAATAGCGTCCGACGCCAGGCGAGTCGGCAATCACGCCGACCACCGCGGCCTCGAGCCCGGCGTCTTCGATCGTGCGGCGGAAGAACGGCAGCGTGTCCATGCGGCCGGTGCGCGCATCGACCACCTCGTCGTCGTGGTGGTCCCAGCCGGCCTGGTTCTCTTCGGAGCCGTGGTGATGGTCGATCGTGAACAACACCGTGCCACACGCCGCTGCCGCGGAACCCAGGTACACCGCCGACTTTCCGCAGTACGAACCGATCTCGAGCAACGGACCGATCCGACCGCCGTCAAGACCGGCCTCGTGCAGCGCGAGACCCTCGTCGTCGGGCATGAACCCCTTCGCGGCGCGCGCGACCTCGAGTTCCCGTTCCTTCATCATCGGCTCCTCAGAAGACGGGGGTTTCCCGGTAGCGGCCGAACACTTCGGCCATTGTGTCCATGATCTCGCCGAGGGTGGCATAGACACGAACCGCGTCGACCAACGCCGGCATCAGGTTCCTCTCGGCATCGGCCGCGTCGGCGCGGATCCGAGAGAGCGACCGCTCGACCGCGTCGGCGTCACGGTCGGCCTTGATCGCGGCGAGACGCTTGCCCTGGTCCCCTTCGCAGCGCGGATCGAGCTGGAGCGTCTTTGGTGGCGGCTCGTCGTTGCCCTCGAGGAACGCGTTGACGCCGACCATCACGTGGCGGCCATCGTTCAGCTTGCGCTCCAGCTCGTACGCGGCCTGGGATATCTCGCTCTGGAACCAGCCCTGCTCGATTCCGACGAACGCGCCCTCCAACATCGAGCCGTCGCCGAGATCCTCGATGTGAGCGAAGATCGCCTCGGCTCGACGCTCCATCTCGTCGGTGAGCGCCTCGACGTAGTACGAACCGCCGAGTGGATCGGCGACGTTGGTGACGCGCGTCTCGTGAGCGATCACCTGTTGGGTTCGCAACGCGAGTCGCGCCGCCTTCTCCGTGGGGAGCGCGAGTGCTTCGTCGAACGAGTTCGTATGGAGGCTCTGCGATCCACCGAGCACGCCGGCGAGCGCTTCGATCGCAGTGCGCACGAGGTTGATCTCGGGTTGCTGCGCGGTGAGTGACACCCCCGCGGTCTGGGTGTGGAACCGCATCTGCAGTGACCGTTCGCTCACCGCGCCGTAACGGTCCCTTAGCCATCTCGCCCAGATCCGCCGAGCCGCGCGGTACTTCGCGATCTCCTCGAAGAAGTCGACGTGCGCATTGAAGAAGAAGGAAAGACGCGGCGCGAAGTCGTCGATCTCCAAACCGGCCGCGAGTGCAGCTTCGACGTACGCGAAGCCGTTGGCGATCGTGAAACCGAGCTCCTGTGGTGCCGTCGAACCCGCTTCGCGGATGTGGTATCCAGAGATCGACACGGGATGCCAGCGCGGCATCTCGGCCGCGGTGAACGCCATCACATCGCTGACGAGCCGCATGCTCGGGCGTGGTGGAAAGTAGAACTCCTTCTGCGCCTGGTACTCCTTGAGAATATCGTTCTGGAGCGTTCCGCCGAGGCGGGCTCTGGGTACACCGTTCGCTTCCGCCGAAGCCAGGTACATCGCCAGGAGCACGGGCGCGGGCGAATTGATCGTCATCGACGTGGTCACCGAACCGAGATCGATGTCGCGGTAGAGATCCTCCACGTCGGCGAGCGTGTCGACGGCGACGCCGCACTTGCCGACCTCACCCAGCGCGAGTGGATCATCGGAGTCGCGCCCCATCAGCGTCGGGAGGTCGAACGCGGTCGAGAGGCCATCTCCACCCGCGGCGAGGATCTCCTTGAAGCGTTGGTTCGTGTCGACGGCGGTTCCGAAGCCGGCGAACATCCTCATCGTCCAGAGCTTCGAGCGATACATCGATTCGAAGGGGCCGCGCGTGTACGGCCACTCCCCTGGGCGTTCCGACCCCTCGGGTCCGTAGACCGGATCGACCTCTATCCCCGAGTAGGTGCTGAAGTCCGCGTCGCGCTCCTGCACAATCGCAGTCTCTCACGCGAACCGCGCCCTCCCTCAGAGGCCGACGAGACGGCCGAACGCTGGTCCTGGCACGCTCAGGTAGGACGGGCGCTCAGAATGGTCGGCGCGCCGGCTCGGTAGATGCCCTCAGGGTCGGCCCGAACCGCGCCGTCGATCGCCTCGGCGTCGTCACCGACCAGGATCCGCCATTTCCCCGCCCGGACCCCGTCGAGGATGATCGTCGCCGCGTCTGCACCCGAGAGCGGCGCGCTGTCGCGGAATGCGTCGCCGAACGGCCGCATCGCCTCAATCTCCGATCCGCCACGATGCACGGCGATGCTGTTGATCACGATGTCGGTCCCGATGTGACCGGGCATGACGACCGCGACCTTGACGTGCGGCGCGTTGATCCGGAAGTCCTCTAGCAGCGCCTCGGAAAAGCCCTTCACCGCGAACTTGGCCGAGCTGTACGCGGTATGCGGGATCCCGGGAGCGAGCATTGCCCAGAAGCCGTTTACGCTGCTCGTGTTGACGAGGTAGCCGTCGTCGCTCGTGACCAACAACGGAACGAACGCGCGACTGCAGTAGTAGACACCCCACCAGCACACGCCGAACGTGCGGTCCCACTCGGCGCGGTCCGCGGTCAGGAAGCTGCCCCCGCCACCGATCCCGGCATTGTTGAACACGAGATTGACATGATCAGTCTCGTGCTGCGCGACAACCTCGTCGCGGAACGCGAGGACCTGGTCTTCGTCGGATACATCGCACACGTGCGTAGTGACGCGCGTCCCCGCGGGCATTGCCGTCTCAGCGAGACGCGCGGTCTCGGCAACCGAGTCGGCGTTCACATCGCACGTGGCAACCGAACACCCTTCGGCAGCAAGCTGGACGACCAGCTCCCGCCCCATCCCGCTCCCGCCGCCGGTGACGACAGCCAAACGATCCGCAAACGATTCCATGTGCTCCCCTTCGATATGCCGCGACCTTATGTCTCGTCGACCTCGCGACGCAGCGGGTCGGTGCCGGCCTTCGGGCACAGAGTCGAGCGTATTGCGTTCCTACCCGAGGCCCATCATCTCGACGATCCCGTGTTGGTGGCCGGCGGTGTAACCGCCGTCCACCACCAGCGACGTGCCCGACACGAACGACGCGTCGTCGGACACGAGGAAGAGAGCCGCCGCCGCGATCTCCTCCGGACGGCCGATGCGGCCGAGCGCGTGCGTCTCGACGAACGAACGACGAACATCGTCCATCCCGCCCATGTCGAACACGGCCATCATCATCGGCGTGTCGATGAACCCCGGGCACACGCAGTTGGCGCGGATTCCCTTGCGCCCGTAATCGAGAGCGATGTTCTTGGTGAGGATCACGACCCCGCCTTTCGACGCGTTGTACGCGCTCCCGCCCTCAGTGCCCTCGAGTCCCTCGATGCTCGCGATGTTCACAATCGAGCCCCGCTGGCCGAGGCCATCGGGCTCCTGATCGACCATCTGTGCGACAACATGCTTGTTGGTGAGGAAGGTTCCCTTGAGATTGATGTCGACGATCCGATCCCACTCATCGGCATCGACGAGGTGAACCGGCCCGCCTCCGGCCACGCCGGCCGCGTTCACGAGCGCGTCGATCCGACCGTGGTCCCCAGCGACACCCGCGACCGCCGCGCCGACGGCAGCCTCGTCGCGCACGTCGAGGACGATGTCGTCATCATGCGGAGTGGCATCGAACCCAACCACCGTCGCTCCTTCGGCACCCAACCGGACCGCCGTCGCGGCGCCGATACCCGATGCCGAGCCCGTGACGATCACAACCTTGCCTTCGAGCCGACCCACGGCGCTCTCCTCGGTCATCTTCGGAATGGAACGCGTTACAATCCCGCACGCCAGTACTGGCGGTCAAGGTGGCGGTCGAGATCGGCCGGGAAGGAACCCCATGGATTTCGCGCTGTTCAACGAGATCCCTGTCCCACGGCCCTGGGATGCCGACAGCGAGCACCGGGCGTACAAGAACACGATCGAGCAGGCGGTCGTCGGCGAACAAGCCGGATTCCACTCGTTCTGGACTGTCGAGCACCACTTCCTGGACGAGTATTCGCACTGCTCCTCTCCCGAGTATCTCTACGGCGCCATCGCGGAACGCACCGACCGCATGCGCATCGGCCATGGGGTACGCCTGCTCCCGAGCCCGTTCAACCACCCGATCCGCGCCGCGGAAGGTGGCGCGGTCCTGGACATCATCTCCGATGGTCGGGCTGAGTTCGGGACCGGCCGGTCGTCGACGCGCGCCGAGCTCGAGGGTTTCGGAGTGGACCCGAACGAGACCCGCCCGATGTGGGAAGAGGCGCTGCGCATGATCGTCGGCGCATGGACAGAAGACGTCTTCGAGTGGGACGGAAAGTTCTGGCAGCTTCCCCCGCGACGCGTCCACCCGAAGCCGATCCAGAAGCCCCATCCGCCCCTCTGGGTCGCGTCGAGCAGCCCGGCCAGCCACGTGATCGCGGGAGAGTTCGGCCTGGGGTTGCTCTCGTTCACGATCGGCGTGCCGCCGGAGGAGCTCGGCGAGCGGATCAAGCTCTTCCGCGACGCGCAAACCCGCGCCAACCCGATAGGCAAGTTTGTCAACGAGCGCGCCGCCACCTTCACGATGGTCCATTGCGCCGATACCAACGAGCAGGCGTTCGCGGAGGCAGCCGAGAGCTTCGAGTGGTATGTACGGACCGCGCTCTGGCACATCGGGACCGTCGCCGAATGGCAGGAGGGCAAACCGCTCGGCACCTACGACTACGCCGAGGTCCTGAAGGATCTGGACCTGAGCATGCTCACGTTCGAGTACCTCCAGTCGTCGGGCGCGTGCATCGTCGGTGACCCACAACGCTGCCTCGAGGTCGCTTCGCGTTACGCCGCAGCCGACTGCGACCTACTGCTCTGTTTGTTGAACCCGTACAAGATCCCTCACCGCGCGGTGATGCGGTCGATCGAGCTGCTCGGCGAACACGTCATCCCCGCCCTGGCCTGAGCGTCGACGGAGCTAGCTGGAGTTGGCGCTCCTGGGTTACGGTGCCGAAGACCTCCTCCCCCGAACTGGACGGAATCGCCGTGGAGCAGACCCAGCCCCCCGATCGCAACTTGGCCATGGAACTGGCTCGCGTCACCGAGGCGGCCGCGCTGGCCGGCGGTCGGTGGATGGGTCGGGGCGACAAGAACGCGGCGGACGGTGCCGCGGTCGATGCCATGCGCCTCGTTCTGGGCACCGTCTCGATGGATGGCATCGTCGTCATCGGTGAGGGGGAGAAAGACGAAGCGCCGATGCTCTTCAACGGCGAGGAAATCGGCGCCGGCGGTCCCCCGTGCGATATTGCCGTGGATCCGATCGACGGCACCACGCTCACCTCGCTCGGCCAACCGAACGCCATCTCCGTGATCGCGGTCGCCGACCGAGGTTCGATGTTCGACCCCGGGCCGTGCGTATACATGGAAAAGATCGCGGTCGGGCCGGAAGCCGCCGACGTCGTCGATCTCGACGCGTCGGTCACCGACAACCTCCGCGCCGTCGCCAAGGCACTGGGTGAAGACATCGACGATGTGACCGCGGTGATCCTCGATCGCCCCCGGCACGCCGAGATCGTGAAGGAGTGCCGGCAAGCCGGCGCGCGAATCCGCCTCATCCCCGACGGCGACGTGGCCGGTGCAATCCAAACGGCCTGGCCAGAGAGCGGCGCGAATATCCTGTTCGGCATCGGCGGAACCCCCGAGGGGATCATCGCGGCTTGCGCGCTCAAGGCGCTGGGCGGAGCCATTCTCGGACGGCTCTGGCCCCGCGATGAGACCGAGCGACGCGCTGCCCTCGACCTCGGCTACGACCTCAACCAGGTGCTCACCACCGACGATCTCGTGTCGAGCGACGACGTCTTCTTCGCCGCTACCGGGATCACCGACGGTGAGCTGCTGAAGGGCGTTCGGTACTGGGGCGATGGCGCGTCCACTCAGAGCTTGGTGATGCGGTCGAAGTCGGGGACCATCCGCAAGATCGACGCCCAGCACAAGTGGCAGAAGCTGATGCGCTACTCGGCGCTCAAGTTCGACTGAACCCCGCTTCGGGAAAAGGTGCATTCGGGGTACCTCGCGGATCATCGACTGTCGAAGTAGTACCGATGCTCACCGCCGAACCTGAACCTCCGGTCGTTCCCGATACCGAAGCGAAGCCTGAACCATCGCTGCGCAACCGCTCCACTGCGCTCGCGTTCGTCTTGGCTGTCGCGGCAGCGATGGCGCTGTATCGCCTGGGCGACAAGAGCATGTGGTTCGACGAATCGGTGAGCTGGTTCATCGCGCGGATGAGCACCCATGATTTCCTGCACACACTTCGCTACGACGAAGCCAACATGCCCCTGTACTACGCGGCACTACGGGGTTGGATCTCGCTCAACACCGACAGCGAAACCTGGGTCCGCATGCTGTCGGCGATCTGTGGGATCGGAACGGTCGCGACGCTCTACGCGCTCGGACGCCGGCTGTTCAGCTTCAACGTAGCCATCGCCGCTGCGACGATCCTCGCCACCAACGCGTTCTTCGTGCAACATTCCCAAGAAGCGCGCAGCTACATGATGGCCGCGCTGCTCACCACGCTCGCCACCTATCTCTTCGTTCGTGCCGTAGACACCGAAAGGGGATGGTGGCTCTACGCGATCACCGTTGCGCTGGGGATCTACTCCCATTTCTTCGTTGTGCTGGTACCGATCGCGCACATGCTGTCTCTAACCCTTCGACCGCGCGCTCCGGCACTCGTTCGACGAGTCACCCTGAGCCTGATCGGCGCCGTGGTCCTCACGCTCCCTTATTGGTTTGCCGCAGTCACACGAGGTAGCGCCCAGATCTACGAGAATCCCCCACTCGATTTGGGGGGCGCCGCGGGAATGGTGAGCGGGTTCGCCGGTGGGGCAGGGCCGCTGCTGGCTGCGGTGGTTGGCGTGGCCGTGGCCTTGGCCGTCGTCGCGACCTTGCGGATCGCCCGGACCAACGGGCGCAGCGACGAGCTCTGGCGGATCGGGCTCCCGCTCCTCGCGCTCGCGGTTCCCACAGCCGCCATATTCGGCACCGCACTGATCGGTCACGCACCGGCCTTGCGATACTTCAGCTTCCTCGCCCCGGCGTTGTCCATGGTCGTCGCGCGTGGCATCACGGCCCTGCGCGACCGGCGCCTCGTCATCGTGGCAATCCTGGTGATCGTCGGGCTCCAGGCGATAGGACTGGCGAAGTGGTACCAGGATCCGCAGAAGGAAGACTGGCGTGCCGCGGTCGAGCGGGTCCAGCGCGCAGGCAAGTCCGGAGATGCGATTGTGCTCTACGACGCCGACCGCATCATGCTCTACGAGTACTACTCCAAAAATCCGTACGCGCCCAACGGGCCCAGGGTCGACTTTCCGCCGCGGAGTTTCAACCCCTTTCCTCTCTATCGACACCCGCTCGAGCTCACCCGGCAACGCCTCGCGGAGATCGGCGCCGAACACGACCGGGTCTGGTACCTAGTGCCGAACGATTCCGCGACCGACACCCCGCCGGTGCGGGCGCAGCGCATCGCGAAGGCCCTCGAACCCACGCATGCCGCAGCCGAACAGGACCACTACTTCCGGGTCGGTCTCACTCGCTACGACCGCCGCTGACCGTTTGAGCTCGACACGTCGCCGGTGGCTACCGACCGCGTAGGCGGGCTGGACAGGCGCACGCGCACGACCGAGGTTCATGCGGAGTCGGCGGATGTTCTCGTCGGTGTAACGGAACCCGTTCCGGAGCCCGCTGCTCGTGATTGCGATTGGACCCAGGTTCGCGCGTGACCCGTCGGATCATGCCCCGCTTGCTCAGGGAGTGCGGGCGAAGCCTTGCGCGGCCTCGATCCGCAGGTTGGCCCGGGTAAGGGCCTCCACCGCCACGAGATCTTCGGGGTCGGTGGCGAGCCGACGTTCCGCCGCTTCCTTGGCCGCTTGGGCCCTACCGACGTCGATCTGGTCAGGGAGCTCGGCGACGTCGGATAGCACGGTCACGCGATTCTCGCTGAACTCCACGAACCCGCCGTGCACCGCGATCGCGATTTCGGGCGCGTCGGCCCGGATGATGCGCACCGGGAACGCTCCTAGCGCGCCCACGAACGGCTCGTGTCCGGGCAGGAACGCGATCTCGCCGTCGACGGGACGGCACACGACCATCTCCGCTTCGCCTTCGAACAGGATGTTCTCTGGTGAGACCACCGAGACGAGGAGGACGGCCACTGCTAGATCCCTTCCTGCAGGGTCTTCGCCTTCTCGAGCACGCTGTCGACACCACCAACATTGAAGAACGCCTGTTCCGGCACGTCGTCGAGCTCACCGTCGACAAGCTTCTCGAAGCTCTCGATGGTCTCCTCGACCGGGACGTAGATCCCGGGCAGGCCGGTGAAGGTCTCGCCGACGAAGAACGGCTGCGAAAGGAACCGCTGAACCTTGCGGGCCCGAGACACGATCACCCTGTCCTCTTCGGAGAGCTCGTCGAGCCCGAGGATGGCAATGATGTCCTGTAGCTCCTTGTAGCGCTGCAACACCTCCTGGACCCGCCGGGCGCAGTCGTAGTGCCGCTGCCCGACGATCTCGGGGGCGAGGATGTTCGACGTCGACGCGAGCGGGTCGATCGCCGGGTAGATGCCCAGTGCGGCGATGTCACGAGAGAGCTCTGACGTCGCGTCGAGGTGGGTGAAGGTTGTGAACGGCGCGGGATCGGTGTAGTCGTCGGCGGGAACATAGACGGCCTGAACCGAAGTGATCGAGCGGCCCTTGGTCGACGTGATCCGCTCCTGCAGGTTGCCCATCTCGTCGGCCAGCGTCGGCTGGTACCCCACGGCCGAAGGCATTCGGCCGAGCAACGTGCTGACCTCCGAACCCGCCTGCACGAACCGGAAGATGTTGTCGACGAACAGCAACACGTCCTGGTTCTTGACGTCGCGGAAGTACTCGGCGATTGTCAGCGCGGAGAGCGCGACGCGCAGACGCACACCGGGCGGCTCGTCCATCTGGCCGTATACGAGTGCGGCCTTCTCGATCACGCCGGACTCCTGCATCTCGAGCAGGAGGTCAGTCCCTTCACGGGTGCGCTCACCCACTCCGGCGAACACCGACACACCACCGTGCTGGGTAGCGACTCGGTTGATCATCTCGAGGATGAGAACGGTCTTGCCTACGCCGGCGCCGCCGAACAGACCGATCTTGCCGCCCTGCACGTAGGGCTCGAGGAGGTCGATGACCTTGATCCCCGTCTCGAACATCACGGCCTTCGGCTCGAGCTGATCGAACGGCGGCGGGTCACGGTGGATCTCCCACCGGTCCTCGATGTTCGTGAGCTCGCTCGCCGGGATGTCGAGCGGCTCCCCGATCACGTTGAACACATGGCCGAGCACGCCGTCGCCGACCGGCATCGTGATCCCGTGGCCGGTGTTGCGCACCAGCTGACCGCGGCGCAGGCCGTCGGTCGGTTTCATGCACACGACGCGAACCCGGCCGTCGCCGATCTGCTGGGCGACCTCGGCGGTGATCGTGATCGTCTTGCCCTCGAGCTCGACGTCCATCTCGAGGGCCTTGTTGATCTCGGGCAGCGCATCGGCGGGAAACTCGACGTCGACGACAGGGCCGGCGATCGCGACGACGCGGCCGTCCTTGAGCGGAGCGGCGGCGGAAGGGGTGTCGGGCGTTGCAGTGGCAGTCATCGGTGCTCCAGTCGGTGCGCTTGTCAGCGCTCTCGGAAGAGGTCTTCTTTACGGTTCTCGATCGTGTCGGCAAGGAAGTCGTCCGGCATCAGGCCCCCGCCTCCACGCAGGGCCTCGGCGCCACCCACGATCTCCATGATCTCGGTGGTGATCTGCTCCTGGCGGGCCCGGTTCATGATCCGTGCGAGCTTCGTGATCAGGTCGTCGGCGTTGTCGGTGGCGGCCTTCATGGCCCGCTGGCGGGCCGCGTGCTCGGATGCCGCGGCCTCGAGCTGAGCTTCAAAGAACCGGGACTCGATGTACTTCGGGAGCAATCGGTCGAGGATCTCCGCGGGTGAGGGCTCGAACTCGTACGCCGGCGGAACCGGCGGCGGCCCCACCGTCACGTCGTCATCGGTGGTCATGTGGAGACCGAGGCTCGCCGAGTCGAGTGGCATGAGAGTCGTCTCGACGACTTCCTGCGAACCGGCCGATTTGAATCGTGTGTAGACGAGCTGCACCCGGTCGATATCGCCGGCTTCGTACGCAGGGGTGACCGCTGCTGCGATCTGACGGGCATCCTCGTAGGTCGGGGTGTCACTCATCCCGTTGAACGCGGCATCAATCCGGTAGTCGCGGAACCGGAAGTAGCCCTCGGCCTTCTTGCCGACAAGCACCAGCGAGTAGTCGCGACCCTGCGCCCTGTCGGCGAGGAGACTCCGCTCGGCCTTGCGGATCACCGAGGTGTTGTAGGCGCCACACAGGCCCCGATCCGCGGTGACGACCACGTAGGCGACCTTGCGAATCTCGTCGCGTGGCATGAGCAGCGGGCTCTGATCGCCCGCGCCGCCGTCGGCAAGGTGGTGGATCACCTCGGTGATCTTCTCGCTGTACGGACGCGCCGCTTCGACCCGTGCCGCCGCCTTCACGATCCGGCTCGCGGCGATTAGCTCCATCGCGCGCGTGATCTTCTTCGTCGACTGGACGCTCTTGATCCTGCGTCGGAGGACCCGCTCCTGACCACCGGCCATCGCTCAGCTCTCCCCAACCGGGCCCAGGGCGCGTTCGTTGCGTTCTGGTCGTCGAGCGACCGAAACGCAACCAACTCCGAGGGCGAAGGGAGAGTTCATTCGGCGGTGGCGATGGCTGAATCGGGAGCGCCGACAGCGAGACCGGCGACGAACTGGGCCTTGAAGCCGGCGATCGCGGCGTCGAACAAGGCGCCATCGGGGAGTTTGCCGGTGGTCCTGATGGTGTCGAGGAGATCGGAGTGGCGAGTGCGGAACCAAACGTGGATGTCGGCCTCGAACCGCTTCACCTCGTCGATGGGAAGATCGTCGAGCACGCCCTTGGTGCCGCAGTAGATCGAGATCACCTGCTCCTCGACCGGCATCGGCGAGTTGAGGGGCTGCTTCAGCAGCTCGACGAGCCGGTAGCCGCGGTCGAGCTGCGCGGCCGAGACCGCGTCGAGCTCTGAACCAAACGTAGCGAACGCCTCCAGCTCTCGGAACTGTGCGAGATCAAGCTTGAGCGTTCCGGCGACGCCTTTCATCGCCTTGATCTGCGCGTCGCCACCGACGCGTGAGACCGAGATGCCCACGTCGACCGCCGGACGCACACCCGACTTGAACAGGTCGTCGATTAGATAGATCTGGCCGTCGGTGATCGAGATGACGTTGGTCGGGATGTAGGCAGAGACGTCGCCGGCCTTGGTCTCGATGATCGGCAGCGCGGTGAGCGAGCCCGCGCCCTTGGCGTCGCTCAGCTTCGCGGCCCGCTCGAGCAGGCGGCTGTGCAAGTAGAAGACGTCACCGGGGTAGGCCTCACGACCCGGCGGCCGGCGCAGCAGAAGGGCGAGCTGGCGGTAAGCCTCGGCCTGCTTGGAGAGGTCGTCGTAAACAACCAGCGCGGCTTCACCGTTGTCCATCCAGTGCTGGCCGAACGCGCATCCGGAATATGGGGCGAGGTACTTGAACACGGCTTCGTCGGAGGCAGGGGCATTCACCACGACCGTGTACTCCATCGCGCCGTGTTCCGCGAGCGTGTTCACGATCTGCGCGACGGTCGAGCCTTTCTGACCAATCGCCACGTAGATGCACTTCACGCCCTGGCCGCGCTGGTTCAGGATCGTGTCGATCGCGACCGTGGTCTTTCCCGTCTTGCGGTCGCCGATGATGAGCTCGCGCTGGCCCCGACCGATCGGCGTCATCGCGTCGATGGCCTTGATGCCCGTCTGGAGCGGCTCATGCACGGGTTGACGGTCGATGATGCCGGGCGCCTGTACCTCGAGGCGGCGCTCCTGGGTGGCCACGATCGGGCCCTTGCCGTCGATCGGCTGACCGAGCGCGTTGACGACCCTGCCGATGAGGCCGTCGCCGACCGGTACCGACAGGATCCGGCCGGTGTTGCGCGCGGTCTGGCCCTCGGCGACCTGGTCGGCCTCACCGAGGATCACCGCACCGATCGAGTTTTCGTCGAGGTTCAGTGCCAGGCCGAACGTGTTGCCCTCGAACTCGAGCAGCTCGTTCACAGCAGTGTCGGGGAGGCCGGACACCCGGGCGATGCCATCGCCGACCTCGAGGATGCGCCCGACCTGCGCCTTGTCGAGGTCGTGTTTGAAGTTGCCGACGTGAGCGCGGATAGCCGCGGCGATCTCGTCGACGTTGATCGTGAGTTCTGCCATCGCTCAGACCTGTTCTCTCAGTTGATCCAGACGGTGACGGACCGTGCCGTCGATGACGGTGTCTCCGATGCGGGCGACGAGCCCTCCCAACACCGAGGGGTCGATGATCACCTTGAGCTCAATTTGCTTGCCGGTGGCGACGGCCAGGGCTTGGGTGAGCCGCGTGCGCTGACCTTCGTCTAGTGGGAGCGCGCTCCGCACTTCTGCGATCTCGCGGCTACGGACGTGCGCCGCCTTCTCGACGAACGCGTCGACGATCGCAGGAAGGTCGTGGGCGCGCCCGATGCCGACGACGAACGCGGCGAGGGCTGCGGAGGTCGCGAGCGCCTTGCCGCCCATCAGCTCGTCGACGATCGCCACCCGTCGTTCTGCCGGAAGCTGCGGGTCGGTGAGGGCGAGGCGCAGCTCGTCGCTGCCTTCGAACACCCGCGCGAACCGGAAGAGGTCATCTTCTACCTCCGCGAGATGGCCCTCCGCCCGAGCCACCTCGAGGAGCGCGTTCGCGTAGGCGTCGATGCGTTCCTGAACGCTCATCGCTCTACTTGCTCCCGACCTGGTTGATGTAGTTCTCGATGAGCTGGATCTGCGTCTCACGGTCGAGGTTCTTCTCGACGACCTTCTCGGCCAGCTCGATCGACAGGTCGGCGACCCTGGCCTGCAGGTCGGCGGTGGCGCGCTGGGTCGCCAGACGGATGTCTTCCTCCGCCCGGGTGCGAGCCTCGGCGGCATCGGTCTCTGCCTTTGCCAGCAGATCCTGACGCACCTGATCGGCGGCCTGGCGGGCCTCCTCGATGATCCGGCCGGCTTCGACTCGAGCTTCGGCGAGCTGGGCCTGGTACTCGGCGAGCTGCGTCTCCGCCTCGACCCGTGCTGACTCGGCCCGTTCCAGATCACTGCGGATCCGGTCTTCGCGAGCCGCCATCCCCTTCTTGAGCGCCGGGAACGCGAACTTCACGAGAACGAGGAGAACGATGAGGAACGCCAGAGCGCCCCAGATGACCTCGCTGATTGCCGGGGTCACCAGGTTCGGTGCCTTGTAGCAGTCCTTTGCGGCCGAGTTGACCTCGGACGTGGTCGACTTCTGGGCCGCCTTCTCGAGGCAATCGGTGAGCTCGCTCTTGGTGGTCTCGGCGTGAGCCACTGCAGGCATGGCCACGATCAACCCGCACACGAGCACGGCGCTTGCGAACAACCTATGGATGCGCATCGCGCGTCCTCTCTCCTTGGATCGACGGGCTCGGTCAGATGAAGTACAGAACGAACCCGATGAGGGCGAGGGCCTCGGCGAACGCAATGCCGAGGAACATCGTCGTGCGAACGTTGCCGGCCATCTCGGGCTGACGCGCCATGGCCTGGACCGACTGGCCGACGAGGTATCCGATGCCGATACCGGGACCGATGGCCGCGAGGCCATAGCCCACAGCCCCAAGGCCGTTCTTCAGGCCGGTATCGCTGATCGCCGCCAGTAGCGAGATTGCTTCCACGGTGTCTCCTTGCTCGGTGAGGGGGTGCTGGGAACTAGTGCTGGGGATGGATGGCCTCACCGACGTACACCGCGGTGAGGATGGTGAAGATGTAGGCCTGGAGCACGGCGACGAGTATCTCGAAACCCGTCATCGCTGTGAGCATGAAGAACGGCAGCGGAATGAACGCGATCTGGTAGATGCCGCTGTTGTGCTTCAGAAGCTCCGCGCACATCACCGCGAACACAGTGAGGAGCACGTGCCCGGCGACCATGTTGGCGAAGAGCCGGACCATGAGTGAGAAGGGCCGGATGAGAAACTTCGAGACGAGCTCGATCGGCGCCACCAGTATGTAGAGCGGCTTCGGGACGCCCGGCGGAAAGATCTCCTTGAAGATGTAGAGCGGGCCCTGATGCTTGAAACCCACGACGATGAAGATGATCCACGTCTGGAGCGCGAGGAAGATCGGGATCGCCAGCCGCGACGTGGCCGGGAACTGGATTCCCGGAATGACCTCCCAGATGTTGATGAAGAAGATCCAGAAGAACAGCGTCGCGAGGAAGGGCGCCCACTTCTTGCCGCTGTCCTCCCCCATCACCTCTACCGCGATGCTCTTCTCGACGAGCTCGAAGCCCGACTCGGCCACGTTTTGGATACCGCTCGGGACCAGCGCGCGTTTGCGGCTGCCGGCGATGAAGAGCACCGAGCAGATGATCGTGGAGATGAAGCACATCATCGCCGTCTTGTTGAAACCGCCGGGGCCGAAGCTCCGCCAGTCGAAGAGGTCGTTGACCCCCGAAGGGAAGAGCTCGGCGAGCACGATCACCGTGACTCCTTCTTGTTCGAATCGGGCTTCTTGGCGTCGAGCTGCGCGAGCGAGAGAGGCTTCAGCCCCGGCGCGCCGGGCGTGAGGCCGAGCTTGGGCAGCTCGAGAAAGAGCAAAGCGAGGTGGACGACTGCGATCGTCACCACGAAGCTCGCCACGTCGACCTGAGAGATGTTGCGCAGGAGCAACGCCATCAGCGTGATGACGATGATCATGACCGAGTAGCTCAGCATCGCGGCGTAGGCGGTGGCCTGGGCACCGGCCTTGGCTCCGGTCGCCATGAGACGGGCGAGCACCAGGAAGTTCGCGGCGACCACGACCAGCCCGAGCGCAGCACCGAACACGCCGGGCCACCCCGCCAGCAGTCCTGCGACGACGAGCACGATCGGCGCGGCGAAGAAAGCGCGTCGGGCGAGGTCGCGCGCGATCTCGCTCTCGTGGTCGGGGGCTAGCGCCGGCGTCGCGTCCACGGCTTCCCTTCGTCGTCCTGGGTGACCTTGGCCATGTAGCGGTAGTAGTTCGTGACCGCCGCGCCCACGAACCCGATTACGCCGAGCGCAACCATGAACAGGGGTGCGGTACCACCGAGCCGGTTGTCGAGGAACCAACCGAGGAATCCGAAGAGGACCGGAGCGACCACAAACTCTGCCGCCTGAGCGATCGCGTCGCTCTGTTCCTGTTTGAACTGACGGCGCAGCGACCCGCGGTCGACCACCCGAACGCCTCTCCCCCGCTGGTCCAGTGACAGCCTCTCGGCCACCATGCGACCCGCTTGTGAATGTTTTCGCAATCTATGGCAGCCTCGCCGACCCCGTCAAACCGACGCGGGGATTCAGCAAGAGCCCTCGCGACGTTTGTCGAGATCGACCACCTCGCCGACCGACGAGGGAGTCTCCGGCGCGTCGAGGCCCTCGCGCAACTTCGCGCCTTTACGATTCCCCGGCGCGAAGACTGCGAACAGCCCCAGAGCGAGGGCGAGTATGCCGACCGGAACGTAGGCGTTGGCCTCGTTCGTATAGAGCGGCAACAGCGCCAGACCGGAGAGCAGCGCGGTCCAGAGCCACAGGATCACGACGGTCCGGCGCGGTCCGTGGCCCAGACGCATTAGGCGGTGATGGAGATGGTCCTTGTCGGCCACTGCGAACGACTGACGGCGCAAGACCCGCCGGAAGAACGAGAACGCGGTGTCGAGCAATGGAACACCGAGGATTACCAGCGGGATGAACAACGGGGCGAAGAAGAAGAAGGTCTGCCCCGAGTACTCGTAGTCGGCCCGACCACCGAGCGTGATCGTGCAGACCGCCATCAGCAGCCCCAGGAACATCGCGCCGGCGTCACCCATGAAGATCTTCGCCGGGCTGAAGTTCCACGGGAGGAAGCCCACGCAGATCCCCACCGCGATCATCGCGATCAGCGGGGCGATGTTCGACCCCGTGAGGAAACCGTCCTTGAAGAGACGGTCGGAATAGAGGAAAACCGCGGAACCCGCAATTGCGACGATGCCCGCCGCGAGCCCGTCGAGGCCGTCGATCAGGTTGATCGCATTGGCGAAGAGCACCACGGTCAGCACGGTGATGAGCGGAGCGAGATCGGGCGAGAGCACCACGATGCCGAAGAACGGCACGCGGAAGAACAGCATCGACACACCCATCAACGACAAAACACTGCCGCTCAGCACCTGGCCCGCGATCTTCGCCGGGGGTGACACCTCCCGGAGATCGTCGAGCGCTCCGACAGCGAACATCACACCGGCCGCGAGGATCACCCCTGCCGGTTCCGACGAGCCATTGAACATCTCTTGGAACTGCGGAATCTGGCTCGCCACTCCCATAGCGGCGAGGAAGCCGACGAACATCGCGGCACCACCAACCGTCGGCATCGGCTTCGTGTGCACCGTTCGTTCGCTCGGTTGGTACAGCGCGCCGATCCGAAAGGCAATCCGCCGAACGACTGGCGTACACGCGAACGTGGCCAACGAGGCGACCGCGAACACGACAAGGTAGCCCCCCACCGGAAACCGCTCTAGCCCGGGTTCACGGGAGATCGGGGTACGGCGTGAACTTCGAGCACAGGCGGGCAGATGACTCGCGGACCTCCGCCTGCACCGACTCGTCGTCTACGTCGCGCAACACCCGCGCGATCAGTGAAGCGATCTCGGCCATCTCGGGTTCGCCCATCCCCGCAGTGGTGACGGCGGCGGTTCCCAGGCGCAGACCACTGGTGACGAACGGCTTCTCGGTGTCATTCGGAATGGCGTTCTTGTTGCAGGTGATGCCGGCATCGTCGAGCGCCTCCTGGGCGACCTTTCCGGTGACGCCGAAAGGACGCAGGTCGACGAGGAGCAGGTGGTTGTCGGTCCCGCCGGACACGATCCGAAATCCCTCCGAGGCAAGCCTCTCGGAGAGGATCGCGGCGTTCTGCACGACTCCCGATGCGTATTCGGTGAACGCCGGCTGCGCTGCCTCGCGGAACGCGACGGCCTTCGCCGCGATCACATGCATGAGGGGGCCGCCCTGGAGGCCGGGGAAAACAGCCTTGTCGATCGCCTTCGCGTGCTCCTCACGACTGACGATGCAGCCGCCACGCGGCCCCCGCAGGGTCTTGTGGGTGGTGAAGGTCACCACGTCGGCGTGCGGAACCGGCGACGGGTGGGCACCGCCGGCTATCAGACCGGCGATGTGCGCTGCGTCGACGATCAACAACGCGCCTATCTCGTCTGCGATCGAACGGAACGCGGCGAAATCGATGATGCGCGGGTAGGCAGTGGCGCCGGCGATGATCGCCTTGGGCCGCTCCGCCTTGGCACTGTCGCGCAGGGCGTCGTAGTCGATCATCTCGGTCGTGTCGTCGACACCGTACGCCACGAAGTCGTAGAAGCGGCCGCTGAAGTTCACCGGCGAGCCGTGGGTCAGGTGGCCACCCTGGTCGAGGCGCATCCCCATCACCTTGTCTCCGGGGTCGAGCAGCGCCAGGTACACCGCCATGTTCGCGTTCGCACCCGAGTGCGGTTGCACGTTGGCACGTTCGGCGCCGAACAGCGCGCACGCGCGGTCGCGAGCGAGCTCCTCGGCTTCGTCGACGATCTGGTTGCCGCCGTAGTACCGCTTCCGCGGATAACCCTCCGAGTACTTGTTCGTGAGGACCGAGCCCTGAGCGGCGAGCACTGCCGGCGAGGTGAAGTTCTCCGAGGCGATCAGCTGGATCGTCGTATTCTGTCGCTCGATCTCACGTTCAACCACCCCGGCGATGTCGGGATCGGTCGTAGCCAGCGCTGCCATGCGTTCGTCGAACATCTCTACGAGTGTAGAGGTGCGAGCGGCTGGATCCCTGGTCCCGCGACCGGTCAGGGCACGATCTCCGGCGGGCGCTGCGACGGGCGGAGCAGCGCCGCCAGCGCGGCCCGGCTCCGCTCTCTTCCGGCGGCAGCGCGCAACGCCTCGTTCAGCACTACCGCAGCGCGGAACGCTGCCGTGTGCACCCGACCGTGGTCCTTGGCGAAGCGCCGCACCCGGTTGAGGGTGTTGATGGTCCACAGCCGGGGCGAGATGTCGAGATCGCCGCCGATGTGGACCGCGCGGGAATCGGGTACGTACTCGATGCGAAAGCCCGCTCGGCGAGCCCGGATCGCGTAGTCGGTCTCCTCGGAGTAGAGAAAGAAGGATTCGTCCCATTCACCGACCGCATCCCAGCATGCTCTCGTGATCAACATGGCCGCGCCCGTCGCCCAATCGACCGGTCCGGCCTGCTCGTAGCGCGCCGGGTCGACAACGAGCTCGCCGAGCCACGAGACGCGCCCGGAGCGCTCCCCGCCCAGCAGGGCCTCGCCGAGCGCTCGAGCGACTGATGGATCCCGGCGTAGGGAACGCATCGTCACACCACTCTCGTCGACGAGCCGGGGCACCGTGATCCCGGTCCGCGTCGGGACGGCCGCGTCGAGGAGCCGCCGAACCGAGCCCGCGGCGAGGCGTACATCGGGGTTGAGAACAAGGATGGCATCGGCCGGCTCGACCGCGGCAACTCCTGCATTGATCCCGGCCGCGTATCCCGCATTGTGTCCGACTGCGACCGTCCGTACATCATCTCGGGTGCGGGCCAGCTCAATCGTGCCGTCGGTCGAGCTGTTGTCGGCTACGACGATTTCGATCGGCCCGATCTCGGCGCACGCCGCTGGGAGAGAAGCGAGCAATCCGGGGAGCAGCGCCGCGCTGTTGTAGGTGACAACTACGACGGTTACGGCCGGACGATTCCGTGCGGGCATGCTGTCCTCGGGGTCGTCAGGTGCCGACGTAGGCATCTTGACGCACAAGTCGCCAGAGCGCGCCGATCACCCCGAGCAACAACGCGATCATTCCCGTCACCATCGGGTAGAAGAGCGCGTCGAACGTGTAGAAGGAGAGCGAGCCGGCAAGGATCGACGCCGCGAGGGTCTGCGCGAGATCACGCGTGGTGGAATCGACAGCTCGACGCCGCGCGCCGCGCGCGGTCAAGAACCCGACGACGAACAGCGCCAAGAGCGCAGCCAGACCAACGAGACCGGTTTCGATAGCCGTCTTGATGAGCTGGTTGTCCATCGGAACCAGGTGGTACTTCTGGTCGGGAAGCAGCGTGCCGTAACCACGACCTAGAAACGGCCGGGCGTGGATGAATTGGAACGCGATCGGGAGCCGGACCTGGCGGGCCTGGTAGCTCGGATCAGCGGTGACGTGGGTGAACAGGTTTCGCAACGTGCCCACGAGACCGGGAACCATGAGGCGCATCGCCCCCAGGAAGACCAAGACGATGGCCAGCGTGTTGATGCGCCGTCGCCAGGACCACGGGATGGCGATGACGATCGCCGCGGCGAAGACGCCGAGGACAGCGGACCGAGAAAGTGACATCGCGAGCGCAAGGCTGATGATTCCGACCCCGGCCCACCACCAACGACGCGCCTTCGGTGTGATCGCTCGGAGCGCGAAGTGGATCGCGATCGGCCACACCATCGCGAGAAACACGCCGTACTCGATGGGATGCGACGCGGTGACGGAGATACGCCTGAAGCCGGTGCGGATCTCGTCGGCCAAGCCGGCATTGGCGACGAGACCAGGGATCTTTACGTACGCAGCGATGTCGAAGTTGGTGAAGAACTGCACCATCCCGAAGAACGCGAGCACCGTGGTCAACTGGACCAAGCGCCTTAGCAGCACCTCGAGGCGATCGTAACGCTGGATGCCATCGGCACCGATGAGCACTATGCCCATGAACGACGCTAACCCGATCAACGCGCGGTCGGCGTTGTTCAACTCGCCAACGGTCACAAAGCGCGTTGTGAGCGCCACGATGTATGTGAGCAACGCCACCAATGCATAGATGCACACCACGATCCGAACTGGTTGGTAGCCCTGCGCGAGGCCCGTCCCCGGCACCATGCGCGCGTACACCCACCACGCGAGACAGACGAGGCCGAGGAGCGCCGCCGGTGTTCCGGCTCCACCGAGCGCGCCCACGACGAGGCGCGACGGGATGCACACCATGAGCACGGCGAACAACGTCAGGATCGAGACGACATCGATCCGCGGTGCGGTGCGGATCGATCCGCGTCGCGCGCGCTTCGCCTTGCCCGTGGGCTTCGCCGCGACCGGCGTCATCGTCGCGACAGCGGGGGCGAGACCAAGATCAGGTGCCATTAACCAGGCCGCCGGGCTGTTCTACGAGCCGATGCGACCCGACCTGAGCGGGCCGGCCGGCACCGGCTTCGGTCGATCGCGGTTCTCGGCAGGGGCGTCGGTATCGGCGTCGGCATTCGCAGACGGCTTGGTATTCGGCGCGCCGGCGGAACCCGATGGTTGATCAGGGAGCGCGATCCGATCGAGCAATGACGCGTTCGCGCGCCGGGAGGCGGCGATCGACTCGGCCAGGAAAGCGCCACCAAGGGTGATGGCGACACCGAGACCAAACGCGGCCGCCGCAGCTCGTAGCTTTCCGCCCGATTGCGGCACCGCTTTGGTGGCCATGGTCACCGTCGACGCCGTCACCTGATCTTGCACCTTGGCACCCGATTTGAGCTGGATCGCTTCAAGCTCGTGCTCGACCTGAGCCTTCACGTCCCTCAGCGTCGCGAGCGCGTCTTCGGCCGTCCGCGACGTCGCAGTCAGCTCCATGATGGCGCTGCGGTTATCGGAATTGAGAAGAACCGTGTAGCTCGCGCCGGGATGCGGATTGAGCAGGTTGTCTTGCAGCGATGGATCGTCCATCCTGCGCCCCGTGATGTTGGCGAGGTTCAGGACATCGCCACCGGTGCACCACGTGTTCGTGACGCAGAGCCCGGTAGCCCCATCTGGCCCCACGACCGCGACCGGAGGGGTGATCACGAGCGCGCCCTTGGCCGAGTAGTTCGCGGAGGCGCTGCTGTACGCGAGGTAAGTACCGACCATCGTCAACAGCGCGAGCGGAACAACGACGTACCAACGACGCAGAACGACTTTGCAGGCGTCGATGAAATCCAATTCAGCCTCGCCTCGTACTCGACCGCAATGGTCAGGAACCTGCCACCGGGTGACCACTGAGGGTAGCAGTGCCACACCGGAATCCGGACGCGCGAGCGGGCTTGGGCGACCGTCCCAGCGGCGTCACGAAGCCGCCGTCACGGGCCAGCCACCGCGCGTCGGAGCCCGATTAGATCGGCTAGTACGTAGGCCTTGCTGTCCCACGAGTCCTGCTCGACTGCGGCCCGACGATCAAACGGCGTCGACGGCCCACCATCGGCGAGCGCAGCGGCGACCGCGGACACGAACTGCGCCGGGTCGGTCACCGCGGTGACCAACGAGTGATAGCGGGCCAACTCCGGGAAATCGATGCTCACCGTCGGCAGACCCAGGGCGAGGTACTCCTTGAGCTTGATCGGGTTGCTCGCCGCGATCCATGCATTCTGGCGCCACGGCATGATCGCGACGTCGAACCCGGCGCCGTAGCGCGGGATGTCTTCGTATGGCCGCATTCCCAGCCAGTGGACGTTCGGTAGCGCGACCAGCCCATCCATCGCGACGGTGGCATCGCCCACGAGAACCAGCTGGGCATCAGGCAGCTCGCGAGCGACGCGCTCTAGCAGGCGGAAATCGATCGTCTGGGGCTCGAGACCGCCGAAGTACCCGATCCGGGGATGCGGGATCGAAACGAGATCGGTGGGTTCTCCGCCTGGTGCATCGGGTCGGAAGCGTTCGAGGTCGACGCCGTGATCGAGGAAGAACGCGCGCTCCCCCACCACCTTGAGGTCGTCGGCCATCAACGCGTGACTGACATACAGCACATGGTCCGCGTTGCGGAGGAGCGCGTTTTCGTATCCACCGATCAGATTCGCGTCGGCTTCCTCGAATGCCGAGTGGCGATCTGCCCGATTGAAGACGAGCGGCTCGTGGCCCATCGGCTCGACGACGTCCCACGCGGTCGGGATGGTGACGAACATGACGGGATGCGCGATGCCAACCCGTCGCATCGCCCGCCGCACCTGAGCTCGGATCGATGATGCGTTCAT
This sequence comes from Actinomycetes bacterium, assembly GCA_025363815.1. Taxonomy (GTDB): domain Bacteria; phylum Actinomycetota; class Acidimicrobiia; order IMCC26256; family JANYLB01; genus JANYLB01. The sequence continues at coordinate 32,046 of JANYLB010000027.1, forward strand.
CGCCCGGGCGCGAGCATCACCGAACAGAGGAACGGTGACAGGCGACAACACATGGAAGTTCGGGAGCCCGGGGACCGGGACGGCCAAACCTCTGGTGAAGCTGCGGAGCTTACGGCCGACGCGGCGCGCCGCTTGCGTCGATCGGCCGGGCAGCGGCATCCGCATCCCGATGCTGTTGATCAACAGAACCGGGTGTTCCCGAGCCAAGCGGAGCATCAGCTGGACCTCAGAATGCGCTCGGCTGTGATACCACCAGTCCTGCGCCGCGAAGCAGACGATCCCGTCGGGCGTCATCGTTCAGACGGGGTATCGGAGGAGAGCGCTCCGAGGGCACGCAGTCGGGCGACCAGATCGCCGACCGACAGCCCCAGGGTGGCGTGGACAGAACGCACGACCGAGGATGCGGCAACGGAGCCAACACCCCTTCCCGGAACCAATTGATCGCGGCGGACTTGGTGGAGGCGCAAAACACCGTCGCCGGTCAACACGTCGATCCATCCGCCATCGCGCGAAACCGCCACCACCCGGCCGGGAACCCGTCCATCCCATCTCGATGGCGCAGGGGCAGGCTCTGCCGCGTCGATCCATAGCTGTTCGAGGCCGAGCCAGGTGAACGCACCGGGAAACGGCGCGGTGAGTGCACGAACGAGACGATCAGTGTCGATGGTCGGTGCCGACCAATCGATCTCACCATCGGCGGGAATACGCGTACAGGCGTAGCTCGACCGGCTCTCGTCCTGCTCAAGCCCGGGATCACCCGCGATCGCGCGAGCCACCGCGTCGGCCAGCACACGCTCCTGGATCGCGTTCAGCGCGTTGTAAAGCTCGGTCACCGTCGTCCTCGGCCCTATCTCAACGGTCTCCTGAGCAAGTAGGCCGCCCGCGTCGAGCCCCGGCACCAGACGATGCACTGAGATCGCGGCCTCTGGCTCGCCGTTCAAGATCGCCCAGTTCACCGTTGCGCGCCCGCGGTAGCGCGGCAACGGCGCGTAGTGCACATTCACGAACGGACGACTCTCCACGAGATCTGCCGGAAGGATGCGATCAAAAGACGACACGACCACCGCGTCGGGTGAGGTGCGAGCGGTCAACGCCCGGATACCGGCGATCGAGGCGTCGGCTTCGACCGACACACCGAGCCGTTCGGCACGCGCGATCGTCGGCTCATCACCAGGGCCCGGACGCACCAGCGCTCGAACCTCGAAGCGCGCGGCGAGCGCCTCGAGCGCAGTCGCCGTCGTCGGGCCCAGACCGATGAGAACGACTGGGTGGCGGTCAGAGCTCATCGAGGAACGCGGCATCGGCAGGAGTCCGATCGGCGGGTGCCTTCCGAAGGACCGCACCAACCTTCAACCCTCCGGTCTGCAACCGGACGACCGGTTCGGGACCCAGCGCCGAGGGAAGGATCCCCATATGGCCGGCCGCGGGTGCGAGCTCGGGCCAACAGGCGACACCGACACGATCCAACGCGTCGCGGTCGACGTCACCCCAGAACTGCGTGACGACCGCCCCCGGTGCGGCATCGACGAGGCGGCGCGCGTCGGATTCGCCGAAGACCGGGAGGCCCGTCGGACGCATGGACACGATGACTGCATCGAGTTCGGGGTCGAACGACTCGGGTGGCACGGGGACTACTTCGACGTCGGCTCCTGCCGACCTGAGTCCTTCTCCCAGGAAAGTGGTGAACGGGTTGTCGCACACCACGAGGATCCGGCTGTGGCGCACAGCAACGCCCGCGTCGGTGAGCTGCTTCACCGCCATGGAACCGAGATAGCTGAAGACATCGACCGCAGGATTCCGCTCGTTCGTCCCCGCGGTTTGGATCCCTCGGGTGCGCAGCGCGTCGACATCGACATCGACGCGTCCCGCATCGAGCTCCCACGCCTCGAACATGAGCGGCACAACGGCGTCGGGCCGCATCCAGGCGATCATGCCTGCATCGAGAGGCCGGAGATGACCGGAGTTCGTGATGATGTCCGCTGTCGTGACCAACCTCTCGGTCTTCTCGGTGACGATCTCGATCCGTTCGGCGACGCCGGCGCGAACCGCGAGATCCAACGTCACCCGAGTCACATCAGCGACCGAGCCATACCGCGTGTCGCGACTCAGCGCGAAGACCCGACCCGCGCCGGCGAGGGCGGCAACCACCGGTGTCACGACGTAGGCGCCACTAGCAGCTTCGGTCAGGACGATCGCACCACCGAGATCGAGCTCGCATTCGGCGATGGCTCGACGGACGAGGCGAAGCAGGCGTTCCGGGTGCAGACCGGGCGCCAGGTTCACCGGAGCTGGGCCGGCTCGGCCACCGTCGATCCGCACATGGCCTTGAACGATACCGCCACCCCGATGGACCGACGACTTCTGAGCCGCGACTACCGTGATCGGGTCGGCACGAGGCCGACGTCGCAAGGCCGCGTTGAATTTGACGGGAACGTGACAGACGACGTGACGGGCGACGACGGGTCCAAGCTCGACGGGGCCGGCACTGGGGCCGGCGAGGTCGACGGCATCGGCGAGGCGCTCGACCCGGGCATCAGCACCAAGATGCGGAGCGGGCTGCGGTGGAGCGTGCTCAGCACCGTGTTCAACCGCCTCGTCAACCCGTTGACAGGCATCATCCTCGCCCGGATCCTCTCACCCAAAGACTTCGGGATATTCGCCGTCGCGCTCATCGCGCTGAACGGACTCAACAGCATCAACGAGCTAGGCGTCACCTACGCGGTAGTTCGTTGGCCGGGCGATCTCAAGCTTGCGGCACGTACCGCTACCACGATCGCCATCGCCTCAAGCGTGCTCGTCTTCATCATCTGCTTCATTGCGGCCCCGTTCTTCGCCGGCGCGCTGCACACTCCGGAAGCGACCGGCGTCTTGCGCCTCCTCGCACTCGGTGTCGTCATCGATGGCATCGCCTCTGTACCGATCGGCCTGCTGACGCGCGGGTTTCTCCAGGAAAAGCGCGCCGCAGCTGAGTGGTCAGGGTTCGTAGTGTCAACGTCTGTCACCATCGGTCTCGCGATCGCCGGCTTCGGAGTCTGGAGCCTCGCGTGGGGGCGCCTCGCAGGGAACTCGGTGAACTGCGCTGTGGTCTATATCCTGGCTCCCGAGCGACCAAGGCCGGGTTGGAACCGGTCGGTTGCCCGCGACCTCTTGAAGTTCGGGATCCCACTCACCGGATCGAGCTTCCTCGTGTTCGCGATGTTAAATGTCGACTATCTCGTGGTCGGTCGCGAGCTCGGCACGATCGCGCTCGGCTACTACGCGCTCGCGTTCAACCTGTCGAGCTTCCCGTGGAACATGCTCTCCACCGCCGTACGACCGATCGCCGTCCCCGCGTTCGCGCGCTTCCAGAACGACGGCACACGGCTCCGAGAGATCTTTCTGCGCTGGTTCCATCTCCTGATGTCGGCAACCGTTCCGGTGTGCACGTTGCTCGGCGTGCTCGCACTACCGCTCGTCACGATGGTCTACGGGTCGAAGTGGGAGCCCGCGGCATCGGCACTCGTGTTCCTCGCCACGCTGGGTGGTCTGCGGGTCGCCATCGACTTCGGCTACGACCTGTTCGTCGCCGTCGGTGAGTCACGCGTGCTCGTCTACATCCAGGGCCTCTGGCTCCTCTGCCTGATACCCGCGCTCACGATCGGTGCCCGCAGCGACGGCATCCGAGGGGTCGGGATCGCCCATGTCGCCATCGCCGGCGGGATCATCGTGCCGGTGTATCTGATCGCACTCCACCGGCGTCAAGGGCTCCGGCCCCGCGCCGTGCTCGGAGCCCCGGCCCGGCCGCTGCTCGGCGGCTTCCTCGGCGCGGTGGCCGGCGTCGTACTCATGTCGCTCTTCGGGAGCGATCTTGGCCAGCTCGTCGCAGGAGGCCTCGGCATCGTCGTGGTCTACGCCATCGTCGGGATCTCGGTACGCGAGCTCCGCTTGCTCCCGACGTTTCTCAGGCGTTGATCAACCCGCTTCCACCGTCACGGTAGGTCCGGCCGCAGACAACACACGCCAACTCGTCTTCGAGCCGGTAGCCGCACTCGCAAACCCAGCCGATTCGGCGCGCCGGGTTGCCGACAACGAGTGCATGTGGCAGGACATCGCGGGTGACCACTGCTCCAGCACCCACGAACGCCTGCGCGCCGACGGTGACTCCGCAGATGATCGTCGCGTTGGCCCCGATGGTCGCGCCACGCTGCACGTGAGTCGCCAGGAAGCCTTCGGTTCCCTTCTTCACCGCGGCGCGCGGCATCAGATCGTTGGTGAACACCATGTTCGGACCGAGGAAGACATCATCCTCGACCGTGACCCGATCCCAGACGAGCACCGCGTTCTTGACCGTTACCCGGTCACCGATCCGCGCTCCGGTTTCTATGAACGCGTGATCACAAATGTTGCAGTCGGCCCCGACTACGGCACCAGCCAAGACGTGCGCGAACGCCCATACCCGGGTCCCGGGCCCGACCGAGTCGCTCTCGCACAACCCGAGTTCGTGCACAAACACACCGGTCGGAGTCATACCAGTGCTTTCTCGAGCACATCGACGACCCGCTGCTGCTGCTCCGGCGTGATCTCGGGAAACAGAGGAAGGGAGAGAATCTCGGACGCGGCCCGTTCGGCTTCGGGGAAGTCGCCTGGCTGATGCCCGAGGCTCCGGAACGCGCCCTGGAGATGAATCGGAATCGGGTAGTGGACCCCGGCACCGATTCCGGCTTCGTGCAATGCCGAGAGCACCGCCTTGCGGCGCGGCACCCGGACAACGTAGAGGTGCCAGACGTGCTCGTTGCCGGGAAGAGTCGACGGTGGTATGACGTCGTCGAGGTCTGCGAGCAGCGCGTCGTACCGCCGCGCGCCGTTCCGGCGGGCCGCGTTCCCCGCGGCGAGACGGGAGAGCTTCGCCCGCAGCACCACTGCCTGCAGCGTGTCGAGACGCGAGTTGAACCCCAGCTCCGGATGCTCGTACTTGGCCTCGCTCCCGTGGTTGCGGAGACTGCGGATGCGCCGGGCGATCTCCTCGTCACCGGTGAGCACCGCGCCCGCCTCCCCGTAGGCACCGAGGTTCTTGCCCGGATAGAAGCTGGTCGCCGCCGCGATCCCGATGGTCGCCGGCCCCGCGCCCCCCTGGGTTGCCCCCTGGCATTGTGCGGCGTCTTCGACGATCAGCGGGCCCGATGAGCCGAGCAGCGCCCGGAGCGGCTCCAGCGGGGCGAGCTGTCCGAAGAGGTGGACCGGAACGACCGCCGCGGTGTCGGAGTCGATCTTGGCCGCGACCGCGTCGATGTCGATCAGCTGGTACCGCGGATCGCAGTCGACGAGCACCGGCTTCGCGCCCGCACGCACCACCGCTTCGGCGGTGGCGATGAACGTGTTGGCCGGAAGGATCACATCGGACCCGATGCCTACTCCCGCGGCGCGCAACGCGAGCTCGACCGCGTCGGTTCCGTTCCCCACGCCCACACAATGCGCGACGCCGGAGAACTCCGCGAACTCCCGCTCGAACGCATCGACCTCTTCGCCTCCGACAAACGCCGTCCGTTCGAGCACGGATGCGAATCCGACGGCCACCTCATCAGCAACCGCGTCGTGTTGCGCTTTCAGATCTACGAGCGGTATGGGCTCCACTTCAGCGTGACCTCTCCGCCAGCTCGGCCGTCTTCGCGATCTCGGCGACCGCGTTGAAGTCTTCGGTAGCACCGCGGCCACGCCTGCGATCGATCCGTTGTCGGACCTTGTGGCTGAGGACTTGAGCTGCAGTGCGCGTGGCTTGGGCCGCCAGCGTTTTACGACCGATGCGCAAGGTGAGCCACTCCTGGTAGGTCAGCTCCTGTCTCTCCCCTGCGGCCACGAGACCGAACCGTTGCTCGACGAACTCCCGCGCGAACGCGCCGAGCTCGGCGCGCCGGGCCGGATCGTCGATCAGCGGGCGGAGGATATCGGCAAGGCCGCGGGGTCGTTGGTCACCGTCGCCGAGTCCGTAGAAGCCCTGCCAGAGGAAGATCTCGGTGGAGTCAGGGGTCAACAGCTCTGCAAATCCGAGCTCGCCGAGCACGACGAGCGGCTTCGCGAACGCCATCGCTCGCAGCGCGGAACCACCCATACCGAGGAGCACATCTCCTGCGGCGTAAGCCGGCCGGGGGTCTGCGAGCTCGCCCGTGAGCGTCACCGTCTTGGTGCCGGTAGACGCGTTGACCTCGGCGGCTACATGCTCCAGGTGCTCGCGTGCGGGACCGTCACCAACGACCACCAGCTGGGCCCCGGTCTCGGGTGCGAGCAGCGCGACGGCTCGCATCGCCCGTTCGATACCTTCGAGCTTCAACGCCACCGCCAGTCGGGAGACGAGCACGATCGTGGGTCGGTCGTCGAGACGGTACCGGGCGCGGAAGGCACTCCCGTCGATCCCGGGGTGGTTCGCATCGGTGTCGACCGGAGGTTCGATGACCCGGACTGGCCCGGATCGTCCCTGGCGTGCCGCCGCGGCGATCTGCTCGGTCCCCACGATCAGCGGCACCGATGACGGGATGAACGGCGCAACCGACATCGACATCACCGTGGCGCCAACCGTGACCCCGTCGCACAGCAGCGGCCCATAAAAGGCCTCCAGACACGGGGGCCACTCGTAGCCGTGCACGATGTCGATCCGATCCGTCCGGCACAGGTCACGTAGCGCGAATGCGATCGGGATGGACGGACGCTTCTTGTGCTTCGGCGCGAGCACCAACCGAAGTCCGAGCCGGTCGACGGTCTCGCCGAGCGGACCCGACTCCGCGGCGAAGACCGTGACCTCGTGACCCCGGTCCCGAACCGCGGCGGCGAGCTCGATGGCATTGAGTTGGCTCCCGCCGACTGTCATCAGGTGCGGGTAAACGACGATACGCATTCTCGAGCAGCGATCAGGCGGAGCCGGCGGCCGCACGCACTGCTGCTACAACGCGCTCGTGCTGGCCCTCAGTCATCTCGTGGAAGAGCGGCAGGATCAGGGATCGTCGAGTCAGGCGCTCGGTGATCGGCAACGACGCGTGCGCGGTCTCGGCGTATGCCGGCTCGAGGTGCGACGCCATGATTCCCCGTCGGGCCGACACACCCCGATCGAGGAGCGACTGCAACAACGCGTCCCTGGTGACGGGGAAGTCATCGGACAGCTCGATCCAGTACGACTGGTAGTTCGTCCGCCCGTAAGGCGGATCCGCGATCATCCCCGCGAGCGGGAGATCGTCCAAGCGTGCCCTGTACGCCTCCGCGAGCTCACGGCGACGGGAGACGATCGCGTCGAGGCGCTCTAGCTGCACGAGCCCGATGGCGGCCTGGACGTCGGTCATGCGGTAGTTGAACCCGACCTCGTCGTAACGTTCGAGCACGACGCTGCTACTGGCGTGGCGAGCCTCGGCGCTCAGCGACATCCCATGCTCGCGCAGCCGGGAGGAGCGCTTGGCCCAAGCCTCGCTCGTGGTCACAAGCATCCCGCCCTCGCCCGTAGTGATCACCTTGCGGGGGTGGAATGAATAAGCCGTGAGATCGGAATCGGCGCCGATCGGGCGGTCCCGGTAGAGGGATCCGATAGCGCACGCTGCATCCTCGATGACAACGATCCCAGAGGGATCGCACACCCCGTGCACCGCGTCGAGATCAGCGGGCGTTCCGACCTGGTGGACCAGGATGACCGCACGGGTCCTCGGTGTTAGAACGGCCTCGATCGTCGCGGCCGTGAGGTTCAACGTCGTGGGTTCGACGTCTGCGAACACCGGAGTGGCGCCGACATAGCGCACGACGTTCGCGGTGGCGATGAACGACAACGATGGCACGACGACTTCGTCACCCGGTCCGACGCCGACCAGAACCAGCGCGAGGTGCAGCGCGGTTGTACACGACGACACCGCCACGCCGTAAGGCGCTTCGACCCGCGCCGCAAACGCGCGCTCGAACTCAGCGACGCGAGGTCCTTGAGCGACCCAGCCGGAGCTCACTGCTGCCGCAGCCGCTTCGGCCTCTTCTGGGCCGAGCCACGGTCGCATGACTGGGATCGGTGCGGTATCTGTGGTTGTCGTCACGAGGATGCCCTGGCATTTCGCGCCTGCTCGGCCCGCCACCACTCGACGAGTCGAGCGAGGCCTGCTTCAAGCGAGACCTCGGCGGTGAAGCCGAGGTCCGCGGCCGCCCGGGAGGTGTCGGCAAGGCGACGAGAAACTGCGTTCACTGTGCGTTCCGGCCCGTACTCGGGTTCGAGATCGGAGCCCATGACCGCCAGGAGCGCGTGGGCGAGGTCGTTGAGACTCGTCTCCCGGCCGCTCGCGATGTTGTAGATACGGTCGGTGATCGGCGACTCAGCCGCGAGCAGGTTGGCTCTGGCGATGTCGTCGACATAGACAAAATCCATCGTCTGGTTCCCGTCTCCGAGGATCAACGGGGCCCGGCCGTCGAGAATGCGATCCATCCATCGGACCAACACCTCCGTGTAGACGCCGTGGATGTCCATGCGCGCGCCGTAGGCGTTGAAGTACCGCAACGCCACGTAGTCGAGCCCGTACATATCGTGGAAGCTGCGCAGCATGCCCTCGTTGAAGACCTTGGCCGCGCCGTAGAAGGTTGTGTTGGCGTAAGGGTGGTGGTCCTCATCGGTCGGGAACTCGGTTGCGAGGCCGTAAACGGAGGCCGATGACGACGCTATGACCTTGTCGATCTTGGCTGCGACCGCGGCTTCGAGCACGTTGTAGGTGGCATCGACGAGGACCTCGAGCGCGAGACGTGGCTCCTCGGCGCATTGCGTGATCCGAATCGCGGCGAGGTGGAAGCACACGTCTATCCCGTCCATCAGATCGCGGACGAGCTCTCCATCACGCAGGTCACCCTCGACGAAGCGCACCGGGTACCGGGCGAACGCGGCCTCCAGGTTCGCGAGTCGTCCCCGTACGAGGTTGTCGACGACAACGATCTCGGCCGGTTCGAGGTCGATGAGGCGGTCGACGACGGTGGAGCCGATCATGCCGGCTCCACCGGTGACCAAAACTCGCTTCCCGCGGATCACCGGTCATCCTTCAACGGGACAACCGCGCCGTCGTTGGCAATGCTCTGCGTTGCGGCCTCGAGGATCTCCAGGACACGGAGGCCGGCGTTGCCATCGGTGAGGGGGGCCCGGTGCTCGCGGATCGCGCTCGTGAACTCGCCCACGACGCCGCGTAGTGCTTCGTACTCAGGCAGCGCCGGCGCGACGAGATCACCCGTGCGGTACGAGATCAACGCCTTGTCTCGTTCCTCGGTGGAGGCAGAGTCGGCTCGCAGGTCGACGCCCTTGTCGAACATGCTCAGCCGCTGGGTCGGGTGCAGGTCGTCCCAGACGATCATCCGAGCCGACCCACCGACGATCATCGTGCGGATCTTGGTCGGGCTCAGCCAGTTCACATGGGCGTGGGCGATCGCGTTCCCGTCGAGCGGGAGCGTGAGGTACCCGACACACGCCTTGCCGGCACCGATCGGGTCGGCCCCTTGGGCCGCGACCCCGACGGGCCGGCGATCGGCCGGGAGGATGAAGTCGAGAATCGAGAGGTCGTGCGGCGCGAGATCCCAGAAGACATCGACATCGGGTTGCACGAGGCCGAGGTTGATGCGGACCGAGTCGACATACTGGACGTCGCCGAGCATGCCGACTTCGATGAGCTCTCGGATGCGCCGGACCACAGGCGTGTAGCAGAAGGTGTGATCGCACATCAGCACCCGACCAGCTTCGGCCCCAAGTTCGACCAATCTCCGGCCATCGGCCACGGTGGCTGCCAACGGCTTTTCGACGAGCACGTGCTTTCCGGCCGCGAACGCGGCGGCGGCAACCGTGACGTGGGTGGCAGCCGGAGTCGCGATCGCGACCGCCTCGACAGTGGGATCGCCGAGCACGTCGTCGACGGAATCGGTGACCGCCAGAGTGCTGTAGCGGCCCACGACCCCTCGCGCCCGGTCCAGATCCAGGTCACACACCCAGCGCAACTCGCATGCCGGATGCCCGGCAAAGTTTCGGATCAGGTTGGAACCCCAATAGCCCGCACCGATGACGGCAACGCCCACAGGCTTCTTCTCGAACATCGCCAAATGCTAGGTGACGCTCAGGAGTGCGCGATCACGCTCAGTGCGTTGAGGCTCGGCGTTAGCACGGCGGTTCCCCGGGTAAGAGTGACCCGGTACTGGGCGTAGCGGCCGGTCTGGCCGACCGAACCGCCCGAGGTGACTGCGGCGAAGGCGGTCCAGGTGCCGTCGGGAGCGGCAGTGTCACCGGTCCGGACCTCCACCGCGACCGTCGAGCCGCTCGGCAGATCGCCCGTCCAGGCGATCGCGTCGTAGAGGAAGCTCTGACCGGCGTCGAGAACGCGAGACGTGAAGATCCCGGTGGTCGGGTACGGCCCGAGGCGGATCCAGTCGACGATGAGCGGCATCGCCCCTGTGGTGCTGTCACGCGCAACGAGACTCATAGCCATGGTCAGCGTCCGGTTGTGGGTCGCGACGACGACGCCGTCGACCGAATAGGAGATGTTGGCCGTGTTCCAGTCGACCCGGAACCGGTGCGGTGCGTTCAGATAGGTCGTACCAAGACCTGTCGATGACGCCGTGAGGTTGTTGGTCCGCGTCTGGGCCTGGAGGTTTCCGCCCGACACACCAAAGACTGCGTACGGCGTCGATGAGCCGAGGGAGGATCCGAGACCGACGCTCTGGTTGTTCTCGCCGCGGAACGTGGCCACGAACTCGAGTGAGCGACCGGCGCTGAAGGTCGCTGAGGTGTTCACCCTGTTGCCGTTCAGCGTGAGCACTCCGGCGCCAACGGTCGTGGTGCCACCGGTCGCGATGGTCGTGCTCGTCCATCCGGTCGGCAACGTCGTTCCGCTGAACTCGTCACCCGCGGCCGGTGCGAGCGCCACCTCACCATCGGCCGTCTGCACCACTGCGGTGCCGGACCCGGTGCCCGCGGCGAAGTCGGCCACCGAGGTGTCGCCGAGTGTCACCGATGTAGAGGCTGCAGTCGTGAACGACCACGTAGACGGCGCCGCGATCGTGTTTCCCGCGGTGTCTTTCACACCTGACACCGTCGCCGTGTACGTCGTAGCCGCCGCGAGCGCAGCCGACGGAGTGAACGTCGCCGTGTTCGTCGCCGAGTTGTAGGCCGAGGTTCCCGCCACCGACACCGACCCGGCCTTGAGCACAAACCCAACCGTCGCCGACTGGACCGCCTCCGAGAATGTCGCCGATGCCACGACAGAAGTCGACACGCTCGTCGCACTGTTCGCCGGCGTAGTCGACGTCACCGTCGGAGGCGTCGAATCCGCAGGCGCGGTAGTGGTGATGACGACATCGACCCAGTAGTTCGAGTTCTGGAAGCTTGCATTTGGGAAGGCGCTCGCCGCACCATACCGGTAGAGACCGTTCGAGCCGTCGACTCCCGAAGCCAACGCGTGGAGCGGCGGATTGTCGATGCCGGTCGCGAAGAAGTTGTTGTCGACCGAATAACGGCCAACCGGCGCGAAGTACGAAGCCACATAGGTCGTGTTCGCCGCGATCGCGACCGGAGATGCGAACGTCACCTGCTGCCAACCGGTAGTCGACTCACCCGTGAACGTGGCCGAAGCCAGCAGCGTCCCCGCCGAGCTCCACAGGTTCCCGACATGCATGCCCGTGTTCCCCGTGCCCTTATAGAAGCGCACGCCGGTCACGAACCCGGCCACGTCGGCTCGGATCTTCACGCCGAGCTCGACTGCACCAGTGTCGGAATCGGTACGAGAAGGCGTGGCCCCCGCGCCCCATACCGAACACGGACACGTCACCGATGTAGAGGCTGCAGTCGTGAACGACCACGTAGACGGCGCCGCGATCGTGTTTCCCGCGGTGTCTTTCACACCTGACACCGTCGCCGTGTACGTCGTAGCCGCCGCGAGCGCAGCCGACGGAG
>JANYLB010000026.1 GCA_025363815.1 Actinomycetes bacterium
TGCTACACTGGGGGGGGGGGCGCGGGCGCCGACTTCGGTGTGGCCTGCCCGGCTCCTCTCGCACCTCCCACTCCGCCGACTCCACCCGCTCCCCCTGGCGTCGAGGTCGAAGCCGCGCAAATCACGGCGCCGATAATCGCCGTGGCGGCGCCGGTCGAAGTCGAAGCCAAAACCGCCCAGGCCGGCTCCCTGCCCCTCACCGGCGGCGCGCTCGAGCTCGAGGCGCTCTTCGGCCTCGCCCTCGCCGGCGGCGGGCTCCTGATCCAGCGTCGAGCCACGCGAACCGGTTCCGACCGCACGGTCCAGTAGCGGGTTTCGGGGCCGGTCCCCGAAGGATCCAACGCCGGCCTCAACCCTGATCCGCGCAACCGCCCAATAACCTCAGACCCACCGGACATCCGCCTTTCCCCCGATGCCCTCGAAGTGGTAAAAATTGGCGGCATGGTGGCCCGAACACCTAAGGGAGGCAGCGTGGGTTGGGCGCCCGGGGATCTGGTGTCGTCGCGCGCCTCGAGTGCGCCGTCGACGGAGTCCGCCTCCATCTTGATCGCCATCGCCGACCCTGATCGGGCCGGTCGAGTCGCGGCGGCGTGCGCTGCGCGGAACCTGCTCGTCACCCTAGCGTTCACGCCGGAGCAGGTTGGCCGGGCGGCACGGGCGGTTCGCTTCGATCTTCTGCTTCTCGGTATCGCCTCTCGCAGCAGCGTCGGCTCGATCGTGACTGCCGCGCAGCGCTTCGGCGATCTGCTCATCGTGCTGCTCGACCGCGAGGAGCTCCCGAACCCCGCGCTCGCGGAGTTGGGTGCCCTGGCGGGGATCGACGACTCGGCCGGTCACGACGAGATCGCCGCCCGCATCTCGGCGTTGCTCAGACTCCAACGCGGAGACCGTTCAACCGACCCGGTCCGCTGGGGACCCCTAGAGCTCGACGTGCCTCGACGCGGCGCGCGCTGGTGGGGCGACACGGTTGATCTCACCCCGATCCAGTACAAGGTGCTCGTCGCCCTCGCCCGGGCACAGGGCGCGGTGATGTCTCGGGATCAGCTCGCCGAGCTGGTCTGGGGACCGGTTCCCGCCGACGACGGCGAGCGTGTCGTCGCCCACATCCGGCGCATCCGAAACAAGCTCGAGCCCGACCCGTCGCACCCGGTCTTCCTCCTCACCTCGCGCGGCGAAGGGTTTCGGCTGGCCGATCAGGCGACGGTCGAGGACCGCAGGCGCGACGAGCGGACCGCGGCCAGTTGGCGGGGCCGAGAACGGCGCCGATCCCAGGGCAACGGCCGCCGCAACGGAGGCGCGAGCGGTGCCGGTCGCCCGATGCGCGACGAGGAGCTACTTCAGGCGGTGCGGCCCATGGCCACACCCGAGGTCCAAGCGGAGAAGAGCCGCTCGTAGCGACCTCCCTGCGCGAGGAGGTCCTCGTGCGTGCCGAGCTCAGCCAAATGTCCGTCATCGACTACCGCGATGCGATCGCAGCGCGCCGCCGTCGACAGACGATGCGCCACCACCACGACCGTGCGATCTTGCATCAGCTTCTCGAGCGCCCGTTCGACTGCGACCTCCGTACCCGGATCGAGGTTGGATGTCGCTTCGTCGAGCACAAGCACCTCGGGATCGGCCAGCGCAGCACGAACCAACGACACGAGCTGCCGCTCGCCTCCCGACAAGCGAGAGCCCCGCTCGCGCACCTCGGTCTCGAGGCCCTCGGGGAGCGACGCGAAACGGTCGGTGAGGCCGACGGCCTCGATCGCCGCGGCGACGTCGTCATCGGATGCATCGGGGCGCCCTATGCGGATGTTCTCGCGAATCGTGCCTGCGAAGAGGAACCCCTCCTGAGGAACGACGACGATCCGCTTACGGAGCGAATCCAGGGTCGCGTCCCTCAGGTCGACTCCGCCGTATCGGATCGTGCCGCCACGCGGGTCGTAGAACCGGACGAGGAGCTTGGCCAGAGTCGACTTGCCCGCGCCGGTAGGGCCCACGAGCGCGAGCCGCTCGCCGGCTGCTATCGACAGCGAGACATCTCGCAGCACGTACTCGTCGCCGAGGTAGGCGAACGAGATATCGTCGACCTCGAACGCGCCGTGGTCGGGTAGATCGACCGCGCCGGTCCGCTCCGTGATCGCGCTCTTGGTGTCGAGCAGTTCGAACAGCTTGTGCAGCGCGGCACCGGCCTTCTGCACGGTGTCGTAGAGCTGGCTCAGCTGCTGAATGGGCTCGAACAGGTTGTTCAGGTACAGGATGAACGCGGCGAGGATGCCGATCTGGAGCCAACCCCGATCGACGAACAGGCCACCCACTCCGATGATCACGGCGAAGCCGGCGACACCGATGAATTCGATGAACGGGAAGTAGCGAACCGAGATCCGGACCGTCTCGAGATTGGCGTCGAACTGGGCCTCGTTCGTCTCGTGGAAGCGGCGGGTCCACGCCCGCTCCCGGGCGAAGGCCTGGACCACCCGAACACCGGCCAATCCCTCTTGCAGCGTGGCCAGGTTCGTCGCAATCCGATCCCTCACCTCGAGGTACGCCCGGTTCGACTCCCGCCGGAACCACCGACTGGCGAAGATCACCGGGGGAACGATCACGAGCGTGCAGAGCGCGAGCTGCCAGCTCAAGATGACCATGAAGATGATCGCGCCCACGAAGATGAGCCCGTTCTGCACGAACGCAACGAGACCCTGAGACACGAGATCCTGCAACGCGTCGATGTCGGCGGTCATCCGCGACACGAGCCGACCGGTCTGTTCGCGTTCGAAGAAGTCGAGCCCGAGGCGCAGGAGGTGGCGGAACACCCGAGACCGGAGGTCGCGCAGGAAGGTCTCGCCGATCCGAGCGACCCGCTGGATCACGAGCCGGCCGAGCACCCAGCTCAGGAGTGCGGCGGCGAGGTAGATCGCGGCAACCGTGTTCAGCACGGCGACGTCTGGCCGCGATCTGGCTCCCGGATCTATCCCCTTGTCGATGCCTATCGAAAGCAGGAACGGCCCGGCGAGCAGACACACGGTCTGGCCGACGAGCACGAGCGTCGCGAGGATGGTCTGACCCCGGTACGGACGCAGCATCCCCCATAGGCGGCGCATCACGCCCTTCGCCTCGTCGCGCGTGAGGGTCTCATCCGCGGGCCCCGGCTCGACCCATGCCCCCCTCATGACCACGCGCCCCAACGCGTTGGCGCATCGGTGTAGAGCAGAGCCATCGCGGTGATCATGCGCCAGGGACCCCGGCGGCACCGACGTCGGAAGGGGACCCGTCTGAAGGAGGCGCGTCGGCTTCGGCGTGGGCGAGAACCTCGCGGTAGCGCTCCGAGCTCGCGAGAAGCTCCTGATGCGTGCCAACGGCCAATACCCGACCTTCGCCCATCAGCACAACACGATCGGCGAGCGCGATCGTCGCCGGCCGGTGAGCGATGATCAGCGTCGTCCGACCCCCCATGACCTCCTTGAGCGCAGACCGGATCTCGTGCTCCTTGGTCGGATCGACGGCCGATGTCGCGTCGTCGAGAATCAGCACGTGCGGATCGGCCAGGATGGCGCGCGCGATCGCGATCCGCTGCCGTTGTCCGCCGGAGAGCGAATAGCCGTGCTCGCCTATGACAGTGTCGTAGCCATCGGGCAGCGCCTCGATGAACCCATCGGCACCGGCGAGCCGCGCGGCCCTGCGCACCTCGTCGATCGGAGCTTCCGGTTCGGCGAACGCGATGTTCTCCCGGATCGAGTCGGAGAAGAGGAAGGTGTCGTCAAAGACGATGCCGATGCCACGTCGCAGCTTGCTCACTGTGATCTCGCGGATGTCGACACCGTCGATGAGGATCTGGCCCGCGGTCACGTCGTAGAAGCGGGGGAGGAGCCGGGCAACAGTGGTCTTGCCGCAGCCGGTCGCGCCCACCAGCGCGACGGCCTCACCGCCCCGCAGCGTGAGGTCGAGACCTTCGATCACACGGGGGCCGGTTCCGTAGCCGAAGCCGACACCCACAAACTCGATCTCTCCCGGTCCGTCGGGCATCGAAACCGCACCGGGGCGGTCGGTGATCGCGGAATCGGTGGCGAGGATCTCGTGGATGCGCCCACCGCCGCCAGACGCCCGCGACGCCTGGGCGAGGAGCATGCCGAGCATCCGCAATGGCCAGATCAACATCAACACCAACGAGTTGAACGCGACGAGCTCGCCGACCTGGAGCTTGCCGTCGATCACCTGGTGACCGCCGTACCAAAGGATCGCGACCAGCGCGAGTGTCGGGATGAGATCAACGAGCGGGAGGAAGTTGGCCCTGAGCTTGGCCGCGTCGAGCGCTCGGGTGAGCACCGAGTCGGCTTCGTGGTCCAGGGCCTTCGCCTGGACCTTCTCTGCCCCGAATCCCTTCACGACGCGGATGCCCGAGATCGTCTCCTCGACGACCCCGGAGAGGTCACCGAGCTCCTCTTGCAGTGCAAGGTTTACTGGTTGGATCTTGTGCGAGAACCGGTGTGCCGCGATCTGGAGGAGCGGCATCAGCGCGAGCACCATCAGCGCAAGGCCGGTCGAGTAATAGAAGAGGACCCCGATCACGACCGCCATCGTGAGGGTGCTCGCGGCGGTGAGCGGCAGCAGGATGACGACCGTTTCGATCTGCTGGATGTCGGTGTTCGCGCGCGCCATCAGCTGGCCTGTCTGGGCCTCGTCGTGAAACGCGAAGTGGAGACGTTGCAGGTGCGCGAAAAGCCGCTGTCGCAGGTTCGTCTCGGCCCGCAACGCGATCCTGAAGGCGGAGTACCGGCGCAACCCGGTGCAGATCGCCTGGACCACGCCAACTGCGAGCATGATCAGCACGAACCGAACGGTCACGCCGGTGTCACCTTTGACGATGCCTTCGTCGATCGCAGCCGCGGCCAGGAGCGGTACCGCGACCTTCGCCCCGGTCCAGAGAAAACCCGCGACCACTCCACCGATGACCCACGAGCGCTGGGGCCGGATCGCCTCGTACATGAGGCGCCACCCGGCCCGACGGGCCGCCCGCTCGCTGTCCACGTTCCTCCCGGGGGTCTCCACGCTGGCGTGCCCGGCGAGTGCGCTCGGGCCGCACCTACGAGGGTACCAGCGCCTCCGAGGTCAGCCTCTGTAGGTGTCGCTGGGTTCGGTGGCCAGTTCGGTGAGCATCTCGGCCAGCGCAGGATGATCGGACGCGCCCACGAAGGCCAGGACCTGTCGTCCGGACCCGACCGACTCGTCGAACACGGCGCGTCCGACCGCTGCCGCGTCGGTTCCGATCATCAGGACCGCGTGCCCGAAGTCTCTCCGTTCGACCACAACCGCCATGTCATCCACGTTCGGCCTCGGCAGCACTCAGGAGCACGTCGGTGATCTCGTCGCCCACGAGCTCTTCGCGTTCGAGGAGCTGATCGCGCAGAGCCACGACCAGATGGCGGTTCTGGTCGAGAAGCTTGCGCACGTCTTCCTTGGCCTGGTCGAGGATGCGGTCAACCGAGCGCCGTCCTTCGTCATCTGCCAGCACCTTGCCGACGATCCCCTGGCTCACGGGCGACGACTCGATCGCCTCGAAGCTCACGAGCGAGCCGGCCATGCCGAAGGAACCCACCATCTGAGCGGCAATGCGGGTGGCGGCCGCGAGATCGCCGCTCGGACCGGTCCCGGATTCACCGAAGAACAGCTCCTCGGCGGTCATGCCGCCGAAGCTGATCTGTATCGACGCGATGAGCTCGGTACGGGTTCGGGTGAACCGCTCCTCGGTCTCGGAGTGTGCGAGCAGGCCGAGGGCATCGGCCCGCTTGATGATCGACAAAACCTCGAGCTTGCGACCGATGCCGTTCAGGTACGCGACCACGGCGTGGCCGGACTCGTGGGTAGCGATCATTCGCTTCTCGTCCTGGGTGTACTCGACTGGCTGCTTCAGCCCGATCTCCTCGGTGAACTTCGCCTGTTGGACGTCGTCCCACTCCATTGCCTCGCGCCCACCTCGCAACGCCCAGACCAAGGCCTCGTCGAAGAGGTGCTCGATCATCACAGGCGAGTACGCGAACGTCATCGCCGCGAGCTGGTCGCGGCGCTCGTCCTTGTCGAGCGCAGGAACGTGCGCCTTCTTGTCGAGGTAGTAGTCGATGATCTCGCGCCGACCCGACCGGCTCGGCAGGTCGAAGTGGATCGAGCGGTCGAACCGCCCTGGTCGCAGGAGCGCTGGATCGAGATCGGCAGCCCGATTCGTGGCGCCGATCACAAGGATGTTGGAGGCAACCGACGGCCGCTTCCGGAACTGGTGACTCTGTGGGAGGAACCGGTTCACAACATCGAGCATTGCGCCGTGCAAGCGCGCGCCGAGCGTCGGCTGGTCGAACGACTGCATCTGGATCAGCAACTCGTTCACCACACCGCTGATGCCCTCGCGTGAGTCAGAACGCTCGACGCTGAGTTCATTGCCCTCGGGGAAAGGCGAGGAGCGCATCCCGCTGCGAGCGCCCGCTATCGCGTCGATCTCTTCAATGAACCCGATCGCACCGCCTTCACGGCGGGCCACGGAGCGGAGCTTCTTGAAGAACGCGCGGATCTTGCGGTTCGTCTGGCCGTAGTACATCGACTGAAACGCGCTCGCCGACACAAAGAGGAACGGGACGCCCGCCTCGCGCGCCATGGCCTTCGCCATGTATGTCTTGCCGGTTCCGGGTGGTCCCTCGAACAGGATCGCCTTACGCGGGTTTCCCCCCATGCGATCACGGAAGGTCTTGTACGCAAGGAACAGGTTGAGCGTCTTCACGACCTCGTCGCGGACGATCCCGAGGCCGACGACATCGGCGAACGTCACAGGGAGCTCGCTCGGCCGGTACTGCACATGGGGCGAACGACCGGCGACGATGAGCGGGATGATCAAGACGCTGCTCAGCGCTATCACCAGGATCATTCCCGGGAGGTAGTCACGCAGACCGACTGGAATCGAGAGGTCGGGCCAGCCGAAGCGGGCGGGGTTCCCGGATAGGAGCCGCCAGTAGAACCAGGCGGCCACCACCCCGAGGACGACTGCTACCTGCGCGATGCGGCGTCGACGATGCCGTTCTCGATCTTGGGCAACGTCTCCCAGAGTGCTGAGCACCTCGGCCTGGCCGAGCATCCGGACGTCCATGTCGAGCCTCCGCTGTCTCGGGTGTCCCAGTCGGCCCGGGGTGCCTGTTCATTCCACACCACTCGGATGCGGGATTTCGTGGGTCCGGAGACCCAAAGCTCCACGAACCCCGTTTTATAGAAGGCGGCCGTACAGGCCACGGTGGAAGAGGAGAGGGCTCGCGTCGGCCGTGACGCCGAGGTCGAGGACCCGGCCGACGACGATCACGTGATCACCGGCATCGTGTTCGGCCTCGATCTTGCAGTCGAGGTAGGCGAGCACGTCATCGAGCACGGGGGAACCTCCCACCCCGATGCGCCAACCCACTGACCCGAACCGGTCGGCGCCACGAGTCGCGAACAACCGCGAGACGTCTTCCTGGTGCGAACCGAGGATGTTCACCGTGAACGCGCCCGACCGCTGGATACGCGGCCAGGTCGTCGACGCGGTCGCTGCGCAGAAGAGTACAAGCGGCGGTTCTAGCGACACCGACGTGAACGAGTTCGCGGCCATACCGACTGGTTCGTCGTCGTCGATCGCGGTGATGACGGTTACCCCGGTCGCGAAGTGCCCGAGCACGGCACGGAACTGCGCCTCATCGGGTCTGAGGATCTCGTCGTCGGGTTCGGTCGAGGAGGTTGAAGCGGGGGTGTCGCTCATCGGGGGGGCTCCAATGCGAGGGCGAGACCTTCGTGCGCCGCGAGAACCACGGGTCCGCCGCGATGCGACGCGTAGTCCTGCGCCCCGCGCAGGATCGCGTCTATATGGTCGTCGCTGTGGGCGGGATCGTGATGGAACAGGGCGAGCTTGCGGGCTCCGGCCTCGTGGGCGACGTGAACTGCGTACTCGATGGTGCAGTGGCCCCAGTGCCGCTTGTGCTCGAACTCCGACTGCGTGTGCTGCGAGTCGTGGATGAGCAGGTCGGCACCATCGGCAAGCTCGAGCACCTCGTGCGGGACAAAGTCATCGCCCTCGGCCCGGGTCCCTCCACCACACCCCTGACCGTGATCGGAGATGTAGGCAATGGACACGCCGCCGATCTCAACCCTGTAGCCGAGGGTGGGTCCGACGTGGCGCACCCACCGGGAGCGCACCTTTGCGGCGCCGATCGGGAAGTCGTCGTCGCCCGTGTCTTGGAATCGCAACGAGGCATCGAGACCATCGGGCGCGATCGGGAAGTACGGCGGGCGCATCAAGCCGCCGAACACCTCGGCTAGGGGGCCCTCTTCCTGACGGGGGCCGTAAATATCGACCACCGACTCGGGGCTGAAGAGCGGAGCGAAGAATGGGAGGCCCTGCACGTGATCCCAGTGGAGGTGGGTGACGAGGAACGAAGCGTGAAGCCCCACGTTGCGACCCTGCGCGACCAACTCTGTTCCGTAGTTTCGCAGGCCCGTCCCGAGGTCGAGGACGATCGGATCCTCGCCGGGAGCCTCGATCACGACGCAAGAGGTATTCCCGCCGTAGCGAGCCAGGCTCGGGCCGTCGCAGGGTGTCGAACCCCGGACCCCGAAGAAGGTGACCTGCGCGCCCCCCGACATAGTGAAAGAGGAGAATACCCAGTTCTCCAGGGCCCGGAAACCTCGCCCTATCGGTCGCCGGTCACGAGAGCACGCGCTTCTTGAAGCCGCTGATACCGAGCCACGTGAACAGCGCCGAGAACCCGATCATCGCCGGGTAGATGGCCCACAGACTCATGTGGGGAACCGGGGTCAGCGCAGCGCGGAAGCCTTCGCACATGTAGACGAGCGGGTTCACGAGCACGCCGATCTGGAGCCAGCGGATCGGCTCGAGCGACTGCCACGGGTAGTAGATGGCCCCGAGGAACGTGAGTGGTAGCACGACGATCCCGAAAAGCAGCGGCACGGTGCGTGAATCGAAGAGCGTCCCGAACGTCAGGCCGAGCGCGCCGCACATGTAACACGCAAGCGGCGTCAGGGTGAGAAGAACAGGCCAGTTGATCTGGAGATGGACTGGAGTCGCGGGGACGATCGCCGCGATCGGAAACACGAGGATCGCGGAGAAGAGCCCGTTGAGTGCACCAGAGGCCACCTTCTCCATTGCGACCAGCGAGACGGGCATCGGCGCGAGCACGCGGTCTTCGATCTCGCGGGTGTAGCCGAACTCCTGCACCATTGGCAGCGCGACCGACTGGATGCCCTGGAACATGATGCTCAACCCCACGACGCCGGCTACGAGCATCGTGGAGAACAGAGCCGCGCCCGCGCCCGACCCGCCGACTCCCTGACCGATCTTGGGGAAGACGTACGTGAACACGAACACGAGCAGGAACGGTTGGAGCAGCGTGCGGGGAAGGAACTGGCCGAGCTGCTTGCGCAGCACGGTGAGGTCTCGCAGCATCAGCGCAAAGAACGCGCGACGCGTGGCAACGCGCGTCGACTGGCCGAGCGTCGCTGGGGCCGGGATCGTGGCGCGGGGCGTCATCGAGGTCATTCGCGCAGGTCCTTTCCGGTGAGGCTGATGAAGACTGTCTCGAGCGTCGGTTCGGTGGACGAGAGGTCGGTAACGGTGAAGCCCTGCTTCTCGGCCGCGTCGATGATCGCCGGAAGCACACCCACCAGCTGCTGCATCCACACCCGGACCACCCCGTCGACGGACTCGACCTTGGTAGCCGTCGTGAGGCTGTCGCGAAGGACCGAGGCGAGGCGATCGAGGTCACCAGTGGCGCTCACCGTGATCATGGCGTCTATTCCGACGGAACGCTTGAGATTCGCGGGTGTGTCGAGCGCGAGCAGCTTGCCGTGGTCGATGATGGCGAGCCGGTCGCAGAGCTCGTCGGCCTCCTCCATGTAATGCGTGGTGAGGAGGATCGTCTGGCCGTCGGTGTGCAACTCGCCGAGGATGTCCCAGAGGGCGATGCGGCTCTGCGGGTCGAGGCCCGCGGTGGGCTCGTCGAGGAAGAGGATCGCGGGCCGATGCATGATCGCCCGGGCAACCATGAGCCGTTGGGCCATGCCGCCCGAGAGCGCCGACACGTCGACGGTCGCGCGGTCGGAGAGGCGGAACTGCTCGAGCAGCCGGGTCGCCTCGGCCTTCGAGGTCTTCGCGTTCATGCCGAAGAAGCGACCGTGAAAATAGAGGTTCTCCCACACGGTCAGCGAACGATCGAGGGTGTTCGTCTGCGGTACGACACCGATCACCTGCTTCGCCGCGGTCGGGTGTGCCACCACGTCGATACCACCGACAAACGCCGTTCCCCCTGTCGGGATCACCCGAGTCGTGAGCATCCCGGCGGTAGTCGTCTTGCCCGCGCCGTTCGGACCGAGCAACCCGAAGATCTCGCCACGGGCCACCGATAGATCGAGCCCGTCCACGGCGAGGATGTCGCCGGGATACACCTTGGTGAGCGCCTCGGTGTGTATGACCTCGTCGATCGCAGACTCAAGGTTGTCGGCCATGGGCATCTTCTTTCTGCTTCAGCGTGGTGAAGTGCTCGTGGATGCGCAGGAGCGACTTCCCGAGCACCTCGACATCTCCGGCGGTCAGGAGCTCGCGCATCTCGGCATCGGTCTTCATCGCGAGGCTGTGCAGCTCCGCGAGCCGCTCGAGGCCGGCGGCGGTGACGGTGACTCGCATGACACGACGATCGTGATCATCACGCCGACGCTCGACCAGACCCGCTTCGGCAAGCTTGTCGAGCTGGGGAACGAGCGTCGGCGGTTCGATTCCCATGCGTTCGGCGATCTCGCGCTGGCTCGCGCCGTTGAGCTCGGAGGCGGTTCGCAGGAGCACCCAGTTCCACAGGCTGGCACCCCGTTCACGCATGCGTGAATCGAGCAGGTCGTGTTGCGCCCGTTGCGCGAGGTACAGGCGTCGGCCCAGTGGCGGTTCCATGACCTCGGGTTCCATATGCCCTAATTATTAGTACCCTAATGATTAGGACACAACCAGTCTTCGCCTCCTACGCTGCTCTCGCATGGACAAGACCCCCGACACCGAACTCCCCGACACCAAATATCGGCGTATCACCGCCAACGGAATCGACTTCGCGTATCTCGATGCCGGCCCGGCCGACGGACCCCTGGCGCTCTGCCTGCACGGCTTCCCTGACCACGCGCCGACCTACACCCAGTCGGGGCTGCTCGACGCGCTCGCCGGCGCCGGGTATCACGCAGTCGCTCCGTGGCTGCGCGGATACTCCCCGAGCGGCCTCGCGCCCGACGGTAACTACGAAGTCGCTTCGCTAGCACTCGACGCGCTCGCGCTGGCCGACGCGCTCGCGCTGGATCGCGACGCAGTGCTCGTCGGCCACGATTGGGGCGCGATCGCTGCCTACGTCGCGGTCGCTCACCGGCCCGAGCGGTTCCGCAAGCTGGTCACGATGGCAGTGCCCCACCAGGCCGCGTTGATGCAACGGTTCTTGTCGACCCCCGAACAGCTGAAGCGCTCCTGGTACATCTTCTTCTTCCAGACCCCGCTGGCCGAAATGGTCGTACCGATGAACGACTTCGCGGTGATCGACCTGCTCTGGCGCGACTGGTCACCCGGCCTCACGCCCGATCCCGCGTTCACGCGCGCGCTCAAAGACACGCTCGGAGCGCCGGGGTCGACCGAGGCCGCGATCGGCTACTACAGAGCGATGCTCGGCACCACGCCGGCGAACCCCGAGCTGGCCGACGTCGCCGGCGCAGGCAACGGTCCGATCCCCGTGCCGACGCTCTACCTCCACGGCGCCGATGACGGCTGCATGGGCATCGAGCTCGTCGACGAGAGCGAGATCCGGCCGTTCTTCCCCGCCGGAGTCGACGTCGAAGTCGTGCCCGCGTCCGGCCACTTCATGCACCTCGACCGACCCGAGCACGTCACCGCCCGAATCCTCGAGTTCCTCTCCCGCTGATCCCGCCCACCGCCCCCAGCTAGCAGGGGGCGCGTTCAGTTCGGTGATTCGTAGGGGCGCCGGCGGGGCTTGACGGAGTCGCGCTTCGGCACCAACACCTTGCGCCGGAAGAAGCACACCTCTTCGCCGCGCTGGTTGTATCCGCGTGACTCCACCGTCACGATCCCGCGGTCGGGCTTGCTCGACGATTCCCGTTTCTCGATCACCTTGGTCTCGGCGTAGATCGTGTCGCCGTGGAACGTCGGCATCTTGTGCTGCAGCGTCTCGACCTCGAGATTGGCGATCGCAGCGCCGCTCACGTCGGGCACGCTCATCCCGAGCACCAAGGAGTAGACGAGGTTGCCGACAACGACGTTCTTCGCGAACTGGGTCTGAGTCTCCGCGTACCAGGCATCCGTGTGGAGCGGATGGTGATTCATCGTGATCATGCAGAAGAGGTGGTCGTCGTACTCGGTGATGGTCTTGCCCGGCCAGTGCTTGTACACGTCGCCCGGCTCGAAATCTTCGTAAAGGCGGCCGAAGGGCCGTTCGTATTCGGTCATGACGTCGAGGCTAGCGGTGCGGCCCGGATCCCCGTGTCGGGAAGTCGGTCAGCCTTCGAGCGGGTACCGGTTGAGCAGGCCGCGTGCGATTACGAGGCGCTGGATCTCGTTCGTACCCTCGCCGATGATCATGAGCGGAGCATCACGGAAGTACCGCTCTATCGGCAGGTCGGTCGTGTACCCGACGGCGCCGTGAATCCGCATCGACTCGGTCGCGATCGTGAACGCGGCTTCGCTCGCGAAAAGCTTGGCCATGCCCGCTTCCACGTCGCATCGCTCACCGGCCTCCTTGAGTGCGGCGGCGTGCTCGGTGAGCAGGCGCGCCGCTTGGAGCTGGGTGCCCATGTCTGCGATCTTGGCCTGGATCAACTGGTGCTGCGCGATCGGCTTGCCGAACGTCTCGCGCTCCTGCGCGTATCGGATCGCGGCCTCGAACGCGGCCCGCGCGACGCCTACCGAACGCGCGGCGATGTTTATCCGCCCGACCTCGAGCGCGGAGAGAATGAAATGCTGCCCACGGCCCAGCCCCTCAGGGCCTCCGAGCACCGAATCACTTCCCATGCGGTGTCCGTCGTAAGACATCTCGACGGTCTCGATCCCTTTGTAGCCGAGCTTGGTGATGTCGCGCGAGACGGTGATTCCCTCGAATGTCGGCCCCGGCTTCTTCTCCACGATGAAGCATGTGATGCCCTCTTCGGTACGCGCCGCGAGGGCGACGATCCCGGCCCGCGTTCCGTTGGTGACCCATGCCTTGGTGCCGGTGATCACATACTCGTCGCCGTCACGCTCGGCCTTGCAACGCAGCGCGCTGGTGTCACTACCCGCGTCGGGTTCGGAGAGAGACAGGCAGCCGCGCAATTCGCCCGACGCCATGCGCGGGAGCCATCGTTCGCGCTGCTCCTCGGTTCCGTTCATCTTGATCAGATTCGCCGCCATGACATGGGTGTTCAGCACACCCGAGAGTGACATCCAGCCCGCGGCGAGCTCTTCGATGACCCCGATGTAGGTGGGCAGGTCGAGGCCGAGACCGCCGTACGCCTCGGGGATGGTGATGCCGAATAGGCCCATCTCCCGCATGCCGGCGACGATCGCTGTCGGATACTCGTCGCAGCGCTCCATGTCGGACGCGACCGGGAGCACCTCGCGCTCCACGAAGCGGCGGACCGTGGCGACGAGTTCGGCGCGAATCTCGCGGTCGGTGGACATCGCCGGAGACTATCCGGCGAGTCCGGTCGGTCTCATGCCGCTGGTCTCGTCCCATTGGATGCTCACCTGGTACTGATCCTGTGCATCGACGGATACCGGCAGCGTCGCGCCCGGCACCAGCCGTGCGACGTTCAGCTTTCCCACGATCTGGCGAAGACGGACCGCGTAGGCGTCACGACCGTCGACCGTGACCGACAGATCGATCATGACTACAGGATCGAAGTTGACGAGCATCCCGGTATCGGTGACTGCTACCACCGTCGCGGTACCGGAACGAGGGTCGATGCCGCTGTGTGCGCCACCGACCCCCTGACCAGTCATGTCTTGCAGCGTCTGCGCCGCGAACGCCGTGCTCGCGGCCATGCGTTCGAGGCTCGATCGCATGGTCATTTTCGGAACATCCTTGGTGACCGAGTGCATACCGACGAACAACGCTCCTACGAGCGCGAAGGTGATCGCGCAGATCAAGAAGGCGGCGAGCGCTCCGGGAACCACGAACGCACAAGCGCCAAATCCGACTGCGCCGATGAGGAGCAGAACCCCCCAGAAGCGAAAGTTCATCATCGGATCAGATCCTTGGGCGCGTCATGGTGTCGGATGACTCGCTACGCCGATTGAGCTTGCGCTAGCAACATCCCGAAGCGGGTCGTCAGCGGCATATTGCCGGTCATCCGGGTCTGCCACGACGGCTGCACCTTGAGCCACGTCTCCCATGTGAAGCCGTTCTCGGCGCACCAGGCCTCGCGGGCGGGCTCATCCATTGCGCCCCGCTTGCCCATGTCGGCCATGAGCTGCGCGTAGCGCTCGAGGGTGATGCCCTCGATCGGCTCCAGGTCAGCTGCCGGAAGCGACGGACCGGCGGCTGTGCCGGCCATCTGGGCCTGCATGGTCGCCGCCGACGCCGCGGCGGCGCTCGCATTCTGGACGGTCGACTTCAAGTTCTTCAACATCCCCATGGAATCCCCTATCTCAGGTCGTTTGCTGCCGCACTGCTCATCGGAGCCGAAACGGGAACACTTGAGAAGGCCCGATAGGTTGATCCGTCAGCATGATGCACCAGACGATGCGCGGATTCAGTCGTGACACCGAGGCCCTCCGAGGAAAGCGGGTGGAGCGCGCCCTGGTTCGGCGCGTGCTCGGGATGACCCGGCCCTACCGGCGGCAGCTCATCGGGTTCGTCATCACGGTGATCGCTGCCGCAGTAGTGGGAGTGATCCCGCCGCTGCTGTTCCGATCGCTCATCGACACGGCGGTGCCCAACAAGAACGAGGCTCTCGTCGCTTGGCTCGCCATTGGCGCCGTGTCGCTCGCGCTCGCCAATGCCGGGCTCCAAACCGCGCAGCGGTGGTACTCCTCACGCGTCGGCGAGGGCCTGATCTACGACATGCGAGTGGCGCTCTTCGACCACGTGCAGCGACTCCCCATCTCGTTCTTCACCCGCACCCAGACCGGCGCGCTCATGTCACGCCTCAACAACGACGTGATCGGGGCGCAGCAGGCGGTAACGAACACGCTCGGAACCGTGGCGTCGAACGTGATCGGGGTCGCCGTCACCCTCGCAGTGATGTTGGGGCTCGATTGGCGACTCACGCTTCTCACGCTGATCGTGCTCCCCGCGTTTGTCTTTCCGGCGAAGCGTCTCGGCAAGAAATTGCAGGTCATCACTCGAGAGGCGATGCAGGTCAACGCGTCGATGAACAACACCATCGCCGAACGCTTCAACGTCGCCGGCGCTTTGGTGGTGAAGCTCTTCGGACGCCACGACCGCGAGCGTGACCACTTCGGTCATCGCGCGGCCCGCGTACGCGATATCGGCGTCACCTCCGCGATGTACTCGACCGTGCTCGTCGTGGTCCTGGGCCTCGTCGCCGCGGTCGGGACCGCGATCATCTACTACGTCGGTGGACGGCTCGCGATCAGCGGAGCCATCTCCGTCGGGACTGTCGCGGCGTTCGTGATCTATGTGACCCAGATCTACACACCGCTCACTCAGCTCACCAATGCTCGCGTCGACGTGATGACGGCGTTGGTGAGCTTTGAGCGCGTGTTCGAGGTGCTCGACTTCCCCGCACTCGTTACCGACCGACCCGGAGCGATTGACCTCGTCGAGCCGCGCGGTGAGATCCAGATGCAGCATGTCTGGTTCCGCCACCCATCGCCGGCCTCGGCTTCGCTCCCTTCGCTCGAGGAGGGCCCGAGCAGCACCGCCGACGTCGATGAGCCCAGCGGGTGGATCCTGCGCGATGTCAGCTTCACCGTCGCACCCGGGGAGCTCGTCGCACTTGTCGGCCCTTCCGGCGCGGGCAAGACCACCACCGCGCTGCTCGTGCCGCGAATCGCCGACGTGCTGCAAGGCCGCGTCCTCGTCGATGGCCACGACGTGCGCGATCTGACCCAGGACTCCCTGCGTGATGCCGTGGGCTTCGTCATGCAGGACCCGCATCTCTTTCACGACACGATCCGCGCCAATCTTCTCTACGCGCGTCCCGGCGCGACCGAAGAACAGCTGTTAGCCGCCTGCGAGGGCGCGCGGATACTGGATCTCGTCGCGAGCCTTCCCGACGGTCTCGACACGATCGTCGGCGAACGGGGATACCGGATGTCGGGCGGCGAGAAACAACGACTCGCGATCGCTCGCGTTCTGCTGAAGGATCCCGCGATCATCATCCTCGACGAAGCTACGTCGCACCTCGATTCCGAATCTGAGGTTGCGATCCAACGAGCGCTCACCCATGCGCTCGAAGGACGCACCGGCATCGTCATCGCGCACCGTCTGTCGACGATCGTCAGCGCTGATCGCATCCTCGTAATCGACGGCGGACGCGTCGTGGAAGAGGGGCGCCACGCGGAGCTCATGCGGGCCGGCGGCCTGTACGCCAGCCTCTACCGGACGCAGGCCACCGCGCAGACCGCGTGAACCCGCTCCGGTAGAGTTGGTGGCCCGGTCGCCGAAGCGGAGGCCGATCCCGCATGGAGACCTCCGACCCGCAGCCGCCTGATTCGACCAGCGATCTTGTGCCGACGCGCGAACGCCGCCGCCGAGCCCGGAGCCGCCGCCGCGTCGGCATCATCTCGGCGATCATCGCGGTCGGCGTGATCGCCGGCGCGGCGGCGGCGTTCTCGCGGCGTGACCAATCCACAGCATCAAACACGGCCGCGTCCTCGTCGAGTGCAAAAGCGGGAGTGGAGGCCGCGACGGTGAAGAAGCCGCAGCACCGGACGCTGACCGTCGACGCCCCGATGCGCCTGTGGATCGGTGGCGACTCGCTCGCCGGCTCGCTCGGTCCATCGCTCGGAACGACGACCGCCGAATCCGGCGTGGTCGCGCCCCGCTTCGACTCCAGGGTGTCGACGGGCCTCGCTTCACCCGGGTTCTTCGACTGGCCGAAGCACGCGGCCGAGGAGATGGCCAAGCGCGACCCCGAGGCCGTCGTATTCATCATCGACACCAACGACGCGAATGCGATGCCTGACCTCACCACAACGTCGTCGACGACGGCCGGAACCGACCCGCGGGCCACGTACGCGGTCAAGGTCGAGGAGATGATGCAGATTTTCATCGGCGACGCGCATCGACCCGTCTACTGGGTCGCGACGCCCCCGATGAAGAACCGACAGCTCAACGACAACGTCAAGGCACTGAACGTCGTGATCGCCGGGGTCGCGGCGAAACATCCCGAGGTCACGTTCATCGATGTGAGCAGCCGGTTCTCCGACCCGAATGGTGACTTCACCACTTCGATCACCAACGACACGGGTAACAGCGTGACGCTTCGGGCCGGTGATGGCATCCACCTGACGCCGGCCGGCGGCGATCGGATGGCTGCAACCGTGTTCGCCGCGATCGACGCGGCCTGGCGCATCACGGCCCAGGCTGTCCCCGGCCACGCTCAGCCGGTTCTCCAGACCGAGGGAAGCTCGCAGGTCCCGGGCACGGGTAGGGCCGTGAACGGACCGTCTTCGGAAGGTTCGGGTTCATCGGGGCCCGGTGGCTCACGAACCACGACCACGACTGCGACCCCTGAAAAGCCCCCGTCTGATACCACTTCTTCGACCGCGACCACCCCAGACCCCACTGCATCATCGACAACCGCGTCCTCGACGACAACTTCCACAAGGTCAAACGGGCCCGCCGGCTAGCGGGTCGGAACCGGCCCCGACCCGTCGGTAGCCTGAGCGCCATGTCGGACAACCTCACCTCTGCCGCCGCAGCTATCGCCGTCGCCGCCCAGATCGTCGATCAGACTGCTCGCGTCCTCTCGGAGCGCAGTCGCGACGGCGACCGGATATCGGTCGCCAAGCTCGACGAGAACCAGGCCGTTGCCTACGACCTCGCTCACGCGGCCAGCGCCGTCGAGGGCTGCCGAGTGATGGTCGACTACGGGGCTCACGGCGAGCTCGAGGAAACCCTCGCCCTCGCGTTCATCGCCGATGCCATCAGCGACCTCGGCTCTCGACTCCTCGGTCGGGACGCGGCCTGGGGTGTGGCCCCCGATGCGCTCGCGCCTGCACTCGAGTTCGTCGCGCGGTTCCGTGATCCGGAGTTCCTCGCAGGGCTCGCCGACCAGGTCGCGATCTCTGGGACAGGGCCGACCCATCTCGACGACGAGTTCGACATGGTGCGCGACACCTTTCATCGCTTTGCCGAGGACAAGATCCGTCCTGTCGCGGAGCACATCCACCGGGAGAACGCCGACATCCCAGAGGAGATCATCACCGGCCTCGCACAGATCGGGGGGTTCGGACTCTCGGTTCCCGAGGAGTACGAGGGCTTCGCCGCGGGCGGCGAGTCCGACTACCTGGCCATGGTCGTCGCGACCGAGGAACTGTCGTGGGGCTCGCTCGGCGCCGGTGGGGCGCTCATCACCCGCCCCGAGATCCTCACCAGGGCCATCGTGAGAGGTGGGACCGAAGACCAGAAGCAACGCTGGCTCCCCGCGATCGCGAGCGGCGAGCGAATCGTCGGCGTTATGGTCACAGAGCCCGACTACGGCTCCGACGTCGCAGGGATCAAGTCCACCGCCACCCCCACCGAAGGCGGATACCTGCTGAACGGCGTCAAGACGTGGTGCACGTTCGCGGGTCGCGCCGACACCCTGATGGTGCTGGCCCGTACCGACGCCGACCGTTCGGTCGGTCACCGCGGCCTCTCGGTGCTCGTCGTCGACAAGCCTCCGGCACCGGGCCATCACTTCCAGTTCTCCGACGGCCGGAGCGGCTCCATGGAGGGTCGGGCCATTGACACGATCGGCTACCGGGGCATGCACTCCTACGAGGTCGCTTTCGACAACTGGTTCGTCCCGGCCGACAACCTGATCGGGCTCGAGAGTGGTCTGGGCAAGGGCTTCTATCTCCAGATGGAAGGCTTCGAGAACGGCCGGCTGCAAACCGCGGCGAGGGCCGTCGGGCTCATGCAGGCCGCTTTCGAGGCCGGTCTCCAATACGCGCACGACCGCAAGGTCTTCTCTAAACCCGTCTTCGACTACCAGCTGAGCAAGGTGAAGCTCGCCCGTATGGCCGCGCTCATCCAGGCCGGTCGTCAGTTCTCGTACTCGGTTGCCCGCCGCATGGCCAAGGGCGAGGGCGCGCTCGAGGCGAGCATGGTGAAGGCCTATGTGTGCCGCACCGCCGAGTGGGTCACGCGCGAAGCGATGCAGCTGCACGGCGGCATGGGCTACGCCGAAGAGTTCGCGGTGTCGCGGTATTTCGTCGACGCGCGCGTCCTGTCGATCTTCGAAGGAGCCGACGAGACGCTGTGCCTACGCGTCAT
Source organism: Actinomycetes bacterium (assembly GCA_025363815.1). Classification (GTDB taxonomy): domain Bacteria; phylum Actinomycetota; class Acidimicrobiia; order IMCC26256; family JANYLB01; genus JANYLB01. The sequence goes on from JANYLB010000026.1 coordinate 19,464, forward strand.
CGCCCGTCGCCTCACCGAACAAGCTCTCGCGTAGTCGCCGCCCCGACGTTCCCGCGATGACCCGGGTCAGGCTACGTAGACCTCATGGGACTCCGTACGCAGCGCGTGCTGGTACATGCGACGTAGCGCACTCGCCTTCATCGGCGTTATCGAGTGGCCACAGCCCTCGCACCAGAGGCGAACCGTCCAGCGCCCCCGGAGGACGCCGAGGGGCTCCATCGCCAGGTGCTCAACGCCGCGGTCTCTCCGACGCACGAAGCGGAATCCGATCGGTGAGCGCGCGCCGCGAGCGACGAGCACCGCCGGGGCCGCCGTGTCGGGGGCTCCTTGCTCGCGGCACCAGCCGCATCTATAGGTCACGTCCATCGCACACTCCACCTCGGTACGACCGACACACCGCGAATTACACCATTGTGATTCGCGGGGCTGATATTACGGCTGGTACCCGCGGGATTCGCGGATCCGCGATGCTTTCCCCATGGTGAGAGATGCGGAGCGGTCGGCGAGACGACGAAAGCTGGCGGTGCTCGTCGTGCCGATGATCGCGTTCGCGGTCGCGGCGAATCTCGCCACCGCCTTCGCCCCAACGCTCCTGGTGCGCGAACCGGTGTGGCTCATCACGCTCAGCTCACGGCTGCGCTGGCTGGTGCTCGTGTCCCCTCGGCTCGACCCATTCACCTTCTTCGGGATCCCGCTCCTGCGACTTCTCGCGGTCGCGGTCGTCTACTACGTGTTCGGCCGGCGCTACGGGAATCGGGCCGTGCAATGGCTGGAATCCAAGATCGGAGGAGGGTCGCAGCCGATCCTCTGGATCGAGCGCATGTTCCACCGAGCCCGTTACGTTGTGGTCTTCCTGCTTCCCGCCGGAGCCTTCGTGTCGTTGCTCGCCGGCGCCGACGACATGCCACCGAAGCGGTACTTCGCGACGACGACCCTCGGCCTCATCGCCCGACTCGTCGTGGTGCGGCTCGTGGCAGGCGCGTTCACCCACGCCATCCTTCAGGTCACCGACTGGGTCGCCGGCAACCAGATCTGGCTCACCGGCCTCTCGATGGCATCGGTCCTGGCGATCGCGCTCTGGAGCCGGCGCTCCGGACGCGGCGAGATCGAGTCGGTCGAGGAGATTGCCGAAGAGCTCGGCGAGGCCTGAACCACTTTCGCCTCAACTTTCACGACACCAAAAGCCGACAACTCCTATACAGCCGTTTCGCGAGTCGGCTTCAGCCTTCCAGTTCTCGCCGAGTGATTCTGTCCAACCCGGGCGTGACCCAGGCGGGAGTGCGCCCGACTAGCTCGCGCTGCGGGTCATGCGGGCGCGCTCACCGCGGCTCACCAGCTTCACCGCGACCTTGCGGCTCGCCTCGTCGATCATCTCGTCGCCGAGCATGAGGGCACCTTTGCGGTCCCCTTCTGTAGTGGCCTTCTCGTAGGTGTCGAGGATGTCCCAGGCCTTGTCGAACTGCTCCTGGCCGGGGGAGAACAGCTCGTTGAGGATTTGTACCTGGTCAGGATGCAGGGCCCACTTGCCGTCGTATCCGAGGATCTCCGCACGTCGGGCGAACTCGCGGAAGCCGTCGGAGTCGCGCACCTTCACGTACGGCCCGTCGATCACCTGGAGACCGTTGGCACGACCAGCCATGAGGATCTGCACGAATACATAGTGGAAATAGTCGCCCGGGTATTCGGGGATTTCGAGCCCACCGCGCATACCTGGCATCTCCATCGACGCCGACATGTCGACCGGACCGAGGATGATCGTCTCGAGCCGGCTACTCGCGGCGCAGATGTCGTTCACGTTGATGAGGCCGCGGGCCGTCTCGATCTGCGCCTCGATGCCGATGTGTCCGGCTGGGAGGCCGGCCTTCTGCTCGACCTGGGTCAGCAGAAGGTCCATGGCGACGACCTCGGCGGCCGTCTGGACCTTCGGGAGCATGATCTCCTCGAGCCGCTCACCGGCGTTGCCGACGACTTCGAGGATGTCGTACGCGGTCCACGGCGTGTCCCAAGCGTTCACCCGCACGCAGAGGACGGTCTCGCCCCAGTCCTGATCCCGGATGGCCTTGACGGCCTTCCCCCTGGCGGCTTCTTTCTCGAGCGGCGAGACGGAGTCTTCGAGGTCGATGAAGACCATGTCGGCGCCCAGGTTCGGGCCTTTGCTGAGCATCTTCTCGCTCGAGCCGGGAACCGACAGGCAGGAGCGACGGGGCAGGGTGCGACTGCGTTCAGACATGCGTGGAGGCTACGACGGGGCCCCCCGATCCTCCAACCGGGCCGGCTCCATACGTGATCCATGCCCGCCGATAGCCTTTCGCTCGTGGACCGATCTCGGTTTCGAACCCTGCACCCGGTGGGCGACGGGGTGTTCGCCTGGTTGCAACCGGGAGGTGAGTCGGGCGTCTCCAACGCGGGAGTCGTAATAGATGACGACGGCCTCACGGTGATCGACACGATGATGGTCCGCTCGCAGTGGGAACCGTTCGGTGAAGCGATCGCGGGCCTGGATCTTCCGGTGAAGCGCGTGGTGCTGACCCACGCGCACGTTGACCACGTCGGTGGAACCCAGCTGTTCCGCAACGCGATGATCCTCGGCTCTCCTGCCACCAGCGCGTTGCTCGATCAGCCGATGCCGCTCACGGCCTACAAGAACTTCATGCCCGCGTTCGACGTCGAGCTCGACGAGCTCCACGAGCTCGGGACGCGACCGATCTCCCATCTCGTCGACGATGCCGCGCAGCTCACCGCTCGCATCGAGGTACTGCCCGCGACCGGCCACACCGCCGGCGATCTCATGGTGCTAGTGGCCGACGCCGACGTGCTGTTCGCCGGGGATCTGTGCTTCTTCGGGGTGACACCGCTCGCATTCCAGGGGGACCCGGAGATGTGGGCCGATACGCTTGAGGTGCTGGCCGATCTTGCCGAAACGATCGTTCCCGGCCACGGCCCGATCGGCAGCCCCGACGACGCGCGCGCGCTGCAGGTGTACCTGCGGCATTGCGTCAAGGGTTCCGTGCCGCCGGGGCCATGGGACCACTGGCTCGAGCGCGACCGTGACGCGATCAACATCGAGAAGGCCGCGATGCTTCGCTGCGGTGACGAAGGAATGCCGCCGTCGATGCTGCGCGCGATCGGTCTCGGTTAGTACGCGCCCGCCAGCTTGGAGTGGTCCCAAGTGACCACGGCATCGGCTTTTACGAGGAGCACCACCCGCTTGAGCGCCTGAGCCTGCACACCGGCGCGCACGAGCTCGTCTTCGGCACCGCCCCAATACTTCTCAAAGATCTGCAGTCCATAGGCGAGCACCTCGTCTGGGTCATCGATGATCTCGGCAGATCCGGCGATCGACACACCGCGTAGGTCTTCGTACTCATTCCCGGTCGCGACGAGAACGGTGAGGCGCGGATCACGCTGGAGATTCACAACCTTCTGTGATTTGGCATACGTCCAGAACGCGACCTCTCCGTCGCGCACGACGAACCACATCGTCACGAGATGAGGCGTGCCATCGGCGTTTATGGAAGCGACCTGGAGATCGCGTCCGGCTTCGAGGAACACCTTGATCTCGGTGTCGGTCATCTTGATCTGATCGCGTCTGCTCACTGCTACTCCGCTCCCGCTCGGCTAGGGACCGGAGACTACCGACCCCTCGCGCTAGCGTCGGTGCCGATGGCAAAAAACCCCGATCCGATGCTCGAGCTGACAAGCCTGAAGGGCAGCACGCGCACTCTCGACGACTGGCTCACGATGTTCCACCTGTGCCTCGTCGTGCTGCCTGACCGGCCCGAGGCGGCACTGTGGCAGCCGGTGATCTCGGCCATCTTCAAGGTGCTGGGCGACGCCGACTGCCGGGTAGCGGTCTGCATCACCGCCAACTCGTCCGTGGCCCGCCGCATCCTCGGTGACGCCGCCGACGAGTACCTCGTGTTCCTCGATCCCGACCGGACGTTCGTCCACAGCCTGGGCCTCGAACACCTGCCCGCATTCGTCCACCTGCGTCAAGACACCACGCTCGCGGCTGTCGCGCAAGGCTGGGACGCCCCGGAATGGCAGAAGGTCGCAACGGGTATCTCCAAGGCGATGAAGTGGAGCGTTCCCCAGCTCTCTACCGCCGGCGGGCCCCCGACCAGCCCGGGCTGGGCCGTCACCCCGGTCTGAGCACCCTCCGTTGGCCGTGGCCGCGTTGGTCCTCACCACCGGTACCTGGTCGGACTATGGGATGACCAACATCCCGAGCTCGGCTTCGAGCTGAGGACGGGCCTTCGCCCCTAGTGACTTGCGTTCCATCTGACCGTTCCGGAACAGCCCGATTAGCGGGATGCTCTGAACGTCGAACTGCTGCGCCAGCGCGGGCTCGTCGTCGATGTTGATCTTGACGACCTTGTAGCTGCCCTCGCGCATCGCCGCGATCTGCTCGACGATCGGCGAGACCTGGCGGCACGGGCCGCACCACGGGGCCCAGAAATCGACGATCACCGGGATCTCGCTCCGCAACACCTCGGCGTCGAACGACGCGGTTGTCACGGCCTTCACCAACGGCTCGGGCGGTGGTGCGGGGAGTGGTTCCGACGGCTTCTCTCCGGCCGAGAGCAAGAGCAACCAAGCGTGCGCGCTCTGCGCACTCTCGAGCGCCACCTGATGCGCCATCGGGTACTCCTCGTACACCGTTGGCACCTCGTGCTCCAACAACACACCGGCGAGGTCTCGCGACGCATCGACCGGGATGAGTGGGTCTTCGGTTCCGTGCTGCACCAGCGTCGGGAGGTCTCGAGCCGCTTCCCAGTCCACGTCGATGTGGTCGAGCGCGGAGAAGGGGCTCATCGCGAGCACGCCGGCCGGATGTCTCTTGTCGGAGCGCCTCATCGCGAGTGCAAGCGCGAGCCCGCCGCCCTGGGAGAACCCGGCGAAGATCGCCTCCTCGCGTGCCAGCTCGTGCTCGGCGCACTGCTCGTCGACGAGGGCGTCGAGCGCGTCCATGGCCGCGGCGAACCCGTCGGTGTCGAAACCGCCCGGCGAGGTCAGGTCGAACCACGAGAATCCGGGTGTGCCTTCGACCGGCACCGGCCCCCGGGGCATGACCGTGCAGAAGCGACCCTCGGGGTCCAGGTACGGGAGCAACCCGCCGAGGTCTCGCTCGTCGGCGCCGTAGCCATGAACGAGCAGGAGCAGGCGACGCGCGCTGGGTGCGGTGATGACGTTGGTGATGAGTTCCACGGCCGCTCAGCCTACGGCCAGCTTCGGGATGACGACGTAGCCGACCGGACCGTAGATTGAGCCGATGTCCGGCACCGACCTTGGAGGGCGCATGCGGCTCGGGATCAACTTCGGGTACCAGGACTGGGGTCGGGGTGTCGGTGCCGCGGTGGCGATGGCGAAGGAGGCCGACTCGCTCGGGTTCCACTCGGCCTGGACCGCCGAGGCCTACGGGACCGACGCGATCACTCCCCTGACCTGGCTTATGGCGAACACCGAGCAGCTCAACTTCGGCCCCGCGATCATGCAGATGCCCGCGCGAACCCCGGCGATGACCGCGATGACCGCGGCCACGCTCGATCTCATGAGCGGCGGTCGGTTCCTTCTCGGCCTCGGACTCTCGGGCCCGCAGGTGGTGGAGGGTTGGCACGGCCAGCCCTACGGAAAACCCCTCGCGAAGACGCGCGAGTACGTCGACATCGTGCGCAAGATCTGGCGGCGGGAGGGGCCGTTGGAGCACCACGGCCCGCACTACGACATCCCGTACTCCGGCCCAGACGCGACCGGGCTCGGCAAGCCGCTCAAGATCATCGTCCACCCCCGCCGCGCCGACATCCCGATCTACCTCGCCGCGATCGGCCCGAAGAACGTTGAGCTTTGCGCGGAGATCGCCGACGGCTGGCTCCCGATCTTCTTCTCGCCGCATCGCCTACGCGAGACCTACGGCGCCGCGCTCGACGCCGGCTTCGCGAAGGCGGGCGACGGCAAAGATCTCACCGGCTTCGATGTCGCCCCGACGGTGACAGTAATCGTCGGCGACGACGTCGACGCGCTCCGCGACATGGTGAAGCCGATGGCCGCGCTCTACATCGGCGGTATGGGCGCTCGCGGCAAGAACTTCTACAACGACCTCGCGTGCCGCTACGGGTTCGAAGCCGCGGCCAAGGAGATCCAGGATCTCTACCTCGACGGCAAGAAAGGTGAAGCCATCGCGGCTGTGCCCGACGAGCTCGTCGACGAGATCGCGCTGCTCGGCCCGCGTGAACGCATCGCCGACCGCCTCGACGCGTGGCGCGATAGCGGCATCACCACGATGATCCTCGGCGCCGCCCAGCCCGAGGTTCTCCGCATCATGGCCGAGCTCGTCCTCTAGCCACCCCCACCGGCACCCCAAAAACGCTTTTGCGTCAGAAACCCCGAAATAGTTGGGTTTTCTGACGCAAAAGCGTTCGGGTGTGGTGGTGGATCGGCTCAGAAGAGGAAGTTCATGCGTCCGACGACGGCGCGGCCGAGGTTCGGATCTCCGGTGATCGCTACGTGGCCGGTCCCGAGGATCGACTCGGGATCGCCGCGGCCCGAGGCGAGCCGCACGAACGTGTCGGTGTCCATCTCCAGGTGGGCCGACGCCTCGGCCGGAACCGAGTCGCAGAACCCGGCGCGTCCAGCCGTGACTGCAATGGCAAACGAGCGGCCGACCGGCCCCGTGACAGTGAAGGCGACGACCGTCCCGTCGGGAGGCGAGACCCTCTTGCCGACCACCATCGGCATCACCGCCTGGATGCGATCGAGGCTCAGCGCGGCTGGTTCCGTGTCGGCATCGCCAGGACGACCGAGCCCGCGCCGCATGTCTTGCTCGTGGATCCACGAGTCGAAGATGCGAAACGGGAGCAGGTCGCGAACGGTGCCTGGACCGACGGGCGTCCAGGACTCGGCTCCGAAGTCGTACCCCTGTACTCGGAGGTGCGCGAGACGTTCGCGCGTGACCACCCGGAAATCCGTGAGCACCTCGGCGGCGGTGCGTTGCCGGTACCAGTCGACCCAGATCTCATTGCCCGCGCCGACGTCATTCTTGATGTGGGGACCACCCGCAGGCTCATGATCGGGGGTCGGCCGACCGAGAATCGTCGCTTCGATCCCGATGATGTGCGCGAGGGTGTCGGCCACGGTCCAGCCGGGGCATTCGGTCTCAATCATCCACTCGCGCTCGGACAACGTGTCGCCGAGCTCCCCGAGCGAGGTCCACACGAGATCCAGTGCGCCGACAAGTGCTTCATCGGTCATGCGGTCTTCCCTTTCATGTGCGTTCCGGCCTGGGCCCGCCGCCGCGCATGTGGCGGCTGAGATCACCGACCAGGTCGACGATGATCATCCGGTCACTGAACCGCCATGCACCATCGACCCGCGCAAACTCGTCGTGGTAGCTCCCCGCGATGATCGGCTGCAGCGGCAGATCGGGCGTGGCCTGGAGCACGGTGAAGTAGCTACGCGCGGTAGCGACCTCTGAGCGATCGGACACGATGGAGACGTTGGTGATCACATGCTTCGTGCACGGCCGACCGTCGTACAGGATCACGCCGTTGTACATCTTGCGTACCTGCTCTACCCCGCGGAACACCTCCGGCCGTCCCTGGGATCGCCAGGTCGAATCGGCAAACAGCTCGGCCAAGCCGTCGAGATCGCCGCTATCGAGTCGTTCCGCGTAGGCGTGGATCAGCGCCCGGATCTGCTCGCCTTCATCCATCTCCTGAACCTAGCCTTAGCCCGCGACCGAGATGAGGAAACCGGACGACGCGTGCGCAACAGGACTGGCCGGGAGGGGCGGTAGCGTCCCGGCCGTGACGACGACATACCAGGCCGTGATCTTCGATCTAGGTGGGGTGGTGTTCCCCTCCCCCCTCGATATGTTTCGCGCCTATGAGCGCGATCACGATCTACCCGACCGCTTCATCAGCGAGGTCGTGCTCACCGATCCTGTCGACGGCTCTTGGTCGCGCCTCGAGCGTGGCGAGCTCACGATGGCCGAGTTCGCGGCCGAGTTCGAAGTCGAGTGCCGCATCGCGGGCGGCGAGGTCGACGCGACTGCGCTCATGAAGAACATCGGAAACCGCTTGGAGCCGCGAACCGAGATGCTCACCGCGATCCGCAAGATCCGCGAGCACGGTTTGCGGACCGGCGCGCTCACCAACAATTGGATCGCCGACGAGACGCGCGGCAACGGCGCCTCGTCACCCGCGGTCCACGGGTTGTTCGATGTGGTCGTCGAATCCGCGGTCGTCGGGCTGCGCAAGCCGGATCCACGGATCTACCAGATGGTGTGCGCGTCGCTCGACGTGAACCCACCCGAAGCCGTGTTTCTCGATGATCTGGGCACTAATCTCAAGCCGGCACGCACGATGGGAATGGCAACGATCAAAGTAGGCGACCCCCACGAGGCACTCCGTGAGCTGTCGGCGCTGCTCGACCTCGCGCTCGCCTGATGGAGCTTCTCCTCATCCGTCATGCCGAGCCCGTGCGCATCGGCCCGGGTGAGGGTGATGGACCTGCCGATCCTCCGCTCACCGAACTAGGTCATCAACAAGCCCGTCGGCTGGCGGCGTGGCTCGAGGCCGAAACGATCGATCACGTCGTGGTGAGTCCATTGCTTCGAGCACGCGAGACGGCGGCGCCGTTGCTCGAGCGCCTCGCTAGACCACCCGAGATCGACGACCTGCTCACCGAGTACGACGCACGGGCCGATCACTACCTCCCGGTCGAGGAACTGCGCGAGACCCGTGACGAACGCTGGACCGCGATGGTCGAGGGCCGCTGGGAGGACTTCGGCGGCGAGGAGCCGACGAGCTTCCGCGCCCGGGTCATTCCGCGGATCGATGCGATCGCGACCGCTCATGCCGGCGAACGCGTCGCCGTCGTGTGTCACGGCGGCGTGATCAACGTCTTTCTCGCCGATGTGCTCGGGATCGACCGGCTGTTGTGGTTCGATCCTTCCTACACGTCGGTGAGCCGCACGAAGGTGTCGCGCGATGGAATCCGGTCACTGATGACTCTGAACGAGACCGGCCATCTGCAGGGGGTTCGTTCATGAGAGCTCCGACCGTGCTCGTGGATCATGATGGACCAGTCACAATCGTGACCATCGACCGGCCCGAGGCGCGCAACGCCGTCGACCGCCCTACCGCAGAGGCTCTGGCCGACGCGTTCCGCAATTTCGACACCGACGCCGATCGCTCGGTGGCGATACTCACCGGCGCCGGGGGAACGTTCTGCGCCGGAGCCGACTTGAAGGCGTTCGGAACCGAACGTGCGAACCGCGTCGCGCCCGATGGTGACGGCCCGATGGGTCCGACGCGTCTGCTGCTCACCAAGCCCGTCATCGCAGCCGTCGAGGGCTACGCGGTGGCGGGGGGCATCGAACTGGCCATCTGGTGTGACCTGCGAGTCGCGGCCCGCGACGCGGTGTTCGGTGTCTACTGCCGCCGATGGGGCGTACCACTCATCGACGGTGGCACCGTGCGCCTGCCCCGTCTCATCGGTCACAGCCACGCCCTCGACCTGATCCTCACCGGCCGTGGCGTCGCCGGTGAGGAGGCCCAACGACTTGGCCTCGTGAACCGCCTCACCGACCCCGGTGGCGCGCTCGACGGTGCACGCGCTCTCGCACGCGACCTCGCCGCGCTTCCCCAGGACTGCCTGCGCAACGACCGCCAATCGAGCTACAACCAGTTCGGTCGGTCGCTCGACGATGCCCTAGCCGGCGAACATGCTCTCGGTGTCGCGAGCATGAACAGCAGGGAACTGACTGTAGGAGTCAACCGCTTCGTCGAAGGGGCCGGTCGACACGGCTCGTAAACTAGGCATCGTTGTCGTGGATGAGAATCCCGGACCCGAACAGGAACGCTGATGTCTGACGCCAAACCCCGAACCGTCGCCGAGATCATGAGCGCGCCGGTGGTCACAGCCGAACCGGGCGAGACAATCGCGACCGTGGCGGCGCGAATGCGCGAACGCAAGGTCGGTTCGGTCGTGGTCGTCGACAGCGACCGGCCGGTCGGGATTCTCACCGAACGGGATCTCGTCCGCATCGCATCCGAAGGCGTCGACCCGTCTCACGATCCCGTCGGCGGCTGGATGACCCCCGAGCCCGACTCCGTTTCGCCCGATGAGTCGGTCGTCGACGCGTTCGCCAGCCTGGCCGAGCACGGGTACCGACACATCCCGGTCGTCGACGAGAAGCGGCTCGTGGGCATCGTCTCGATGCGCGACCTCATGCGAATCGCGCGTATCCAGCCAGCGGAGTCACTCGCGCACGAGGTACCGAAGGGCCTCGAGGGAGTCATCGTTGCCGAGACAGTCATCGGCGACGTACGCGGACTCGAGGGTTTTTACCACTACCGCCAGTACTCGGCGGTCGACCTCGCCGAGAAGAAGCCGCTGGAAGATGTTTGGTACCTCCTGTTCTACGGTGAGCTCCCGACTCTCGCCCAGCGCGACGCCTTCATCGACGAGGTGCGCCCACTCCGCGAGATCCCGGCCGATCTTGCGGCCGCATTCCCCGAAATCGTGCGACTTTGCCGGGATGCACCACCGCTCGACATGCTGCGCACCACCTTCTCCCTCCTCGCAACGTCGCTCGCGTTTCGGCCTTCACTCGACGTGGCGGCGGAGGAGCTGCGCGAGCAGGCGCTGCGGACCTGCGCGGTGATCCCGACGCTGCTCATGGCCGCCTATCGGCTCCGCAACGGGCTCGATCCGGTCGCGCCGCATCCCGATCTCCACTACGCCGCCAACTACCTGTACATGCTCACCGGTGAGGTTCCGCCACCCGAACACACAAGAGCAATCGAGCAGTACCTCATCTCGACGATCGACCACGGATTCAACGCGTCGACATTCACGGCACGGGTCATCACCTCGACGGGCGCCGATCTCGGTTCGGCGATCGTCGGCGCCATCGGCGCGCTGTCGGGCCCGCTTCATGGTGGCGCGCCGAGCCGCGCCCTCGACATGCTCGATTCGATCGGCACCGTCGACAAGGCCGAACCGTGGCTGCGCGACGCCGTCGAACGGGGCGACCGCCTAATGGGATTCGGTCACCGGGTGTACAAGACCGACGATCCGCGTTCAGTCATGTTACGCGGCGTCGCCGAACGACTCGGTGGCGAGAAGGTCGAGCTCGCGAAAGAAATAGAGCGCAAGGCGGTCGAGGTCCTGGCCGAGCTGAAGCCAGGGCGTCGCCTTTACACCAACGTCGAGTTCTACGCCGGCATCGTCATGGACCGGTGCGGGGTGCCGCGCGAGATGTTCACTCCGACGTTCTCGTCGAGCCGCGCTATCGGTTGGTGCGCTCATGTGCTCGAGCAGGCCGCCGACAACCGCCTGATCCGACCGTCGGCGCAATACGTGGGACCACCCGCGCCCCAGCCCGTTCCCGACGCCGCGTAACCCGTCCAGCGCATCCGCTTGTCGCGCCCACCGCGTGCCGAACTGGCATCGTCGTGTCACACTTTATGGCGGTGCTCGGACCGACCCGAGATTGGAACGTGGATGTTCGAAAAGCAAAAGCGCGAGCGCGAGGAACGTCGGCGCGCCGCGGAACAAACCGCAACTGATCAGCAACTCTCAGAGCTGGAGGAGCGCCTCGACACGGTGCGCCACTTTGTTGGGGTTCGGTCAGGCGAAGGTCCGGACGTGCCGATCGTGCTCAAACGCGACGAACACATGCTCGCAAGCTTGCAGGGCGCGTCGCTCATCGAGCCTCGCCGTTCTGGTGGCCAGTGGGAAGGGCGGAGTCAGGGAGTATCAGTCCACGTCCCCGGTACCAGGTCGATGCGATACCGCGTGGGTGCTAGCAAAGGGCACTTCGTGCAAGGCGAAGAGGTTCCGACCCCGATCGATTCGGGGACTTTCACGATCACCGATCGACGCGCCGTGTTCGCGGGAGTCAAGCAGACCCGCGAGTGGTCCTGGTCAAAGGTGATCTCTGTAACGCACGCGTCGGATCTTCCGTGGACTGCGATCTCGGTGTCGAACCGTCAGAAGACCTCGGGCGTTCTGTACGACAGAGAACATGCTGACCTGGTGCGCTTCTGGCTCGACCTCGGGATTGCCCGAGGTACCGATGGCACCGAGGAGCTGGCCAACGACCTGGAACAGGCCATTCAACGGATCCGTTCGATCTCTGCCGGCTCAGCTGACTCCAACAGCCAGACGATCGATCCCCCATCCCCGGTCGCGCAACCGTCGGCTCCTACCGAAACCGCCGCGCTTGTCGAGCAACCAGACGCCGGGTCATCGTTTCCATTCGTCGAGGGCATCGACGTTGTAGAGATCGTCGGCGAATCCCACTACCAGGAGACTCTTGAACGTCTTTGCGGTGGGCGCAGCGAAGAGGGCCACGAGATTGCGACGGTCGCAGACCTCGTCGCCGTCCCTACGAATCCGTACGACGAGAACGCGGTTGAAGTCCGAATCGGTGGGGAGCTCGTGGGCTTCCTTGCCCGCGAGCTCGCCGGCATCGTGTCACCGCGGCTGGCCGCCCGCACGCCTGGAGGTATCTCCGTGAGGGCATGGATCGTCGGTGGTTGGGATCGAGGCCCCGGCGATGAGGGAATGTTTGGTGCGACAGTCCTGCTCCCAAAGCCGGATTCTCTCCAGCCTTGATCATTCACGCGCGCGGTACGCGCAAACAGGCGACGTTTACACGCGATCCTTCATCAGGGCACTATGTGCAGCATGGCGACTAGGAAGTCTTCTTCACCGTCCCGATGGTCGCTCTGGTCAGAGAATTCGCTCCTGTCGATCGGCTCGAAAGGCTCGGTCCTCTCGATCGGCTGCATCGGCTCGTGCATGTCGATCGGCTCGGTGGGATCGTTCGTATCCGCGTTCTCGATCGGCTCCGCGGCATCCGTCTTCTCGGCCCTATCCGCTCGATCCAACTGTTCCGTGATGTCAGTTCGAGCTAGGCGACGAATCATGGGCGCGTCCGAAGCAGAGACTCGCCGTGCGACCAAAGCTTCCAGCGGACGAACCGGTCGACGCAGTCGCGCTAGATCTATCTCGGGTTGAGGACTTGTAGCGGCCACCACCGGAGACTTCAGGTGGTGCGTGTCGCGGTGGGCGTGTGCACTCCTCTCAGAGGAGGGCATTGGCGATGGCGTCGGCCACGAATTGGCCATGGCGCTTTGCGGACCAGCCTCGGCGCAGGACGATGAGTTCATAGAGCTCGGGTGCGCTGTAAGTCCACAGCACGTCAGCAGCCTGTGTGATCGTGATGCCGTTGCGGAGGTGGCCGGCCTCGTGGAGTCGGCGGGCGTTTAGGGTCATGCGGCCAAGGCGAGCTTCGTCCATCTCTTCGAGGAGCTCGAGGACTTCCGGGTCGGCCGAGGCGGCGGCGCGTATCAGCAACAGGATGGGTGCGACGCGTTGGGTGACCTCGGCCGTGAGGGTCCCCCATGCCTCGATGATCCTGCGGGGATCGGTTTCAACTTCGTGAAGGGCGTCGGATCGTCGCTCGGCCGTTACGGCGCCTTCGCCTTCGAGCGCGCGGTTGCGGATCGCTCTGACGATCCCGGGTTTGCCGCCGAAGGACTTGTAGATGGTGTCCGGGGACACACCGGCGTCGGCCGCGATCGTCGCGATGGTCGTCGGTCCATACCCGTCTCGGAGCAAGTGTCGCTCGGCCGAATCGAGGATCCGGTCGCGGTTGTGGCGAGCGCGTTCTCGGCGCCGACCGCTGTCGTAGGCGCGCTTGTGGCGAGCTGCAGGTTTTCGTTGCGTCATATGTATTCGTTCCAGTATACTGGATCGAATTGGTACCGGTGGGCGTCCCCGCCGGAGGATGTCAGGAGAGAATGATGGACGGACCCCAGGCGCTGATTGACCGGCTGGTGCACGCCACGAACGCTCACGATGTCGACGCGGTTGCCGAGTGCTTTGCACCGGACTACGAGAACGAGACGCCGGCCCATCCGGCACGAGGGTTCCGCGGACGTGACCAGGTCCGTCGGAACTGGGAGCAGATCTTCGCGTTTGTTCCGGATCTGCAGGCCGAGGTGCTGCGCTGCACGGTCGACGGTGACGTCGCCTGGACCGAGTGGGAGATGACGGGCACACGCGGTGATGGAACAACCCATCAGATGCGCGGGGTCATCATGTTCAGCGTGGACGACGATGTCGTCCGCTGGGCTCGTTTCTATCTCGAGCCCGTCGACGAGAGCACCGCCACCGTCGACGACGCCGTGCACGAGCAAGTGGTGCGCTGATGATCCTGGTCGCCGGCGGCACCGGACGGCTCGGTACGCTCGTCGTCGCGCGTCTGGCCGCTCGCGGTCTCGATGTCCGGGTTATCACTCGCGATCCGGCCCGGGCCCATCACCTCGGCGACGACGCTACGGAGGTCGTCGAGGGCGATGTCCGAGATCGTGCGAGCATCGAGAGCGCGATGCGCGGGATCACCACCGTCGTATCGGCAGTGCAGGGCTTCGCCGGGCCAGGTCGAGTGACGCCTGCTTCCGTCGATCGCGACGGAAACGCGAATCTGGTCGAGAGCGCCGCAGCCGCCGGCGCCGACGTGGTGCTGTTGTCCGTCGTCGGTTCGTCTGCCGACAGCCCGATGGAGCTCTTCCGCGCCAAGTACGCAGCCGAGGAGCACTTGCGAGCGAGCAGCGCTCGATGGACGATCGTGCGTGCCACCGCGTTCGTCGAACTGTGGGCGGACATCATGACCAAGCCCATCGTGTTCGGACGCGGCGACAACCCGATCAACTTCGTGTCGGTCCAAGACGTCGCCGCCGTCGTCGAGCGTGCCGTCATCGACGTCCGCCTTCGCGGCATGACCCTCGAAATCGGCGGCCCCGAGAACATTACGTTCAACGAACTCGCCGCGACGCTCCAACATCTTCGCGGCCGCCCGACGAAGATCCGTCACGTGCCCCGGGCCCTACTCCGCGCGATGTCGCCTCTCAACCGTCAACCTCGCGCTGCACTCGCGATGGACACCATCGACATGACCTTCGACGCCATTGCCGCCCGCGACGCTTACGCTGACCTGCCCATGACCGACATCGCAAGTGCACTCGACAGGGCTGGCGAGCACCAATACCGAGGCTGACTAGCTAGTGCTCAGCGCTCCCGATACCCGGGCAGTCGGGCTCGGGTTGGCTCACCCGCGGCGCGCGGTGGGAATGACAACTTGGTTTGGCGCGTGAGCTCCGCGACCGCGCATGGATGCCTTAGGCACAGATACAACACGGGGAAGCTGTTCGGGGGTAGAAGCGACCACCGAATCGGCGTGCGCCCTCACCACAACGTCGCGCGTGGGTGAGTTCGGAGCGTCGACGTTTCGGAACGGGCATTGCTCGCGGTCGGGCAGAGTCGCGTTCGGGTTCACGAACTTCGTGCACTACCGGATCCGTGCCCTGCTCTACACCGGCCGACCCAACTGGGACCTACTCGCAACCATCACACCCCGCTGAAATCCGAAGAGCCACATATCGCGTCTCGGGGACATCCATGCTCCAAGTCTCGCGGATCAACGCGCACCCGCCCCAGATTGTGGAGTCCGCGACCACTTTGTACAGTGTTCCAACTGGGAAAGGCGCGGTCGCGACTCCCTCCCCCCGGAGCGCAGGCGCTCTCCGGACTCCCACGCCGACATGGAGCTCCACACAGAATGACCTTCAAAAACCGCGTTCGTTCTCGCCGACCCGACCGACGGGGACAGCGCGGCATGCAACCGACCCGACGGCGCGGCCTCGCGTGTACAGCGGTCGGGCTCGCGATGACCGCGGCCGCGTGTGGCTCCTCCTCGTCCTCGTCCGCTTCGAGCTCGACCACTTCGTCGAGCTCCACCTCGACATCGGGATCCACCGGATCGTCGACCGATCTCACCGCCGGGTTCAAACAGGCCAAGTGGGGAGCGGGCGTGACCGTGACGTATACGAACGGCAAGATCCGTTTCGTCTCGAATGGAATACCAAACCACAAGCGAAATGGCGAGTACGCACTCCCGAATACGGGCGTGCAGGTGCCTACCTCCGCGACGGCACACGCGGGCGCCGACCCGACCGTTGCCCAGAGCTACGACGCCTCGATCACCCTGAAACCGACGAAGGCGGCGGGGACCACATCGACGAGCCTCGGGGTCATTGGCTACATGATCTCGGGTGCATCGTTGTTCAACCCGTACGAGGGTGACGCCAGCACCGTGGCGACGGCGTCGAATTTCTCGGTGAAGAACTCGAGCGGCGACGACGTGTACTTCCTCGACGACTGCTCCGGACACCCGACCCCGATGGGGCAGTACCACTACCACGCGCTTCCCAAGTGCGTGACCTCGGAGGTCGACCGGACCAACGGTCCGTCCCACGTCATCGGGATCGCCCTCGATGGCTACGCGATCTACGGCGACCGCGACGTCTCGGGCAAGGAAGTGAAGGCCAGCGACCTCGACGACTGCAACGGCATCACCAGTGCCACCCCTGAGTTTCCGAACGGCGTCTACCACTACGTGTTGCTCGACACGAAAGACTCAACCTCGTCGATCCGTTGCTTCACCGGCACCGTCGACAGCTCGCTGGCAACGTCCATGAACATGCCCGGAATGGGCGGCAGGCCAGGCGGACCCCCACCAGGACAATGACGCGCCGAGGAACGAGACTCGTGTCTGCCCTGCTCGGCGTGCCCGGAACAGGATTCGAACCTCCACGTCCGTGGGGACCAGCGGGTTTAAGCCGCGGCCCGTTCGTCTTTGTAGTTCGCTGGAGTCCATCGCGACCCTCTGAGCAGGGACGTCGCGCGACGGCGCGTCTCTCGCGTCCATGTGTCGCGACCGCGTCGCGCCAAGTTCGTTCGCAAGGTGTGAGCAACTCGGACCGGCCGGCAGTCGCTGCTCGGCGGGTCCCGCTGTGCCTCGCGGGCAGGTAGTCGACGGCGGCCGCGCAGCTCATCTCGACGCCTCTGCACCTTCCCGACGCAAGAGAAGTAACGGTGCTGAACCCGAGAGTTGTCGTGGTCAAATCACTCGATCCATCACGCCCAACCTCCACGCGCAGGACCGCGCCTGCGCGCCACACTCACGGCCGCGTCGCGCGGATTATCGAGTCGCTGAGGTTCCGGAGGAACGGCTTCGCTGGGCGTTCGCGGAGGAAGATCGTTTGAACAAGCAGCGGACTGATGATGAGCTGAACGATCGTGGCCGGGTCAGCAGTCGCGGTGACTTGGTTCCGTTCGATGGCGTTGCGAACGAGCGACGCGATCTCTCCGATCACCGGCATCCAATGCTCGGTAAGAATCTCGGCGAGGAACTCGTCCGACCGCCCGGCCATCGCCGTGTTCATCGCGAGTTCGGCCGGATCGGAGAAGAACCTTGCAAGGTCATCCACCAGCCGACGCAGGTCACGTTCCCACTGCCCGGTATCCCGGATATGAAGTGCGGCCGTGTGAACGGTGAGGGCCTCACGGAGCAGATCGCCGACCGTCGGCCAGCGTCGGTACACAGTGGCTCGATGCACTCCTGCCTTCGCTGCGATCGAGGCCGCGGTCAATCCGGTGTCCCCGGTGCTGAGCAGTTCGAGCACAGCGTGCGCCACTGATTGACGAACCCGTTCGTTTCGTCCGCCCGGGCGCCGCACGCGGCTACTTCTTCCTCGGCCAGCGTCGGAAGAGTGCTGGACGGCCACCACCCCAATCTAGCTATTGCGACATCTTTCGCAACTAGATACCGTGCGGCACTGCGACGGGAGAAGCGTTCGATGAACGCAGACCGCGCGCCGAGCGCGATAGCCGAGATGCCATGGATCCGTTGGCTCGATCTGGACACCACGGTCGCATCCGACGGCACGCTCGTCGTCACACTGGCTCGACCGAAGCCCGAACACGTCAACCACAACGACGCGATCAACGCCGCGGTTGCGTACGGCGTCGCCGAAGTCGCCGGCCTCGGCGCGGCAGTACTCGGGATGCTCGACCTCCTTCCGCGCATGTACACCGTCGTGGAGGCGGCGAAGATCGCCTACGGGGCACCCGCAACGGCGGGTCTCGTCGCGACCAGCCGCGTCGACACATCAGCGGCGACTGCAGCACGCGCGACCGTCGAACGCGGCGAGGCGGCGCAGCTCGATACCGACGTTGCCCTCGCCGACCTCTCCGGCCGTGCGACCGGGACCTGCACCTGCACCTTCACCATCGCACTTCGACCCCGCCGGACGTCGAGGAACGACGGCCGAGCGGGATGACCGTTGACTTCACACCGCTCGTCGACGCCGCTCGTCGGCATGTCGACGAAGGCACGGTTCCGGCGTGCCAGCTCGCGGTTGCCCGCGACGGCGAAGTAGTGCTCTTTGAGGCGTTCGGTGAGGCCACGACGAACACGCGCTTCTGCATCTTCTCCGCAACGAAACCGATCGTCTCGGCGGCGGCCTGGCTCCTGATCGGCGATGGGTTGCTCGACATCTCCGCGCCCGTCGCGGAATACGTCCCCGAGTTTGCTGCGAACGGGATGGGGCAGGTCACCGTCGAGCAGGTTCTGTTGCACACGGCTGGGTTCCCGCTCGCGCCCATGGCACCCACAGAAGGCGCCGATCCCGCCCGCAGGCGCGCCCGGTTCGCCACGTGGCGTCTGGAGTCGGAACCGGGTTCTCGGTTCGCCTACCACTTCGAGTCGGCGCACTGGGTGCTCACCGACCTCCTGGAGCGGCTGAGCGGACAAGACTTCCGGCAGTTCATCGAACGTCGACTCACCGAGCCCTTGGGCCTGCCGCGAGTCCTCGGTATCCCGGTGGATCAGCAAGCGGACATTGCACCGCTCGTGGCAGTGGACGGCGTCGACGGCCCAACGGCTGCCGCGCGTCGAGGGGAGGTCAGCGGCGACTGGCGGGAGCTCTTCGTGTTTGCCGAGGCGAAGAGCATCGAGGCAGGCGCTCCTGGTGGCGGGGCCGTGATGACCGCCGCCGAGCTGGCCATCTTCTATCAAGGCCTGCTTCGGAATCCGGGCGAGCTGTGGCGTCCCGATGTGCTCGAGGACGGCACGTCGAACATCCGGTGTCGGCTACCGGACGAGATCTTCGGTGTCGCCGTCAATCGTACGATCGGTCTCGTCGTCGCGGGTGACGATGACCTGCATGTCGTACGCTACGCCTCGTTCGGCCAGGCGAGCTCACCGCGCGCCTTCGGGCACGCAGGAGGGCTCGGACAGGTCGGGTGGGCGGATCCTGCTTGCGGGATGTCGTTCGCCTATGCGCAGAGCGGAGTCGGCCCGCATCTGGTGGCGGCTGGCATCCGTGCATACGAGCTGTCGACGCACGCTGCCAGCTTGTTCGCCTGATCGCAGCCGCGGCCGCGCGCCTACGGCGACAGGAGTTCGGGTCGAACACAGAAGGCTCCGTCGGAGAACCCCATGGCTCGTACGCCGAGAGCGATGTTCAAACGGGCACGGTGATTCTCCCATGCCACTTCGGCAACCAACTCGACGAATTCCGCGCGCGTGAACGCGGCCTCGACACGAGCGCGGACATCGTCGTCCACGATCGCCGGCGTCCGCGACATCGCGTCAGCAAGCTCAATGGCCAACTTCTCGCGTTCGGTGAACAACGGGGAGTCACGGTAAGACGACAGGGCGCGCAACTCTGCCTCGCCGATGCCATACGCCGTGGCCATGCTCGATGCCAAGTCCATACAGAACTCACAGCCGATCATCGAAGATGTCTTGATCGACGCGAGCGTCTTCAGGCGATTGTCAAGACGAGCCGATGCGAACAGGCCCACCTCATAGGTTCCGAGCCCGATCGCGATCCCAGGTCGTCGGACGATCTGGCGGCTGAGATCGAACCGATTCTGTCGGGCCCGTGACGCCAGCCCTGCATACGCCCGGATCTTCTCTGTGATGTGCATCGCTCACCTCCGCGTTCGGCTCCCGTGTGAAGGCTAGAGAGAGGCACGTAGCCCGCCACCCATCGACACGGGCACGCCAGAGCGACGGATCGCGCTCTACTCCGGAGGCGGAGTCGGTACTCCCCACGTCGCGAACCGCCGGAAGAGTGAGAGCTTTTCTTCGAGCACTGCGGCCGCATCCGCGCTCGCAGACTGAACCCCCAGTTCGTGGATCGCGAAGGCGAGCACCTGCTCGAACGCGACTCGGCCTCCGGGAACGTGCCACCTCGTCGAACGCGGGTACGAAGGATTCGGATATCCGACGTGGATGTGCGGATCCGGATGCCCGTGCGCGGGTTGCCAATGCCACCCGAACAGTTCGTCGGTCAGAGCATCGTCCTCGGCCAACGTGTACGCGTACTCGTCGGTGACGACTTTTCGCTCGCCCGGGTACCGCGGGTCGTCGGCATAGTGGAAAACCTGGGTTCCGTTGAGGTAGAGCGCCCGTTGCTCAGGACCACGGGAGAGCATGATCGGTGTCGAGCTGAAAAGGAGAAGCCAACAGCCCGGCGTGCTGGCTTCGCCAACGCGCCAGATCGTCGAAGCCGTGACGCAACTCAGCGAGATATTGAGATGGTGGACGTACCGACGGCGCGGGTCGGCGTCCGACCTAACAGGCTCCCTCACCCGCCAGCAGGCAAAGGTGAGCGATCATCGGGTGATCCGGAAGCGTCCCAGCGCGCGCCGCGACGATGAACTGCTCGCCGGTCATGCCGAGAAATTGACGCGCTTGTTCGTCGAGGAGACGAAGCACATCGTCACGGCTCATGATGTTGTCGGACTGGTCCGCCACGGTTGAAGTCATGACCGGCTCCCTTCATTTCCTCGTACGTCAGGGTACGTCGGCGGTGAGACCATGGAGTCGGAGCCCCAAATCGGGCGACTTCGCGTCCCCGAGCGTCCATTGCATCTGCCGATCCCGGCCGCGTAGCGCTGAGTTCGTTAGCAAGGCGTGAGCAAACGCACGCCGGAGCGACTCTCCGCGTCGAGCACCGAACCTATAAGTCCTGGTCAGGTGCCCGGAGAGAGATTCGAACTCTCACGCTCCATTACGGAGCCGGCGGGTTTAAGCCGCCTGCGTCTACCGTTTCGCCACCCGGGCTCGCCCGCAGGCTACGTGTCCGTCCCTGGTCTCTGTTCGCCATCGGGGCGACGGGCGCGAGATCGGCCGTAGAGCCGGCCGGCGGCGCGTGATGCACCGCGCGTGGTCCGATCGAGCTTGGCACCCAGAGCGCGGGCCGAGTCGCCGACGGAGGCGGGCTTCGATGCCGGGGGCTCCGATGAAGGGGGCTTCGGTGCCGGGGCTTTCGGCGGGCTGGGCGCGGGCAGGCGAGCGGCACGAGGAGCCGGACGAGTCCACTGTGTATGCCAGTTGAGCCAGGCCAACGCCGCGGCGGCGAGGAAGCACAGCGCCCAGGCGAGAACATCGGTCGAGCCCGAGACGATCGGCGCGACCACGAGGGCGATGATGACTACCAGGTCGAGCACCCGGTGCACTCGAGGTGAGATCCAGTGAGCAATGCTCACCGGCGCGGCGGTGACCGCGGCCAGGAGGAACAACAGCCCACCGGCGGCGGCGATAAACGGCGCTGCGTCGCCCCCATTGATGCTCTGAAGGATGATGAGAGCGGCGAGCAGGTACTCGACGATCTGATGGGTCCACAGCGCGAGTCGGATCTTCTCTTTGGGGCCGGCTGCACCTCCAGAGCTCATCCGGACAGTCTGGCGCGCCCGGCCGGAGCTGCAACCCCTACGCCGCGGCCTGGCTCGATGGTTCGGGTGCGATCGCCTCTCGAAAAGCAGCCCGAAGACGAACCCGAGCCTCGCCGTCGACCCCGTTGGCTACGAGTACCCCCTCCACCATGTCGGACGCGACCTCGGCGAACGAGCGGCCCCGGAGCTGAACCGAGACCACCGCACCCCCCGGGTAGCGGCGGATCGTGCGGGCTGCGCCCTTGAGCCTGGGCGGGCTGCGAAACGCCGGGGAAGCGAGCCCGGCGGCGCGAGCGGCGGCCGAGAGGCGGCGGGCGGCGGCGGCGAAACGCAGCGCAGGGGAGGTGGGTTCCATCGAGGACGATCCTCGCAGGAGGGTGTGACACTGACGCCGATCGGCTCGGTGTCCTCGACATCACGTTCGAGATCCCCCGGCCGCCTTGCATGCGCCACCCGAACGCGGTTTCCTCTGTCCGTGACCCGACCGCCCGACCCCCCCGTCGTCAACCTCGTCGCCGAGGAACAACGCGCCGCCCTGCGGAACCCGCTGGAAGATGCCGTCACGGTCAGCCGCTCGCTCGTCCCCATCCCGGTCGCCCCGGTTTCTAACCAGCCTGCCGACGCAGACCTGCGCCGCGGCGACGTCGACGCGTGGGGCCGCAGCGAGCGGGTCAGAGCGATCGCGCGGACCATCTACGACCCGATGTACCGGTATTGGTTCCGGGCAGAGTGGGAAGGCCTCGAGAACGTGCCAACCGACGGTGGCGCGCTGATCGTCGCCAACCACGCTGCCGCGATCCCGTCCGATGCCCCGGTGATCATGCACGGCCTCGAGGTCGAGCTCCAGCGCGCGGTTTACGGACTCGCCGAGAACCTGTTCCGCACCCTCCCCGTGATCGGAACCCTCTGGAGCCGCACCGGTGGTGTCCCGGCGCATCCCGACAACGCCTACCGGCTGCTGCACGACGAACAGCAGCTGGTGCTGGTCTTCCCCGAAGGTGCCAAGGGCACCGGCAAGCACTACCGCGATCGCTACAAGCTGCGCCGATTCGGCCGTGGGGGCTTCGTCGAGATCGCGATGCGGGCCGGGGTTCCGATCGTTCCCATCGCGGTGGTGGGAGCCGAGGAGTCGATGCCGATCCTCTGGAAGAGCAAGCGCCTCGCGGCTCTCCTCAACCTGCCTTACTTCCCCATCACCGCCAACACGCTTCTTTTCGGACCCGTCGGATTGCTCACATACTTCCCCGCCAAGTTCAAGCTGCGCGTCCTTCCCCCGATCCACCTCGACGTTGAACCTGACCAGGAGCGCTACTCCCGCAGTCGCGTGATGGAGGAATCGGAGAAGATTCGCGATCAGATCCAAATCGCGCTCTACGACATGCTGCGAACGCGCCGCAGCGTGTGGTTCGGATAAACAGATGCGAGTGCTCGTAACCGGGCTCGGCACCTTCTGGGGCAGTCGGCTCGCCCAGCAGCTCGAGCAGCGCGACGACGTCGAGATCGTCGTCGGACTCGACACCACCGAGCCCCGCCTACCGTTGGAGCACACCGAGTTCGTGCGCGCCGACTCCTCGTACTCGATCCTGGCGCGCATCGTGAAGGCAGCCAAGATCGACACGATCCTGCACACGCACCTGCTCTTCGACTCCACGTCGAGCACGGGGCGAGCGTTGCACGAGATCAACGTGATCGGCACCATGAACCTGCTCGCGGCTGCGGGCGCGGCGGGGAGCCCGGTGCGCAAGGTCGTGGTCAAGAGCTCGACTCTGGTCTACGGCGCGAATTACAAGGACCCGAACTCGTTCCGTGAGGAGATGAGCCGGACGAGCTCCCCGCGCACCGAGGTCGAACGGTCGCTGATCGAAGCGGCGAGCTTCTTGAGGGATTTCGCCGAGGACAACCCGCACGTGACTGTCACCAAGCTGCGCTTCTCCAACGTGCTCGGCGACGACATCGACACCGTGTTCTCGAAGGCCTTACGCATGCCGGTGGTACCAGAGATCTTCGGGTTCGACCCACGGTTCCAGTTCACCCACGAGGACGACGTGGAAGGCGCGCTGCTGTTCGCGACCACCAACGATGTGCCCGGCGTATACAACATCGCCGGGGACGGAACCCTGCCATGGAGCGAGGTCTGCGCGATCGTCGGCAAGCCCCGCGTTCCGCTGCCACCGCTGCTTACCAACTGGGCGGTCGAGCCGTTGCGCATGACCCGGGTCATCGATTTACCACCGGAGATGCTCAGCCTTCTGCGCTACGGGCGCGGGGTCGACAACCGTCGATTCAAGCGCACCGGCTACCGGTACAACTACACGACCGCGGGAACCGTCGACGCGTTCGCACGGGGATTGCGACTCGAGCACGTGATCGGCGACAAGCAACCGTCGTACCGCTACCAGAGCGACGTCGAGACGTTCTTTCGCCACTCTCCTGCCATCGTCCGCACCGATCCGTGAACGCCGACAGGTCAACCCGCCGCCTGTGACCCTGCACATGGATCGACACGACCAGGTCGCGGTGCTCACCCTCGACGACCGCGACCGCCGCAACGCGCTTACCGCCGGTCTCGTGGCCGACATCGTGGCGGCGTTCGACATGCTCGAGGCCGACCCGGAAACCACCGCGGTGGTGATCACGGGCGCGCCACCCGCGTTCTGCGCGGGCGCCGATCTGGGCGATCTCACTGCGCTCGGCGACGTGGACCGAGCCGACAACGACCCGGCCGCGGTTCGCGACATCTACGACGGCTTCCTGCGCGTTCTCCGCTCACCGCTGCCCACGGTCGCGGCGGTCAACGGTGCCGCGGTCGGTGCCGGGTTCAACCTCGCGCTCGCTTGCGATGTGAGGATCGCCGGCACCAGCGCTCGCTTCGACGCCCGCTTTCTCACCATCGGCCTCCATCCCGGTGGTGGACACACATGGCTCCTCGAACGGGCCCTGGGCCCGCAGGCCGCTGCGGCGATGGTGCTGTTCCGCGAACGCCTCGACGGACAGCAAGCCTTCGAGCGCGGCTTGGCCTGGCGCTGCGTACCCGACGACGAGCTGGTCGACGTGAGCGTCACGTTCGCGGCCCAGGCCGCGTCGGTACCGAGCGAACTGACGGCCGCGACGAAGGCGAGCCTACGCGAGGCACCTTGGGCAACTTCGTTCGATGGCCATCTCGCGGTCGAGCTGCGACGTCAGGTCTGGTCGCTCAAACAGGGTTGGCTCGACCTCGGCTGATCACCCGAGCTTCGGGGCCGAGGGATCGGGTCAAGTGAGGAAGCGCTGCGTGATCTCTGCGCCGCGGGCCTGCCACTCCTCCGACGTAATCGCGTAGCGAACGTGATTCTCGTAGACACCCTGGATCTGGAGGAACCGCAGCGCGATTCCCTCCTCGCGCATTCCAAGCTTCTCGGCGACGCGACGGCTAGGCGCGTTACGGGGCACGATCGACGCCTCGAGGCGGTGTAGGTGCAGCTCGTCGAACCCGTAGCGCATGACGAGCGCCACGCCCTCCGGAACGTATCCCTTGCCGGCGTGCTCACGATCCACCCAATAGCCGATGAACGCCGCCTGGAACGGACCCCGCTGCACGCTGCCGAGGCTGATCTCGCCAACGAGAGCCCCGTCGAGGCGGAACAGGCCGAAGCCGTAGGCGGAATCGAAGTGACGCTGACGATCCCATGCTCCGCAGCGCGCCCTGAACGCATCGAAGTCGGTGACGGGGTCGGGGCTCCCGGGTTCGGGCATGGGCTCCCACGGCTCGAGCCAGTTACGGCTCCGCTCCCGCACGGCCCGCCACGAGGCATGGTCGGAGCTCCGCAATGGCCGCAGGAACAGCCGTGGCCCCGTCAGCACGGGTCCCTCGTCGCGCACCGCGGGTCAGGTTAGTAGCGTGGCGCCGTGGCTGATGATCCGACCTCCTTCGACCCCCTCGTCTGGATCGATCTCGAGATGACCGGCCTGGAGGTTTCCCGCCACACAATCGTCGAGATCGCGGTCCTCATCACCGACTCCGACCTGGAGATCGTCGACGAGGGACTGGATCTAGTCGTGCACCAGCCGCCCGCGGCACTAGCCGAGATGGACGACTACGTAAGGAAGATGCACACCCGCAGCGGTCTCCTACCTCTTATCGAGACCTCTGGTGTTTCGCTCGAATCCGCCGGGACGCAGGTGCTCGAGTACCTCGCCCGTCACGTGACGAAACCCGGAACCGCTCCCCTGTGCGGTAACTCCATCGGCGTCGACCGCCGCTTCCTCGACCAGTACCTCCCGGTCGTTGACCAGTACCTGCACTACCGCAGCATCGACGTGTCGTCGTTCAAGGAGCTGTGTCGGCGCTGGTACCCCGAGGTGTACAAGGGCCGTCCCGACAAGGCCGAGAGCCATCGCGCACTGGACGACATCCGGGAGTCGATCGAAGAGATGCGGTACTACCGCGCCGCGATGCTGCGCGACGCACCGGCACCGGGTGCGCCTCCAGATCCGGAGCAATAGTCGCCCCGCCTCTCGGGTCTCCTCAGTTGAGCAGCTCGCCGAGCGCGCCGAGCAGCGTCGTCACCGACCGCTCCCGTGCAGAGTGGCCCATGAGACCGATCCGCCACGCGATCCCGGCATATTCACCGAGGCCACCACCGACCTCGATGCCCGAACCCTCGAGCAGCGCCTTGCGGAGCCCGGCGTCGTCGGCCCCGGGCGGGAGCGCGACCGACGTGAGCTGGGGCAGTCGGTGCCCCTCCTCCGCGAGCAGCCGGAACCCGAGCTCGGGAAGGCTGCGTTGCAGCCGGTCACCCACCGCCCGGTGACGCGCCCACCCGGCGGGGAGACCTTCGTCGAGCACCGCGCCGAGGCCGGCGTGCAACGCGAAGATCATCGCGATCGGCGCGGTGTGGTGGTACTTGCGGGCGGCGCCCACGTAGTCACCGATGAGGCCGAGATCGAGGTACCACGACTGCGGCCGGGTATCGCGGGTGCGGATCCGATCGACGGCGCGAGCAGAGAAGGTGACCGGCGATAAACCCGGTGGCACCCCGAGACACTTCTGGGTGCCGGAATACGCGGCGTCGATCCCCCACCCGTCGACCTCCAGGGGAATTCCACCGAGGGATGTCACCGTGTCGACGAGCAGAAGCGTGTCGGTCTCCTGCAGAGCGGCTAGCGGTGCGATCGAATTCTCCACGCCCGTCGACGTCTCGGCGTGGACGACAGCAACGAACCGGCTGTCGGGGCGGGAGCGTTGGGCCGCGAGCAACGCTTCGGGGTCGATCGCGCGACCCCACGGCGCCTCGACGCGCGTGAGCGCAGCGCCGCAGCGCCGGGCCACCTCGCACATCCGTTCACCGAACACCCCGTTGACGCCAATGATCACGTGGTCGCCCGGCTCGACCAGATTCACGAAGCAGGCTTCCATCCCCGCGGAACCAGTACCGCTCACCGGAAGCGTGAGCTCGTTCTCGGTGCGAAAGACCGTCCGCAGTCGGGCAGAGGTTTCGTCAAGCAGGGCGAGGAATTCGGGGTCGAGGTGCCCCAGAAGTGGCCGTGCAAACGCGGCGGCGACCTCGGGATACGGGTTCGACGGTCCGGGTCCGAGTAGAAGTCGATCAGTCAGGGGCACGCCGTGATCGTACGCGGCGGGCTACGCCGGCGCGAACAGCGTCGACCACTCGAGGAGCAGCCACCGCACGTCGGGATCGGCTTCCCGGCCGGCGACGAGGCCGCGGGCGATGAGAGCCGCGGCGCGCGCGACCTGGGTGACCTCCGGATCGGGGAGCAAGATGTCGCCCGCCTCGGCTGCGGAGGCGACGGCACGGGTCGCCGCGAACGCCGCGTGCGCGGCGTCACGGGTGCGGGCGTGCTTCCGCAGCACGGTGTCGATGTGGACCACCGCCCGCGTCGCTTCGATCTCGTCGGCCGCTGAGCTGTGGTGCTCGGCATGCGACCGGGCCACGGCGTGCACGTTCGCCGGTGTCATCTGCTTGAGGGTGCCGGTGAAGTCGCTCAGCTCCATCTCGAAACGCTCCGCTCACTTGATGGTGGGAGCATCCCGGGCTCGCGGGCTTCTTTGGCTCCTCACTGAGTGTTCGGTGCCACCGGGCCTCGTGATTAGGGGTTTCTCGAAATAATCTGACTGAGGATCAACCCGTCGAGAATGTCGGACTCGGAAACGAGCATCTCCTTTATCTCGAATGCCCTCATCACCGATGCCAACACGACCGCGCCTCCGACGATCACATCGACGCGCTCTGCTTCCAGCCCGGGGTTGTGCCGACGGTGCTCCGCTGACTCGGTCGCGAGTGTGCGGAACACATCTTCTACCGCTTCTCGGGAGAGCCGGAAGTGATGGATCTGCTCCGGGTCGTAAGCAGGAAGGCCGAGATCAATGGCCGCGATTGTCGTGACCGTACCGGCCAGGCCGATCACCGTCGCCACATCGGCGATCCCGGGGACTGTTCGGCTGACGTCGGCGAGATGGTCACGCACGACGGATACCGCCTGCGAGAGCTCCTCTGGTGCCGGTGGGTCGGAGTGGAGAAACTTCTCGGTGATTCGTACGCAGCCGATGTCCACAGAGACCAGCCCGGTCGGTTCCGTGGTCCCGACCACGAACTCCGTCGAACCTCCGCCAATGTCGACCACGAGGTACGGACCGGGCTCGTCGAGATCGTTGGTCGCGCCCAAGAACGACAACGCCGCTTCCTCCTCGCCCGCCAACAGCTCGAGCTCGACGCCGAGTGCCTCGCGCCCCGGCCCGAAGAAGTCGTCGCGGTTCAGCGCGTCGCGCGCCGCGCTGGTTGCCGTCGCCCGCACGTGCACAGCTCCGAGCTCGGCAATCACCTGGCGGTACTCACGCAACACGCCAAGCGTCCGCTCAATCGCCTCGGGCGCGAGCAGGCGACTCGCGTCGACACCCTGACCGAGTCGGGTGATACGCATGCGCCGGTCGAGCGTGCGAACCGATCCGTCGGTGCCGACCTCGGCAACGAGGAGGCGCACCGAGTTCGTCCCGATGTCGACCGCGGCGAGTCTCATACCACCGAGTCGGGGGATTCAGCCGACAGACGCGCCTCGACCCATGTCCCGACGGGGTCGGTTCCGCCGGCAAGAAGGTAGGCGTAGTGCGCGTGCAGGCACTTCACTCCGGTGCGCGTCCCTCCCACTCCACCACTTGGCCGCGGTCCATCGTGCAAGGGGTCGAGCGCGGCATCGCGTTCAGTTGCGTAGGCGGCGTGCGCGACCCGAAGCTCGTCGGGGTCGACGGCAGCTTCGGCGCTACGCACCCCACCCGCAGATTCGAGCTGCGCGACGGCCCTGGCCAACTCGGGATCCACCAACCAGTATCGGGTTGGCATCGGCGTTCCGTCGATCAACAGCGGTGCGTTGCGAATGACCAAGGGATCACCGGCGGTGGTACGCACGACGATGTCGAAGTCAGCACGCGGCGGGCGGCCGAGAAGCCTGGTAAGCACGTCGACGTCGGTTGGCGATGCAGGCACAGCCAGAGTCTACGAATCTCTGCCGCCACTCTCGGAGGCGACGGCATCCCGCAGGGCCCGCCCGTCCGGGCACGTCCCGCTGATCAGCGGGCGCGCCTCGGCGTCAACCCTTCGGTTTAGTCGTGGTCGTCGTGGTCGTCGTGGTTGTGGTGGTGGTCGTAGTGGTCGGAGACGGCACGACGGCCCACGCCTGCTCTCCGGGCATCACCAGACCGAAGCGAGCCCTGGCCACTCGCTCGACCTCTTGGTCAAGACGCAGCTTCGCGGCCTCGCCCTCTAGCTTCGCGGTCTGGTCGCGCAACAACGACAGCTCGCTCTGTGCGTCGGATTCCTTTGAGCGTTGCTGCAACCAGGTCCGGGTTGGGAACACGAACGCGAAGAGGATCCCGATGAGGATCAATGACGCTACCGTCGCGCGCACGAACGCGGCACGGGTGCGGAAGAACTCAGTCACTGCGCGTAGCCGCCCTCGCCAGCGCGGCACCACCCAGGTACGCCGCGCCCTCACCGAGTTGCTCCTCGATTCGCAGGAGCTGGTTGTACTTGGCGACGCGGTCGCTGCGGGCCGGCGCGCCGGCCTTGATCTGCCCACAGTTCGTGGCCACCGCGAGATCGGCGATCGTGACATCTTCAGTCTCGCCGCTGCGGTGTGACATCACGGAGGTGTACCCGGCCCGGCCCGCGAGCGCCATCGTGTCGAGCGTTTCGGTGAGCGTGCCGATCTGGTTGACCTTTACCAGGATCGAGTTGGCGACACCGCGCGTGATCCCCTCCGCGAGCCGCTCCCCGTTGGTCACAAAAAGGTCGTCTCCAACAAGCTGGACGCGATCGCCGATGAGCTCCGTTAAAGCAGCCCAACCGTCCCAATCATCTTCGGCCATGCCATCTTCGATCGACACGATCGGGTACCGGGCGCAAAGGTCGGCGAGGTAGTCGGCGAACTCTGCCGGGGTGCAGGTCCTACCCTCCCCTTCGAGCCGGTACGCGCCATCGACGAAGAACTCAGTCGAAGCGGCGTCGAGCGCGATCGCGATCTCGTCGCCCGGGGTGTACCCGGCCTTGGCGATGGCTTCGAGGAGGAGCTTCACGGCCTCCTCATTCGAGGGAAGGCTCGGCGCGAAACCACCCTCGTCGCCGAGACCGGTGGAAAGGCCCCGATCATGGAGGATGCTCCGCAGCGCGTGGTAGGTCTCGGCGCCCCATCGCAGCGCCTCGGCGAAGCTCGCCGCACCGACCGGCGCGAGCATGAACTCCTGCAGGTCGACGTTCGAGTCAGCGTGGGCCCCGCCATTGAGGACGTTCAGGAGTGGGAGGGGGAGAACGTGCGCGTTCACACCGCCGACGTAGCGGTACAGCGGCAACTCGCACTCATCGGCCGCCGCCTTCGCAGCCGCAAGCGACACACCGAGGATCGCGTTCGCGCCCAGCCGCGACTTTGCGTCGGTGCCGTCGAGCTCGATGAGCGCCGAGTCGAGACCCCGTTGATCGAGCGCCTCGATGCCGATGACCGCCTCGGCGATCTCGTCGTCGACGTGGGCGACAGCCTCCTCGACGCCCTTGCCACCAAATCGCTCGCCACCGTCTCGGAGCTCGGCCGCTTCGTGGGCGCCCGTGCTCGCGCCGCTCGGCACCGCGGCGCGACCAGTCGCTCCGGAGGCCAGCTCGACCTCCACCTCCACTGTGGGGTTGCCACGGGAATCGAGGATTTCCCGCCCGGTCACGTCGACGATGATGCTCACGGCAGCTCGAGAGGTCGGGGGCCGGTGGACGATGACGCCAGTAATCAATGGTGCTGGTGTTGTTGGAGTGACGAACTTAGCCCAGGGTTCGGATCCCACCGTGGCACCGCGACCCGTGCTGGTCAGGTTTTCGCCGGTTGGCTTCAGGTGGGCGTGGCCTGAAGCCAGAGGGCGGTTACGCCGGCAGGGTCCAGGTCCCCGAGGTGGGTCCCCTGATCTGCGGCTAGGCCCTCTGCCCTGATGAAGCGCTCCCGGAAGCGGGCAGCCCAGCCCCTAAGCACCGATTCTGCGTCGACCCCCCGCGCTCCGGCGGCCACCACCGCGCCGGCAAGCAGATCCGCCAACGCGATCTCGGGGTCGTCGCCGGCCCGGAGCCGGCTCGCGGCATCTTCGATTCGTCCGATCGCTTCGTCGAGGGTTCCGGGGTTCAGGCCGACCGACGCGGCCTTGCGGAAGAGCTTGTGGGTGTAGAGCAGCGATGGCAGACCAGGGGTGATTCCCTCGACCAGGGAATCGGTCGCCTTCTCGTGCTTCTTGATCTGTTCCCAGTTGTGCATCACATCGTCGGATGTCGTCGCCCCCGCCATCGGATCACCCGGGTCACCGAACACGTGCGGGTGACGGCGAACCAGCTTGTCGTGGATCCCGGTGACCACCTCGGCGACGGTGAACGCCCCGGCTTCACGAGCCAGCACCGAATGGAACACGACCTGACACAGCAGGTCGCCGAGCTCGTCGCCGAGCGCGGCGTAGGCATCGGGAGCCGAATCGACGCCACCCTCGGGCGCGCCGATCGGAAGAGCCTCGATCGCCTCGACGACTTCGTACGACTCCTCGAGTGTGTAACGCGAGATCGAGTGGTGGGTCTGCTCAGCGTCCCATGGACATCCACCGGGAGCCCGGAGGCGCTCCATCAGCTCGACGAGACGGGCGAACTCCCCCGCAACCTCGGCCTTGCCCGTGTCGACGTACAGCGTGGTCAGGTGATCCGGCTCGACAACACGATCGAGGTCGACGAGCTGAACATCGTGGACGAACTCGTCGGCGAGCCCGAGGCGCGCCAGCACCGTGACCGGCGCCTCAGGCCCGAGGACCTCGAGCAGGGCGAGCTTCACGTCGGAGAGCACGAGCTTGGTGTCGCACTGACCGATGAGAAGCCGACCCGACAGACCCGCCGCGTCGGTTGCGAAGCGTTGGCCGTCGACGATGCGTCCACCGGCACACGGATCGACACCGAGCTTCGACCACGCGAGGTCGGCGAACGACAAGCCCGGTATGACCGACAGGTGGATCTCGCCGCGCTTGGCCGCCTCGTGGAGAAGCGTCACCGTGCGCTCAGCCACCGCCGGGTTCCCCGGCACCGCGTACGCGATGGTTCCACCCTCGCTCACTGCCGACACCAGGGTGGCGACGATCGACGAATAGACCTGCTCGAGATCCGATTCCTCCTCGTAGCGCGCATCGAAGCTCTCGAAGTCGAGCCCGTGCCGAGACAGCTCGGCGACCGCCGGATGACGGGACGTGCGCACGAACCGGCGGTGCGTCCGAACGATCGCAGTTCGGGCCGCGGGCAGCATGAGATCGGCACCGGCCGGTCCGAGGCCGACGACCACGACCTGGCCCGGAGTCATCCCGTGGGCTGCGGGGTCGGCACAGTCGGGGTTTTCGGGATCGAGCCCCCCGTGTTGGCCGACTGGGTCGTGCTGGTGGTCGCGGGCTCGCTGCGCACGGCGGGCGGCTTCGCGGCGACGATCCGGAGTCCGGAGGCGTCGCGGGTGATACGGCCGTACCGGGGATTGAGCTTCAGCGTTGCCTTCGCGACGCGCTTGGCGATCCTCGCGGTCACCTGGGTCGCGCTCTGGCGCTCGAGCGCGGAGCGCACCTGGGTCGCGAACAGCTCGTAGGACGGCTGCTGCGCGCGGATGATGTGCCAGCCGTACTGCGTTTTCACCGGAGCCGAGGTCTCACCGGGCGCAAGCGCGTCGGTCGCAGCTTGGAACTCCGCGACGGTCTGACCTGCAGCCAAGCAGCCGAGCAGACCTCCCTGCGCGCCCGATTGCGTGTCGGTCGACTTCTGCTGCGCGATCGTGGCAAAGGCGGCGCCGCCGGCCAGCTCCTTCTCGATCTCGTCGGCTTCGGCCTGGGTGGCGACGAGAATATGCGAAATGGCCTTTCCCGACGGGCAAATCCGGGCGAGGTTCTGGGTGAAATATCTCTGGGCCTCAGCCTCTGTCGGGACGGTCGCGACCTTGCGCACGAACGCGACCTTGGCGGCCTCACGCGCCAACTCGCGGTCTCGGAACCACTTGGGGAACTTGGAGAAGACCTGCTGCGTACCAAACAGCTGCGTCACCTGTGTCGTCGCCTGCTGGCGGTCGGCGTCAGTCACCGAGATCTTCTGATCCGAGATGGCCCGATCGATCGCCTCGTATTGCACCAAGGCGTTGACCCACGCGGCCGACACGTCGGCGTTGATCGAGCCATTCGTGTTCGACAACGCCACCGGAGTGCTGCTCTGTTGCAGCGCCTGCGCGAACAGCTTGTTGTCCTTCAGCGCCACGAGCTCCCGGTCAACGGTCGCCTGGGTGGTGGTTGCACCGTCGAAGACGTAGGCGTAGCCGCTGGCGCCACCGGAGCACGCGGAAACACCGAGCACGGACGCGAGCAGGAGGGCGAGGAGGAACAGGGGTCGCTTCATGACGAGGAGGATGGTACCGGGGCGCCCGCTTCAGCTGGGATCAGCTCGCCGAGCAGCTCGAGCACCCATGATGCGGCCCCGGCCGGCTCGGCATCGAGCGGGAGGATCAGCTCGTGCTCCTTGACCACCCCTTTCGGGGCCAGGCGGCGCAGGCGCACCTTCTGTGATTCCTTGAGCACCACCCCCGCGATGCGCACAAGGCCCTTCTGCACGGTCACGCTCGTCGCACCGATCCGCAGGCATTCCGCACGCAACCGCGCGGCAGCGAGGAGCGCCTCGGCCGCGGGTGGCAGCGGGCCGTAACGGTCGAGCCACTCGCCGCGGATGTCATCGACGTCGGCGGGTGTTCCCACCGCCGCCAATCGGCGGTACGCCTCGATGCGGACGTCATCTCGGCTCACGTAGTCACGCGGAAGGTGCGCGTCGGCCGGGAGATCAATCACCACCTCGGCGATGATCTCGGGGCCGGTTCCGGTCAGCTCACCGACGGCTTCGGTCACCATCTCGCAGTACAGGTCGAAGCCCACGGCCGCGATGTGACCCGACTGGATCTCGCCGAGCATGTTGCCCGCGCCGCGTATCTCGAGGTCACGCATCGCGATCTTGAAACCCGAGCCGAGGTCGGTGAACTCGCCGATCGTCTTGAGTCGCTCATAGGCCTCTTCCGACAGAATCTTGTCTGGCGGATGCAAAAGGTACGCATACGCCCGTTGGCCACGCCGGCCGACGCGTCCCCGGAGCTGGTACATCTGCGCGAGCCCGAGAAGGTCGGCGCGGTCGACGACCATCGTGTTCACCGTCGGCATATCGAGGCCGCTCTCGACGATCGTCGTGCAGACGAGCACGTCATACATCTGATCGGAGAAATCGAGCACGACACGTTCCAGCAACGACTCGTCCATCTGGCCGTGCGCAATCGCGATCCGCGCCTCGGGGACGAGCTCGCGCACATGCATCGCGGTCATCTCGATGTCCTGGACGCGGTTGTGCACGTAGAAGACCTGGCCCTCGCGCAACAGCTCACGACGAATCGCTTCGGCGACGGCGCGGTCGTCGTACTCCCCCACGTAGGTGAGAATCGGTTGACGGTCCTCGGGCGGCGTGTTCACGAGCGAAAGGTCGCGAATCCCGGTGAGGCTCATCTCGAGCGTGCGCGGGATCGGGGTCGCGGTAAGTGTGAGAACGTCGACGTCGGCACGCAGCTGCTTGATCTTCTCCTTGTGCTTCACTCCGAAACGCTGTTCCTCATCGACGACGAGAAGGCCGAGGTCCTTGAACCGAATGTCGTTCGACAGCAGTCGATGCGTGCCGATGACGACGTCGACCTCACCCGACTCGAGTTCGCGCACGACGTGCTTCTGCTCCTTCGCGCTGAGAAAGCGCGACAGCACCTCGACTCTGACCGGGTAGTTGGCGAAGCGCTCCCGGAACGTCTGGCCGTGCTGGTTCGCGAGCAAGGTCGTGGGCGAGAGGATCGCGACCTGCTTGCCGTCCTGGACAGCCTTGAACGTGGCCCGCACCGCAACTTCGGTCTTGCCGTAGCCGACGTCGCCACACACGAGCCGATCCATCGGAACCGACCGCTCCATGTCGGCCTTTACGGCCTCGATCGCGGCGAGCTGGTCGGGAGTCTCCTCGTAGGGGAAGGCCTCCTCGATCTCGCGCTGCCACGGGGTGTCTTCGGGGAAGGCGTGGCCCGTCGCCGCGAGCCGCTGGCGGTACAGCACGACGAGCTCGGCTGCTATCTCGCGCACCGCGGCCCGAACGCGCGAGCGCGTCTTCTGCCATTCGCCGCCTCCGAGCCGGCTCAGCGCGGGGCTGTCACCGCCGGTGTAGCGCCGCACTGAGCCGACCTGATCGGTCGGGATGTAGAGCTTGTCGGCGCTCTTGTACTCCAGGAGCATGTAGTCACGTTCGGCGCCGCCGAGCGAGCGCGTGACCATGCCGCCGTACCGACCGACTCCGTGCTGGTGGTGCACGACGTAGTCGCCCGGTTTCAGGTCGTCGTAGAAGTCGGCGCCTTTGCGGGCACCGCGTGCTCGTCGATGCACCCGCCGACGACCGGTGAGATCGGCTTCGGCCACGAGCGCTATTCCGGCTCCGGAGACGATCACTCCGCGCTCGAGTGGCGCTACAACTATCTCGATCCCGGAGTCAACGCCCGCGTCGGTGAGGACGTCACGCAGCCGATCGGCAGAACCTCGACCTTCGGCAGCCAGGATCACGCGGGCGCCGTTCGCGCGCAGCGATCGAAGCCGTTGCGCGAGACCGTCGACGTCGCCCACCACCGGGTCGAACGCGCTGGCTACCAGGTGGGGAGTGTCGGGGTTTTCCGGAGCGTTTACGACCGACACCGTTCGGGCCCTGGTGTGCTCGAGCAGGCGTTCAAAATCGAGTGAAAGGCGGGCTACTTCGTCGTCGGCGGTCGCACCCCACGTGGGCGCCAACGCCGCCGCCAACGCGGCTTCGTCGTCGCGGAGCTCGCCGGCACGGTCACGCATGCGGCGCGGCTCGACGAGCAATACCGACGCGGTCGGGGGAAGTAGATCGGGGAGTAGGCGCTCGTCGGGCGTGAGCCACGGCAGCCACGACTCCATACCGTCGAACGTCTGACCCTCACCAAGCCGTTCCCACTGCTCGCGGCCCCACGGCGCCGACGCGACGAGCGCGGTGGCGCGGGCCCTGACCTCGGGGGTCGGGAGCAGCTCCCGGCACGGAAAGACAACCACTTCGGCGACATCACGGGTGGAGCGCTGGTCGGCGACCGAGAAACCCGAGAGTCGCTCGACTTCGTCGCCCCACAGGTCGATGCGCACCGGGTGATCGTCGGTCGATGGGTAGACGTCGAGAATCGAGCCTCGCACGGCAATCTCGCCGCGCGCCTCCACCTGGTACTCACGGCGGTACCCCGCCGTTACCAGTTGTTCGACGAGCAGGTCGCGGTCGACGCGATCCCCGGGCCGGATCACGATCGGCTCGACCTCTTCGACGTGCGGTCCGAGTCGCTGCACCAGCGCGCGCACCGGCGAGACGATCACCGCCGGAACCGCGTCGCCGCCCGTGCGCAGTCGCCACATCACCCGGAGTCGTCGACCCATCGTCTCGAGTGCAGGCGAGACCCGCTCGAACGGCAGGGTCTCCCACGCCGGGAACAACTCAACATCTCCCGGGGGGAGAAACGCGCCGAGATCGTGGGCGATGCGTTCGGCTTCGTTGCCGGTAGGGACCGCCACCAGCACCGGCCGGCGGGTACCGAGATCGGCTAGCCCAGCGATGAACAGAGCGCGCGCCGCATCGGGCACCGCGATCACAGGAGCCGAGCCCGTCGCGGCCGCGACAAGAGCCGGCTCCGCGGCTAGCAGCCGGGCCAGATCGGCTAGTGGGGGCGCGGTCCGTTCGGTCATCGGAGGTTCGGTCATCGGCCTTCTGTCGGTCTAAGCGCGCGCGTACCCCGGAAGCTGCGCCGCTCCCCGGGTGGCGTCGACGATAGACGATCTCGAACACGCGTTCGCCGGCCAGGCCCATCACCCGACTCCTCGACCCACGTTGTCCCACAGCTCCTAGAGTCCGCAGGCAATCAGGCGGCGGAGGACGGGGACAGGGGGACCACGGATGGAATGGTCACGGCGCGATTTCTTGCGACGCACCGGCTACGCGTCGGCGGTTGTGGGCGCGGCAGCGGCAGCAGCAGCGGCGCCGGGAACACCCGGGTTCGCGGCCATGGTCGGCGACGCGCCGTCGAGCTCGCGACCCTGGTGGCTGCGGGGCAACTTCGCGCCGGTGAAGCGCGAGGTCGACGCTCTCGAGCTCGAGGTCATCGGCGCGATTCCCCGCTCGCTTTCGGGTCTGTTCGTGCGGAACGGCTCGAACCCGGCGCACGGACCTTCAGCACACTGGTTCCTCGGTGACGGGATGATCCACGGCGTCCGCCTCGAACGGGGCAAGGCGCGCTGGTACCGGAACCGGTGGGTTCGGACCGAGATGCTCGCGAGCGGCAAAGGAATCCTGAGCGGCGGAGGTGGTGCGCCCGGGGGCGCCAACAACCAGAGCAACGTCTCGCTCGTGCACCACGGCGGCCGGCTGCTGAGCCTCGGCGAGGTCGGTTTCCCATTCGAGGTCTCGACCGACGATCTCGCGACGGTAGGCCCGTACGACTTCGGCGGCCGGCTTCGCACCGCTATGACCGCGCATCCGAAGATCGACCCCGCGACGGGGCTAATGCATTTCTTCGGTTACGGCTTCACCCCTCCGTATCTCACCTATCACGTGGCCGACTCGAGTGGCGGGCTTGTGACGAGCGAGGAGGTCGCGGTCACGTCGTCGACGATGATGCACGACTTCGCGATCACAGAGACCGACGTGGTGTTCTGGGAGATGCCCGTGCTCTTCGACATCCAGCGCGCCGTGCGCAACGAGATGCCCTACACGTGGACTCCTTCCTACGGCGCGCGGCTCGGCGTGATGCCATTAGGAGGACCTGCGAGCGCGATCCGCTGGGTGGAGATCGAGCCGTGTTACGTGTTCCACGGGATCAACGCGCATCGCGACGGTGCCAAAGTCGTGATCGACGGATGCCGACTGCGGTCGGTCTTCGCCGCGGGTGAGGACATAACCGCCACACCCTCTACGCCCCACCGCTGGACTGTCGACACCTCGGGTGCCGAGCTTCGCGTCTCCGACGAGCCGATCGGCGAGCGGTCCATGGACCTACCGACTGTCGACCCGCGCCGACGCGGCCGGCAGTATCGCCACGCGTGGTTCGCCGACACCCGTACCCGCAGGGGCACGGTCGACTTCGCCGGAGTGACCGCACGCGACATGCGCACGGGTCGCGACGAGGTATGGAACCCGGGGGCCGGCAGACACGCCGGCGAAGGGCTCTTCGTGGCCGATGGGGCACACGAGGGCGACGGGTGGGTGCTCACCTTCCTCTACGACAGGCGTACCGGCACCAGCGATCTCGTGATCCTCGACGCCTCGGAGGTGCGCAAGGGGCCGGTCGCGCGGATCCGGATGCCACAGCGCGTTCCGTTCGGCTTCCACGCCGCCTGGGTACCCGCCTGATCTCTCCTAGTTGAAGCGGTTCATGGAGGTGTCGACGCCGTCGGCCACGATCGACTCGACCGCGTCGGCAGCCAGTTCGACTGTGACGTCGACCTCGGTGCGTTCCCGTTTGGAGAATCGGTTCAGCACGTGGTCGGCACCCTGTTCCTTGCTCTGGGGCTTGCCGACACCGATTCGCACCCGGGCGAACCGGTCGTCATGGAGGTGTTGCTTGATCGATCGGAGCCCGTTGTGGCCGGCGAGGCCGCCACCGTTCTTGACCCTCAGCACCGCAACCGAGAGGTCGAGCTCGTCGTGCACGATCACAATCTGGGTCGGCTCTACACCGAAGCGACGGGCGAGCGCCTGCACGGCTTGGCCGGAGTCGTTCATGAAGGTGAGCGGAACGGCCAGTGCGACGCGCGACGTACCGATTCGTACTTCGTCGACGAGTGCGAGCTCCTTCTTGGCCTTGCGCAACCGCGCACCGTGACGCCGAGCGAGAACCTCGACGACTTCCGCACCGACGTTGTGGCGTGTCTTCGCGTACTCGTCACCGGGGTTCCCTAGCCCGACAACCAGGAAGTCGGCTGGTGTTCCGGTGCGGTCGGCGCGCGCTCCGCGCCGCAGCACCGGCTACTCGGAGTCGCTGCCGGCGTCGCCCGACGACTCGCCGTCGCCCGACCCAGCAGCGCCTTCGGCTCCCTCGGCCCCCTCTTCGCCCTCGGCCGTTTGCTCGACATCGGCAAGACGTGGCGCCACGACCTGCACGACGAGCTCATCGTCCTCGTGGCGGAAGTCGACGCCTTCGGCGACGAAGACTTCGGCTATGCGGATCTGATCGCCGATCTCGAGCCTCGAGATGTCGACCTCGACCACGTTCGGAATATCGGCCGGCTTCGCCTCGATCGTGAGACTGAAGATGAGCTGCTCGACCAGGCCACCGTCACGGCTGCCGGGCGCCTCACCCACGAGGTGGAGCGGGACCTCGGCGGTCACCGCGACGTCGCGCCGGATCCGCACGAAGTCGACGTGTACGAGATCACCACGGGTCGGGTGACGCTGGATCTGACGCGCGAGCGTGAGCTGCTCGTCGCCGTCGACCTGGAGGCGGATCAGAGTGTTCGCGCCGCCCTCGCCGGCGAGGAGGTGTGAAAGGTCTCGCTCGGGGACGGTCACCGAGATCGGGTCGGTGTCGAGGCCGTAGACGACGGCAGGGACCTTTCCGGTGCGGCGGAGTCGCCCGGCGGGGCGGGAACCGCGCTCCGAGCGCGTTTCAGCGGTGAGCTCTACATCGGCCATTTCGCGAGAACGTCCTCAGGAGGGAACAGGAACGTCAGATTGTGCCACGCGAGGTGGCTCCAGGCGAACGCAGGCCCTCTGGCCTCGCTACGACGAGCAGGTCGGCAGCAACCGAGGGGGAGCGGGTCGCGAGCCGATCGAGGGGATGCGCGAGGCGGGGAAGGCCGTGGAACGGAGCCCCCTTCACCGAAACGATGGCGAAGTCGTGGGCGCCCAGGAACTCCCGTAGCGCACGCCAGGTGAAGAGCCGGAGGTGACCGACGACCTCGTCGCCGGGCCTGCCGTACACCCCGGAGTAGGCGACCTCGGTGAACGCAGGCTGGAGCCCGACAAGCAGGCCGATCCGGTTGAACCACGCGGCGAGGTTCGGGGTCGACAACACGAGGACGCCGTCGGGCTGCAGGACGCGATGGATCTCCTCGATGATGCCGTCGGTGTCGACCAGGTGCTCGATCACCTCGTCGAGCATCACCACATCGAACGAGCCGCTCCGGAACGGCAACACGACCCCGTCGACGGAAGCGAAGACCGCCTGGATCCCTCGCTCGGAGGCGCCGCGCAACGCCTTCGTCGACAGGTCGACGCCAACAACCGATGACGCCCCGAGCGTCGCGGCGACGCGCTCCGACCAGGCCCCGGACGCGCACCCGAGGTCGAGGAAGCGGGGTGACGGGGGAAGTTGACCCGCGAGGCTACGGAGCTGCTCGAGCTGGAGCTCGTAGCGCGGGAAGGCCCCCGCGTCGCCGTCGGCCGCAGTCTCGTAGAACTTGCGGAGCGCGCTCCACTTCCGGGCCGGCTTGGTGCTGGGCTGCTCGATCACGACATCCACCCTAGGTGCGTTGGGTCTCGGGCTAGAGGTTGTCGCCGCGGAAGAGCTCGCTGACCGACTTGTCGCCGAAGACGGCGCCGAGGACCTCGGCCACAATCGGGGCGATCGACAGCACGGTGAGACTGTCGAACCGCTTCTCGTCGGAGATCGGCAGCGTGTTCGTCACCACGACCTCGCGCACCCTCGCGTTCTTGAGACGGTCGACCGCGGGTCCGGATAGCAGGCCGTGCGTCGCCGCGATGATGACTGATTCAGCCCCGCGTTCCATCAGGAGCTCCGCGCCCGCAGTGATCGAACCGGCGGTGTCGATCATGTCGTCTACGAGCACGCAGTGACGCCCCTCGATCACACCGACGACATCGTTGGCAACCGCGATGTTGTGTGTGCCCTTGGGCCGACTCTTGTCGACGAACGCGAGCTCTGCCTCGATGTCGAGGCAGTTGGCGAACCGGCGCGCGAGCTTGCCGCCGCCCGCGTCGGGCGCGACCACCGTCACCTCACCGTCGACCCGGTTCCCCACGTAGTCGGCGAGTAGCGGAACCGCGGTCAGATGATCGACGGGAAAGTCGAAGAAGCCCTGGATCTGGCCTGTGTGGAGATCAACTGTGACGACGCGATCCGCGCCTGCGACGGTGAGCAGGTCTGCGAGCAAGCGCGCTGTGATCGGCTCCCGTCCGGCCGCCTTGCGGTCTTGGCGGGCGTAGCCGTAGAACGGGCACACGGCCGTGATGCGCTTGGCCGAGGCGCGTTTGGCCGCGTCGATCATGATCAGCTGCTCGAAGATGCGGTCGTTGATCGGCTCGCAATGCGTCTGCAAGACGAAGACGTCGGCGCCCCGCATGTTCTCGTCGTAACGGCAGTAGAGCTCGCCGTTCGCGAAGTTCGACAACGTCACCGACGAGAGCGGTACGCCGAGACTCTCGGAGATCTCCTCAGAGAGCGACCGGTGGCCGCTTCCCGCGAAGAGCATCAACCGCTTCTTTGGGACCAGCTCCATACGGCCATCCTGGCACGCGTCGGGCGGTCAGGTCTCGGTACTGTCGGCTTGCGGAGCTTCAGGCTCTCCGCCCGGCTCTTCGCCGGCTCGACGCTCGGCCCAGCCCTCGTCGATCCGAGCAGGCACGCCCTTGGCCATAGCTCCTGGAGGCACGTCCCGGGTCACTACCGCGCCGGCGCCCGTGTGGGCATCGTCGCCGACCTCGACAGGGGCGACGAACACCGTGTTCGATGAGATCCGCGCATCGGCGCCGATCTTCGTGCGGTGCTTGTGCTTGCCGTCGTAATTCGCGGTGATAGACCCCGCGCCGATATTGGCCCGAGGCCCGATCTCGACATCACCCATGTACGAAAGG
This sequence comes from Actinomycetes bacterium, assembly GCA_025363815.1. Taxonomy (GTDB): domain Bacteria; phylum Actinomycetota; class Acidimicrobiia; order IMCC26256; family JANYLB01; genus JANYLB01. The sequence continues at coordinate 61,508 of JANYLB010000026.1, forward strand.
TGGGGCACCTTCGCCGCTTCGCCGATGTCGGCATTCTTCATCTCGACGAAGGTGCCGACGTGCGCGCCCGCGGCCAGCCTGGTCCCAGGGCGCAACGACACGAAGGGGCCAACAGTGCAATCGTCGCCGATCTCGGTGTCACGCGCGACCGCGTTCTGAATCACGACGCGCTCACCTATGATCGTGTCGACGAGCCGACAATCAGGCCCGACGACGGAGCCCGCGCCGATGACGGTGCGGCCTTCGAGAATCGTCCCCGGCAGCAGACGAACATCGGGCTCGAGCTCCACCGACGCGTCGATGTAGGTGTGCATCGGATCGACCATCCCGACGCCCTCGCGCATCCACCGGTAGTTGATGCGTTCCCGCAGCACTGCTTCGGCCGCGGCAAGCTGGGCTCGGTCGTTTACGTGCAGCGACGCCGTCGGATCATCGGCTGATACCGCCACTACCGCGTGGCCGGTGTTGCGGAGCACCTCGAGCACATCGGTGAGGTAGTACTCCCCCTGCGCGTTCTCGGGGCTCAGGCGGCGCAGCGCCGGCGCGAGCAGCCCGCGTCGGAAGCAATAGATAGATGTGTTGACCTCTCCGATCAACAGCTCCTCTTCCGACGCGTCGCTTCTCTCGACCACTCGATCGAGGCGCCCCTTCTCGTCACGCACGACCCGACCAAAATCAGCGGTCGTCTCGTCGAGCTCCGCGGTCAGCACCGTGGCCGCGGCGTCATGTTCGCGATGCACGGTCGCGAGCCTCGCCAGCACCTCAGGTCGAACGAGCGGGGCATCGCCGGGCATGACGATGATGTCGCCGTCGGTATCGGGATCGTCGGCAAACGCGGTTAGCGCGACGCTCACGGCGTCGCCGGTGCCGCGTTGCACCCGCTGCTCGACGAACTCGATCGGGAGCTCAGTCGCGACCTGCTCACGGAGGGTCTTGGTCACGCGTTCGGCTCCGTGCCCGACCACGACGACGACCCGCTCCAATGGCAACGCGACCAGAGCATCGACCACGTGCAGCAACATCGGTCTTCCGCAGAGCGGGTGAAGCACCTTGGGGGTGGTCGATCGCATCCTGGTGCCTTCTCCGGCTGCGAGCACCACGGCGGTCAACGGCCGATAGCCGGTCATCGGTCCCCAGTCATCGACGAACCCTCTCTCCCGTGTCCCGTCATCGGCGACCCGCAGCTCGGCGACCGAAAGATCGGCGGGTCCCGCCAGCTCGGGGGCGAGGTTTCGAACCTCGACTTGGGACTCCAAAGGACCCCGTGCTGCCGTTACACCACCCCCGATCTACCCGATGACGCTACCCCGCTCGCCAACGGGATCGGCAGACCTGGCCAACCGGTGTTCCCGACGGATTCACGACCGGATCCCGCTACCCGATTCCGTAGCGATGTGCATTCCTCCGTCTCTCCCGGTAGCGTCACGGCCCTCATGGGCTCGCTGATCAAGAAGCGCCGCAAGCGAATGCGGAAGAAAAAGCACAAGAAGCTCCTCAAGAAGACGCGCTGGCAGCGTCGTCAACAGGGCCGCTGACGCGCGTCGTCACGACCCGCGGCGGCTCGCGTCACACGCCACCTGCCATTCCGGCAAAGGCCGCGACTCCGAGCTCTCGTTCCACCCGAGCCGCCGTCGCGCGTGCGCGGTCGAGGTCTTCGATCCAGACGCAGTAGGCCGATCCGCTCCCGGCGAGGATCGGCTCACTGGCCGCGGCCGCGTGGAACGCGCGGCGGAACTCGATCAGTCCGGGCTCGACCAGCTCGGCTGCGGACTCGAGGTCGTTGAACAGGCCCGATGCGAGACCGGCGAGAGCTGGTGGCGCCGCTACGGCACGGGTGGCGCGGGGGCCGTCGAGCTCGTCCCATGCCCGAAAGACGGCCGGTGTCGAGGTGTGTATCCGCGGCGACGCGATCACCACTGCGGTCGACCCGACCCCGGCGATGCTCTCGACCCGCTCACCCCTGCCTCGCATCCACGCGGTGCCCCCACGGAGGCATACCGGCACATCGGAACCGAGCTCGGCCGCGATGGCCTCGGCCCGATCTGGGTCGAGGCCGAAGTGGTCACGCAGTGCTCGCAGCACCGCCGCCGCGTCCGATGACCCACCACCGAGCCCTCCACCCGCAGGGATCTGCTTCTCCAGAGTGATCGCCATCTCGAAACCCGCGGCTGCAGCGGCTCGCCAGACGAGGTTCGTCGGATCGCTCGGCACGTAGCGATCAACACCCGACACCGCGAGCGTGATGCCGTGGTCCGAGGCTGCGAGCGTGACCAGGTCGCGTGGCTCGCTTACGGTCGTGGTGAGCGCTTCGAGCTCGTGGAAACCATCGGGGCGGGTGCCGAGGACCCGGAGCGACCAGGTCAGCTTGGCCGGCGCGTAGCCCGAGACGATCGAGGGCGTTTCACTCACCCGTCGGCCCGTTCCCGACCGGGGTCGCGACCCGGGCCAGCGCTGCCCAGGCCGAGAGGTCGAGCGTCTCGGCGCGTGCCGCTGGATCGATGCCGGCGGCAACGAGCACGGCGTCGGTGCGATCGCCCAACCTGGTACGCAACACCCGCCGCAGCATCTTGCGTCGCTGTGAGAACCCGGCACGCACCAGCGAGAACAGCGCCTCGACCGACGGCACATCGACAGGCGGAGAAACGTGGCGGACCAGCTCCACGAGCGCGGAGTCGACCTTGGGCGGAGGGAGAAATACCGTCGGGGGAACGAGCCCGACCCGACGCGCCTTGGCGTAGTAGCCGACGCGGACCGACACCGAGCCGTAGTCCTTCGTTCCCGGCCCGGCCGCGAGTCGATCGCCGACCTCACGCTGGACCATGACGAGCATCCGCTCGATGGCCGGAACCTCACCGAGCATTCGCATCACGATGGGAACCGCGACGTTGTACGGGAGATTCGACACCATCACGTGGGGAGTCCCACCCAGTAGGGCGTCCAGGTCGACGGCCAACGCGTCGCCCTGCACCACTTGCACCGATGAAGCGACACCGGCACGCCCCAAGGCGTCGTCAAGGACAGGGAGAAGGTGGCGATCCAGCTCAAGCGCGGTGACGCGGGCGCCGACGCCGGCTAGCGCGACGGTGAGCGAGCCCACACCGGGGCCGATTTCGAGCACGTGGTCACCGGGGCCGACACCGGAAAGCGTGACGATTCGGCGGGCGGTGTTGGGGTCGGCGAGAAAGTGCTGGCCGAGCGCACGGCTGGGGCGCAAGCCATGCGCGCTGAGAAGGCTGCGCAGTTCTCCCGGGTTGATCGCGGTCACACCCTCCATCGTGTCACCGATCATTGCCGAGAAAGACCCGAACCGTCTGCGCCGTTTCCGCGAGCGCGTTACAAACGTAACAATGTGCGCGCCACGGATCGTGTCGACTCCGCCACTGCTTCCAGATCGCGACCGGTCGCGTCGGCCAACGCCACGCCGACATCGACGACGAACGCGGGTTCGTTCTTGCGCCCGCGGTGCGGAACCGGAGCCAGGAACGGCGCATCGGTTTCCACCAGCATGCGGTCGATCGGCGTGATCGCCGCGGCGGCGCGCACGTCATCGGCGTTCTTGAACGACACAATGCCGCTGAACGAAAGATGCGCGCCCAATGCCAGCGCGCGTTCCGCTTCGATCGGCCCACCGGTGAAGCAGTGGACGATCGTGCGCGGAGGCATCACCTCCTCGCCAAGCACGCGGAACGTGTCGTCCCACGCATCGCGCGAGTGGATGACCAACGCGAGATCACGCTCGTGCGCGAGCTGGATGTGCAAGCGGAAGCTGGCAATCTGCTCGTCACGCGGACTGTGCTCATAGAAGTAGTCGAGACCAGTCTCCCCGACCGCCACGACCCGGTCGGCCGTGCTCAGCTCCACCAACCCCGGCCATTCGGCCGGTCGTGCGGCCGCATCGTGCGGATGGAGACCCACCGCGGCCCACACGTCGTCCTCACGGCCGGCGAGCTCGACGGCCGTGGCCGACGACTCGAGATCGGTGCCGACGCACACCACACCTTCGACCCCTGCATCGCGGCTTCGCGCCAGCACCTCGTCGACAGGAACATCGAGCATCTGCAGGTGGCAGTGCGAATCGATCCAGGTCATTTCTTCACCAGTTCCGGTCACGGTCTCGATGCCCCGGATCACGTATCGATACGGGGGAAGAGCGGCGTGCCCTTGTCGAGCTTCGCTCCGGCCGCGAGACCGCCCCAATTGGCAGCATCCGGAAGCCTCTGGTCAGTCGGAGCACCGGAAAGACCGAGCCGTCTCCAGAGCTCCGCCGATGCGCGCGGAATAGCCGGTGACGCGAGGAGCGCGATGACGCGCAATGCCTCGAGACAATCGCCGATCACAGCCGCGGTCGCGGTGGCGTCGCCCGACTTGTGGAGCGCCCACGGCTTGGAGTCCTCGATGAACGCATTCGCAGCGCGGATCAGATCCCACACCGCGCCGAACGCAGACGCGAAGTCGAGTCGTTCGAACGCGGTCTGTTGCGCGCCAAAGGTAGATGCCACCGCGTCGACCAGCGGGCCATCGGCGCGCTCATCAGGTACCACTCCATCGCAGTAGGTGACGGCCATGTTCAGCACCCGGTTCGCGAGGTTGCCGAAGTTGTTCGCGAGATCGGCGTTGTAGCGGGCGACCATCGCCTCGTAGCTGAAGTCGCCGTCAGGCCCGAAACGTTGGTCAGCCAGGAAGTGGTACCGAAAGCCGTCGACACCGAACTCGGACACGAGGTCGGCGGGGTAGATCTGTCCGGCACCCGACTTGCTCATCTTCTCGCCGCCGACCATCAGGAAGCCGTGCGCGAACACATGCTTCGGTGGCGCTTCCCCGGCGCTCATCAGCATCGCAGGCCAGTACACCGCGTGCTGACGCAGTATGTCCTTGCCCACCAGGTGGTAGTCGGCCGGCCAGAACCGGTCGAACCGGGCCCGGTCGTTGCCGTAGCCAATGGCGGTGCAGTAGTTGACCAACGCGTCGAACCAGACGTAGGCCACGTGGTTCGTGTCCCACGGGAGCGGGACACCCCACGAGATCGACGTCCGACTGATCGAGAAATCACGCAGACCCTGCTTGATGATCCCGAGCACCTCACTGCGCTTCCCCGCCGGCTCGATGGCTTCGGGATGTTCGGTGTAATGCGCGAGGAGGCGATCCTCGAAACGAGACAGCTTGAAGAAGTAGTTCTCCTCGGTCACCCGTTCGACCGGGGTCCCGTGGATCGGGCAGTTCCCACCGACAAGGTCGTCTTCGGCGTAATACAACTCGCAACCAACGCAGTAGAGACCCTCGTAGGTACCGAGCTCGATGTCGCCGGCGTCGTACACCCTCTGGAGGAACTCGCCCACGGCCCGGGAGTGGCGGGGTTCGGTCGTGCGGATGAAGTCATCGTTGCTGATGTCGAGCAGTGCCCACGTCTCGGCGAAGCGCGCGCTCATGCAGTCGGCCCACTCCAGGGGCGTCACCCCGTTCGCCTCGGCCGCACGCTGGATCTTGAGGCCGTGCTCGTCGGTCCCGGTGAGGAACATGACGTCGTCGCCCCAGAGGCGTCGCCATCGAGCCAGGGCATCGGCAGCAACAGTCGTGTAGGCGTGTCCGATGTGCGGCACGTCGTTCACGTAGTAGATCGGCGTCGTCACGTAGAAAGGGCGGGTCACGCCGCTCTACGATACCGACCGGGCCGGGCTACCGACGCGGAGTTGATGGCCGATCAAGATGAGCACTTCAGGAGTGACCCGAAAAGTCGACCAACTCGGACGGGTCGTGCTTCCCGTCGAGATCCGACGAAACCTGGGCTTGCGGGAGGGCGACCAGGTGGAGATCGCTGTCGAGGGAAGCCGCATACTGCTGACGAAGGTCGAGACCCGGTGCATCTTTTGCGGCACGGGCACCGATCTGCGGGAATTCGCGGCGAAGCGCGTCTGCAACGGGTGCGTCGGGAGACTCACGAGTTTCGCAGAGTGAGCGCGACCTCATAGGCGCGCCGACGGGCAACACCGAGCTCAGCGGCGACCGCGGTCGCCGCGTCTCGTGCCGAGGCGCCACTCTCCAGCGCGTCACGGACCGCGTCGACGACAGTGTCGTCGCTCACCGAACCAGCCGGTGCTCCGCCCAGCACGATGACATGCTCGCCCCTGGCCGGATGGTGGGCGGCGAGGGTGGCCGCCTCCGCGAGCGTCCCGCGATAGGCCTCCTCGAAGAGCTTGGTGAGCTCTCGGACGACAGCGACAGGTCTCTCGGGCCCGCACGCCTCGACCAGATCGGCAAGGGTGGCCGCGACACGACGCGGTGATTCGTAGAGCACCGCGGTCCGGGGTTCCGACCCGAGCGCGGCTAGGCGGGTGCGCCGATCGGCGCCCTTGCGGGGCAGGAACCCGTCGAACACGAACCGCTCGGTGGGAAGCCCGGAAAGCACCAAGGCAACGGTGAGCGCGGTCGGGCCGGGAACGACCTCCACGCAGAGGTCCGCACGCAGACATGCCCGCACGAGCTCGGCCCCGGGGTCGCTTATCCCGGGCATTCCGGCGTCGGTGACATACGCGACCCGCTTCCCGTCCGCGATCTCGTCCACTATGTGCACGGCACGCTCGGTCTCGTTGTGGGCATGCACCGACCGCAGCCGATTTCCAGCCGGAACGTCGATGGCCGACAGCAACGCCCGGGTCCGTCGAGTGTCTTCACACGCGATCACGTCGGCGTCACGGAGCGCGTCGCGGGCGCGGGGGCCAAGATCACCTAGATTTCCGATCGGGGTACCGACCAGCACGAGCGCGCCGCGTCCGACGAGATCAGGGTCGGGATCGGACGCTGTCACAACTCGATCTCGATGATGTCGCCCTCGTGCAATGCCCATCGCTCGAACGCGCCGGCCTCGGCTTCGATCACGAATCGAGCCCGGAACACCACGGGGGCGAGGCGCCAGGGCGGTAACGAACAGACCCGCAGAACGACACCGTCACCGTCACAGAAGGCGATGTCGATCGGGAAGCGCATACCGAACGTGTGGACGTGCCGGCACGGTGCCAGCACGAGCGCGCCCTCCACGCCGTCGCGTCCGAGCAGCCCCCTACGCCGCTCCCGACCCGAGCGCGCGACCTCGGCCGCTGCCAGCACATCAGCCGCTCGTACGAGCCAGGGCATAGCGCGCCTCCGCAGACCGGATCACACGTTGAAGCGGATCTCGACGACGTCGCCGTCGGCGACCTCGTAGTCCTTGCCCTCGACCCGCAGCTTGCCCAGCTCCTTTGCCTTCACCCAGGAGCCGATGTCGAGAAGCTCCTGCCAGCCGACGACCTCGGCGCGGATGAACCCACGTTGGAGGTCGGAGTGAATGACTCCGGCGCACTCGGGCGCGCGGGCGCCGGCGCGAAAGGTCCACGCACGACTCTCCTTGTCGCCAGTGGTTAGGAACGTACGACGACCGAGCATGTGGTGAGCGGCCCGAGCGAGACGCGGCACCACGCTCTCGCTCACCCCTAGGTCGGCGAGCAACTCGACTCGATCCGTTCCGATGGCCGCGACGACGTCGGGGTCGCCCTCGATCTCGATGCACACCGCGAGCGCGTCGTCGCCGAAGGGCGCGGCCAGAGCATCGAGTTCGTCGAGCCGGTCGACCGGCACGTTCACGACCACCAACACCGGCTTGTTCGTGAGCATGAAGACCGGCCCGAGCAGGGCGCGGTCGTCGGCATCGAGCTCGGAGCGGTAGATCGGCACGCCGTCGCCCAGCGAAGCCTCGGCCCGTTCGAGCGCGGCGATCTCGGAGGCAAGGGTCTTGTCGCCCTTCGATGCCCGCCGTTGCTTGTAGAGCCGTTGCTCGACGGAGGCCAGGTCGGCGAGCACAAGCTCGAATTCGAGCGAGGCGAGATCGTCGGCGGGATCGATGCCGTCGCCGGCCCGGACCACGAAGAGCACCGCATCGCAATCGCGAAGCGACCCGAGAAGCCTGCTCCCGAGCCCCTTGCCGGCCTCGGCCGACAGTGCGGGGAGCCAATCGATCTCGAAGGTCGCGTGGACCACCTTCTTCGACTCCGACATCTCGGCTAGCCGGTCGAGGCGATCGTCGGGGAGGCTGCACTGGCCCATAACCCGTTCCGAGGCGCCGATCGCGTCGAGGCCGGTGAGGGCTGCGAACAGCAATTCGTGCTGAGAACCGGCGAGACCGACGAGGCCGAGATGCTCCACGAGGGTGCAGGCTATTAGCCTGAGCGCCCTGATCCCGGTCCGAGAGAGGCTCTAGTGAGCAAGAAGACGAAGAAGCGCCGCCTGCGGTCGCGCCGCAAGAAGGCAAATCACGGCAAGCGACCCAACGTCGGACGGCGCTGATCGGGGCGTGGATGCGCGCTACACGGAGGTGCTCGACGGCGCCCGGCGTGTCGCGCCGGGACGCATCGTGGCGCAGAGCAACACGAGCGCCACGACCGGAACCACGATGAGACCACCGATGCTCGCGACCTGGTCGGTGGTGTCGTAGAGGTCGAGGTGGCGAAGGTGGTATCCCAGGTGAAGCAGACCGTTCGCGAGGAACGCTGCTGCCGTGGCCCGCACCAGCGGGACTGAGAGCGTGACGAACGCGAACACAGTCACGACCAGCAGCGCGAGGCTGAGGGCGCCGACGTCGCGAACCAGGTGCTCGTTGTACGGGCCGTCGACGGCGATCCAGCTCCGGCCGCCGCCGGGAAAGGAGTCGTAGAACTGCCGCGGCGCCAAGCTGGCCCAGAACGCGAGTGGCGCCGCCCCGAACGCCAGCACGGCCAGCGCGATGCGGCCGGAGGTCGCGTGGGCGAATCGTTCATGCATCCGTTCGGTCCTCGCGGTCGGTGTCGCGTGCCGCCTCATGGGTCCAACCTTCGCGGGCACTCGGGTACAACGGCTTCCAGCCCGTCGTCTCCAGGAACTGGCGGTTCGATACTCGTTGCGAAGCGACGAGTGCGCCGGCCGTCCGACCCGCGACCATCCGGAACATCCAGGCGGGGAGCGGTCGGAGCTTCGGGAGCCCGAAGGCCCCGCTGATCACGGCCAGGTAATCGCGGCGCGTCAGCGGCTCGTCGTCGACCACGTTGTAGATCCCGGTCGGCGCGCCGAGCGCGGCCAGGACCCCGGTCGCGGCATCGTCGACGTGGATCGACGACATGAACGCATCGGGTCGACCTGCGGTGGTCGATATCCGCCACCGGGCGAGACGCAACATCTCGTCGGTGCCCCGGTTGCCAGCGCCGCCGTAGAAGAGGCCGTAGCGGAGTACCACGGTCACGCGCTCGGCGAGGCCGTCGCGGCGAGCACCCTCGGCGAACACGAGTGCTCGCCGCTCACCTTCGAGGGTCGGGGCCAGCATCGCGGGATCGGGCACGGTGGTCTCGGTGATCCACCCGTCACCACAGTCGGGATACACGAACGTGATCGACTCCTTGACCAGGCGGGTCACACCGTTCGCCTCGGCCGCGGCGACGAGGTTCGCGGTCGCCTCGGTGCGCAACCGGTTGTGCAGATCCCACGACGAGGGCTGCGCCGCCTTCGACGCCGGGGGGACGTTGGTCGCGAGATGGAGGATCGCGTCACACCCCCCTGTCGCGGCGCGCACAGCACTCGATTGGAACAGGTCGACGTCGACCGGTTCCGCACCGACGGCGCGCAGCGCTGCGGCCTTGCGCTCATTGCGAGCGACCGCGACCACGTCGTGACCGGCAGCGACGAGGAGAGGAACGAGCGGGCGACCCACCACACCTGTCGCACCCGTGACGAAACATCTCATCGGAGGACCTCCTGGAGCCAGACAACGCCCTTGGTGAGCGCCTGCGGACTCGCATTGGTCATGCCCTGCTGTACGAGATCGGCGAGCGTGGTGGCCGTCAGCTCAGCCCGCCACGCCGCGTCGGCGCGATCCATGACCGCGTGGATCGAGCACGGGAGTCGGTACTCGCGGGCCGGGACCGCTGTCGGCCCCCGCCGGCGGATCTCGGTGCAGGTGAATGCCGGGCTCGTACCGTCGATCGCCTCGACGACGTCGAGAACGGTGATCTCGGCCGCCGGACGGGCGAGGCGATAACCACCGTAGGGTCCAGGTACCGACTGAAGGATGCCGGCCCGGGACAGGGCCTGGAGGTGCTTGGCCAGGTAGGAGCCGGGGACCCCGTGGTACTCGGCGAGCCGGGAAGCAGGAAGCGCGGATTCGGGCGGGAGGAGAGCGACGAGAGTGGCGCAGTGGAGGCCCCACTCGATGCCTTCAGAGAGCTTCATTATCTCGGATACTAACTGTCCGAGATAAACGGGAAATGTTTCGGTGGAATGGGTCGCGGAGGCGGCCACCAACGCACGCCGGCGAAACGGCAGCGGATAGCGTCGGGCTATGACCGACCTCCTCCAAATCGAAACGATCGACCGGGTTCGTTCCATCACCCTGAGCCGGGCCCAGGCCTGATCGACGTAATGCGACGCGTCACCGCCCCCGACGGGCGTACCTGGAGGATCCGTCGACGCTGGCTTCACCGACCTCCGCGTTGGCCGCGGGCCGCGTTGCAGAACGAGTCACGGCGAGCCGACGCCCGGCCCCGACGGTCCGACGCGCGGTCGGTGGAGAAGATGAAGTGGCTCGATGGGCTCGGCCTCGTCTGGATCCCCGACGACGGACCGTTGGGTTGGATCGTCGTCCTCATCGTCGCGGCGATCGTCATCGGCCTGTTCGTCACCATCGTCCTCCCCGTCCTGGCCATCGTGCTCGACGCCGCGATCGTCGTGGCGCTCGCGATCGTCGGTGTCTCGTGCCGCATGCTGTTCCGACGACCGTGGCGCGTGTCGGCTCGCGCCGGCAGCGTCGAACGGAGTTGGGGGGTCCTGGGCTGGAAGCGGAGTCACAAGGCGATCGATGCCGTGGCCGATTCCCTCGCGAGTGGAAACCCGATCGAGACTGTCGACCCCACCCGAGCCCTCGGCGCGCGCAAGTCTTAGGCGCACCGATCACCGCTGACCTGATCTCGTGGTCGGTCCCGCTGAGGGTTTCGAGAATCGTAAGGAGACAGCGGCTCCGGGCGGCGTCCAGGGCCCTACGCTGGGAGCATGGAAGCTCTGGACCAGGCCGCCGCTCCCGGCACGCCGGTCGGGCGTCGCCTGTTCCTCGGCCTCCTCGGCGTCGGAGCGCTCGGCGTCGTCTTCGGCGCGAAGGTCCAAGACGTGCTCGAGCGCGCCCTCGGCCCGCTCATCTCGAAAGACGGCACCGGGCTCTCGGCTCTCCTGCCCATCGGTCGGTTCCGGATCTACACCGTCACCGGAGATCTCCCGCACAAAGCCAAGCCCGACTACAAGCTCTCGGTGCACGGCCTGGTCGACACGCCGTTCCAGCTCACCTACGCGGAGCTCAGGGCGCTGCCGCCGACGCACCTCGACAAGGACTTCCAGTGCGTGACGGGGTGGCGCGTGCCCGATGTCCAATGGAAGGGCGTCCTGGTCTCCGATCTGCTAGACCGCGCCGGAGTGAAGAGCGAGGCGACCGCGCTGCGCTTCACGAGCTTCGACGGCACTTACACCGAGAGCCTCACCGTCGCTCAAGCTCGGCGTCCCGATGTGATCGTCGCTTATCAGCTCGAAGGTGACGACATCTCCGACGCGCACGGCGGGCCGGTCCGTCTCTATGTCGCGCCGATGTACGGCTACAAATCGATCAAGTGGCTCGACGGGATCGAGCTGACCAAGGAGGTCCGGCCCGGCTATTGGGAAGACCTCGGGTACGACGTCGATGGATGGATCGGACGGTCCAATGATCGAGACGACAAACCGGTCTGAAGCGCCGCTCCTGCGGTTCGGCCGTGTCGAGCGGTGGCTGCACTGGGTGAACGCCACGCTCTTCTTCGTCATCATGCTGACCGGCGCAAGCCTGTATATAGGTCCGCTTTCGGCCATCGTCGGCCGACGCGAGTTGATCCGGGCGATACACGTCTACTGCGGGATCGCGCTCCCCGTTCCTTTGCTCATCGCGCTGATCGGCCGACATGGTGCGCGACTCCGCCGCGACTTCCGTGAGCTGAACCGCTTCGCCCCGGGCGAGTCGCGCTGGTTCCGAGCCCGGACCCGCGGATCCGTTCGCCTCGGGAAGTTCAACCCGGGCCAGAAGCTCAACGCGGTGTTCATCGGCGCGGCCGGGCTCGTCATGCTCGCCACCGGTTCGATCATGAAGTGGTTCACCCTCTTCCCGATCGACTGGCGGACCGGCGCAACCTTCGTGCACGACTGGTTTGCTCTCGGGATCTGGGTGGCGGTGATCGGTCATGTGATGTTCGCGTTCAAGGATCCGGTCGCGCTAGGCGGGATGATGCGGGGCTACGTCAGCGCCACATGGGCCCGGCGCGAGCGACCGCGCTGGTACGAGGCAGAAAACCAGGAATCAATCAAACCGGAGCCCCAGGACACCCCTCGGTAGAGTCGACGGTGATGCCCAACATCGTGATCCCACCCGAGCTTCGCCCTGGCGACGGTCGCTTCGGCTCCGGTCCGTCGAAGGTCCGCACCGAGTCCGTCGGAGCCTTGCTCGCGGCCGCGCCCACCTACATGGGGACAAGCCACCGGCGCGAAGGCGTTCGTTCGGTGGTCCGGCGCGCCCGCGACGGCCTGCACGATCTCTTCGGGCTCCCCGACGGCTACGAGGTGCTGCTCGGCAACGGCGGCTCCACCAGCTTCTGGGACGCCGCGGCCTTCGGGCTCGTCGAACGGCGTTCCCAACACTTGAGCTTCGGCGAGTTCGGCTCGAAGTTCGCCGCCGTCATCACGGCTGCGCCCCACCTCGAAGACCCCGAGGTGATCGAGTCGCCCGCCGGTACCCATCCGCTCGCCCGGGCCGACGCGGCCGTCGACGCGTATTGCTGGCCCCACAACGAGACGTCGACCGGTGTACAGACCGTTGTCGAACGACCGTCTGGTAGCGAACCCGATCAGCTGGTCGTGATCGACGGAACCTCGGGCGCAGGCGGCCTCGCTGTCGACCCAACCCAGTTCGACGTTTACTACTTCGCACCGCAGAAGTGCTTCGCCGGCGACGGCGGGATCTGGCTCGCGCTGTGCTCCCCCGCGGCGATCGCGCGCATCGAACGGATACACGCGTCGGATCGCTGGGTGCCGCCGAGCCTCGACCTTCACATCGCGCTCGAGAACTCCCGCCTCGACCAGACCTACAACACCCCGGCCCTCGCGACCCTGTTCCTGCTCGCCGACCAGGTGGAATGGATGCTCGGCAACGGCGGACTCGCGTGGGCGAGCGACCGGTGCGACCGGTCAGCCGAGGTGCTCTACGGCTGGGCCGAGGCGAGCCCGGTGGCCGGAGCCTTCGTCGACGACCCGGCGGCGCGCAGCCACGTGACCGCGACCATCGACTTCGATGAGTCGGTCGACGCATCAGTGATCGCCGCGACGTTGCGCGCCAACGGCATCGTCGACACCGAGCCCTACCGCAAGCTCGGGCGCAACCAGCTTCGCATCGCGTTGTTCCCGTCTATCGACCCCGACGACGTGGCAATTCTGACCCGAGCCATCGACTTCGTGGTCAACGCCCTCGCCTGAGGCCGACACTCGCCGGGGCGCTCCCGCGCCTGCGCCGGGATCGTTCGAGATTCAGCTCACCCTCGCATCGCTCATCCAGGCCCCGAGCTCATCCAGAAGCCGGACCGGCACCGAAGTGTCGTCGCGCGCGCATTCGAGGTCGCGCCGCGAACCGGCACCAGGCCGATCCCAGGAAGGGACACGATGGAGACCTATGCGCCGGGCCCGGCTGAGAACACCGTCGAGACGATCCCCGACCCGACCCCCGGGGCGCTCGAGGTGCTGAAGTCCTGCTCCGGAATCGAACTGCGCACCCTAAAATCGCTCGCCATCCACCTCCACGCCGATCGCGACCAGGTCATCTGCGCAGCCGGCGAGTTCGGCGACGAACTGTTCGTCATCCTCAACGGCGCGGTGATCGTGCAGACTGCCGAAGAAGCCGTCACCCGCCTCGGAGCCGGCGATGCCTTCGGTGAGATGGCGCCGCTCGCCCGAACCCCCCGCCGAACCACGGTGACGGCTCTCTCACCCACTGCCCTCATCATGTTCCGACGTCGTGAGTTCGCGAAGTTGCTCGACAGAGCCCCCCGGGTCGGACGGGCGCTCCTGCGAGCGGCGAGCACCCGGCTTCGGTCGTACTCCGCGAACGCCATCGAGGTCGATGCCTGACGTTCCTGACAGCTGGAAACGGAAGCACAACCGACATCGGCAGCGGTGGGCCGGGCCCGTTCGCTCCCATAGGCTCCTCACATGCTGATCATTCGTGAGGTTCACCGCGTAGCCGGCGCTTCGGAACACGAGTTTGAGGCCGCATTCCGTGACCGCTGGCTCCCCGAGCTCGCCCAAGGTGACGATGCCCGCCTGCTCGCGTACCTGCATCTCGCGCACGGTACCGGTCGGGCGTACCAGGTCGTTACGCTCACACTCGTGCGCGACGGCTCGGCCTACGAGCGCCTCGTCGAGCGGGTGCGCGACGGCGACCTGCGCAGCTGGGCTGCCGACGTCGACCGTGTCCGTCACGAGGTCGACGCGAGCATCCTCGTGACGGTCCCGTGGGCGCCGCCGATCGTCGAGGATCTGTCTGAGATACCGACGGCCATCGCCACGCATCCGCTGACCGTGTTCATGGAGGACACCGCCCGCCCGCACGAAGGCAAGGTCGATGCCTACCTCGAGGCGGCCCGCGACCACTACGCGCCGAGCCTCGCCGAAGGCCGCCACGGAGGCCGAGCGATGCTCTCGCTCGAGACGGTGTGGCAGTCCGCGTGGGGCTCCGGCTCGCGACGCGCGGTCGTGCTCTGGCAGCGCGTGCGCGACCCTGCGTCGCTCGGGCGACTCATCGGCTCCGAGATCCCGGCCGAGCACCAAGCACCCGGAACCTGGATGCACGATGCCCTCGCAGTGCGCGACGACTGGCAGAGCCGCCTCCTGCGGACGGCTTCCTGGTCACCCCTGCACTAGAGCGCACCGGGTCCGATCCGGAGGTAGCGTCGAAACATGCCTGCTGTGCTCGTCCACGGAGTCCCCGACACGCCCATGCTGTGGGGCCCGGTGCGAGATCTGCTCGACCGCGACGACGTTCTGACGCCGGCGCTCCCAGGCTTCGGCACGCCACTCCCCGACAACTTCTCGGTCACCAAGGAGGGCTACGCCGACTGGCTCGTCACGCAGCTGGAGGCGATCGACGAACCGGTCGATCTCGTGGGCCATGACTGGGGCAGTCTCATCGTGCAACGCGTTGCGTCGCAGCGTCCCGACCTGGTGCGCACGCTCGCTTGCGGCGCGGGCACAGTCGACGACGAGTACCAGTGGCACGAAATGGCGCAGCTCTGGCAGACCTCCGGCTCGGGCGAGGCGATGGTCGACGCGTTCGCAGCTATGACAATCGCCGAGCGCGCCGAGGGCCTCGCGGCCGCGGGCGCGCCGCAGGATCTGGCCGAGATCGAAGCACCGCACATCGACGCGACGATGGGCCGGTGCATACTCGGCCTCTACCGCTCCGCGGTCGACATCGGCTCCGAGTGGCAGCCCGATATCGAGGCGATGCCGAAGCTCCCCGCGCTCGTGCTGTGGGGCCGTGACGACCCGTTCGTGGATCCACGCTTCGGAGAACGGCTCGCCTCGCGAATCGGTGCGCGCCTCGAGATGTTGTCGCCCTGTGGGCACTGGTGGCCATGGGAGCGGGCCGCCGAGACGGCGGCCGCGCTCCAACAGCTCTGGAGATGAAGACCTAGCGGTCTAGCTCCACGCGTCTTTGCCGACCGTGCCCCCGAGCTCGGGGCACTCACCGGCAAAAACGCCCCAGCTGCACTCCCAGCCGGGCACGATCCAGTCGTGCAACATGTAAACGCCCTTGAGGCCGACCTTCTTGCCGCCCAGGCGCTCACACTCCGCCTTGCTCATCGACTCTGCGCCGATGACAATTCCCTTTATGCACAACCCGCCGTTGGCCGAGTGCGTGTGCCAGAAGTCATTGGCACCCGCGAAACCTACGGGCGGTCCGCTCGGGCTCCACACGAGAAAGCTCAAGCCGACGAGCTTCGAGTCGGGTGCGGTGCCGTCGTAGAGAAGCTCTGATGGGTTTGCCGGGTCGAACTTCGTCGCTAAACCGGTGTTGGTGACATGCGTACCGATGCAGGGGATGTAGGTCGTGCTCATGACATAGCCACCCTTCCTGGAGTCGGCGAGGGTCGGGTAGCGCACCGCCACCGTGCGGGCCAGGTTTTGCTGGCCCTCGAGGGTGATTCGCTCGTCGCGCGTCAACGGCTTCTGGACCGTCGGGCCCCGATGGTTGTGACCTTCGCCCTGGGTCTGGCCCTCCGACGAAGGAGGACCCGCCTTCTCGCACGGAGTGGTGGCGTTGGCCACCCCAGGATCTTTGGAGCTCGACGGACCCGTCAGGCCACCGGTTGTCGCCTCGGTGGCAGTAGCACCGTGGTTGTGACCTCCGCCTGCTGCAGCCGCATTGGCCGAAACCGGCGAATCGGCGCCGCCATCGGAGTGGCCACCACCGACGGACGGGCTGAGGGATGCGGTCGACGCCACGACGATTGCAATTGCGGTTACGACCGCGATCCCGGGCCAGAACGATCCCATCGCGAGCGGGCGGCGCGCGAGCTCAGGCTTGTACAGCAGCGCGGCGCAACCCACGACGATCAGACCTTCGAGCAACGCAACCAGAACGTCGGGGAACCCGAATGCCTCGGTAGTGCTCGCAAGCGGTCCGAAACCCACACCTACCGTGCGCGACAGGAAGTACAACGCGAGCACGAGGATGTTCGCCAGACCTACGTAGAGCAACACGCGCGACGGCTTGACGAGCACCGCGAGCCCCCACGCAAGCTGGCCCCACGCGAGCGTCACGAAGAAGACGCCGTAGATCCAGTAGTGGCCGAAATGCGTCGGCGCGTAGGCGAAGTGCAGAGCCGCGGCACCGAACGACAACAGGGCCAACGTCCACCGGAGATACGGGCCGCTCGTCGGTCCGTCTCGGTGCTCGTCGGCAGACGGCTCGGTGAAAGACGGCTCGCTGGTCGCCACAGCCATTGATCAACCCCCCGGTTGCGAATGTGCCCGGCAGACGTTTAGCAGGACTTGCTACACCAGGCGTGCAATATCCTAGGTCGCACTTCGCTCTGCGTCACGTCCGTCTGCACAAAGCCCGTGACGCGGCTCATTCCGCCGACAGGCGTTCCCATCCCGGAGGTGGTGGAGCCAGCCGCCAGTACTGCTCGGGCGAGACCAGCTTCGGGCCCAGTTGCCAGTCGGCCTCGAGCGCGAGCAGCTGGGACGGGTAGCACGCGATCGCCGCCGACCTCGCGTCGCGGCCGGCATCGATCGGCACCGCCACCGGGGTAGGCCAGATACCCCGACGGAAGAGCTGCGAGACCCGCCAGGCGAGCATGCCGGGGATGTGCTTGTAACCGGTGTCTTCGTAACAGAGCCAGGCCGGCTTCGGCATCCGCTCGCGCACCACCAGGGCGGCCTGGTGCGTGACGTCGTGATCGGGATTGGCCAGCCCGAAGGGCGCCAGCACGAGGGTCGGCTCGCAGGCGCGGACTGCGGCCTCGAGGTCGTCGACCACCCCGCTAACGCCGACCCAGTCGGGCCGATCCAGATACTGGTGTTCGGTCTTGTCGAGCCACACCGCAACCGCACCGACGGTCGCGAGCGCGGCCGTGTCTTCTTTCTTGCGCGCTCCGAGCACGTCATCGCCCGCGGTGAAGCCGCAGAGCGCGTCCCACGGGGTGGGTGGATCGGGGTATTCAGACGGTCCACCGGAGAAGACGGTTATAACCGTCGAACCGGGCTGGGTCGCGAGCAGGGCACCGCAACCGAGAACCGCATCGTCGAGATGCGGCGAGATCACCACGACCCGCTCCAGCTCCGTGGCCTCGACGAGGCCCCATTCACGCATCGATGCAGTGTGATCAGCCATCCCCCGAGAATGGCATATTCCTCGGCCACTACACGGCCGCGGTGCCGCGTTCCACCCTGTTCTCTAGACTCCTTTCGCAGATGAGCCGACGAGGATGGATCGCAATCGCGGTGGCGCTCGCCGTCAACCTGACCGTGGTCTCGATCGGCTTGGCCCTCGATGCCCGACGGGGAACCGACTCCAGCGCGGCCTCCAGGATCGGTGGCGCGCGCGTCTCCCCACCCCAAGGGTCGGCTTCGAAGCGTGCGGCGGGGACGACGACGACGACCCAACCCGATCCCATCGCCCTCCCGCCGGCGCCGCCTCGGACACCGGTCATCCTCCCGACCAGCTCATCCGGTGCCCCGTTGATCAGTCGCGTCCCGACGACGGATCGCGTCGTGTTCGTCACGATCGACGATGGCGTAGTCAGGGACCCTGCGGTGATCGACACTGTGCGCCGCATGAAGATCCCGGTGACGGTGTTCCCCGTCCGCGACTTCGCCCGCCAGGGACAGGCGTACTTCCAACAGTTCGTGGATCTCGGTGGTCTGGTCGAGGCGCACTCGATCAAGCATTCAAACCTCACGAAGTTGAGCGCGAAGGCTCAGCAGGCTGAGATCTGCGGTCCGCTCGCCGACCTCCAGACAATGTTCGGCCGCCGTCCGCTCCTGTTCCGGCCGCCGTTCGGCGCTTACAACTCGGCGACCCTGTCGATCGCCGCCTCATGTGGTTACCGCTATGTCGTGAACTGGACTGCGGCGGCGAACGACGGTCGAATCGACTGGCAGGCCGGCAAGATGCAAGCAGGCGACATCGTGCTGTTCCACTTCCGAACCGATCTCGTCCAGAACCTCTTGCTGCTCGACTCCATCTGCAAGCAGCAGGGCTTCACCGTCGCCCGCCTCGAGGACTACCTGCTCGCCACCTAGTTCACTTGTGCGACGCGCCGACGTCGTCGCCCGCCCAACTCGTACCAGGCCGCGGCTACCACCAGCCACGTCGCGTTGATCGCCACCGCCCCCAGATCGCCGGATAGGGCCCAGCCGGCGACTATCGCAGCCACCGCGAGCTCGTGGGCGACGAACCAGCGGATCCGCCGCTCGCGCACCACCGGGATCCAGCGCACAATGACGGTGATCGAAATCGGGTAGCCGACGGCGAACAGCACGATCACGGCTGCGGAGCTCATGAAGATCCAGGGGTCACGAGGCTCACCGTATCTCGCAGCCCCGACCTGAACGGCCGACGTGCCGCTGAGTTCGTTACGGTTTGGTCGTAGGGCGCCGGAAAAGCAACCAACCGGGAATGCAGTTGAGAGAACCAATGCATTGTTCACAGGTTTCTCAGATCATCGACCGATGATGTGGCCGTGAAGGTCCTGGTCGTCGACGACGAACAAGCGGTGCGTGAGGCCGTCGCGCGAGCCCTGCGCTACGAGGGCTACACCGTAGCGACCGCGGCCGACGGGCAGGAGGCCCTCGAGGCCCAGGCCCTCGAACCAGCCGACGCCGTCGTGCTCGACGTGCTCATGCCCAACCTCGACGGGCTGGAGGTCTGCCGAAGACTGCGACACGGAGGCGATGCCGTGCCGATCTTGATGCTCACCGCCCGCGAAACCGTGCCCGATCGTGTCGCCGGTCTCGACGCAGGCGCAGACGACTACCTGGTAAAGCCGTTCGCGCTTCAAGAGCTGCTTGCCCGCCTGCGCGCCCTGCTCCGTCGCACTCTCGAACCCGACGGGGCCGAGATGCGCTTCGCCGACCTCTCGCTCGACCCCGATACGCGCGAGGTGCTCCGAGGCGAGCGCGCGATCGATCTGACCCGAACCGAGTTCCTTTTGCTCGAGCTGCTGTTGCGCAACCCCCGAAAGGTGCTGACCCGTGAACTCATCCTCGAGCGGGTCTGGGGCTACGACTTCGAGACGAGCTCGAACTCGCTCGACGTTTACATCGGCTACCTACGCCGCAAGACAGAAGGAGGCGGCGAACCGCGGCTGATCCAAACGGTCCGCGGCGTGGGATACGTCCTGCGCGAGGGATCATGATCCGATGAGCGTGAGCGCGTGAGCCTGCGAACCCGCCTCACGGTGCTTGCGGCCGCCGCAGTCGCGATCGCGATCGCGATCGCATTGGGCATCGCGTTCGTCACCGTGCGCAACCGCCTTTTCGACGAGTCAGACCGAACCCTGCGCGAGCTGGCCGTGCGCATCAACAACGCTCCCCGCGTCAACGGCCGGGCGCCGTTCGGTGATGCGGCGAGGGAGCGGGCGTTTCCCCGGAGTGACCAGTACCTACAGGTCATCGACCAAGACGGCACCGCTAGCGCCCCCCGCTACCAGGCCATCGAGCTCCCGGTAGACCGACAAGACCTAGCTATCGCCCACAACGGCAACGCAGAAATGATCCGCAGCGTCTCTGCCGGTGGGAAGCACCTCCGGATGATCACCGTCGCGGCCCGCAACGGCACCGCGGTCCAGATCGCCAAGCCCCTTGTCGAGATCGACAACACCCTCGCGTCATTGCGGATCACTCTCGTGCTCGTCGCGCTCGGAGGCATCGCGCTCGCCGCCGCGCTCGGGTTCATCGTCGCCCGCGCCGTCTTGCGGCCGGTCGAACGTCTCACTGCCGCCGCGGAGCACGTCGCCGAGACCCAGGACCTCGACGCGTCGATAGACGTCCATCGGCGCGATGAGCTCGGGAGACTCGCCGCTAGCTTCAACACCATGCTCGGGGCGCTCGCCGCCTCGCGCGAACAGCAACGCCAGCTCGTCGCCGACGCGAGCCACGAGCTGAGGACACCCCTGACCAGTGTTCGAACGAACATAGAAGTGCTGGCGCGCCAGCCAGACATGCCTCCCGACGAGCGTGAACGGCTCCTTGGCGACGTCACCACCCAGATGGAGGAGCTGAGCGCGCTGGTCGGCGACCTCGTCGAGCTCGCCCGTGACGACGCCGCGGTCCAAGAAGAGGAGGCCTGCCCGCTGCGCCTCGACGAGCTCGTGGAGCGGGCCGTCGACCGAGCGAACCTCCACGCCCATGGGGTCGAGACCCGCCTGCTCGCCGAGGAGCCTGTCCTGGTGCACGGCCGTCGTTCCCAGATCGAGCGGGCCCTGGCCAACGTTCTCGACAACGCCTGCAAATGGAGCCCCGCCGGCACCGTCGTCGAGGTCCGCCAACTCGGCGGGGCCGTCACCGTCCGGGATCACGGACCGGGCATTGCCGCGGTAGACCTGCCTCACGTGTTCGACCGCTTCTACCGCGCTGCGGCGGCGCGTTCGATGGCCGGCTCCGGACTCGGCCTCTCGATCGTTCGCGGCGTCATGGATGAACATGGCGGAACGGTCACCGCCGCGATCGCCGACGGCGGGGGCACCGTGGTGACGTTGGAATTGCCCGCGACCTCGGTCGACCGCCCCGACGAGGCCGATACCACCGGCACCTAGACCGTCGGCAGGGTCACACCGGAACTGATTGAGCCGCTATGCCGCCGCGAACACGACGTCGACCCAGTAGTTCGACGCCTGGTAGCTCGCACTCGGAAACGCTGAGCTCGATCCGTATTGATAGACACCGTTGCCACCTGCAGCCACCGTCGAGAGCGCGTGAAGGGCGCCGTTGTCGTAACCGGTAGAAGTAAAAAAGTTGTTGTCGACCGCGTAGCTGCCGTTCGGCGCGAAGTACGACGCCACGTAGGTCGTGTTGGCCGCGATGGTGACCGGCGACGAGAACATCACCTGCTGCCAACCCGACGCCGACTCCCCCGAGAACGTCGCCGTCGCCAACAACGAGCCCGTCGACGACCACAAACTGCCCCCATGGGTACCGGAGTTCCCGGTGCCCTTGAAGAAACGGATACCCCTGACCTGGCCGGGAGCGTCGGAACGGAACTTCACCCCCAACTCGACCGCACCAGTGTCGCCAGAGGAGCTCACGCTCGGCGTCACACCGTTGGAGAAGATGGTCGAGAGGTTCGACGCCGCCGCGGCGGTCGTGAACGACCACGTCGTCGGCGCGGTCATCGCATTGCCGGCAGCGTCCTGCGCGCCCGACACCGAGGCGGTATAGACGGCCGAGATGGCAAGTGGAGCGCCCGGCGTGAAGGTGCCGACCCGAGTCGCGATGTCGTAATTGCTCGTGCCCGCCACCACGGCATTGCCCGCATCGCGCAGGGTGAACGCAATGGTGGCCGGCTGCACCGCTTCGCTGAACGCGACCGACGGAACCACCGACACCGCAACGCCGGTAGCACCTGCAGTCGGGGTGGTCGACACGACAGTCGGCGGCGTCGTATCGGGTCCGACGACATCAGCGAAGACCGCGTCGACCCAATAGTTCGAGCTCTGATAGCTCGCGCTCGGGAAACCGGAGCTCGTGCCGTAACGGTAGACACCATTACCACCCGACGACCCGCTCGAAAGTGCGTGGAGAGGAGCGTTGTCGACCGCCGAGCCAAGACCGTTGCTGTCGATCGCGTAGCGGCCGACAGGCGCGAAATAGGAGGCCACGTAGGTCGTGTTGGCCGCGATGGTGACCGGCGACGAGAACATCACCTGCTGCCAACCCGACGCCGACTCCCCCGAGAACGTCGCCGTCGCCAACAACGAGCCCGTCGACGACCACAAACTGCCCCCATGAGTACCGGAGTTCCCGGTGCCCTTGAAGAAACGGATACCCCTGACCTGGCCGGGAGCGTCGGAACGGAACTTCACCCCCAACTCCACCGCACCAGTGTCGCCGACCGCCGCGACAGCCGGAGCCGCGCCGGCCGACCAGATCGAGCACGGGCATCCGCTAGCCGCCGCGGCGGTCGTGAACGACCACGTCGTCGGCGCGGTCATCGCATTGCCGGCAGCGTCCTGCGCGCCCGACACCGAGGCGGTATAGACAGCGTTGAACGCCAACGGAGTCGATGGTGCAAACGATGCGGTCTGAGTTGCCGCGTTGTAGCTGGTGGTGCCGGCGAGAGACACCTTCGCGGCGTCACGCAGTGTGAACGAAGTCGACCCCGGCTGCAGCGGCTCCGAGAACGTAGCGAGGACCGAGGTCGTGTTGGCGACGTTGATCGCGCCGGCGACCGGCGAGGTCGACATCACCGTGGGTGGCGTGGTATCGGCAGGGGTGGTCGTCGTGGTGAACGACCATGAGACTGGGGCGGCCAGCGGGTTGCCGGAGGTGTCGTGCACGCCGGAGATGGACGCGGTGTAAACGGTGTTGATCGCGAGAGGCACCGTTGGGGTGAACGTCGAGAGATGCGCCGCCGAGCTGTAGGAGCTCGACCCCGCGATCGCGTTGTTTGCTGCATCCCGCATGCTGAACGAAATAGTGCTCGGTTGCACCGCTTCGCTGAAGGTTGCCGTCGGATGGACGGTAGTTGCGACACCGGTCACTCCGGTGGCCGGTGTCGTGGACCGGACCGTCGGCGCAGTCGAGTCGGGGTTGGTGCTGTCGGTGAACACGGGGTCGATCCAATAGTTCGTGTTGGCGAAACTCGACATCGGGAAGGCACCAAGACTGGAGGTGAAAACACCGTTCGCACCATCGACTCCGACCTGCAAGGCGTGCAGCGGGGCGGTGTCGATCCCCGAAGCCGTGAACGCGTTGTTGTCCGCCGTGTAGTGCCCATTCGGCGCGGAATAGGACGCGATGTAGGTGGTATTCGCCTGGACCGCGACGGGTGACGAGAACGCCACCTCCTGCCAGCCCGACACCGATTCGCCGGAAAACGTCGCCGTGGCGAGAGCTACACCGGTGCGGCTCCAAAGCGTACCGACGTGACTGCCCGTGTTGGCGGCGGCCTTGTAGAAGCGGACGCCGTTGACGTATCCGCCGATGTCGGAGCGGAACTTCACACCAAGCTCGACCGGTGTGGCGTCACCCGAGTCGGAGTTCGCGGGAGCCGCAGCCGGCCCGAAGATGGAGCACGGGCACGAGTAAGTGACGGTGACCGATTCGCTTGCGGTGGGGCCGAGGTTCGCGCTGTCATCGGCAGCACGGGCCCGGAGGGTCACCACGCCCAGCGCCGGCGGTGTCCACGCATAAGACCACGTCGACCAGGACCCAGTCGGACCGGTTGGCGTAGCTGGGTGCCAGGTGCTGCCGTCGACCGAGACCTCGACAGTACCGACCACACCTCCGGCGTCAGCCGCGGTGCCGGTTAGCGTGACGAGCTGGCCGGTGTCAAAGTTCGCGTTCGGCGCCGGAGCCGTGAAGGTCGTCGTCGGACCGGCGGTGTCGGTCGTGGCGACCGCAGCGGTCAGGCCGGCCATCAGCGAGCCGGGGTCGACGCCCATGTCGGCGAAAAGGTTCACCGTCGCCTGCTGCATGTTGACGTCCACCGGCGTTCCCGGAGTGTCGTGCGCGGCGTCTAGACCCCAGGACCACTGCACGCTCTGGTTGCTGAAGACGAGCGCGCCGCTCGAGGCGCGGTAGAGCGTGAGATTGTTGGTCGCAGGCCCTGGACCGGTGGCGTGTCCGTATTGAGTGAAGACACCGCCGCCGATGCCGTCGCCGCCGCCAGGCGCTCCGAAGAGCGTCTGCGCGACGGTGGTCGATGAGAGATCAACCAGGCCGGGCGGGCGAAAGCCGTTGTCGACGTCGCCTCCCCACTCGTACCCCAGGGTGCCGGTAGGCATCGTGTACGTCGCGCCGGGAGCAAGGTTCGCGACGGCGGTGTTGCGCCAGATCCGCATGCCGCTGAACCTCGACGACACGCTGAGCGCATCGTTGCGGATGCCGTTGACGGTCGAGAGCCCGCCCATCAGCTCGTTCTCGGGCCAGCCACCGTCTGGCGGGGAAGCGAACCGGGGGTCGCGCCAGGTCCCGGTCCACTCGCCGGTCGGGTCGACCGCCGCCGGAGCGAGACCGGTATGCGTCTCTTTGTAGGAGACGAGAGTTCGATCAGACGTGTTCGTGCCGTCGATTGACGGCTCGTAGCGGGTCTTCCAGAACATGGAGTTACCCGAGAAGAAGGAGAGGTTCACAGCGGCGTTGCGCGCGGCCTCGACGTTGGCTCGCATCGCGCCCGACCAGTACTCGTCGTGTCCAGACGAGAGGAACATCTTGTGGTTCTGGATCAGCGATCCGCGGGTGTTGGTGTCGACGTTGCTGAAATAGCTGACGTCATAGCCGTTGCGCTCCAGGAAGCTGACCATCGGCATCTCGGCCGCGAAGAAGCTGTTGCTGTCGAGGCCGTTGGTACGACCGAGGACCGGCCGGTTGTAGCTCACCTTGTGGGCTGCGCCGCCGTAGCCGACGCTCGTCCCGGTGTAGAAGTTGTTGCCGCCATAGATGTTGTAGGCCTGCCAGGTGGCGTCCGAGGTCTGGTAGAGAATTCCCGATCGGCTGGCGTCATCGCGGACGACGAAGGTGATCGCACTGGCGACCTGGGTATCGCTGCGGGTGAGAAGCGCTTCGTACACACCCGAGACCGCGGTGCTCGGCACGGCCCACGACGCCGACTCGCTCCAGTTGCCGCAATCGACGAGACCCGTCGCGTCGGTGAGACACGGGGGCTGGGTCTGCGGCAGGGTCGCGCTGGGCGAGACGGTGTCGATGAGGCGGGCGCCGTTGCCCTGGTAGTACCCGAAGCGAAAGATCTTGACGGTGTAGGCGCTCGCGTCGGTCTTCACCTTGAAGCCAACAGTCGTGCCGACGTTCACGCTCATCTGGGTGGCGAAACCCTGGATCGAGACGGCGCCGTCGTTGCCGACGTTCCACTGATCACGCGGGCTCCCGGGGAGGGCGTTCTCGCACACGATCACGTTGGCGCCGCAAACGGCGGCCGCGGCCGGGGCGGCCGCGAGCGCGGGGACGAGGGCACCCACTACGGCCAACAGCAGCGCGATCGCGGCCGTCCGTCCGGCGATCCCTCGGATACGGGCAGTTTTCGGCCGTCCGTTTCCTGAGTGCTTGCGCATCCGTACGCCTCCTGGCCGGGAGGAGGCCGGCGGGTGTCGGGGGTCGAAGATCAACAGTATTGAAACTGTCCGATACCGACAACGGGCCGATCGACCCACTCCAACGGCGAATGGTGCTCAGTCGGATTTGGTTCGGCCCTTGGCCTTCTGGGCCCGTTTCCACTCCCGAACCCGAGCCAGCGCCTCGGGCGAATCCACGTCGGCCACTGACCGCGGCCGATCGTCGGAGAACGGCTGGGCGACAGCCTCCCAGCCCCGGGGGGCTCGGCCGAAGCGCTTGGCCAGAATGGCGAGCATGATCTTGGCCTTCTCGTCGCCGTAGCCGGGAAGCGCCCGGAGACGGTCCAACAGGACCTCCGGGTCCCTGACCCCGCGCCAGATCTTCGCCGCGTCACCGCCATAGACATCTACAACATGACGACAGAGAGCCAGGGTCCGCTTGGCCATCGAAGAGGGGTAGCGGTGGAGCGCGGGCTTCTCCTTGAAGACCGCCTCGATCGCCTCGGGGGTCATCGCCGCGATCCGGTCCGCGTCGAGGCCGTCGAGGCGCGCCGAGAGCGTCGCCGGGCCGCGGAAGGCCCACTCCATCGGTACCTGTTGATCGAGAAGCATCCCGATGAGCAGAGCGAGCGGATCGGTGACGAGCAATTCGTCGGCCGCGGGATCACCGGTGATGGGGAACTTCGCTCTGGCCACAGCCCGAGCGTAGGCGCACCGTTCCTGTTGGTGATGACGACGAGCGGTCGGAGCTGGTTCAGCGCTTTTCGCCGTCGGCGCGGAAGTAGTCGGTGCGATCGACCACAACCGACTCCTCGTTGCACACCTCGGGCATCACGCGTTCGCGTTGCGCCGTCTTGCGACCTCGCGACTCGGCAGCGTCGAGCGGCGGGTCCGTTGCCGTCTCGCTCCGCTCGGATGACGCCGACCAGGTCGCTCGTCCGACGGCGGCGCGGGGAGCGGCCCGTCGGCTCGGCGGGCGGCGGGCGCCCTGCAGGACAAGACCCCCGGGAATGATGTCGGCGATATCCGAAACACCTCGCGCCGCACAGGCACTGCGCCTTCGTGCCCGCCCCCGACGCGACGCGACCACCAACGCCGCGACGATGAGCGACACGAGTACGAGGTCGACAATCAGGAGCACAGCACTTGCCTCACCCTTCACGACCGCGACGGTCGAATCGACGGGAACCGTCGCCATCGAGTTGTATCGGTACCCGTTTGCGCTCGCTCAAGCCCCGGTCTCCAGGCCCCATACCGACCCCGATCGGGTAACTCGGGTTTCGGTCACTAACGTGAAGGCGTCCCCGCCCCCTAGTCGCCAGGTGGCTCGTGACCGCAACGCTCCTAGCAGCGAAAACCGACTCTGAGAGCCTCGGCTCCGAAATCCTGGTCGCACCGTGGGCTTGGGCCGCGTTCATCGCGCTCATCGCGGTGCTGCTCCTCGCCGATCTCTTCCTCTTCCACCGCGACGCCCACGAGATCTCGATCCGCGAGGCGGCAATCACCAGCATCTTCTGGGTGAGCCTCGGCCTGTCGTTCTCGTTTGTGATCTGGGCGACGCTCGGCGGGAGCGCTGCGGGCCAGTACCTCACCGGCTACGTAATCGAGAAGAGCCTCTCGGTCGACAACGTGTTCGTCTGGGCGGTGATCCTGTCCTACTTCGCGGTGCCGAAGGCCTACCAGCACCGCGTCTTGTTCTGGGGTGTGTTCAGCGCACTAGTGCTCCGGGCGCTCTTCATCTTCGCGGGCATCGCTCTGCTCGAGACGTTCGACTGGATGCTCTACGTCTTCGGGGCGTTCCTAGTCGTCACCGCCTACCGGGTCGCCACGCATGACAACCAGGAGATCCACCCCGAGCGGAACCCCGTTCTGAAGCTGATGCGACGCGTGGTGCCAGTCACCGGCGACTACGACGGCCAGCACTTCTGGACGAAGATTGACGGCCGCCGATTCGCCACGCCGCTGCTGGTAGTGCTCGTGCTCGTCGAGGCGACCGACGTCGTGTTCGCGGTTGACTCCATCCCCGCGATCCTCGCGGTGACCCGTTCGCAGTTCATCGTGTTCACGTCGAACGCGTGCGCGATCCTCGGCCTGCGAGCCCTGTACTTCCTGCTCTCCGGCGCGGCCGACAAGCTGCGCTATCTCAACGTCGGGCTGGGGGTAATTCTCGGCTTCGTCGGGGTCAAGATGCTGATCGCGAACTGGTACCACATCCCGACGCTCCTCTCGCTTGTCGTCATCGCTGTCGTGCTCACGATCACCGTGATCGTGTCGCTGCGCGCCGATGCTCGCGACCGCGACCGCAACGCGGGCATCGACCTCGAGGAGATCACTTGATGATAGGAACGATCGTGGTGGCTCACGACGGTTCCGACGGCTCGGCGCGCGTGGCTCACGATGTCGACGCGGACCTGCTGGTCTGTGGGACGCGGGGGCGCGGAGGTGTGGCGGGGCTGGTCCTCGGAAGCGTCGCCCGCGAGCTTCCCGCGGAAGCGCACCGCCCGGTCACAGTGGTGCCGAACGAGGGGCGACGAGAATGGGGAAAGCCGTGAGCGACGAGATCATTCCCTGCCGCATCAATGTGCCCGAGCGCGATCTCATCGAGTTGCGCGACCGCCTGGCGCGCACTCGGTGGCCCGATGCCGAGACGGTCGACGACTGGTCTCAGGGCATTCCGCTCGCCTACGTGCAGGACCTGTGCGCGCACTGGGCTTCGAAGTACGACTGGCGAACAACCGAGGCGCGACTCAACGCCTTTGGTTCGCAGCGTACCGAGATAGACGGGATCGGCATCCACTTCCTCCACGCGCGCTCACCGGAGCCCGCTGCACTGCCGCTGGTGCTGACCCACGGGTGGCCCGGCTCGATCATCGAGTTCCACAAGGTCATCGGACCGCTCGTCGACCCGGTCGCGCACGGCGGTGACGCCGCCGACGCGTTCCACGTTGTGTGCCCGTCTCTGCCCGGCTACGGGTTCAGCGACCGCCCTACGCGCGCTGGGTGGAAAGTGCCGCGCATAGCCGCGGCCTGGGCCGAGCTGATGGCGCGGCTCGGCTACGACCGCTACGGAGCCCAGGGCGGCGACTGGGGGTCGAGCGTCACTACGAGCATCGCTCAACAGGATGCCGAGCACGTCGTTGGCATTCATCTCAACATGGTGATCGCGATCCCCGACCTGTCGATGGGCGAGCCGACCGACCAGGAGCGCGGCGCGCTCGCGGCGTTCAAGCACTACCAGGCCGAGGAGTCGGGATACTCGATCCAGCAATCGACCCGGCCCCAGACCCTCGGCTACGGGCTCGCCGACTCCCCCGCGGCCCAGGCAGCCTGGATCGTGGAGAAGCTCTTCGCCTGGACCGACTGCGACGGTCACCCCGAGAACATCCTCACGCGCGACGAGATGCTCGACAACGTCATGCTCTACTGGCTCCCGAATGCAGGGGCATCGTCGGCCCGGCTCTACTGGGAGAGCTTCAACGACTTCGACACCCAGTTCGCGCCTGTGACCGTACCTGTGGGCGTGTCGACATTCCCTAAAGAGCTTTCGCGGCCATCTCGGCGGTGGGCCGAACCCCGGTTCTCCGATATCCGTCACTGGAACGAGCTCGACAAGGGCGGCCACTTCGCCGCGTTCGAGCAACCCAAGACGTTCGTCGACGAAGTTCGCTGCTTCTTCCGCCTTGTGCGCTGAGCCGAGATCGCGTGGGCCTCGGAATTGCTGACCGCTTTGCCGAGCCGGCGGCCAGCGGCCACGATCAAGCCATGCCCATCGTCGCCGCCAACGGAATCGACCTCTACTACGACCGCTTCGGCCATGCCGGCGACCCCATGCTGCTCCTGGTCAACGGTCTGGGCTCGCAGTGTGTGCGATACGACGACGAGCTGTGCGAAGCGTTCGTCGATCGCTATCTCCAGGTGATCCGCTTCGACAACCGAGACGTCGGGCTGAGCACCCACCTCCCGCAGGGCGCGCGCTACGGGCTGACCGACATGGCCGCCGACGCCGTCGGCCTGTTGGACGCGCTCGCGATCGAACGCGTCCACATCTGGGGGTGTTCGATGGGAGGGATGATCGCCCAGGTCGTCGCGATCGAGCACCCCGAACGGGTGACGTCACTCACCTCGATCATGTCGACGACGGGAGAGCCGACAGTGGGCCAGGCTGCGCCGGAGTTGATCGGCCGGCTCGTGGAGCTGAGCGCACCGGCCGCCGACCTCGATGAGGCCGTCGAGCGGGCCGTCGCACTGGCCAAGGCGATCGGCAGCCCCGACGAGTTCGATGAACCAATGCAGCAGCGGCGTCAACGCGCGTTCATAGAGCGTTCGTACGACCCCGAGGGCGTTGGTCGTCAGATCGCCGCCATCACGCGCTCCGGTGATCGTGCCGCCGGGTTGGCCGCGCTCGATGTCGCGACGCTCGTCATTCATGGCGATGCCGATCCACTGATCGACGTGTCGGGCGGCCTCAGAACCGCCGAGCTCGTGCCCGGTGCCGAGCTGCTCGTGATCGAGGGGCTGGGCCACGACCTCGCACCGGCGTTCTTGGCCGCGATCGTCGAGGCGACGACCCAGCTGGTGATCTCGACCCTCTAGGCCTCTAGCCGCGCGCTCTCCGAGCGGCAGAGAGCACGGCGTTGAGCGACGCGGTCACGATGTTGGTGTCGGTCCCGATGCCCCATCGCGCGTTTCCATCCGGGTCGATCGCCTCGACGTACGCCACGGCGGTCGCGTTCGAACCAGAACCCATCGAGTGCTCGTGGAAGTCGACAACGTCGAGTTCGACGGCCAAGCCGGCGTGCAGCGCGTCGACGAATGCGGCAATAGGACCGTTGCCCCGCCCAACGACTGAAACCGGCACCTCGTCGACGAGCAACTGCGCGGTGATCACTGTTTCGCCTTCGGAATCGGTTGTGATCTCATGCGTCCGCAGCTTCAGCGTGGAGTCCTCGCGGAGATACGTCCGGCGGAACGCGTCCCACATCGCTACGGGCGAGATCTCGGTGCCGGTGTCCTCGGTGATCGCCTGGATCGATTTCGAGAACTCGATCTGCAGCCGGCGGGGCAACACGAAGCCGTGCTCTGCCTCCATCAGGTAGGCGACGCCACCTTTGCCCGACTGGCTGTTGACCCGGATCACTGCTTCATAGGTCCGGCCGACGTGGGCCGGGTCGATCGGCAGGTACGGAACCTGCCACTGGTCGTAGTCGCGCCCGTTCCCTGCCTCTTCCGACTCGGCGTACAACGCCGCGAAGCCCTTCTTGATCGCGTCCTGGTGCGAACCGGAGAACGCGGTGTACACGAGGTCGCCCGCGTAGGGGTGACGTTCGTGGACCGGGAGCCGGTTGCAGTACTCGGCGACGCGCCGCAGCGCATCGATGTCGGTTACGTCGAGCTCGGGGTCGATGCCCTGGCTGAACAGGTTCAGTGCAAGCGTGACCAGATCGACGTTGCCGGTGCGTTCGCCGTTGCCGAACAGCGTGCCCTCGACCCGGTCGGCTCCGGCCAGCACACCCAGCTCGGCCGCCGCGACTGCGCAGCCGCGGTCGTTGTGGGGGTGCAGCGACAACCTGACCGCGTCGCGGTTGCGGACCGTACGCAGGAACCACTCGATCGTATCGGCGTACACGTTTGGCGAATACATCTCGACGGTGGCAGGGAGATTCATGATCAGCGGGCGGTCGACCGTCGGCTCGATCACCTCGGCGACGGCGTCGCAGATCTCGACCGCGTATTCAATCTCGGTGCCGGTGTAGCTCTCGGGCGAGTACTCGTACCGGACGTCGGTGCCCGGAACCGTCTCCTCGAGCTTGCGGCAGATCTTCGCCGCGTTCACCGCGATCTCGGTGATGCCATCTTTGTCGAGGCCGAACACGACCCGTCGTTGCAAAACCGACGTCGAGTTGTAGAAATGCATGATCGCCCGAGACGAGCCCCGGATCGACTCGTACGTGCGCTCGATCAGGTCGTCACGACACTGCGTGAGCACCTGGATCGTCACGTCGTCGGGGATCAGGTCCTCCTCGATGAGCTGACGCACGAAGTCGAAATCGGGCCGGCTCGCCGACGGGAAGCCGACCTCGATCTCCTTGAAGCCCATCGCGACCAGCGCCTCGAACATGCGGCGCTTGCGTTCCGGGTCCATCGGATCGATGAGCGCCTGGTTCCCGTCGCGCAGATCGACAGCGCACCAGTCGGGAGCTCTGACGAACTTCTTGTCGGGCCATGTCCGGTCGGGAAGCTCCAACGGCCTGAACGGCTGGTACTTCTCGAAATGCATCTTCTTTGGCTGCGCGGGCTTGGGGGGCATGAGCAGACTCTCTCGTTCAGGGTTGCATCGGAATCGGGATGCCCTTCCTGAAATGGTGATCTGCCCACGAAAAAGCTCCTGGGCCACAAGGGCACAGGAGCTTGGGCAAGCACCACGGAGGGGCGCTTGCCTACATGAGCAGGAGGAGGGTGGTCGGACGAGACATTGTGGCGACGATCGCACGTCTCGGCCGCATTGTCAACGCGGTTCCCTGGAGTTCCCGATCTGAGCCCGGTCGGTCGCGGTAGAACAGTAGGGATGATCCGTTGGGTCGGCCCGGGGTGAGGTGGGATGGACGAGCGTGTGGTCGAGATCGGAAGCGGTCGACGGCTCGGATACCGCGAGTTCGGTGACCCCGAGGGAACACCGGTCGTCAATTGCCACGGTGGTCTGGTGTGCGGACTCGATGTCGCGCCGTTCCACGACGCCGCGCGAGAAATCGGCGTCCGGCTCATCTCACCTGACCGCCCCGGCCTCGGCTCGTCGACTCCCCTCCCCGGTCGCACCACTGCGGACTGGACTGTCGATGTCCGGGCCCTCCTCGATTCACTCGCGATCGAGCAGACGGCCGTGCTCGGTTGGTCGATGGGTGGTCAGTACGCGCTCGCGTGTGCCGCGCTCCTTCCCGAGAGGGTGACGCGGACGGTCGTCGTGGCCGGCGCGGTCCCACTCGACGACGACATTGCACTCGGCGAGCTCAACCCAATGGACCGGCGACTCACGAACCTCTCGCGGAACCACGCCACGCTCGCGCGTCACTCGTTCGCCACCCTCGGCCAGATCGCGCGGCATGCGCCCCGAGCGTGGGTCCGAGTCATGGCCCGCGACGCCACCTCCGCCGAAGCCGACACGCTCCGCTCGCTGTCTGATCCCGGTCTCGCCGCCGCCGCAGCCCGGGCCCTCGCGCACGGCGGCGGGATGGTCGAGGAGTATCGGGCGTGGGTGCGGCCCTGGGGTTTCACGCCCGAGATGGTTGCCGGGACCGTCGGGCTCTGGCAGGGCGATGCCGATGCGCTCGTACCGCCGAAGTGGGCCGCGTCTCTCTCGCATCGGATCCCGCATGCGGTGCTCCACCGCCTTCCCGGTGAAGGGCACTTCCTCAGCTACCGGCACCAGGCCGAGATCCTCGGGGCTCTCGCGGGCACCTAGGGCACGGGGGCCGATCATCCACGTGGGATGACTCCTCCGGCCCGGCCGGGGGCCGGAGACGCCGGCCGCCAAGACGATCGCGGCAGGAGCACCCAGTCGCCCTTGCTGAACGGACACCCCCGAACTCGAAGTCTTCCGCGACCATCCGGCCCATCGTCACCGGTGCGTAGGTGCGCGCGAGCTCCTCGACTGCGGTGTCGATCAGCGCTGGTTCCGACGCGAGTGGGACGCGCGCCGGGTCCCATCGTGAACGACTCACCCGCGGGATGGTCGTCCGGCTGATCGGCGACCACGCAGGTGAGGGTCTCGAGATCTTCGCAGGAGAAGCTCACCCAAGATCGGTTCAATGGCCGCGCGATCCGGCGCTCGCCGCCTAGACGCCGGCAGCCGCGTTGAGACTGTCGAGATGCTCGACTGCTTCGAGGTACTCCTCGACCCAGCGCTGGATGACACCTGCAGTCTTCTCGACCTTCTCGAACTGGCCGACGACCTGGCCGACAGGGTTGAACGCCACGTCGACCGACTGATCCGGGTAGCGGTGCGTCGCCGCGACCGCCATTCCGGAGACCATGTATTGCAGCGGCATGCCGAGCGGCTCCGGGCTGCCCTCTGCCTCCCAGGCATCGGTCCAGTCGTTGCGGAGCATGCGGCACGGCTTGCCGGTGAATGAGCGGCTCCGCACGGTGTCGCGCGACCCCGCCTTCACATAAGTCTCCTGCTGCACCGCCGTGTTCTCCGACTCCTCGACCATCAACCACTGCGATCCCGACCACGCGCCCTGGCACCCGAGCGCCAGCGCGGCCGCGATCTGCGCGCCACTCCCGATTCCACCGGCGCCAAGCACCGGAACCGGCGCGACCTCTTTCACAACCTGCGGCCACAGCACCATCGAGCCGACCTCGCCGCAGTGACCGCCGCCCTCACCACCCTGAGCGATGATGATGTCGACCCCGGCGTCGGCGTGCTTGCGCGCCTGGTACGGCGAGCCGCAGAGCGCCGCGACTTTGCGACCCGCGGCGTGGATGTGCTCGATCATGTCGGGCGGCGGAGTACCCAACGCGTTGGCGATGAGCATCATCTTCGGGTGTTGCAACGCGACTTCGACCTGCGGGGTCGCGGTGGCCTCGGTCCAGCCGAGCAGCTGGCCCGAGTTGTCTTCACCCTCGGGCGTCGGCACTCCGTGGTCGTTCAACAGCTTGCGGGCGAAGTCGAGGTGGGCCTGGGGGACCATGTCCTGGAGCATCTTCGTCAGCTCCTCGGTCGGCATGTCGGCGTCCATGCCCTCGTACTTGTTCGGAATCACGATGTCGACGCCGTAGGGGCGGTCCCCGATGTGCTCGTCGATCCAGTTGAGCTCGATCTCGAGCTGCTCGGGGCTGAAGCCCACCGCGCCGAGCACACCGAACCCACCGGCCTTGCTCACCGCAACCACGACGTCACGGCAGTGCGTGAAAGCGAAGATCGGGAACTCGATTCCGAGCTCGTCACAGATGGGGGTTCTCATGATCGTCTGCTCCTGGATGCGGTGGACGGCCCACGGCAGCCACTGCGCAGAGTAGCCAAGCGCCGTCCAGTTCCGCATCGAGCAGTCCCATCGCGGCGGCGGATGACCGTTATTTAGCTGAGAGATGTCAGATCGGCGCGGTCAGGCTCGATCCGCGTACGCGGCGTCGAACTCCGCGATACGAGCCAGATCGAGACGGGCGCCGAGAGACTCGAATGCGGCGCGGGCGGCCTGGAGCTCGCCGTGAGCACGGTTCGTTTCGTCTTGTCGAACGAGCGCGTGGGCAAGGAGCACGCGCGCGCGGGCCCGGTCGTAGGGTGCATTGGCGTCGCGCCAGAGATCCGCCCCTCGCCGAAGACACTCAACGGCGCGCGCGCAGTCGCCATCAGCAAGCAGCACCGCGCCGTGGGTGGTCTCGGCCGCCGCTCGGACCCCCGGGCTCGCGTACAGGGCCGCGAGCTCGGTGAGCTCGGTGGCGGCCGACCGTGCTGTCGTGATGTCGCCGGCAGCGAGCGCGATCTCGACCTGGGCAGGGAGGACTCGGGCGCGGGCGAGGTTGTTCCACCCCGCCTCCGCCAGCGCCGCGCCGATCGAGGCCGCGGCACCGGCGGTATCGCCTCGGGCCAAGAGGAGGAGGGCGGTGCCCGGCTGGGGTGGCGCGGCATTCTCGCTTGCCTTTGCGAATGCCTCGGCCGCGCCGTCGAGGTCCCCCATACGAAGGCGAACCTCACCGATCTCGGAGAGGGCGAGGCCAACGTGCACCAGCTCGATCGGTTCCATCCCCGCGCACGCGTCGCGGGCGCTCAGCTCAGCCTCGGACCATGAGCCGCGGCCAATGAGTACTCCGATGCGGTGGGTCTCGCAGTCGCCCGGGAGGCTGGTAATGCCCGCCCGCTCGAAGCACTCGGAAATCGCATCCATCCACTCCGCGGCCCGCCGGTAATCACCCAACTCGTAACACGTGCTGATCGTCCGACAGAAAACGAGCTGCGCCGGCAAAGGCGAGACCTGGCCGCTTATGGCCCACGTCATTCCCTCGTCGATCATCGCCATGCCCAGCGCGACATCACCCTGGCGGACGCGCACGTAGCCGCCAAACGTCAATCCGATTGCCTGGAGGTCGGGAACGCCGAATCGTCGCCCGATATCGAACGCGCGCTGCGCCGATTCGCATGCGTGTTCGTCGTCGCCCTTGACCGTCGCGAACATGGTGGCGGCCCATGCGAGGAATCCATGAACTGCACTCTCCGGCTCGTGCTCGAGCAGGCGTTGCGCTCGTTGGAACCAGCCTCCGGCTACCGACAGACGGAGTCGCGCGCCGAACCAGATGGCAAGCATCACGGCCATGGTCGCAGCGCGTCCGACGTCACCCTCCTCGACGAACGCGTCGTGGGCGCGCTGACGCACGACAAGCGCTTCGAGTGGACGCTGCGTCCAGAGCAGGGCATCGGCCAGCGCGTCGAGATCGTCGCCACCCAAGGCTCCGTCGCGGTCAGCAGCCGACAGCAAATCAGCTGCCTCCTGCCACCGTCTCGCGGTCGCCGCCTCACGGCCCCGGGCGACGAGGCCTTCATCGGACCCACCGGGATGAACAAATGCCAGAACTGCGACGGGAACCGACTCGGTCAAGGGCGACATCCATTCCAGATCCGGTCGTTGTTCGAGGATCGCCTGTTCGAGGCTGGCGAGTGTCGGGTTGGGTTCGATGCCCAGCTGCTCGGCCAGCACCTCGCGCAGCCGGCGGTACGCGCGCAACGCTTCGGCCTGGCGTCCGCTGCGATACAGGGCGACCATCAACTGGCCGACCAACCGTTCGCGGAGCGGGTGCTCTTCCACCAATTGGGCGAGCTCACCCGCGACGTCCCGGTGCGCGCCGAGTGCGAGATCTGCGTCTGTGCGATCCTCGATGGCCGAAAGGCGCAGCTCGGTCAGCCGAGTGATGTGGGCCTGCGCGAACGGCTCGAAAGTGAAGTCGACGAGCGCCTCACCACGCCACAGCGCGAGAGCGGTCCGGAGCGTGCCGGCCGCGGTCGCCGGTGACGTGGCCAACTCGCGCCTCCCCTGCCCGACGAGGTGTTCGAAACGAGCCGCATCAGTCCCGTCGGGCTCTATGGCCAGCACGTAACCGGGCTCTCGGGTCACGAGAACCTGGCCCGCCTCGCGTCGAGCACGATCGGGCTCGAGGGCGGCGCGGAGATGGGCGATGTAGGTCTGGAGCGTATTGGCGGCCGTCTTTGGTGGTTGTGCGCCCCACAGGACCTCAAAGAGGCGATCGGTTGACACCACCTCATTGGCGCGAATCACGAGAACCGCCAACAGCAGGCATGACTTCCTGCTCGGGAGCACAACGAGCCGGCCGCCGACGACGACCTCCAGCGGTCCGAGCACCCGTATCTCCACGCCCAACCTTCGCACATTCCGGTGCGTTCCAGTGCGGCTCCAGTCATCCTCAAGCCCGCGCGCGCAAGATCGCTCGAAGGGAACCAATCGAAAGGTGAGCCCACCGATGACTGTCATGACGAACTCGGCCCAACGAGTCACAGCGGAGGACGCGGCCGCGCTGGTCCGCTCGGGTGACTGGCTTGACTACGGCGCCGTACTGGCCCAGCCCGACGCGTTCGACGCGGCGCTGGCCGAACGAGTCAACGAGCTTTCCAATGTCAATATCCGCGGTTGCTTGAGTGTGCGGAGCCGAGCTGTGCTCGAGGCCGATCCGGAACGTGAGCACTTCAACTTCTTCAACTGGCACCTCGGCGGCTACGACCGCAAGCTGTCCGACGCCGGTCGGCAGAACTACATCCCGTGCAATCTCGGCGAGATTCCCGACTACTACCGGCGCTTCATCGACCCCCCCGAGATGATGGTGATCAAGACCTGCCCTATCGACGCCGACGGGTACTTCAATCTCAGCGCGGCGAACCTCTGGCACGGCGCGGTTGCGTCTCGCGCCAAGATCGTGATCGTCGAAACCGACCCTGCGCTTCCCTACGTGCACGGGATCGAGAACGGCTTGCACATGAGCCAGGTCGACTACGTGATCGAAGGCGGCGGCCAGCCGGTACCGGAACTGCCCAATCCGGCGCCGACCGATGCCGACCGCGCCGTCGCCCGACTGATCGCGGCAGAGATCGAAGACGGCGCGTGTCTCCAGATCGGCATCGGCGCGATGCCGAACGCGGTGTGCTCTCTGCTACTGGAGTCCGGCGTGCGCAACCTCGGCATTCACACCGAGATGCTCACCGACGGCATCATCGATCTCTACAAGGCCGGCGTCGTCACCGGCTCGGCCAAGACATCCCATCCGAACAAGATCGTGTGCAGCTTCGGTCTCGGTTCGAAGAAGCTGTACGACGCGATAGATCGCAACCCCGATATCTCGTGCCAACCCGTCGACATCACCAACCTGCCGCACCTGATCACGCAGAACGATCGCCTCACGACGATCAACAACACGACCCAGATGGATCTCCAAGGCCAGGCGGCGAGCGAGTCGAGCGGGCACCGTCACATCAGTGGCTCGGGAGGTCAACTCCAGTTCGTTCGCGCGGGCTACGCGTCGAATGGCGGGAAGTCGTTCATCTGCATGTCGTCGACCTACGAACGCGCCGGCATTCGAGCCAGCCGCATCGTGTTGGATCTGACTCCGGGCAACGTCATCACCGCTCCCCGCAGCGACATGATGTTCGTGGTGACCGAGTACGGGCTGGTCAACCTCAAGGGTAAATCCATCCCCGAACGGGCGAAGGCGATGATCTCGCTTGCCCATCCAGACTTTCGCGAAGACCTCGAGCGGGACGCGCGAGCCAACGGTCTGATCCCCAGATCATTTGCGTGACAGGCCACGGATGTCACCAGAAGCGGTGAACTGCCGCGTTGTGATCAGCCGCCCGAAAGTTCGATGGGTCGGCCGATCTGCGCGGATTCAAGCGCGGCCATGAGCATGACCAACACCTCGCGCGACGCTGCGCCGCTCAGCACCGGCTCGTCGACCTCACCGCGGAAGAACGCGAGACCGTGTTCCGTCGAACCGACGAACCCCGCCGGCAGCAGATCGTCGAGCGCGTGGAAGGCCCGGATTTCGCCGTCGTGGTACACCTCGACCGATGGCTCTTGCACTCCGAACGCGCTGATCCGATTGCAGCGCACGTAACCCTTGGTTCCCGTGACCTCGATGCGTTCGTCGCCGGTGTACCAGTCGGAACGAAAGTAGGTTTCGGGCGCGAGCAGAATCTCGAGCACGGCTCGTACGCCGTTTTCGTGCTCCCAGACCAGAGTCGACGGCGCGTCGAGCGCGATACCGGGCACGATCTCGGTCAGCGACGTCCACGCGAAGATCTTGGTGACCGGTCCGAAGAGCCAACGCGCGACTGCGAGCTGATGCCAACCGTGATCGAAGACGAGCATGCCGCGCCCGTCTTTCGTCTGTTCGAACTGCCATTGCCACGTCGACATCGGCACGTCCCACCCACCGGCCCCAGTTCCGACCAGCTTCATGTGCACGCCGACCGGCCGGCCGATCTCGCCGGAGTCGACGACTTCCTTCAGCTTCACGATCGGCGGAAAGAAGAGGTAGTCCTCGAGGATGCGCAGCTGCGCGCCACTCGCCGCGGCGGCGGCGAGAATCTCGTCGGTCTCTTCGAGGCTGCGGGCGATCGGCTTTTGCAACTGCACGTGAAAACCGGCCGTCAGCACCTTCGTAGCCACGGTGCCGTGCGCCGGCGTAGGCACCAGCACGTCGACGACGTCGGCCTCCCAGGTCAACATCTCGTCTAGGTCGGCGGTCGTGCGCGCCTTCGGGAACACTTCGGCCCACCGCTGCACGCGCGCCGGATCGCGATCGCACAGACCGACAATCTCGACGTCTTCGCGTCCGACATAGGTGGTCACGACGAGTTCGGAGACTTGGCCGAGCCCGACGATCATCAAGCGGACGGGTCGGTCGCGAATCGGCAGAGGTGTAGGCATACGGGTGGTCATGGCGCGGAGTATGGCGGCTGTCTCAACTGATTGCGATCAGGACGACGCCCGCTGCCGCGAGCACCAGGCCGGCCAGTTGGGTGCGCCCGATCCGTTCATGCAGGACCTGCCACGCGAGCACGACGGTGAACGCCGGGGCAAGGGCGATGATGGGCGCGACGACTACGGCGAGATCGCCGCGCACGGCCAAGATCAGGAACAGCGTCGCGGTCACGTCGGCGAGCCCCGCGATGACGGCGAGGATCACCCAAGACGAGAGAAAGCGTTGACCCGCCGACGCGTCCGGCGTGACTCCCCCGGTGTTCATCTCAACCGCGGCCGCGGTCTCGACCGGTGATCCGGCGCGCCGGGCGACAAGCACGAGCGTCACCAAGCCGACCAGCACGACGCCGACGACCCGCGCGCTGAGCAGCGGCCACATACCCGACTTCGGCACGGTTTCGGCGTAGAAGATGAACGAAGCGCCGAGACCGGCGCCCGAGCCGATCGCAAGCAGTAACGCGGGGATCGCCGATCCTGTCGCCGCGTCGCGTTCACGGCCGATCA
Organism: Actinomycetes bacterium; assembly: GCA_025363815.1. GTDB lineage: Bacteria > Actinomycetota > Acidimicrobiia > IMCC26256 > JANYLB01 > JANYLB01. The sequence goes on from JANYLB010000026.1 coordinate 101,835, forward strand.
ACACGGCCGCGACGATGGCGCAGACAACACCGATCGAGACGAGCGTGCTCGGGCGTTCGCCTGTGATCACAGCCCAAGTAACCGGCACCACTGCGGCAACCGCTGCCGTCACGGGCGCGACCACACCCATGCGCCCCGACGCGAGGCCGGCGTACAGCAGCCCGAGCCCGACCACGTTCGCGGAGCCCGCGAGCATGCCGAGCATGAGGTCATGCCCGATGAACGGTGGCGCGGTAAGCAAGACGACGACAAGCGCGCCGAGCATCGCCATCACCTGCGCGACGAGGAGCACCGAGATGGTGCTGGCGTCGCGCGACGCCCGGCCGCCAAAGAAGTCGCCGCTGCCGTAGAGCAAGGCCGCGCCGAGTGCGAGAACAATGCCCATGAGGAGAACTGTCTAGCGGACCGCCGACCAAATCCTCGACGTCCTCAAGAAATATCTCACGGACCTCTCACGCGGGTCACTAGGAGTTCGAGTCCCATCGTCTCCACCGAAAAAGTCCTGGTCAGAGTCCTGTTTGCCGCAGGGGCCCTCAGCTCATGACGAAGAGCCCGGTGCTATGCACCGGGCTCTTCGCTGGGACCACCGTTGTGCCCCGTGACCTGCTCGGGCTGGAAGACGGCGATGGTGTTGCCGTCCGGGTCCTTGAACCAGGCCGACCGGCCGATACCGGGTGTCGTCCCGACGTGATCGACCGTCTTGAAGCTCTCGCTGTCGTACTCTTCGAACACGACACCGCGAGCAGCGAGCTCGGCGACGTCGGCCGCGATGTCGGTCGACCAGAACCGCACCTGCGTATGGTCCGCCTTGTTCCCAGCGTTGCCGCGTCCATAGATCAGCAGGGTGGTGTCGTCCCCGCACTCGAAGACGAGATGGTTCTTGATCGTCTCCGCCGACAGCGCCAGCCCCACCTTGTCGCGGTAGAAGCTTTCACTCGCCGCGAGATCAGTCGAGACGAGTACTGCCGAGATGCGGTTCTGCCCGAGATGGGTCACGGCATCACGGTGACGAGATCGATCTCGGTCTCCTGCGGTGGCGTCGGGAAGCCGCCCTCGATTCCTTGCTGCAGCCGAGGGAGCAGTGTTCCGTCGCGGAATGATTCCCAGCTCTGCTTCGACTCGTGGACCGCGAAGATCGTCCAACCGCCTCCGGCGGCACCGGCCGCATGGAACGCCTGGCCCGGAGGCAGCTCACCGGAGCTTGGGTGAACGGCCGCGATCGAGGCCTCGTAATTCTCCTTAGTACCCCCGGGAAAGTGATGAATGACTGCAAACGACATGGAATCCCCTCCTGTGTGGTATTATTTACTTCGGCAAGAAAGTATCAAGGAGGTCACGAGGTGTCAAGCAATACTGATGGGGATGACTACTTGACCGCTACGGAGTTCCGCGCGTGGCACGGGTCCTTGCAGTTCACGAACACGGCAATCCGTGCGCTCGACGTTGCGCTCGCGGCGGCTCACGGGATCTCCGTGAAAGAGTTCGACGTGTTGATCACATTGTTCAACGCGCCGAACCGCAAGCTGCGAATGACCGAACTCGCCGACCGGGTGGTCCTCAGTGCGAGTGGCGTCAGTCATCTGGTCACTCGACTTGAGCGCGACGGGCTGGTGCGCCGCGCGGCTGACCCCAATGACGGGCGCAGCTTCTTCGCGGAACTCACGCGTGCAGGTCATCGGCGGCTCCACGATTCACGTCCGACGCACAACGCGGTGGTGCGCGCACATCTCATTGACCGCGTGACACCGACACAGTTGTCGACCCTCGGTGATCTCTGGGAGGCGATTCTGGAAGCGCCGTCCACTGACGACTGAACAGGTCGGCCGCGGTTTGCGAGTCGGCGCCGAGAGTTGATCTCGTTGTGACCCACGTGCGTATCTCTTCGGCGGCGGTTACAAACTCTCCGCCAGAACGATCGGCCGCTGCGCGAGTCTGCTGAATCCGTGCTCCCTGCACAGTACGACCCGTCACGGTGCCAATCGGTTGCCAAACCGGCGCGCCGGTTCAGCGAGCGAGAAGGTCGAGGAGCTCACCGGCGACCCACCAGCTGCGAGGTCGCCCGGGTTCGCCTGTCCCGGGCAGGTCGACCGCGCGCAACACCCCGCGCTCGGCGAGAACTTCGAGTGCTGTTCGGGCTGTCGGAGGGCTGACGTCGAGCAGGCGGACGGCTGTGTCCACATCGAGGGCCGGGTGTGTGAGCACCTGATCGACCAGGCGACGAGCAGCAGCGTCGGATCGGAGGTTCTCCAGTAGAGCCGGCCAAGAGGCGACAAGTTCGCCGGCGGCGGCGAGCGTCTCGGTGGCGCACATTGCTGCATGCTCGACGGTGCCGGCAAACCAGCGGATCCAGTCATCGGGGCCGATGGTGCGGTAGAGCGTCAGTCCCGACAGGTAGCCGCCGACGTCGCGAAGGAACGCTACGGACACGGGCGGCGGGACCGCCAGCGGAATGTGGCGGTGGAGTGTCCAGCCGATCAGCAACCGGCCGATGCGCCCGTTGCCGTCGGCGAACGGGTGGATCGCCTCGAACTGGGCATGGAGGAGGCCGGCGGCCGTTACCGGGTCGTGCGACGGCTTGTTCGCGTAGTCGACGAGGTCGACCATCAGTGCATCGATGCGATCGTCGGGCGTGGCGACGTACGCGGACCGACGTGGTGTGGGTCCACCGACCCAGCCGAGGCGGTCGCGCCAGGCCCCCTTGAGATCGTCGTCGAGGTCTGCCGACGTCATCAGGATGCTGTGCCACTGCCACAGGTCTTCACGCGTGAGTGGGCCGTCATGGGCCAAGACCGCATCAAGGGCGCGCAGGTTGTCCGCGACCTCTGCAGCCGGCCCGGCCACCGACGGGTCAACGTTTGCGACGGCGACCACGTCGGCCGGAGCATTGATCGCCTCGATTCTGCTGGAGGCAACCCCTTCGGCGCGCAAGAGCAAGCGAGCGGCGACTTCGAGGCGCGGGTCGTGCCAGGCCGCCGTTGGGCTCAGGACCCCCTCGGCGCGGGCTGCATCGACTCGAGCGGTCGCGCCGAGTTCACCCACAGAGGAGAGGGGAGCTGGAACGAACGCGCCGACCGGATGGCCTTCCCACTCGACCGTGACCACCTCATGGCGCATCGGATCCCTTCTCAACCCTGGGAGTTTCGAAAGGATAACACTCAGAAACTTTCAGAAAGCTGGTGGACTCGCCTGCCCTTCGCCGAAGCGGAAGTGCGCAGAGTGGCCCTGATGGGACGACGTTCGAACCACGCGCCCTGAGCGGACGACGCCGACACGTGAGGCTGTTCGCGCGACGGCGCATTTCCGCTGCCCCGCTACCGGTTGCGGTACACGTCCGACCGGTGCTCGATCCGGACGACCCGGACCGTGCGCGCCGATGCGTCGAGGCGGTAGACGACCCGGTACGCACCCCGCCGCGCCGAGTGGTACTCCGCGAGTTCGCGCTGCAGGGGTCTGCCGACTCGCTCCGGCTCGGTGCACAACGCTCCGACCATGAACTCGACGACCGCGGCAGCGACCCCCTCGGGAAGTCGACCCAGGGCCCGCTCTGCCGACGCGGCCACCTGCAGGTTCCATGTCACCGATGGAGATACTTCGCCCGGAGCTCGTCGGCGGTGAGCGCCTTGCCGCTGTCGATCTCGTTCTCTGCCTTGCCTATCGCCCGCATCGCCGCCGGATTCGACAGGATCTCGACGGTCTCTTCGAGTGATTCGAGGTCGTCCGGTGAGATGAGGACCGCAGCGGGTCGACCGTTGCGCGTGAGGACGACACGATCGTGGCGAGCTTCGACACCGTCGACGATCTGCGACAGTCGCTTCTTGATCTCCGACAGGGGGAGCGTCGTATCGCTCATGACCGCTATTCTAGTCACGCGCGGTTGTGAACGACTCCTCCCTCGGACGTCGTCGCTCGCTGATCGCTGATCGCGCACTACTGGGGAAGTACGCCCCGCAGCGGCAATGCCGACGGATGCGACATCGCCGCGGCGTCCGACGACAGCTCGGAGTGCCCGTCGGGATCAGGCGTCGAGAAGCACACGGTGGTCGTCGAAGACGGCTGATATCTCGAGGGTGCCGCCAAGGTGGCTCACGATCGAACGCAGAACCTCAAGCGAGAGCGCTATCTCGCCGGACTCGATCTGTGAGACCGCGCTCTGCGACTTGCCGATCATCTCGGCGAGTTCCAGCTGGGTCAGACCCAGCGCCTTCCGCAGTTCGACAAGCCGGTACTGGGAGACCTCGGCGAGAGCGCGAGCACGGGCGGCATCAATCCGGGCGCGACGGGCTGGATCACGGCGAGCATCGGCGCTGAGATCGGAGAACTTCTTGGTTGTCGGCATCGCAGCAGTCCTTCCTCTTGGAGCTCCCCAAGATGGACGTCGTAAAGGTCGTCGGCGATCGGCACGTATCGGTCGTACCAGCGGTTCCAGTTCGGACTGCCCGCGTCGTCGGGGCTCTTGTCGCCGCCGATCAACAAAATTCCGACGCGACGGGGATCGAACGCAAACAGAACTCGGATCCCCCCGGGCACGCGCAGTTCCTTCATATGGGCATGTCGAGACTGATGAACCTGGTCGACCACAACGTCATCTCGGGCTCGCGCGTCGGTTGGCTGCTGCCCTTGGTCGGTCGGCGCCAACGCACTGTGCCCGCCGGAAACCAGACCAAGGCCGACCTACTGATCACCGCCCTTGCGGGCGGGGGTTCTAGTAAGACCGCCATGGTGGAGCTCATCGGATGGCTTTCACACCCGACCGACGCGATGCTCGACGGCATCCTCGGGATGATTGTCGCAGGGCGCAGGTAGGCTGGGGCCATGCCCCGGAGGATCTGGACCGCTGCCGAGCTAGAGCGCATGACCCGAGCTGAGCAGCAAGCGATCTTCGAGGACAGCATCATCTGGAATCTTGACGACGCTCCTCCGGACCTTGTCGCACGCCTGAGGGAAGACGTCGAACGACACATCGCCGAGCACGAACCACGACGGTCCAACTAACGAGTGAGCAATCATCGACGCGTCGTTCGGGTCTCGCGCGACGTCTTCGATGAACTCGATCTCGTCCTCGGGCCCGGACGCGGCGAGGACGGCACGCCGTCAGCCAACGATTTCCTCACGATCGATCTCCTTCCCGTTGTCGACGCATTCGCTACTCGATTCGACGACCTTCCAGAGCTCATCCCGGGACGCCCCGACTATCGAATCCTGATCAGCGGCGGCGTCCTCGTCCACGCCATCGCGGTCGCCGGACAACTGGTTTCCGACGGCACCATCGAGATCCTGAAGATCAGAATCGAACTCCGGAGCTAGGAAGCCTCAACGCACACCCTGGAGCGCGACGTTCGCCACCGGGGACGAGCAGGCGTCGCCACCGGGACGGCTCGATGTCGCGGAGCTGGAACACGCTCTGCGATGGCGGGGGGTTGGCACCCAGCGCACTCGACGGACCGGACCTGCGCCGCATAGCGAACCCCGATGCGGCGGAGTCTGGAGGACGTTGTCGAAACCACAACAGCAGTGGAGGTGATGGTGTGATCCTGCAGGACATTGGTGGAGGTGATGGGACTTGAACCCACGACTTCTACGTTGCGAACGTAGCGCTCTACCGGGCTGAGCTACACCCCCGGAAGGGCCGAGGGTAGCAAACGCCGCCCGGATGGCTCCGCGCCTACGGGAGGTTCTCGACCTGGGTCGGGGTGCACCACGCCGGGCCGTTGAGCAGGTCGCAGCGCGCCGACGTTCCGCCTGGGATGTTCACGAACCAGGGGGTGCCGAACCGGTTGGCGAGCACGGGGTGGACGACCCGGTACCGATCGCGCCGGTACCGATCGCGACGATCTCGGCGCCGCGGCCTACGAGCTGTACCTACGACGAGGCGGTGCGACGCAGCGCGAGCTGGGGGGTTGGCTGCGGCAGGTACCGGACCTTGACCCGTTGCTCCGCGGCGAGCGTACGCATGCGGACGAGCAACACGAGGTAGGTCACAAAGAACGCATCGAGCACGAACTGAAGACCCCAGACCATCGTAGAACGCGTGAGCAACGCGGCCAGGAACGTCACCGCGGCTGCGCTGAAGAGCCCGACAAGGACATCGCGCCGGCGACGTTGCGCGTCGGTCATTCCGCGAGGCGCTGCTCCGGGGCGCGGCGCGGGCACCCCCATTGTTCCGGCCAGTGACATGGGGGCCGGAGGGGCCGGACGGGAGGCCGTGAACCCACCGGTCCGCCCGATGACACCGAGCTTGTAGGTGAAGTCGCCAATTGAGTCGCCGCGGCGACGTTCGGTGCGAGCCTTGACCAGCGGTGGAATCAACACCGCTGCCCAGAGCACGGCAAGGATCAGCAATACGGGAATGGCCAAGCTCCTCGACGCCCTTTCGTGTCGCGGAAGCTAACAAGAAGTGTCTTCTGAGCGGGGGATGCCCGGAGGACCTGCGGGGTCAATGCAATCGCGAGCGCGACCACCGCGTCAAGCGCGCACCCGAACCGATGTTCGACGCGTCGGTGCGCGACACCCGCCCAGCAGCCCCGTCAGCGGTCGAACTCGTCGGAATTTTCTGATGGGCGACGCCACATTCCGGAACGCCCACCGGCTTTCTCCCACAATGCGATCTCACCGATCGTCATGCCCCGATCGACCGATTTGCACATGTCGTAGATCGTGAGCGCGGCAATCGCGCACGCGGTCATCGCTTCCATCTCGACGCCGGTGCGGTCGATTGTCTCGACCTGCGCCTCCACCTCTACGTGCAGCTCTTCGATGCGGAAGTTGACGAACACAGACCCGACCAGCAGCGGATGACACAACGGCAACAGATTCGGTGTCTGCTTCGCGGCTTGAATACCGGCAACGCGGGCTACGGCCAACACGTCACCCTTCGAGATGGCACCCGACGCGATCTTCGACGCCGTCTCGGACTTCATGTGCACACGGCCCCGAGCGTTCGCCCGACGGTGGGTGGCCTCCTTGGCGGTGACGTCGACCATTCGGGCCCGGCCCAAGGGGTCGATGTGCGTGAACTCAGACGGCATCGGGGTTCGCTCCGCTCGCTCGTCGCTCAGCAGGGGCCCGATCACAGATCGGGGCAATCAGGCAACAGTGTAGGTGCAGGTCAGCGGGTCAGGCCCCAGGAGGCCTCAGCCGCCTATCTGGCTCATCGAGCGGGTCGGCCGCACAAAGTCGACCCGGGCAATTCGGTGACCGGCCCACTTCGTCCCTACCGCGCGCGCAATCATCGTGGCGATCTCGTCGTCGGTGGCATCGGCGCGAATGATCGCCCGGAGGTCGAACTCCTCGAGCGCGAACAGGCACGTCCGAAACTTGCCCTCGGCAGTCAACCGAACGCGATCGCAGTTGCCACAGAACGGTTCGGTCACACTCGCGATGACACCGACGTCGCCTCCACCGTCGCGGTACGAGAACCGAGCCGCCGGCTCGACGTGCTCACCGGCGCGCGCCTCGCGAGCATCAAGATCCAGCGGGAACACCGCATCGATCCGCTCGAGGATCTCGCGCGCGGGAACGACCTGATCGAGGTTCCACCCGCCATCGGCGTCGAGCGGCATGAACTCGATGAAGCGGACACCAACGCCGATTTCGCGTCCGAATGCAGCCAGATCAACTACCTCGTCGTCGTTCACCCCTCGCATGACGACACAGTTGATCTTGACCGGTCCAAGCCCAGCCGCCAACGCGGCGTCGATCCCCGCCAGCGTGTTGTCGAGTTCGGGCCGGCGAGTCAGGCGCTCGAACACATCGGGCTTGAGGCTGTCGAGCGAGACGTTGACCCGTCGAAGGCCGGCCGCGGCGAGATCGCCGGCGATCTTGGCGAGACGGACCCCGTTGGTGGTCATCGCGAGGTCGACACCGAGCGGCGCGAGCATCTCGAACAGCCTGGGAAGTTGCGCTCGCACCGTCGGCTCTCCGCCGGTGATCCGGATCCCCGAGAATGCCCAGCGCTCTACACAGATCCGGGCGATTCGCGCGAGCTCTTCGTAAGTGAGCAGATCTGACCTCGGCAGCCAGTCGAGACCCTCCGCCGGCATGCAGTAGGTGCAGCGGAAATTGCAGCGATCCGTCACCGAGAGGCGCAGATCCTCGACGCGGCGCCCGAACGGATCAACCAGCGCGTCCGGTACCGAAGGCATGGGCCCAGGCTAGGCGCGCGGAGCCCTCAGCTCTCCGGAGGACCCGCCTCGAGGAATCGGGTCGAAGGTTGGGCCGATCGCCTCATGAAGCCGGGAGGGTGCCGTGGTGCAATCGATCCACACCCGACCCCCAGGGAGTGTCCGATGCGATTGGCTCGTTCCATCATGTGCACCTCGGCGATCATCATCGCTTTCGGTGCCGCCAACGTGGCGATGGCGACTGCCGGCGCACCCACGCACACAGCGCCGTTCGTGACCTGCGCCACCCCCGTGACCGTCGACGGGGCCGTTGAGCTCTCGTCGGCGCGGGCAGCGCGCGGGACCGCCCTGACGCCATCGGTACCCGGCGAGATCTGCACCCTCACGCCCTAGCGGCGCCACCGACCCAACCAAGTTTCGACCAATCTCAGATCGCGCGGGAGGCGAGGTTTCCGGGGGTCGGGGGCGACCCCCGGAAACCAGTTCCAGATGCGGTCTCAGTGATCGGGATTCGCAGCGCGGAGCAGCATCACACGCAACTCGTCGCCGGCTTCGACACCCGGTCCATCGGGAAGCAACGCGAGGCCATCGGCCGCGGCCATTGCCGACAACGCGTTGCTCGCTTGGGTACCGCTGCGCACCACACGGTACCGACCACTGTCATCGACGCGAACCCGAACGCGATCGAGATGTAGCTTCCCGTCGGCTCGCCGCAGCATCGGCTCATCGGCGATCGCTGCTACCTCGGGGCGGTGGATCACTCTGTGACCCGACATCTGGAGCAGCGCCGGGCGGGCAAAGAGCTCGAAGCTCACCAGCGAGCTGACCGGGTTTCCGGGGAGTCCGAAGATCGGCGTCGCGTCGACAACACCGAACGCGAGCGGTTTCGCCGGCCGGATCGCGACCTGTGACCATCGCAGTACGCCGAGCCGCTCGAGCGCGGCCTTCACATAGTCATAGTCGCCCACCGAAACACCGCCACTCGTCAACACCGCGTCGCATCGCTCGATGCCCCGCTCGAGCCGCCGGGTGATCAAGGCTTCGTCGTCACGCGCGACGCCGAGATCGACTGGTTCACACCCCGCGTCGGCGAGCAACGCGAGCAGCATCGGCCGGTTCGAATCACGGATCTGACCGGGCGCCAACCGACGCGGGCCCTCGACCAGCTCGTCGCCGGTCGAGAGCACCCCGACGCGAGCGCGAGCGTGCACCGCGATCTCGCTGAGCCCGAGAGTCGCGAGCACGCCCACATGCGCGGCGCCCAACAGCGTTCCGGCATCGAACACGGTTGTGCCACTCACGACGTCGCCACCGACCGGGCGAACGTGATCGCCCGACTGCGCACGAACCTGCACCAACACGGAGTCGTCACCTACGCGTTCGGTCCGCTCGACCATGACGATCGCGTCTGCACCCGCGGGCATCGGCGCGCCAGTCATGATCCGAATCGCTTCGCCCGCAGCGACGGCAACCGTCGGGGCCTGACCCGCAGGAAGCTCACCGACCACCCGAAGACGGATCGGAGCCGCTGGGCTTGCCCCGTCGGTATCGGCTGCGCGCACCGCGTAGCCGTCCATCGCGGTGTTGGCGAACGGCGGGACGGATTCTCGCGCGATGAGCGACTCCGCCATCACCGCGCCGAGCGCTTCACCGAGCGGAACGCGGTTAACCCCCAAGTGGGGGACGGCGGCCAGGATCTCCGCTTGAACTTCGGCCAGTGGGCGCATGCGCCCGAGACTACGACGCCGGACTATTGGTCGACCCCGCCTCCATCGGCCCTAGATGAGACCGCGCCGATGCATCAGGTCGACGAGGAACGCCGAGAACTCGGGGCCGAGGTCGGGGCGATCGAGCGCGAGCTCGACGTTCGCGTAGAGAAAGTCGAGCTTCTGGCCGATGTCGAAGCGCCCGTGCTCGAACGTGCGTCCGTAGACCGTCTGCGAGTCGAGCAACAGCTGGATCGCGTCGGTGAGCTGAAGCTCCCCGCCGGCGCCAGGCTTGATGCGATCGAGCGCATCGAAGATCTCGGGCGTGAACACGTACCGACCCATCACAGCCAGGTTCGAGGGGGCCTCCTCGCGTTGCGGCTTCTCGACGATGGAACGGACGGTAACGAGCTCACCGTCGACGGCTTCGGGCTCGACACAGCCATAGGACGAGATGCGGTCGGGGCCGACCTCTTTGAGCGCGAGCACGGAACGCCCGTAGCGCTGGTGCAGGTCGAGCATGGAAATAAGGAGCTGTGAGTCGTCGACCATGATGTCGTCACCGAGCAAAACCGCGAACGGCTCGTCGCCTACGTGCTCGCGTGCCGCCGACACCGCGTGTCCGAGCCCGAGGGGGTCGCGCTGGCGGATGAAGTGGATGTTGCCGAGATCAGAGGTCTCCTGGACCTCCTTGAGCAGGTCGTGCTTGCCCTTCTGCTCCAGGTAGAACTCGAGCTCGAAGTTGCGGTCGAAATGGTCCTCGATCGCGCGCTTGCCCCGACCCGTGATCACAAGGATGTCGGTCAGACCCGCCCGAACGGCCTCCTCGACGACGTATTGGATCGACGGCTTGTCGACGACGGGCAGCATCTCCTTCGGCTGGCTCTTCGTGGCCGGAAGAAACCGGGTGCCGAGCCCCGCCGCAGGAATCACGGCCTTGCGAACCCTGTCGGTGCCACTCATGTCGAGCCTCGTCCCTTGGTATCGATCAACCGTGCGTGCATCGGCGCGCCCGACCTTCAGGTTGAGGCAGGCGAATTACGGCGCAGATCGGCCTGGTCACGGCGCGTCCTCTTCCCGTCGCGGGAGCTCGGGTTCCTCGCCTCGGACCAAGCGCCGAAGATTGGCCGTGTGGCGAGCGACGATCACGACCGCCAACCCCGCGAGCACGGCGACCTCTATCCAGTCATAACCGCCGGCAATCGCCAGGAGCGGAAAGGCGACGGTACAGACGACCGACGCGATCGACGCCCGCTTGAGCACCCGGGCCAGCACGAACCACGCGACAGCGAGCCCGGCAACGACCCAGGGGAACAGCACGACCAGCGCGCCGCTCGCGGTCGCGACGCCCTTACCCCCCCTGAACCGCCGGGTCACAGGGAGCATGTGGCCGAGCACCGCGGCAATCCCGAGCGCGTACGAACCGGTTCGTCCGCCCACGGCGAGCCCGAGCCCGGCGGCCAGGGTGCCCTTCAGGAAGTCGGCGACCATTACGGCCGCGCCGGCCTTCCAGCCCATCAGCCGGGTGACGTTCGACGCACCCGGGTTCCCCGAACCCTCTGCGAGCACGTCGTGACCGCCGGCGCGGGCCACCAGCGCAGCGCTGGGAAAGGTTCCGAGCAGATAGGCGGGAACCACAAGCAAGGCGATCGGGAGCACGGCAATGACGACGGCGGCGAACATCTGGCTCCATCTTGGTCGCGTCGGTCAAGACCACCCGGCCGGGAGCCGCCGGCCCTCGCAATGGCCGCCGGGCCGGTCGCGATATCATTAGCACTCGACCAAGCCGAGTGCTAACCCCGTGCCCCGAGGACCCACCATGCCGACCTACGAGTACGCCTGTAGCAAGTGCGGTGAGCGCTTCGACATCTATCAGTCGTTCAGCGACGAGCCACTGAAGAAGCACAAGAGTTGCGGCGGCAAGCTGACCAAGGTGTTCGGCCCCGTCGGGATCGTTCTCAAAGGCTCCGGCTTCTACAAGACCGACAACCGGTCGTCATCGACCATCAAGGCCGCGAAGAAGGACTCCGAATCGTCGTCGTCCGAGTCGAGCCAGGGAAGCGCCGCGTCAGAATCGGGATCGAGCACCTCCTCCTCGGACTCCTCGAAATCGGACTCCTCGAAATCCGACTCTGCAAAATCCGACTCCTCCAAGCCGTCTGAATCCAAGAAATCAGACTCATCGAAGAAGACCGACACGAAGTCGTCGCCCGCCAACGCCAAATCGGCCTGAACACCGGTGGTTCTGAACCCCGGTCGGCTCGCACCTCTTTCGGTTCACAACGCTCCCCGATAGCCTCGTCGCACTCCCCCCGCATCTCCCCTTCCGCTGTTTACCCGCGCTCGAAGGGGATCTGCCGTGCTCCGTCGCTCACCACGCGCCGCGCTGCTCTGGTGCGCCGCGCTCGTAATAGCTCTCGTCACCGCGTTGTGGGTGGGAGGCACCCTTGCGTCGTTGCGGCGCCAGGACACCCGCTACGGAAACGTCGTCGAGCTCGTCGTCGCCCGCCACGACCTGCCGATCGGGAGGGTCATCACCGGAGCCGACCTCTCGATGGTCCACGCCCGTGGCGCCGCTCGACCCCCGGGAGCGCTCACCGAACGCGGCGACGCCACCGGTCGGGTGCTCGTCGTGGCGGTGCTACGAGGCCAGGCCGTTACATCCCGGCACCTCACCGCGAAAGGTCGTGACGGGCGCGACGGTGTGGTGGCCCCGGGCCGCCGAGCGATGCGGGTTGGCGTCGCCGACACCCCTGCGTTGCACGCAGGTGACCACGTCGACGTGTACGTCACGTTCGATCCCGCACAGATCGCAGCCAATTCCGATCCGACGCTGACGGTCGCGAAAGCGGTGCCCGTCCTCTCGCTCGACGCCACCGATGTGAACACCGCAAACAAGCGGACCACCGGCGTCACCCTCATGGTCGACGCCGACGACGCCCCCCGGCTCGCCTACGCCAGCGCGAACGGTGTCCTCGCCTTGGCGCTCGTGCCACCGGAGGAGGTCCGCGACCCGACTGGATCGCGCTGAGCCCGTACGCTCCGTTTCCGATGACGGAACCGAGCGCGATCGAAGCGATCATCTTCGACTACGGCGGCGTGATCTCGAGCCCGCTCTTCCGCGGCATCGGCGACTTCGAAGCTGCCAGCGGCTATCCCCCGGGATCGCTTCTGCGCCTGCTCTTCGGTGAGGTGCATTACGTGGGCGTCGAAGGCCGGGCGGTTGCCGACAACCTCGGGGAACGTGCGAACCATGCCATCGAGGACCACGACTGGCACCGGCTCGAACGCGGCGAGATCGACTTCACCACCTATTTCGGTGGACTCGAGGCCCGCGCCCCCGAGATCCTCGGCGTCGAGCTCGACGTCGACGCCTACGGGCGATTCATGAGCTCCACCGCCATCGGGGTCCATTGGCCCGTGGTGCACCGCATCCGCGAGCTGAAAGCCGACGGCTTTGCGCTCGCGCTTCTCACCAACAACATCGCCGAGTTCGGCGAACATTGGAAGGCGACGTTCCCTCTCGAAGAGTTGTTCGAGATCGTCGTCGACTCGAGCTCCGTAGGTATGCGAAAACCAGATCCGGCGATCTACCTGTTCACTCTGGACCAGCTCGGCGTGAAGCCCGAGGCGTCGGTGTTCATAGACGACAACGCTGACAACATCCGCGCCGCTCGCGACCTCGGCATGCAAACCGTGCACTTCGGCGAAGACCCGTGGGCCGCACTTGCCAAGCTCGACGCGATCCTCCTCGCCAAAGTGCGCTAGTTCCCGCTCATCTGCATCTCGCCGATCACCAGCGTGATGCCGGCCGCGGCACCGGGGAGCCAGGTGAGGTCGCCGCCGATCTCGGCGATGGTGAGCAGGATCCGCGGCAACGTCGACGCGATGGTGATTTCGCGGACCGGCTCGGCAAAGGCGCCGTCGCGCACCATCAACCCTTCGGCGCCGACGGAAAAGTCACCGCTGACCGGATTCGTCCCCGAATGCAGTCCGCTCACCGACTGCACGAAAAGCGCGTCGGGCGTCGACGCGACGATCTCGTCGAGGGTCCGGCGTCCTGGCGCGAGGTGCAATGCCCGCGCCCCGACACCCGGGGCCGACTTGAACCCACCCCGAACGGCGGAACCCGTCGTCGTAACTCCCGAGCGACGCCCCGAGTACACGTTCTGCAGGAAACCCTGCAGAACACCGTCGACAATCAGGGCGTTGCGCCGAACCGGCACACCTTCGGCATCGTGGGTCGCCGCGCCGAAAGCGATCGGGTTGGTCGGGTCGTCGATCAGGTTCACCATCGGCGAGCCGACCTGCTCGCCCTCGCGCCCGAGAAACATCGACCGACCCTTGGCGATCGCCTCGCCGTTCAAGGCCGAGCCGATGAGACCGAGGATCGAGCGACTCACCAGCGGGTCGAGAATCACGCACAGGCGCCGTGACGATGGTTGCTTCGCGCCGAGCAACCGAGTGGAACGCAGCGCGGCGTCGCGCGCGGCACCCTCCACATCGAGATCGTCGGGAGTGCGAGCGACCGAGAACCCGGCTCCGGTCTGGGTGTCGTCTCGTTCTCCGGCCATCGCCGATGCGCTGACCGACGCCACGCACCTACGGCTGGTTGCCTCCACGCCGAGAGAGTTGGAGACCGCGGCCTCGATGGCCGCGTCTCCGTAGTCGGCCGATTCGACCCCGCGCACACGACGGTCGGCCGCGAGCGTGAGCCGCTCCACCTCCAGAGCAAGAGCGACCTTGTCGGCAACGGGAACCGAGAGCAACTCGTCACGCCAAAGATCCACAGCGGGCGCTTCGATGCCCGCGAAGTCGGTCGGCGCCGCGAGACCTGCATGCTCGTCGGGCGCGCCAAAGATCGCGTTGTCTCGCGCTTCGGCGAGGGTGTCGGCCACGACCTCGGGCGCGAGTGATCCCGCCCACGCGTACCCCGTGCGGTTCTCGACAACGACGCGTACACCGACTCCGCCGATCTCGGCTACCGAAAGCGACTCGACGACTCCGGCGTACACCTTGACCTCGGTTTCGCGCGATCGCAGCGCGTACGCCTCGATCTGCTCGCCGGGTCTCGCTGCGCCTGCTATCTCCCGTGCTACCGAGAGTAGATCCACTCGCCTCGATACGAGCCGATCAGACACCGGCGGTCCCACCGACGGTCAACTCCGCGACTCTCAGGGTCGGTTGACCGGCGGAGACCGGTACGCCTTGGCCGTCCTTGCCACACGTTCCGGCCCACGTGTCGAAATCGGAACCGACCGCGTCGACCGAGCGCAACGCTTCAGGTCCGTTTCCGATCAGCTGCGCCGCCCGCACGGGTTCGGTGATCTCACCGTTCTCGATCATGTACGCCTCGGTTATACCGAATACAAAATCACCGGTCGCGGTGTTCACCTGGCCTCCGCCGAGGGCGACGCAATAGAGCCCGTACGGCGTCTGCGAGATGATGTCGTCGGGGTCTTCCTCGCCCGCGAGTAGATACGTGTTGGTCATCCGCACCATCGGAAGGTGCTGGTAGGTCTCCCGACGACCATTACCGCTCGACCCGCGCCCCTCCTTGGCCGCTCGCGTCAGGTCCCACATGTAGTCGGTCAGCACACCGTTCTCGATCAACACGTTGCGTTGGGCCGGTGTGCCCTCGTCATCTATCGCATAGGTACCCCACTCGCGTGCATAGGTACCGTCGTCGACGACCGTGACAAGCGGTGACGCCACCATCTCGCCCACCCGACCACCGAACACCGACGCATCCCGACCCACAAGGTCGGCCTCGAGGCCGTGACCGCACGCCTCGTGGAACAACACCCCGCCGGCGCCGCGCTTGAGCACCACGGCCAGCTTCCCCGACGGTGCCGGCCGGGCGCGGGCCGCGGTTAGCGCACGGCGCGCAGCGATCCGCGCGACTGCCTCGGGTGCGATCTCGTCGAACAGCTCGAAGCCGACCGACCGACCCGGTGCCTCGGTGCCCGTCTGCAACCCGGTGTCTGAGTCGGCGACGCAGTTCACGAGGAAGCGCGTACGCACCTGGTCATCGTCTGCGAGCAAGCCGTCGGAGTTGGCAACGAGAATTCGGCGTCGGGCGTCGGCGTAGGACGCACTCACCTGGCGGATCGTCTCGCTCTCGGTCCGGGCAGCATCGTCGGCCCGAGCGAGCAGATCGGCCTTAGCCGACTTCTCGACCGACTCGGGAAGCACCTCGACGTCGTGCGGGCGCGGCGCGTTTCGGCGCGTGAGCGCCACAATGTTCGTCTTGCCTGCTTCTCCACGGGCCGCGGCCGCTGCGGCCTCGGCTGCATCTCGCAGGCCGTCTTCGCTGAGGTCGGCCGTGTGTGCGAACCCGGTGGTTCCTCCCCGCACGACTCGGATGCCGGCACCGCGTTCGCGTCCGGAGACCATCTCTTCGACCCGTCGGTCGTCGAGTCTGGCCGCGGTAGTGCGGCGGTCTTCGACGAAGACCTCTGCGAAGTCGCCACCGTTGCGCAGCGCCGCTCGCAGCGTGCGATCGAGAACGGTCTCGTCGACTAGTTGCGTCACCGGTCCTCCAGGGTATGAGAGCGGGGTTTGAGCCAAACAGGGTCCGCGGATCAACCGATCCGGAGCGACAGAAAGTCCCGAGACACGAACTCGGCATGGCTCGAAGTGCTCGGGCCGCGAAGGGCTGCGTATCGTAGGTCGATGCCCGCTACCTCGCCGCTCCGTCTCGAGCCGGGATGCACCGCCTTCATCGAGATGATCGTCACCCACAGCGATACGGCGAGCGCGCTGCGAACCGGGGATGTAGCGGTGCTGGGAACGCCTGCGATCGTGCGCCTCGCAGAGGAAGCGTCGGTCGCCGCTATCAACGGCCGGCTCGCGCCAGGAACCACCACGGTCGGTCACCGAGTGCAGATGGATCACCTCGCGCCGACACCGGTCGGAGCAGGAGTGCGCGCCGAGGCGCTGCTCGAATCGGTCGAAGGTCGACGCCTCACCTTCCGGATCTCGGTGAGCGACAGCCATGGTCTCGTCGCAGCCGGACGCATAACCCGGGTGGTGGTCGAACGCGACCGGTTCCTCGAGAAGGCCGCCGGCAGCTAGGCAGGGAACTAGCGTCGAGTGGGTGAGCACGGCCGAGCCACCCGACGAGCCGGCGCGTCCGGGCGCTGCTGATGCCTCGGCCGACACCTGGTCCGCGCTGACGACAGGGGCCGTCGCTCCACCGCCCCCTTCCGACCTGTTGCCCGGCGCGCCCGGCGCCTGGATCGCTGATCCTCCCAAGCCGAAGCGAAAACTGACGTGGCTCTGGGTTCTCTTGGGCGTGCTGGGCATCATCACGGCTCTCGTCGTCGTCGCGGTGGTGCTGTTTGTTCGCACGCTCACCGGCCCCATAGATGCGGCCAACAGGGCCCTCGTGCAGATCAAGGCCCATCACTACCCCGCCGCCTACCGACTCGCGTGTTCCGAGGATCGTCGGAACTACTCCGAGAAGCAGTACGAGCAGGCGTTCATCGACGCAACCACTCAACAGGGACAGATCAAGAGCTACGACGTCAACTACGCCAGCATCAACGGTGCCAAGGCCGAGGTTCGCTTCAACATCGAGTTCGTCGGCAGCGGCACCGTCCGCTACGAAGCCAGCGCGCAGAAGGAGAACGGCCACTGGCGGGTGTGCCTGCTGGCGCCTGATCGCGGCGCGGCGCTGACTCGTTAGACGGCTGCTTCGACGGCGTCAACGCGGTCGAGGAACTCTGAGAGCGCGGCGATCCACGCGTCGGGGTTCTCGAACTGCGGCGAATGGCCGGCGTCGGGAATCACCACGAGACGGGCACCGGGGATGGTCTCGGCCATGTCCCGAGAATCGCGGATGAACGGCTTGTCCTGATCGCCGACGATCACGAGCGTCGGGCAGTCGACGGCGGAGAGCGACGCGAGCTGCTGCGGCTGATGGGCCATGTCACGCGCCATCGCGCACCACATCACGACCGACAGCGCTCCCCACTTCGCGTCCTGGAACTCCTGGTAGCCGGCGCGCCCCTCCAACAGCTGCTGGTAGGCAGGAGTATCGAGGACGGGCGAGGAGTCGAGGAGCTCTTTCAGCGCCGCCTTCCCCTCCGCCAGGCCGTACTCCGCAGCACCGTCGATGAGATCGGGATCGAGGCCGAAAACCGGCCCCGACGAAGTGTCCATCAACACGAGGGCCTCGATCCGTCCGGGCGCCTCGAGAACCGCCCGCCGAACCGTCATCCCGCCCATCGAGTGCCCGAGGAGCCGGAACCGATCGAGGCCGCAGGCATCGGCAACCGTGAGCACATCGGCGGCGAGGCGGTCAAGGGAGTACGCGGCCACGTCGTCGGGCCCGTCACTCTCACCATGGCCCCGATGATCGAACGTCACGACCCTGGCCCGTCGGGCGAGCGCGGTGACATGATCGGAGAAGTCTTCCTTCGCGCCGCCGAACCCGTGCACCAGCACGAGCCCCGGTCCTTCCCCCTCGACCCCGACCTCGAGACCCACTCCATCGTCGGTCGTGACCCGCACGGTTGCCTCCAGTGAGACGAGCTGCTGACCCCTACATCGTGTCCGATGCGGGTTGGGAAGGCCAACAACCGGCCGTTCGGCCCCGTAGGCTGAGGTCATGGCCGCAACCGACACGGCGGAGAACGCCGCCGCCGGTCGACCCAGGCGGCGGTGGGTGCTGCCGCTCCGAATCGGCGTGAGCCTCGCGCTCCTCGCGGTGCTCGTCTGGAAGATGAACTTCGACACCATGCTGCCGCGGCAGCGGCACATCTCTACCGTGGCCTGGCTCGTGGCCGCGGTCGGCACCGCGCTTATCGGGATCGTCCTCTCGGCCTGGCGGTGGCAACAGGTTCTCGCGGTGTTCGACATGCCGATCCGACTCCGGATCCTGGTCTCGCACTACCTCGCCGGGCAGTTCGTCGGCAACGTGCTGCCGTCGACGATCGGCGGAGACGTGTTACGCGTCAGCCGCGGCGCGAAGTCGACCGGTTCGAGCAGCACCGCGTTTGCGTCGGTCGCCCTGGAACGCCTCACCGGATTCGTAGCGCTCCCGCTCATCTGCTTCATCGGGTTCGCGCTCGAACCGTCGCTCCTCGAGGAGCGGGGCGCTTGGATCGCGCTGGCGATCTCGTTGGGAACGCTCGTTGCACTGGGGGTGATCCTCGTGCTCGCTGCGAGCCCCCGACTCGCCGGTCGGTTCAAGGATCACGACAACTGGATGCGCTTCATGGGCGCGGTGCACATCGGTGTCCATCGCCTCCGTCGCCGGCCCCACCTCGTGGGCGCGGTGCTCGGCACAGCCGTGATCTACCAGGCCTCGACCGTTCTCACGGTCTGGCTCGCGACCCGCGCGCTGAACGTATCGGTTCCCACTGCTGCGGTCATCGCGTTCGTCCCCGCCGTTGCCATGGCGCAGGTGATCCCCATCTCGGTAGGAGGATTCGGCGTGAGGGAGGGAATGCTGACGCTCTTCCTAACTCCCCTCGGAGTGTCGACCGGAAAGGCGGTAGGAATCGGGTTGCTCTGGTACTTCATCATGCTGGTCGTGAGTCTCGCCGGAGCCCCCGCGTTCGCCGTCGGCAATCGGCGCGCCGCCAAACCGATCGGCTCGCCGCGATGACCGCGCATTTCGCGACAACCCAACGGTCACGGACCCGGCGCCCTGGCGGGAAACGACTTCGCGACGGCGTCTTCATCTACTGGTGGGTGGAGATCGCGATGATCCTCGCCTTCTACGTCGTGTACTCCGCGGTGCGGAACGCACAAGCAAGCGACGCGGTGTTGGCACTCAGCCACGCTCGCAATCTGATCCACTGGCAACGCGAGCTCGGCATCTACCACGAAAAGACCCTGCAGCATTGGGCGTTGCACGTTCGGCCACTCGTGATTGCGATGAACTACGCGTACGGGTCCCTGCACTTCATCGTCACGATCGGTGTCGGTGTCTATCTGTTCCGCAGATGGTCCGACGACTACCCGCGCTGGCGCAATACCCTCGGAATCACCACCGCGATCGCGCTCATCGGCTTCTACACCTGGCCCCTGATGCCGCCGCGCCTGCTGCCCTCGAGCTACGGCTTCATCGACACGCTCGCCAGGTACCCGACTCTCTGGTCGTTCAACTCCGGTCAGATGAGCAAGCTGTCGAACCAGTACGCGGCGATGCCGAGCGTTCACTGCGCCTGGTCGTTGTTCTGCGCGTGCGCACTCGTGCCGCGGCTCAAGCACCGCTGGGCCAAGGTGCTGGCCGGCCTGTATCCCGTGCTCACCGTCACCGCAATCGTGCTCACCGCCAACCACTACTTCCTCGACGCGATCGGCGGGTTCGTGATCTTCGGTATCGGCTACACGGGCGGGCGCGTCTTCACGCGAGCCGGTCGGGGCCCGGCGATCGATCCCCCGGTCCGACCAGTGGCGCCTGTTCCCGTCTGAGTGTCAGGCCTTACGGTCGGCAACGAGTCGCAGGATGCTCTCCCGCACGGCGCGGTCCGCAAGTGACAGGTGCGCGTCGCGTGCAGTCACGAGCGCCAGTCGGCGGGGTGGCATATCGGCCATGGGGAAGGTGCGCAGCCCCGCGAGTTCGGGCGGAATCGCGGTCTCGGGGAGCACCGACACCCCTCCGTGAGCGGCGACGAGGTCGGCGATGAGCCGAACCCCTTCGACCTCGACCGGAACCTCCAGCACCACTCCCGCGGCGCGAGCCGCTGCTTCGATCTCGATCCGGAGCGGGTTGTTCGAGGGCGGGAGGACGAGCGGGAGCTCGGCGAGCGCGGCGATCGGCACCGGCGGGGCCGGAAGCGGCGTGCCCCAAGGCGCGATGCCAACCAGCGACTCTTCGAGAAGGTGCTCGATGACGAGGTTCCGATCAACGATCGGCTCGGTCACCACCGCTTGCGCCAGCTCGTGGGCGAGCACCTCGGCCGCGAGTCGCTCCGAGGCCCCCTCGGTGATCCGCAACCGCACCCCGGGGGCTCGGGACCTGAGGTCGGTGACGAGTGCCGGGGCGATCCAACGGCTGGCTGTACCGACCGTGCCGAGCGTGGCCGTGCCCCGCTGGAGGCCCTGAAGCATCGAGAGGTCGTCGCGCAGGGCATCGAGCTCACGGTGAATCCGGCGGGCCCGTTCGATCACAGCCTGGCCGCATTCGGTGGGCCGAGCACCACGTCGGGTTCGGGTCAGCAGCTCGACGCCGAGCTCCTCCTCGAGCTGGCGCATCTGCTCCGACACGTTCGACTGGACGGTGCTCAATCTGTCGGCTGCGGCCGTGAAGGAGCCCTCTTCCTCGATCGCGACCAGGGTGTCGAGGTGACGAAGATCCACAGATATCCCTTCCTGCACCTACCGGACTGACCACAGGTGGAGTCCCGAGGGCCCGTCCGGTGATACTACTATCTCTTTTGAAGATGGAACCCATCGTTATGAACTGTTGGACAGATTACGCGCCACGGTGTTCGATAGTGGAGGTTGCAGGAATCGGGGGGTCGGTATCCCCCCACCGGCTCCCCGATCTCCTCCCACCCCTCTCTCCCACCCGCTCCTCCCACGGTGCCCCTTCCCGGAGGCTGTGATGGCCGTAGAAAACATTTCGAGTCTCGTGTTCACCGGGCCCCTGGCCTGGACAGCTGACGCCTCCTGCGAGGGCGAGACGCCGCTGTATTTCGCTCCCCCTGGAGAGCGCCCCGAGGCACGGACCGTCCGTGAGACCCAGGCACGGGCGATCTGCCTCGCCTGCGCCGCGCTCGAGCCATGCCGCTCATGGGCTCGGGAACGGCGCGAGTACGGCTTCTGGGGCGGCGAGTCCGAAGAGGACCGCGCCGCAGCCGGCTTCAGGGTCGACATGCCGGTCGGACGGGTGGCTCGCTACCCGAAGGGCAACGGTCGCCCGGTGCAGCCCCGCGCTCCCCGCGTCGCCTGAGCGTCTTCTCGCTCGCATAGTCTCCGATCTGCAGTCCGGCCTCCTCGGCGTTCGGCGGAAGGGACTCATGGCCGACGACCTAGACGGCATCGATCTCGACAGGCTTCGCCCGTACTTCGCCCGGCACGTCCCCGGCGCCACCGACCGTCCGCTCACCGCGGAGTTGATCGCAGGCGGGCGGTCGAACCTCACCTACGGCGTCTCCGACGGCGAGCACGAGTGGGTCTTGCGCCGGCCGCCGCTCGGTCACATCTTGCCCACCGCACACGACATGGGTCGAGAGTTCCGGGTGCTCGACGCCCTCGCGCAGACCGACGTTCCCGTGCCCCGGGTGTTCGCGTTCTGCGACGACCCCGAGGTGAACGGCTCGTCGTTCTACGTCATGGAACGGGTCGACGGCGTGATCCTGCGCGACAGCACCGGCATCGCCGCGCTTAGCCCTGACGCGGCCCGGGCCTGCTCAGAGGAGCTGGTCGACGTGCTCGCGAGCATCCACGCTGTCGACTACGAAGCCGTCGGGCTCGGTGAGTTCGGCCGACCGGAAGGTTTCCTGGAACGCCAGATCCGACGTTGGGGCGAGCAATGGGAGCGCTCGAAGACGCGCGACCAGCGTGGCGTTGACGAGCTTGGCCGACGTTTGCAGGCCGCGCTCCCCAAGTCGGGATCTCCCTCGATCGTGCATGGTGACTATCGGCTCGACAACACGATGCTCGCACCCGATGATCTCGGCACCGTTGTCGCAGTGCTCGACTGGGAGATGTCGACCCTCGGCGACCCGCTCGCCGACCTCGGACTGTTTCTCTTGTACTGGGGCAGCCCCGATGCCCAGAACGTCGCGACCGGTGAACCCATGGGCACGCGTCCCGGGTTCCTGTCCCGCGACGAGGTCGTCGCGCGCTACGCCGCACGCAGCGGCCGAAACGTCGACCAACTCGACTGGTACCTCGTCTTCGCGTCCTACAAGCTCGCGATCATCGTCGAAGGCATCAACGCGCGAATCCGGATGGGCAATACGCTGGGTGAGGGCTACACCGAGTCCGACGCGCTCGTGACCGCGCTGATCGAAGGCGCGCTTGACGAGGCAAACCGGTCGTCGATCCGGGCGCTGCAAGGCTGACGGGCTCGCTCGGTACCATCTCGGTGCCGTGAACACCGAACTGATCTGGGAAAACCACCCCAAGTTGCATCGCCCCGTCCTCGTGGCCGGATTCAAGGGCTGGAACGACGCCGCCGACTCGGCTTCCGCCGCCGTCGACTGGCTGGCGACGAACCTCGCGGGTCGGCCTTTCGCTCACATCGATCCCGAGCGGTACTACGACTTCCAGACGACTCGACCGCACGTGTCGGTGCGCGACGGCGTGACCGAGCGGATCACCTGGCCCACCAATGAATTCTCGGCAGCAACCGGTACGACCTCTAACCACGACTTCATCATTCTGCGCGGCGTCGAGCCGCACTTCGGATGGAAAACCTTCTGCGAGGCGGTGGTACTCGTCGCGCGAGCAAACGCATGTGAGCTCGTAGTGACTTTTGGCGCTCTTCTCGCCGATGTGCCGCACACCCGCATTCCCACGATCACGGGTACCGCCACCGATCCCGACCTCATCGCCCGGCTCGGACTCGAACGATCGCGCTACGAGGGACCAACCGGGATCGTCGGCGTGCTGCACGACGTGTGCGCACGCGCCGGTCTCGTGTCGGCCTCCCTGTGGGCCCCCGTGCCACACTATGTCGCCTCGGCTCCCGATCCGATGGCCAGTCGTGAGCTCGTGTCACGGTTCGCACAGCTAACCGGCCTCGACATCGATCTCACCGAGCTCGACCTTGCAGCAGAGGGTTGGCGCAACCGCGTAAGCGCGGCGGTCGTCGGCGACTCCGACACCGCGGCCTACGTCGAGGAGCTCGAGGGTCGCTTCGACGCCGAGATTTCCGAGCCCGGCCTGGGGAACCTGCCGACAGGTGACGATCTCGCCGCCGAGCTGGAGCGCTACCTACGCGAGCAACGCGACGACGAGAAGTAGGCCGTGCGCACCAACGAACCTGGAGATCCGGGCCGCTCAGGTCAGGAACTCTTGCGCGAGCGCGATCCAGAGCTCAGTCGAGAGCCGCAACGACTCCTGATCAACGCGTTCGTCGTTGCCGTGGAACATCGAGGCGTAGTCCTCGAACTTCAGGCGTTCGCTGAACAGCCCGAAGCCATAGCCGACCGATCCGGCGCGCCGAAAGTACCGGTTGTCGGTGCCGCCGACCATCATGAACGGCACCAGCGCGGAATTCTCGCAGAGCCGGCCGGTGACCCGCGACATCGCGTCCCAGAGCGGGGTGTCGGTGTCGGACCTCGTCGACGGGTCATCGTTCGACCAGATGTCGACGCGATCCGCGAGATCGCCGATCGCCTCGACGATCATCGCGTGTACCTCGTCACCCGGCTGACCCGGCAGCGTGCGGATGTCGACGTCGAGCTCCACGGTGTCGGGGATGACGTTTGTCTTCGTCCCCCCGTGCGCGACATTCGGCGAGAACGTGGTGTGCGTGCACGCGTGAGCGAGACGCGAGAAACCGACCGGCAGGGTCTCGATGAACGCGTCGAAACCTTCGGGGTCGAGCAACCCTTGCGTGAGCTCCGCCGGAAACCGCATGCCCTCGACGAACGCTGTCCACGTTCCCGCGAGGCGCGGCGGTGGCTTGTACCCGGCGATGCGGCGCACAACCTCCGACGCCGTCACCAACGCGTTGTCGGTGCGGAAAGGCTGTGATCCGTGGCCGGGCGTGCCGTGCACGGTGAGCTTCGACCAGTAGGTGCCCTTCTCCTCGATCATCACCGGAAGCCGGGGGCCGTCGGGACTCGGCATCTGGAACCCACCCGATTCCGTCAGCACGTAGTCGGCCTTGACCGCATCGAGCTCGTGCTCGGTGAGCCAGCTCGCGCCCCAGGTCCCGAGCGCCTCCTCGTCGGCGACGGCCAGGTAGATGAGCGTGCCCTTGGGCGTGAAGCCGCTGTCGGCCAACCTCCGGAACGCAACCGCCATCGAGCTGGTGAGGTTGAGCATGTCGACCGCGCCGCGACCCCACACCTGGCCGTCGAAGATCTCAGCCGCGAACGGGTCCCGGCTCCAACCCTGCGGGTTCACCGGCACGACATCGGTATGGCCCATGATCATCAGCGTCGGTGCATCCGGATCGGAACCCTCGATTCGCGCCAGCAGACTCTTGCGGCCGGCTCTCGGCTCGTAGATCTCCATGTCGAGACCGGTCGACCCGAGATACTGCGCAAGGGTGTCGACGCTGCGCGACTCGTTGCCCGACTCGAGGGAGCCGTCGTTCACGCATTCGTTGCGAATGAGGTGCTGGAGGAGGTCGGTGACCTCGTCGGTCAGCGCGGTCTGCTCGTCTGCCACTACCGCAAGCTACCGCGCTGTCAACCGCCCGGCAGCGGCGCGACGCGGTACACTAGGCGATCGCCTTCGTTCCACCGCTCGATCTGACCGGCCCGGGCGAGGTGCTCGACGTGAGCGAACGTCTCGCTCTCGGCCATTACGCCCCAATGCCGCTGCGGGAACAACTCGTGGGAGAGCTCGACGACACCCGCCGGTCCTATCGCGAGCGAGACCGCACGGAGCGCCTCGGTGCGCTCGGCGTGATGCTCTTTGATCGCGTCGACCCGGCCGGGAACGTCATCGAACGGGTGACCATGGGCAGGGAGCCCGAGCTTCACCCCGTCGAGCTGGGCAACGAGGTCAAGGGTGGCGAGGTACGAATGCAGCGCGTCTCCGTTCGCCGAACCTGCGATGTGCGGCGTGATCGTCGGCAGCACGTGGTCGCCGGACAGCAGCACGCCGTGCTCGGGGTCATAGAGACATAGATGATCGAGTGTGTGGCCGGGAGTGTGCACCGCGAACCAGTCGCGACCTGCGAGCCGAATCGACGAACCGTGGCGAACGCGACGCGTCGGTTCGGGCGGGCGGTACACGAGCCGCATGGCGCGGATCATGACCCGTCGCTTGAGTGACGGCATGGGGTGGGTGCTCCCTCCCCACGGTGTCGGGCCTCCCCACGGCACCGACTGCCGCTGGTCCTCGACGGTGAACTCGTCGAAGTCACCGGCGAGCGCCGGGAGCTCCTCGAACGACGGGCCCGTGTACGCCGCCGCTTCGTCGATCGCTTCCTGCTCGAGCCGCTCGGCATCGATCGTCGACAGGGTCTGGCTGCGCCGATCGAGCGACCACGTGGTGAACGCCTTGTGCGTGATCAGCTCCGCGCCGGTCTCGTGCTTGATGCGTCCTGCGCCGCCGAAGTGATCGGGGTGCGAATGCGTGACGATGACGGTGTGGATGTCTTTCAGGCGTAAGCCTGCGGTCGCGAGACGTGACTTGAGCGCCTTCCACGACTTCGGGCCCGGCAAACCCGGATCGACGACGGCGAGACCCTTGTCATCGATGAGGCCGTACATGTTCACGTGGCCGAGGCCGGGCATCCAGATCGGAAGCTGCATCCGCAGGACACCGGGCGCGACTTCGGTGACCTCCTCGGAGGCCTTCTCCTGCTCTTGCTTCTTTGGTCGGGCCCTGGACGCCCCAGCAGGGTCGCCCGGCCGACGCACCACGTCGGTCACGGCTCCGATCTTACCGGACCTCCGCGAGCGGAATCAGGGGGCGAGCTTCGGCCATGGGCGGGCCTGCTCGAGCACCGCCGCGCACGCCACGGTCAGGTCGTCTTCCAGCCGCCGGGCGACCGCTTGCAGACCTACGGGCATACCGCCGACCAGACCGGCCGGAATGCTGAAGCCGGGCTGACCGGTCATGTTGAACGGCGCGGTGAAAGCCGCCGACAGGATCATCAGGTCGACCTCGCGACCGTCGACCTCGCCCGACAACACACCCTCGGCCGCAAACGCGGTCGTGGCGGTGGTGGGGGTGAGCAGGATGTCGACCTGGGAGAAGACCTCGGCCGTCGCGAGCAGCAGCTCGTGGCGCTTGCGGACGGCCGCTCCTAGATGGCGGGCCCGGAGATGGGGCATGCCCTCGATCGATGTCCGCGCGAGAAAGTCGAGCTCGTCTTCGCGACCCTGCGCGTTTTCCAGATGCCAAGCGGCCATGTTCGGTGCGCTGAGCAGACCCCACGATCGACCGGGCTTAGGCAGAACGACATCGATGTCGACGCGCTGCAGGCCGGCCGCGTCGATCAACACCTCGGCCGCTTCCCGCACGACCTTCTCAACCTCGGGATCGACCACGCCATAGCCCAGCGTCGACGACCATGCGACCCGCTTGCCCCGTAACCGGGCCGCCGGATCCCCCGAGGTGACGATCGGCTCGTAGGGATCCGGTTTCGGTAGCGAAGTCGGGTCGGTGAGCGTCGGACCGGCGGTGACGTCGATGTAACGCGCCGCGTCGCGCACCGAGCGGACCATAGGCCCCGGAACCGAGGTGAGGCCGGAGTCGAACGCTTCGTCGGGACCGTCGCCGACGCGCCCGAAGGTCGTCTTGAACCCGGGGAGGCCGGTGTACGAAGACGGGATCCGGATCGAGCCGCCACCGTCGCTTCCGGTGCAGAACGGCAACATCCCGGCTGAGACCGACGCGGCCGATCCGCCCGACGAACCACCGGGGGTGCGGGCGGGATTCCACGGGTTCCGAGTGACACCGTGAAGCGGCGAGTTGGTGAAGCTGGGGATCCCGAACTCGGGTGCGGTGGTCAGCCCGACGATGACAGCACCCGCGCCGCGAAGTCGCGCCACCTCGGTGCAGTCGCGCGCCGCGATCTTGTCTCGGTAGAGCATCGACGCGTGGGTGTCGGGCATGCCTTCGGCCTGTGCGAGCTCCTTCACCCCCAGCGGGACGCCCGCGAACGGTCCCGGGTCACCACCGGCGGCGACATCACGGTCGATCTCGACCGCTCGCGATCGCGCAGAATCAGCATCGAGGTAGGCGATCGCATTGAGCATCGGATCGAGCTTCTCGATGCGCGCCAGGTGTACGTCGAGCAACTCCACCGCGGAGACCGCACCCGACCGGACATCATCGGCTAACTCCCACGCGTCGCGTTCCCAGAGCTCTGTCACTCGTCCCCTTTTGCTGTGTTCTCTTCGGCCAACTTCTCGAGCACCGCGAACGATTCTTCGATCGCGCTCGCGAGAACGGCCAGGTCGGCCACGGCATCGCGGTCGGCGAACAGCCCGAAGTGCAACTGGCCGCAGTAGGAAAGTATCCCGACAACCACCGAGGTGTTCTTCGACAGGGGGACCACCGGGTACGCCTCGAGCATGCGACCACCCATGCAGTAGAGCGGTACCTGCGGTCCGGGAACGTTCGTGATGATCAGGTTGAAGAACGGCTGATGGTGCGCGGCTCGGGCCGCGAGACCGAGCAACGTTGGTGCCGCATACTCGGTTAGATCGACCAAGAACGCCGCGCCTACCGCCTGCTCGCGTTCCTTCAGATGCTCGGTCGTCACCCGGATTGCATCGAGCCGCGCCGAAGGATCGGGTTCCCCGACCGGAAGTGAGACGAACATCGCCGAGACGCGGTTCCCAAGCGCCAGGTGCTCCTGCTCGTCACGCACCGAGACGGGGCACAGCACCTTGAGCGTAAGACCGTCTACGGGTTCGCCCCGAGATTCGAGTAGGCCACGCAGTCCACCGGCAACACCGGCGAGCACGACGTCATTCACGGTCCCGCCGAGCGCGCGTCGAACGACCTTCACACTGTCGAGCGAGATCTTGACCGTGTCGAACCGGCGATTGCGACCAACCGGCGTGTTGAGTGAGGTACGCGGTGCGACCATCTTTCGATCAACCATCGACTGCACCGAGCGCACGATCCGTCCCGCGCTGGCCACGGCGCGACGGGGCCCGCGCACGGCCGCGCGCGCAGTGCGCACCATCTCGGCCGGCTGCGTCGCTCGCTCCAGCAGCGAATCGGAGAGGAGGCGGGCCGATGTGGGCGAAGGGGCCGCCACCCACGACGGAGTGTCGACCGGCATCGGGTCGGGCGTGAAGTCGAGGAGCACGGTGGCGACGTCGACACCCGACACACCGTCGACCAGCGCATGGTGCGTCTTTTGAATCAAACCGACGTGATCGCCGTCCAGGCCCTCTACGAACCACAGCTCCCACAGAGGGCGGGTACGGTCGAGCAACCCGGCCTGGATCCGCGAACACAGCGTAAGCAGCTGGTCACGCGATCCCGGGTTGGGGAGGGCGGTGAGCCGCACGTGGTAAGAGATGTCGAAGTGAGCGTCGTCGACCCAGATCGGGCGACCCTGGCCGAGTGGCACGTCCATCAACCGGCGACGGAAGCGCGGAATGAGGTGGAGCCGCGAGCTTACGAGCTCCCGGGCATCGGCGAGGCGGAACCGGCCGGTCTCGTCGAAGAACGACTCGCCTTCGAACACGGTCATTGCGCCGACATGCATCGGCGTCTCGAGTCGTTCGAGGTGGAGAAAGCTCGCGTCGAGCGCACCGAGTCGGTCGTAGTTCCCCACACCCCGATCGTAGGGGGGCCGTGACGACCGGGCCAGAGTGGCGTCTTCGTCAGTGGCGCCTTCGTCAGGGTTGGGCGCAGCTGCGCATGCCGTAACCCTTCGCGAAGCGATCGGCATCGCCCCTGATTTGGTCACCTAGATGATTCGCCCTGGCGGCCACCTGCACGTCGTTCTTCGCGATCGCCCTGCGGGACACCTCGCCCTGGTCGAGCGCGAGGCCGATCTGGGTCAGCCATCGTCCGAAGTCGCCGACGGCCCGCCGAGGCGGCACCAGCGAGCGCAGCCGGCGCAGCTCCGCGCGCTGCCCAACGAGCAACTTGGCGAGAGCGGCGGCCGTAGCGGTCGCATCGAGCGGGTCGGGCCGGTACATCCCGGCGATTGTCCCATTCGTCTTTGTACAGATCGCGTCGGCTTCACGAACGAGCTGTGCCTTGGTCAGGTTGGCGATCCCGCTCCCGGAACACGCGGCCGTGAGCGTCGTGACGAGCACAAAGCTGGTCAGAACCCGGGATCGAGATTTCACTGGTTTTGAAGGTAGCCGAGCGGCCGGTGCGAGGACAGATCCACCTACTCTGTCGGGAATGGCGGAACGGATCGCGAGTGCGCTGTGGTGGATCACACCTGAGCTCGTCGTCGCGCTCGACGCGCACTTCGGCCCTCCGGTCGACAGCTACGTGGACGGGTCGCAGACCTGGTTGGTCGAAGACGGTGACCTCACGCTCGAATGGCGTCTGCACCCCGTCGGTAGCTTCACCCAGCCCACCGGCCTGTCGCACTACGACCTGTGGGAGGAGGTAGTCACTCAGCTCTCGACCGGAACACCGCCGGAGGTGCTCTCCCTCGGCGAGGCCAGCCGCGCGCTCGCCGGGCTCTGGGACGGCCTGGAGTGCTACGTCGCGTTCGGTGACGATCTCGAACCGGCGAACCTCGCGCTTCGTACGACCCGGGCGCTCGAGATCGCGCCCGACCGGTGCGGTCTCGCCGACCACCAGGTGGTCGGCGATCAGTGGGAGCAGGCGGGCGGTGGGGTGTCGATCGTGCAGCTCCTCGCCGACCAGCTCAGCGGTTAGCTGGCTCGGGCGAGTTCATCACCCGTCTTCGCCCCGCCACGGTGGGGTGCGAGGGGGATCGAAGTCTGCCGGGCGGATCTCGCCGTCGATCGCGGCGAACGCCAGATCGAGCCAACGGTCGGCGCCGGCCATCGGCCACGGCAGCGCATCGCGGGAGAAGAACCCGACCTGACGGGTCTCGAGAGGGTGAGCAAGGAGCTCCCCGCCGATCATCCGGCAGTAGAACACCAACGAGTAGAGCGGCATGCGGGCGAACCCGAGGCGTAGGCCGTCAAAGACACCGATGAGCGACACCGGCTCGACCTCGATCCCGGTCTCCTCCTGCACCTCTTTGATCGCCACCTCCGACGGTGAGTACCCCACGTCGGCCCAACCGACCGGGTACAACCAGACGCCCGAGTCGGCGCGTTGGGTGAGCAGGATCTCACCGGCTTCGTTGCCCACGACGGCAGCCACTGCGCACCTAGGTGTGATGTACCCGCCGATGCCCTCGCCGACCGTGTCGAGCCACTCGTCGTAGAGCACGTCGGCCTCGGCCTCGTCGATCGCCGCGGCCCTGATGTCACTCGCGACGCGCAGAACCTCCTCGAAGCGTTCGCGTTCGTAGAGACTCTCGGTGAACCCCAGGCCGGTGCGGGCGATGCCAGACAGGGTCTCTGCCCACCGCAACATGTCGGAAGCATTCGGAACGTGGGGATCGGGCTGGGTCGTCACACCGTGAGACTATGTTCAGCTCGCTGGACGGTGCTCACGACGCATCAGCGCCGCGCCCGGGACACCGAGCGCCTGTCCTCGCTGTTCGAGCAGCGCCACAATGTCATCGGCGGGGCGGGGGGGGGAGAATAGGAATCCCTGAGCTTGATCACAGCCGAGATCGACAAGAGCTGTGAGCTGATCCTCGGTCTCGACGCCTTCACCGACGACGGTGAGGTCGAGCGCGCGTCCGAGGCTGACTACGCCCGCGACGATCGCGGAGTCCTCCGCGTCGCTCCCAAGACCATCGACGAACGAACGATCCACCTTCACGGAATCGATCGGGAACCGCTTCAGGTAGCCGAGCGAGGAGTAACCCGTCCCGAAATCATCCATGCTGAGTCGCACACCGAGATCTTTCAGCTCGCACAACGTCTTGAGCACAGGGCCGGTGTCGTCGAGCAAAACGCTCTCGGTGATCTCGAGACACAGGTTCGTTGCCGGGAGACACGAACGGCCCAGCGTTGACTCGATGGTCTCGGTGATACCGGGATGAGCGATCTGCTTAGCCGACAGGTTCACCGCGACCACCAGGTTCGGATCGATCCGATCGTCTTTCCGCCATTCGCCGTACTGCCGGCAGACCTCGGAGAGCACCCATGCGCCGAGCGGAACTACCAGTCCGGTTTCCTCGGCCAGCGGCACGAAGTCGTGCGGGGCGACGAGACCGCGCTGGGGGTGCTGCCAACGGATTAGTGCCTCGATGCCGACGTACCGTGCTTCGGAGAGCGAAACGATCGGTTGGTAGAAGACTCGGAATTCGTTGCGTTCGAGCGCACGGTGGAGTGCGCTCTCCGTTTCAAGCCGTTCGCGGGCGCGGACGCGCATTCGTTCGTCGAACAGCTCCCAGCGCGCCTTGCCTCGCTCCTTGGCAAGGTACATCGCGGCATCGGCGTCGCGCAGGAGGTCCTCGGGCAGCTCCCGACTCCCCGACGCGAGAGCGATACCCACGCTCGCGGAGAGGAACCGTTCTTCGCCATCGGGCAAGAAGGGCGCCTTCAGTGCCTCGAGGAGCCGCTCGGCGACGTCGATCACGTGTTGCTTCGCGTCGGCACCGCCGAGGTCCTCGCAAAGGACGGTGAACTCGTCTCCACCGAAGCGAGCGAGGGTGTCGCCCGGGCGCAACACCGCTCGGAGCCGATGGCCGACCGCGACCAGCAGCTCGTCGCCGTAGTCGTGGCCGAGGCTGTCGTTGTAGTTCTTGAACTCGTCGAGATCGAGGAAGAGCACCGCGGTGGCGTTGCGCTTCCGACGGGCCCTGGCCAACGCGAGGGTCAGGAACTCGAGGAACAGTGCCCGGTTGGGGAGACCGGTCAACGGATCGTGATGGGCCTGGAACTCGAGCTGTTCCTCCGACGCCTTCCGCTCGATCGCGATCGCGGCGAGGTAGACCAGATTGTCCACCACCACGCGATCGCCCGGCGTCGGCTCGCACGGCTCAGGCCAGTACAGAGCAAACGTCCCCAGCACGCGTCTGTCGGACGACGCCAGTATCGGGGTCGACCAGCATGATCGCAGCCCGTTCTCTTTCATCAACGCGCGGTACGACTCGAAGAGCACGTCGTCGAATGTGTCACGGACGATGACGACCTCCCGCCGCGACGCCGCGGCTCCACACGCACCCGCACCCTCGACGATCGGGATCCCGGCATCCAACGCCGCGACGAATGGCCCGGGGAGGTTAGGACCCGCGATCGGGTGCAGCGCAAGGCCCGATGCATCGACCAGCATCACCGCGCATACAGCGTCGGTGACACTGTCCTCGACCAATTCGCACAACGCAGTGAGCGTCTCGACCAGCGTGTCACCCCTTGCCACCATCTCGAGCACGAGCGCCTGCGCGGCAACGAGCGACTCGGCCCGCGTGCGTTCCGTCACGTCGCGGGTGGTCACGACGATGCCCTGCACCGCCGGATCTTCGAGCAGGTTGGCCGCTATCGACTCCACGTTGCGCCACGCTCCGTCGCGGTGACGGATACGGAAGGGAGCCGGATCGATCCGTCCGGTCTCGAGCTGCTCCGCCATCAATCGCACCAGCTCGTCGCGATCGTCGGGGTGCACGCTCCCCAGCGGGTTTGTCCAGGTCTCGTCATTGTCTTCGAAGCCGAACAACCGGTTCGCGGCAGGGCTCGTGTACACGAGGGAACCGTTGGCATCGACCACGGTGATCACGTCCGAGAGGTTCTGGACGAGAGCGCGGAGGCGCTCCTCGCTATGGCGCACCAGCCCTTCGGCACGAGTCCGCTCGGTCACATCGTGGGCGGTGACGACGACGCCCTGTACCGCAGGGTCATCAGCCAGGTTGTTGGCTATGGCTTCGACGGTGCGATAGCTGTCGTCGGAGGCCCGAAGGCGGAACTGTTCGGGTCCGGTGAGACCGGGCGACAGCAGCGCTTCGGAGAAGACCTGCGCAACCCGGTCGAGATCATCGGGATGCACCCGCTCGAGCCCACCGCTGCCGAGACCGAATCCGTCGGGCAACCCCAATACCCGCGATCCGGCCGGGCTCGAGTAACGAACCGTGCCGTCAAGGTTGATCACGCTCACCATGTCGGACCCGTTCTGAACCATGGCACGGAAGCGCTCCTCGCTCTCGCGCAGCGCCGACTCCGCCTCGCGCGCCTCGGTCATGTCTCGGGAGTTGATGACGAAGCCACCGACGTCGGGATCGTTGCGAAGGTCGGTGGCTGTGATCGCCATCCAACGCCACACGCCGTCTTCGCGGCGCATACGCATCTCAAAGAGCCGCGACGCACCGCGGGCCACGCCACTCAATGCAAGGGAAGCGATGCCGAGATCATCGGGATGGAGCAGCTCGACCAGCTCGTTCGTCGATGCATTCGATATATCAACGCCCGTGAACCTGCTGACCGATGGGCTCGCGTACGTGACCGCGCCCGCCTCGTCCAACACGACCAAGAAGTCGGACGAGTGGTGAACCAACGCCTTGAACCGCGCTCGGCTGGAGCGAAGCCCGTCTTCGGCCTGCTTGCGTGCCGTCACGTCGATGATGACACCCATCGCCGAGACAACTTGCCCGTTCGCGTCCAGAACCGGCGCAAGCGACAGCACCGAATCGATCACCCGCCCACCAACCGCCTGAAGCGTGAGCTCGAAATCTTTGATCCGCTCGCCTGCGTACACACGCCGGATGAGATCCTCGACCGTCGAGGCCGCATCGGCGGGGACGAAGGGCAGACGACGCCCCAGCACCTCGTCGGCCGACCATCCGAACATCTCTTCGCACGCGTTGTTCCAGAGTTGCACCGAGAGATCGGCTTCGACCGAGTAGATCGCGAGCGGCGACGCCTGAACCAATGCAAGCAGCGCCGAGTCGCTGCGCGCCCGCGCGTCCTCGGCGCTCCGACGCTCGGTGACGTCTTGCGAATTGCTGACGATACCGTGCACCGTCGGATCGTCAAGCAGGTTGGTCATCCGCGATTCGACCCAGCGCCAGGTCTGGTCCTTGTGACGAATCCGGTAATTAATTCGCACCGTGCGTCCGGCTTCGGCCCGAACCTCGGCTTCAGCCTCACGTAGTGAGGGAAGATCATCGGGATGGGCCTCTATGGACCGGTCCGGCGCGCCGAGGATCTCGTCGACCTCGTAGCCGAGGACACGGCGGATCGCCGGGCTGACGTAGACGATGTTGTTCGCGGCATCGCGCACCGAGACCACATCTAGGGCTTCGTTGACCAGCGACCGGAACCACGATTCGCTCGCGAGCAACCGGGCCTCCACCTCCTTGAGGTGGGTGATGTCACGGGCGACCGTCGAGAAGAAGTCGACGGCGCCGTCCTCATCACAGTGCGCCAGCGTCACAATCGAGACCGGGAACTCCTCGCCGTGGACGTCACAGAGCGAGACCTCGCCCGTCCACACACCATCACGGCTAACCCCCGGCAACATCTCTGTTTGTATTACTGACTGCGATTCCGCGCCGAACAACGAGATGGCGTTGAAGTCGAGGTCGGTGTCGATGCGTAAGCCGAGCGTGGACTCAGCCCGCTCGTTGGCGTAGAGAACCCGACCCAGGTGGTCGGTGATGAACGCGAAGTCCGGCGTGCTCTCGAGCAATGCCGCGAAACGGTCGACGCGGGTGCGAGCGACGACTTCATCGGTCACGTCCTCCGCTGAACCGACGAACCCCGACACCGATCCGTCACCGCCGAGCACCGGTGCCATGGATGAACGCACATGACGGATGTCGCCGTCGGGACGGACGATCCGATACTCCATGCGGACGACGCGCGCGGCGTCGGTGACCAGTTCGGCCGCCGCGCTGACACGATCACGATCATCGGGGTGGACCCGGTCGAGGTCGACCGATCCACCGCTACCGACTCCGGCGATGTCACGCCACCGTTGGTTCACATACTGGTTTCGCCCGTCGTGGTCGGAGTAGAAGATGCCCAGCGCCGACGACGTCGCGAGCGAGCGGAACCGCTCTTCGCTCTCGCGGAGCGCCTCAACGACGTTGGAACGCTCCGTCTCGTCCCACGAGATCGCGACGATCGCCCGGATCGACTCGTCTCCCATCAGGTTCGCGATGCGCGACTCGAGCCAGATCAAAGATCCATCGGATCGGACAACGCGGTACATGACGTCTTCGCAAGCTCCATGGCCGCCGACGCGGGTCGCGTCGAACGCTTCGCCAACGCGCTCACGATCATCGGGGTGCACGAGGTCTATGAGCCGTCGACCGATCCACGCCTCGGGTTCCGCGTCGACGAGCTCCACCAGGCTCTCGCCGATGGTGGTCACTATGCCGCGCTCGTCCAGCACGATCACGAGATCAGCCGACCGCTCGACGATGGAACGCAGCTTGGCTCCATGCAGCAGAAGTTGCCGTTCAGCCGCCTTCTCTAGGGTGATGTCGCGCGCCACAGTCGAGTAGCACTCCACGCCGCCGTCGCTCGAACGTTGCACGAGCGTGACCTGTGAGACCGGCACCTCTCGCTCGTCGACCGCGAGCATCGACAACTCACTTCTCGCGGTGTCGTGCTCCGCCGCGGCAATCAGCAGCTCGGCCAAGCGAGGCCGGCTCAAGTCGGAATACAGATCTTCGATCGCCATCGGCGCAGATGCCGTCCCCGAACCGATGCCGAGCACGTGCTGGGCGGCCGCGTTGGCGTAAACGATCAGACCGGCTGCATCGGAGACGATCACGAAGTCGGTCGTCTGCTCGCACACTTCCGACAAGCGCTCGGCATCGCGCGCCGCGAGCACGCGATCGGTGACGTCTTCCACCGCGCCCACGGCACCGGTCGCAGCGCCCACTTCGTCGAAGACCTGAGCGGCGCGAATCGAGATCCACCGCACGACCCCATCGGTTCGCAAGATCCGGTACTCGACGTGGGTCTCAACCGGCTCGTGACGGCTCCGTTCCCGATCGGCGGAGCAACGCTCACGGTCATCGGGGTGGATCGCCTTGGCCCAACCGTCACCGAGCATGTCGGCTCGCGACATCCCGACGATGTCGAGAAGTTGATCGTTGACGAAGACAAGACCGCGCTCGAAATCGGAACGGAAGATCCCGACCGGAATCGTTGACGCGACCATTTCCAGGTCAGCGATCTGGGAAAGGGCCGTAATCGCGGCCTGGCCCGAGGGCGCG
Source organism: Actinomycetes bacterium (assembly GCA_025363815.1). Lineage (GTDB taxonomy): Bacteria > Actinomycetota > Acidimicrobiia > IMCC26256 > JANYLB01 > JANYLB01. The sequence continues at coordinate 138,494 of JANYLB010000026.1, forward strand.
CCGGCAGAGCCGCTTCCCTCCGACGAACTGCGATCCGACATCCTCAACCCTCCGGGCACGAGTCCACGCCGCTGCGTGCTCTCACCTATCGGGAGGTTTGGGGGCGTGCTGTACCAAGTCTCAGAGGAGCTCCCGAGCCAGAAGCCGCCGGCCGGCCTCCGAAAGACCCCTTCTGGTCAGGTTCTCGCCGGGCTCAGCGCCAGATCCATGACCAGAACGAGGTTCGATGACCAGAACGAGGGTCGGGGAGTCATCCTTCGAGGACGTCGCCCTCCATGCGGTTGACGGTGCAACCGAGCGCTTCGAGGTATCCGACGGACGCGTCGAGGCGATCCTGGTCACCGATCAGTTCGAGGATCGTCCAGCCAGAGTGAGCCTCGACGTTCGCGCGCCGAATGTTGGGTACGACGTCGAACTGCTTCACGAGCTCGTAGACCATCGGCCTGTCGACGAGCTCCTCCGGGAACGACACATGCAATCGGATGCGCGCCATCTCAGATCGTTCCGTTCGCTCGCCGAGACGGTGTACGGGCAGTGCTATGGATCAGCCGTTCAACGCACATGCTATGGACGCTACCCGGCGTCGGGAAGGCCCACGCGCGCCAACGCGTCGGCGGGGTCGAGGAGCAACCCGGTGATGAACGGACCGAACTCGGCGTAGCGCGCCGAGGCTTCGTCGAAGCGCATCTCGTAGACGATCTCCTTGATCGTCACCGGATCGTCGGCAACGAGAGTCACGCCCCATTCCCAGTCGTCGAAGCCGAGGGAACCGGTGATCAACTGCACGACCCGGCCCGCGTAGGTGCGCCCGATGCGCGCGTGGCCGGCCATGATTCGCCGGCGCTCCTCGAACGGGAGGGCATACCAGTTCGCATCGGCGTCGCGTCGCTTCGACATCGGATAGAAGCAGATGAGCTTCTTGCGCGGGAGCCGGGGGTGGAGGCGGTTCTCCTGATAGTGCTCCATACGCTCGCGCCACTCAGTGAGCCGCGCTTCGAGCTCGTCGCCCGACAATGCCTCCTCGGCCACGAGGCGGTCGCGCTCCTGGTCATCGGTAGCGGTGTACTCCGACAGCTCCGTCAACGACATGTAGGAGTCGACGAGCGCGAGCGGAGTCGCGGAGAGCTCCTGCTGGAAGGCCTGGAGCCGGGCGAGATCGGGCCCGAGGGCCATGATCCCGAGATCGGCCTTGTGGCCGAGAACAGCGAATACGAGGGCTTGGTGTCCGTCGGCCTCCAGCGAGGAGATCGCATCGACGATCCGCCTGGCCCCAAGGGGCTCTTCGTGGTCACGGTCGACCACGAAGAAGAGGTGGAGCACTCCCCAGCCGACCGATGGTGCAACGGGGGGAAATGGCACGACGCTCATGCCCCAGAGGGTACTTGCGCAATCCCAGCGGTCTCAGACCGGCGACGCGAGGAGGGGCGCCCTTTCGGGCGCCCCTCTCGTCGGTTCGTTGTGTGGAGCCGGGTGGAACGGGCTTAGAAGTCGCCCATGCCGCCCATGCCGCCGTCCATCCCGCCGGGCATGCCGCCGCCGCCGGCCGCTGCCGGTTCGGGCTTGTCGGCGATGACTGCCTCGGTCGTGAGGAACAGCGCCGCGATCGATGCTGCGTTCTGCAGCGCCGAGCGGGTCACCTTGGCGGCGTCGATGACGCCGGCCTTGACCAGGTCCTCGTACTCACCCGTCGCCGCGTTGAGGCCATTGGAACCCTTCAGGCTCCGGACCTTCTCTACGATGACGCCACCCTCGAGACCGGCGTTGACCGCGATCTGCTTGAGCGGCTCCTCGAGCGCACGGGCGACCAGTCGTGCACCGGTCGCCTCGTCACCCGTGAGTGTGGCCGCGAGCTCGAGCACCTTGACCTGGGCCCGAAGGAGCGCAACGCCACCACCGGGAACGACGCCCTCTTCGACGGCGGCCTTGGTGGTCTGCACCGCGTCTTCGATGCGGTGCTTCTTCTCCTTGAGCTCCACTTCCGTGGCCGCGCCGACCTTGATGATCGCAACGCCACCCGACAGCTTGGCGAGACGCTCCTGGAGCTTCTCGCGGTCGTAGTCGGAGTCGGTGTTGTCGATCTCAGCGCGGATCTGGTTGATCCGGCCCGACACGTCGGTCTTGCTTCCGGCACCCTCGACGACGGTCGTCTCGTCTTTGGTGACGACGACCTTGCGGGCACGACCCAGCAGGTCGATACCGATTCCTTCGAGCTTCAGGCCGACTTCCTCGGCGATCACGGTTCCACCGGTGAGAATCGCCATGTCCTCGAGCATTGCCTTGCGGCGCTCGCCGAAGCCGGGGGCCTTGACCGCCACCGACTTGAACGTGCCCCGGATCTTGTTGACGACCAGGGTGGCCAGCGCCTCGCCCTCGACGTCTTCGGCGATGATCACGAGCGGGCGACCGCTCTGCATGACCTTCTCGAGCACGGGGAGCATGTCCTTGACGGCCGAGATCTTCGACGAGACGAGCAGGATGTAGGCGTCGTCTAGGACGGACTCCATGCGCTCGGGGTCGGTCACGAAGTACGGCGAGATGTAGCCCTTGTCGAAGCGCATGCCCTCGACGAGGTCGAGCTCCATGCCGAAGGTCTGGCTCTCCTCGACGGTGATGACGCCGTCTTTTCCGACCTTCTCGAGCGACTCGGCGATCATCGCGCCGATCTCCTTGTCGGCGGCCGAGATGGCGGCGACGTTGGCGATCTGCGCGGGGTCGGTCTCGACCTTCTTCGACGAGGCCTTGATCGAGGCAACAGCCTCGATCACCGCGGCCTCGATGCCCTTCTTGAGGGTCATCGGGTTCGCTCCGGCCGCGACGTTGCGCAGACCTTCACGGACCATCGCCCAAGCGAGGACGGTCGCGGTGGTGGTGCCGTCACCGGCGACGTCGTCGGTCTTCTTGGCGACTTCCTTGACCAGCTCGGCCCCGATCTTCTCGTACGGGTCCTCGAGGTCGACTTCCTTGGCGATCGAGACGCCGTCGTTCGTGATCGTGGGAGCGCCCCACTTCTTCTCGAGGACGACGTTGCGCCCCTTCGGGCCGAGCGTGACACGCACGGCGTCGGCGAGCTTGTTCATGCCCGCCTCGAGCGACCGACGGGCCTGCTCGCTGTAAGCGATCTGCTTCGACATTCGCGAAACCCCCTGGGGATTCATGTGGGTCACGTGGGTGGGTGGAGCCACGTCACGTGGTGACTGACGACATCATCCGGATCGATCATCCGAATCATCGGACGCGTTGCGACCGTTAGCACTCGGGTATGCCGAGTGCTAACCCATGTTGGCACTCTCCACCGTCGAGTGCAAGTAGGGCACCGGGGGTAGCCTCCGGCCGATGGCCGAAATGCACGACACCACCGAGGAGTACCTCGAGACCATCCTCGAGCTCGAAGAAGAGGGAGTGCTGCCCCTCCGGGCCCGCCTGGTCGAACGCCTCGGCATTTCGGCCCCCGCGGTCTCCGAAACCGTGGCCCGGCTGTCGCACGCCGGCTACACCGAGCTCCTCGAGGACCGCAGCATCAAGCTCACAGACAAGGGTCGCACCCTCGCGACCACGATCGTCCGGCGCCACCGCCTCGCGGAGCGGCTCCTGGCCGACGTCATCGGCCTCGAGTGGGAGAAGGTCCACAAGGAAGCTGACCGGTGGGAGCACGCGATCTCGTCCGACGTCGAGGAGAAGCTCGTTCTGCTGCTCGACGACCCGAACACCTGCCCCCACGGCAACCCGATCCCGGGGACCAAACGCGAGCTCCCCGAGCGCGCGACCCTTCGGCTGGTCGACTCCGAGCCCGGTCAGATCACCATCGCCAGGATCAGCGAGAAGCTCGAGCTCGACGACGAAGGTCTGCACCTCGTCGCGGCCGCTCGACTCACGCCCGGCGCGACCGCGACGGTCGTAGACCGCGGCACCGCGGGTGTGCGGGTACGCACACCTACCGGTGAGCACACCATCCCCGACGTCGTCGCCGAACAGATGTTCATCACGTCATAGATCGTTCCACTCGCTGCAATCGTTGGGGTCTTCGACTCCGGCGTCAGGTGACGGTGAAGGGCGAGAGCATGCCGTGCGCGAAGTGCGACAACGTGTCGCCTATCTCCGCCGGGCGATTGCAGATCAGGTAGTAGCCGCCGGCGTCGAGCTTCTCGACAATCTTGGTCGCGCCACCGGCCGGGATGTCACGCGCCGAGGCCACAATCGTCACGCCCGCGCCATGCTCGTCGAAGCGGCCGTCGGCTGTGGTCGCCAGCTTGTTGATCGAAAGCGAGCTGCGCACCAACAGGATCTCGTGCGCGAACCCGCCACGGTTGTCGATCGAGAAGTCGACAGTGCCCGCGCTCACCGAGGCGGGCGACAGGATGACGTCGTAGTCGGCGAGCTTTACGCCGACCGTGCCACCACCGCTGCCGCCACCACCGCACGCCGCGAGGCTGCCCACGGTGAGCAGCGCGACGATGAGCGCCGCGACCTTCCTAGCCACCCGCGACCGCGGGGATGATGCTCACCGTCTGCCCGTCGCCCACCGCGGTGTCGAGCCCGTCGAGAAAACGGACGTCTTCGTCGGCTACGAAGACGTTGACGAACCGCCGTAGGCCTCCGGTGTCGTCGAAGAGGCGTTCGTTGAAGCCCGGATGGGCTGTCTCGAGGGCACTCAGCAACTCGGAGACGGTCGAACCCTCGAGCGATGCTTCGGAGACGCCTCCCGATAGCTCGCGCAGCTGGGTGGGGATGCGGACGATGACGGCCATTTCCTACTTCTCCTCGATCGACGGGAACGCCTCGTGGAACGCGTCGAGGCTCGGGGCGATGACCGCAGTGGGCGCCACGGTGGGGGCCACCGCTTCAATCGTCTTGAGGCCGTGGCCGGTTATATAGGCGACGACCCGCTCGTCGGGCCGGACGACGCCCGACTCGGCCAGCTTCTTCAGGCTGGCAATCGTGACTCCGCCTGCGGTCTCGGCGAAGATCCCTTCGGTCCGGGCGAGCAGCTTGATTCCCTCGACGATCTCGCCGTCGGTGACCGCGGCGAGCGCCCCGCCGGTTTCGCGCACGGCTTCGATCGCGAAGTAGCCGTCGGCAGGGTTGCCGATCGCGAGCGACTTGGCGATCGTCGACGGCTTCACCGGCTTTATGGTGTCGGTGCCTTCACGCCAGGCCGTCTCGACGGGCGAGCAACCAGTGGCCTGCGCGCCCGAAACGCGGACGTGCGGTTCGTCTTCGAGGAGCCCGACCGTGTGCAACTCGGAGAAGCCCTTGGCGATCTTGGTGAGCAGCGAACCACTCGCCACCGGTACGACGACGTGGTCAGGTGTCTCCCAGCCGAGCTGCTCCGCGGTCTCGAACGCGAGGGTCTTCGACCCTTCGGCATAGAACGTGCGCACGTTCACATTTACGAACGCCCACGGATAGGTACCCGCGATCTCGGCACACAGCCGGTTCACGTCGTCGTAGTTGCCGTCGATCGCCACGACATTGCCGCCGTACACGCCGGTGGTGACGATCTTTCCCTGTTCCAGGTCTGCGGGGATGAACACGAAGCTCGGCAGCCCCGCATGCGCCGCGTGCGCCGCGACCGCGTTCGCGAGGTTGCCCGTAGACGCGCAAGCGGCCGTCTTGAACCCGAACTCCACCGCCTTCGAGAGAGCGACGGTGGTGACGCGGTCCTTGAACGAGTTTGTCGGGTTGACGGTGTCGTTCTTGATCCAGACCTCACCCAGGCCGAGCTCGTCGGCGAGGCGCTCCGCCCGGACCAACGGCGTGAACCCGGCGCCGAGGTCGAGCGCGGGGTTGCGCTCCACGGGGAGCAGATCCTGGTAGCGCCAGATGCTCAGCGGTCCGGCGGCAATCGATTCCCGACTCACCGCCGAGGCGATCGCCTCGTAGTCGTAGGTGACCTCGAGCGGCCCGAAGCACCACTCACAGGTGTAGATCGGTGCTACCTCGTATTCGCGGCCGCATTCACGACACCGGAGTCCCTGTACGTGAACCATGACGCTCTCCCCTGCCGTCCGTGAGCAGGGTGTTCGCACCCCGCTCGGTCTCGACGCGCTCTCGAGCGCCTCGAGCGGATGACCATGGAAAAGGTCCGCTCTCGGGCTACTCATCGTTCGGGCATTGGCACCTGACCACCACCCTCCGGCGTTCCTTTCGGATTCCGGTGGATGGATGCTGGTTGCCGCGGCGTCGTCGGGCCCGTCCCTCGGCCGCTCTCGATGAGCGCGTGTTGCCCGAGCATCTTGCCACGGCCGGGATGGCCGAGGCAACGCATTCGTCTCCTACACTGCGCGCCGTGCCCGGGCACCCGCATCACCGGGATTTTCTCCCGGCCGACCTCGCCAGACGCAAGGCTGAACAAGGCCTGACCGTTTCGGTGTGTCTCCCCGCCCGGAACGAAGAAGCCACCGTTGGCCACATCGTCGGCACCGTCCGCCGGGAGCTGGTCGAGGCAACCGATCTCGTCGACGAGATCGTCGTGCTCGACGACGGCTCCACCGACGCCACTGCCAGGGTCGCCGCGGAAGCCGGAGCTCGCGTGGCCACGGAGTCGAGCGTGCTCGCCGATTGCGGGCCGGGCTCGGGCAAGGGCAATGCCATGTGGAAGTCGCTGTACGCGTGCGAAGGAGACCTCGTCTGCTGGGTCGACGCCGACATCCGAAACTTCGGCGCTCACTTCGTGACCGGCCTGCTCGGGCCGCTGCTCACCCGGCGCGACACCGCGTTCGTGAAGGGCTTCTACGACCGGACGTCCAACGGCGAGCCCGGTGGCGGACGAGTCACCGAGCTTGTCGCTCGGCCGTTGCTCTCGCATCTTTTTCCTCCCCTCACCCACATCGTCCAACCGCTCGCCGGCGAGTACGCGGGCAGGCGCGAGGTGCTCGACGCGGTGCCGTTCGTCGAGGGCTGGGGCGTAGAGCTCGGACTCCTGATCGACGTCGTTTCGGCATTCGGCATCGAGTCGATCGCGCAAGTCGATCTCGGTGTGCGTGAACATCGCAACCGTCCACTTCCGGATCTCGGCCCGCAAGCACTCGCCATCCTCGTCACCGCCCTGCGACGTGCCGGGCTCGAGCCCGATGCCGTCGGCGGTGAGCTCCTCACCCGCTTCACGCCAGACCACGGGATCGAGACCGTGCCGGTCGAGGTGCGCGAGCGACCGCCGATGCGCGGCGTTCCTGCCTACCGGCTCGCGTTCAACCTCGAACGGTCGGCGTGAGGTACGAGGCGGTGAGCAACCCCTCAGCCGTCGACACCCGGCTCGACTCGCGCGCGATCACCTTCGAGAACCCGACCGGAGCGCGCGGTGCCGGGGGGGCGGCCCGAGCTGGCCGCAAGGGTGCGCCGTCACGACGCCTCGAGCCCGGCGAGCACGTCGTGCTCGCCGATCTCGACGGACCCGGCACGATCGGTCACGTCTGGATGACGTTCCCCCCAGCGCCGCCAGAGGTGATGCGGGCACTGGTGCTCGAGGTCTTCTACGACGGCGCCGAGCTCCCGAGCATCTCGGTCCCCTGCCTCGACTTCTTCGGGTTGCCGCACGGTCGACCGGTGGCCTTCACATCGGCGCTTACCAGCGCGCAGGAAGCCCGGGGCTTCAACTCCTACATTCCGATGCCGTTCCGCGAGCACGTGCGCGTCGAGGTCACGAACGGCGCGGCGCGAGCGATCGAGTTCTACTTCCAGCTCGACATGACGCTCAGCAAAGCGGTGCCCGATGACGTCGGCATGCTGCACGCGTCGTTCCGTCGTGAGAACCCGACCACGATGGCTCGCGACTTCGTGATCGCCGACGGATTTCGCGGACCCGGTCGGTTCATCGGATGCGCGGTCGGCGTGCGCGTCGTCGACGACGGCTTCTGGTACGGAGAGGGCGAGCTGAAGGTGTACCGCGATGGCGATCGCGAGCTGCCGACCATCTGCGGGACCGGTCTCGAGGACTACGTCGGCACCGCGTGGGGAATGGGACCACATCACACTCCCTACGCGGGTGCGCCGCTCGAGGTCCCACAGTCGCCGCTCTCGACGATGCCGCACATGGTCGGGTTCTACCGCTGGCACGTCCCCGACCCCATCATGTTCACCGATGACCTCAAGGTGACGATTCAGCAGATCGGGATGGCGCTCTTCGTCACCGGCCAGGAGGCCGAGCTCGACGCGTTCCGAGCGACGCATCCCGAAGCCGGCGCCGGCTGGCACGAGAACCCGCGTCCGGGAGTGTTGGCGATAGGGCTCCACGAACGCGTCGACGACTATTGCGCGACCGCGTTCGTGGCCTGTCTCGAACCGCAGCCAGTCGAACGTCTCGATCTCGCAGTCGCCCTCGCCGACATCGAACGGATTCCCTCTGAAGAGCCCCTTCCCATGGAGCCGTTCTTCAGCTGATCCCGTGACCGGGGACGGCCTTACCCAACGCGTCACGTCCGGCTTCGACCGCGGCCTCTTCGACCAGCGTGGCAGTCCGGACGAACGCTTCGCCGGCTTGGTCCACCCGATCAGTTAGCGCGAACACCTGCACATCGGCCCGGATCGACAGCTCCTGGCGCGCTTCATCGGTGACCTGACCCGCGATCACCGCCAGGTTTGGCACGCCCTGTTCGGCGGCCCACTCGAGCACCCCTCCGACGACCTTGCCCTCGAAGCTCGTCGCGTCGAACTTGCCCTCGCCCGTCACCACCAGCGATATGTCTTCGAGCGCGGCTTCGAGCCCTGCTGCACGTGCGACGACAGCGAAGCCCGGCTCGAGCTTCGCGCCGATCGCGGCGAGTCCACCCGCGAGCCCACCCGCAGCGCCACCACCTTCGAACCCGGTGACGTCGACACCGGTGCGGTCGAAAAACGTGCCCGCGAGCCGGCCGAGACGACGCGAGAGGAGCGCGACCTGCGCAGCCGTCGCACCCTTCTGGGGCCCGTACACGCGCGCCGCTTCGGCGAAGGGCGTCGTCACATCACACGCGACCGTTACGTCGAGCCCGGCAAGTGACCAGCCGAGCGCTTCCACGGCGGCGAGCCCGCCGTCTGTCGTCGCGCTTCCGCCGACGGCGACGAGGATTCTCCGAGCACCGCCGCGTGCCGCAGCTGCGATCAGCTCACCGGTGCCGCGCGTCGACGCGCGCAAGGGATCGTTGCGGCCGCGCACCAATGCGAGGCCGCTTGCCTTCGACATCTCGATCACTGCGGTTCCATCGGGGAGCACCGCCCACTCGGCGTCGACCGGGTCACCGAGCGGTCCGGTGACTCGGGACAGGCGGCGGGCGCCGCCCCGGGCGTCGAGCAACGCTTCGATCGTCCCTTCACCGCCATCGGCGAGCGGGACGGAGCGAACGGTCTCGTAGCCGGCTGTCCGGAGGCCGGACGCCATTGCCTCAGCCGCGGCGGTCGCGGTCAAGGTTCCCCGAAACTTGTCGGGGCAGGCGAGGGCGATCTTCGCTGGTCCTTTACCTGAGATCGGGTTCACGGTCGATAGATTGCACCGGACTCGCCCGCTGTGCAGGAGGTTTCGTGCTCGAACGAGTTCCGCTGCTCGAGAAGGACCTCGACGCCTACGTCGAATTCGCCGGTCAAGACGCCATCGACCGCATTCGTGCGCTCGCCGAGCCTCTGCGCGGCGCTCGGATCCTCCATGTGAACGCGACCGCCTACGGGGGCGGGGTTGCCGAGCTGCTCGCGACCCACGTGCCCCTGCTGAAAAGTCTCGGGATCGCGGCCGAATGGCAGGTGATCCACGGGAGCGACGAGTTCTTCGCCGTCACCAAAGCGGTCCACAACGCCCTGCAGGGTGCCGACGTCGAGTGGACCCAGGAGATGGCACGCATCTACCTCGAAAAGGTCCTCGACAACGCGCTCCTGCTCGAAGGCGAGTGGGACTACGTGGTCATCCACGATCCTCAGCCTGCCGCCATGCTGAGCCTGCTGACCGACTCCGCGGTGAACCGGCCCGACACGAAATGGATCTGGCGTTGTCACATCGACCTCACCGACGCGAATCCCGAGGTGTGGGAGTTCTTCCGCCCCTACGTCGAGCGTCACGACGCCTCTGTCTGGACGATGCCGGAGTTCGTTCCGGCGTCGCTGGCGATGGACCGTGTCGTGCAGGCTCCGCCCTGCATCGATCCGTTGTCGGTGAAGAACCTCGACCTACCCACGCCGTTCATGAACGAGATCTGTCGCCAGTACGGGCTCGACGTCGACCGACCGATCATGTGCCAGGTAAGCCGGTACGACCCATGGAAAGACCCACTCGGGGTGATCGATGCGTTCCGAATCGTTCGGGAGTCTGTTCCGGGCGCGCAGCTTCTGCTCGCGGGCTCGATGGCCACAGACGACCCCGAGGGCTTCCACGTTTGGGAGCAGGTTGACGAGGCGCGCCACGGTGACCGTGACATCCACCTGCTCTCGAACATCCAGCAAATCGGCAATGTTCAAATCAACGCGTTCCAGCGCGCCGCCGACGTCATCGTGCAGAAGTCGTTGCGAGAGGGCTTCGGTCTCACCGTGAGCGAAGGCCTCTGGAAGGCACGACCAGTCGTCGGCGGCCGGTGCGGCGGAATCGTGTTGCAGATCCGTGACGGCCAGGACGGATACCTCGTGGATTCGGTCGAGGAATGCGCGCAACGCACCATCGAGCTGCTCACCAACCCTGAGCGCGCCGACGAGATGGGGGCGAGCGGCCGGGAGCAGGTCCGCAACAACTTCCTCTCGACCCGCGAGCTCGAGGACTACCTCACTCTCTTCGGGGAGCTAGCCCCTTGAACATCACCTCGTGATCATCGTCTCCCACCGCGGTCCGGTCTCGTTCACCCGAGAGCCCGATGGCACGTTCTCGAGCCGGCGGGGGGCGGGAGGCGTGGTCAGTGCGCTCAGTCCACTTATCGAAGGGCGTGATGACATCGTCTGGATCGCAGCCGCGATCGGTGACGACGACCGCGCCGCAGTCGCGGCTGATGCCGCGGGCGTCGCCGGGTTCGCGCTACACCTCGTCGTGCCCGACTCCACAGATCATCGGCTCCACTACGACGTCGTCTCGAACGCGACACTTTGGTTCCTCTTTCACGGGCTGTTCGATCTTCCGCGGAGACCTCGATTCGACCAGCACTTCCGGTCGTCATGGACCGCGTATCGAACGGTCAACCAGGTCTTCGCCGACGCGATCTGCTCCACGGCCGGCGAGGGCGACGTCGTGCTCGTACAGGACCTGCAGTTCGCGCTCGTCCCCGCAATGGTGCGCGCCGCGCGACCCGATCTTCGGCTCGCACACTTCACCCACACTCCGTTCTGTCCGGCCGACGACATCAGGATCCTCCCCGACGACGTCGCCAAGGAGCTCCTAACGTCGATGGCGTCGGCACCCGCCGGGTTCCACACCGAACGCTGGGCCGCGAACTACCGCGCTTGTGTGGAGGAGATTCTCGGTGTCACTCCGCCCACGTTCGTCAGCACTTTCGGCCCGAATCCCGCCGCGCTCGCCGCGACCGCAGCGAGTCCTCAGGCCCTCGAGGCCGGTGCCCGGCTCGACGCCGAGATCGGTGACCGCCACCTCGTGTTCCGCACCGACCGAATCGAGCTGTCGAAGAACATCGCTCGAGGGTTCCTCGCGTTCGACCGACTCCTCGACCTCCATCCGCAATGGCGGGAACGCGTTGTGTTCGCGGCATTCGTGTATCCATCGAGGGAAGGCCTCGCCGAGTACCTCGCCTATCGCCAGGAGATCGAACAGACCGCGCAGCGCGTGAACGAACGGTGGGCGACCGATGATTGGAAGCCGGTGTGGCTCGACACCCACGATGACTTCGCGCGATCGGTCGCCGGTCTCCAGCGGGCCGACGTCCTTCTCGTGAACCCGCTGCGCGACGGCCTCAACCTCGTGGCGAAGGAAGGCCCGCTGCTCAGCACCCGCGACGTCGTCGTGTGTCTCTCACGCGGTGCCGGCGCGTTCGACGAGCTCGGCCCTTTTGTCGTCGAGGTTCACCCGTACGACATCGAACAGACCGCCGACGCGTTGCACCGGGCCCTCACGATGGATCCGGGTGAACGGGCGAGCCGCGCCGCCGACCTACGCCGGCTCGCAGGCGCGCGTCCGGCGTCGGAATGGCTCGACGAGCAGGTCGCACAAGCTGCATCTGCCACCTGACACCATCCCGACCCGGGTGAACGGTGCTAGTCGCGCTCCCTGAGCGCGGCAACAAGCTCGGAGAGCAAAGCACTGAGCCCTGCGGGTCCGTCGACGACGACATCGGCACGGGAGCAGATTTCGGCAGGACCTTCCGTCGATGCCACCCCGACCCGCACCGCCGCGCGTAGCGCACATACCGCCGCGAGACGGTCGAGCGCGTCGAAGGCGGCGAGATCGCCGTGATCGTCACCTGCGAACAACGCCGCGTCATGATCGCGAAGCAGTCCTTCGAGCACCGTGCCCTTGTCGGTCGGAACGTTGGGGCGGAGCTCACGCGCCATCCGACCGAGAACGACCTTGAGTCCGAGCCGCACGCCGGTGGCCTCGGCCCAGGCCGCGGCGGCTTCACCCTGATCGGGATCGCCGCGCCAGTGCAGGGTCACGGCAATCCCACCTTTGCGCTCGACGTGAAGGCCGGGCCAGGCCCGCTCCGCCTCGTCGGCTGCCTCGGCAATCGCGGGAAGGAACGGGGCCGCCGAGGGATCAAGGACCACTAATCCGTCCACGAGGCGCTCCAACCCGTAGTTGCCAACCAGGATCAGCCCCCCGATGGGCAGACGGGAGGCGAGAAACTCGACCGGTCGGCCCGAGATGATCGCCACGGTCCCGACATTGCCCACGAGATCCTCGAGGACCTCGAGAACACCCGGGAGGGCGACCGCGGCCGCAGGATCCGCGACGATCGGTGCCAGAGAACCGTCGAAATCAGCGACGACGGCGGTGCGAGGCGGATCGTGAACGAGGCTCGCGAGCACCGACGAGGTGCTCATCGACTCAGGAGCCGATGACGACGATGCAGCTCGCGGAGGAGTCGGCGCCGCTAGGGGGCGGATTGGCGAGCGCCTGGGCAGTCGGAGGCGGACTGCCACCGACCGCGGCAGCCAGGGCCGACGCCTCGCGGTCAAGCCCTCCGGTGCAATACACCGTGGTACCGGATACGGCGCTCGTGTCGTTCGGTGCGAGCACGCGGTAGCCGCTCGACTTGAGCTTCTGCGTCAAGGTTCCCGCGGCGCCCGATTTGCCGGAACCATTGAGCACCTGGACCGGGATCTCGCCCGGCGGGCGAACAGCACCCTTCGCAGTGGTTCCCTTGGCGGCGGTGGCCGTAGTAGTGCTGGCCGGCACCGCTGCCTTGGTTGTGGTGGTGCTGACAACGACTCCGCCCGGGTTGACGTCGCCGCTGCTGTTGTTGTCGATGACCTGCAGGAGCACGATCCCGATAACAACCGCTACGCCGATCAGCAACGCGCCTCTGGCCGCCGAGAACGCGACCGATTGGGCGAATCCCTTGTTCTTTTGCGAGCGCGTTCGGCGAGGCTCGTCACCCGGTGGAACTGGTGTCATGTCGCTCACGGCTGGGAACCCGAACCCGGGTGACCGGCAGGATGGCCGCGGACGCCGGATCGCCGGAACAGTTCCCGGCGCCGACGCAGCCTGCGAACAGTGAGCGGGTCATGGTCGAGGGCAACCGGATCGTCGATCAGTTCGTTCAACAGCCGGTAGTACTTCGTGCCGGAGAAGCCAAAGCGTTCGCGGATCGCGACTTCCTTCGCGCCGGGGATCTGCCACCAGGTGCGCTCGAACTCGAGGACGGCGCGACTACGTTCGGAAAGGTCCGGCTCGGGGGGTTCCATTACCCCGCCAGCCTTGTCGGCCGAGGCACCCAAAGCAAGCATTGAAGCGGCCTCGGGGCGCCCGATGATTTAGGGTCAGCACGATCGCCGGAGTAGCTCAGGTGGCAGAGCAGGGCTCTTGTAAAGCTCAGGTCGTCGGTTCGAATCCGACCTCCGGCTCTCAGGGCGTTCGGCGCCGGGTTATCTCGAAGCACGCGACCGCAGCCGCGGCGCTGACGTTCAGCGAATCGAGAGCGCCGTTCATCGGGATACCGGCCACCACCTCGCACCGGTCACGGGCGAGCCGCGAAAGGCCGCGACCTTCGGCGCCCAGCACCAGCACGACCGGTCCCTCGCCAACGGTGAGATCGAACACCGATGTCGTACCGCGCTCGTCGAGGCCGACGGTCCAGAGCCCGGCGCGCGTCGCGCGATCCAGGAATGTCGGGATCCCTGCCACCAGCGCGATCGATAGGTACTCGATCGCGCCCGACGCCGCCTTGACCGCTGCCGGAGACAGCCCGGCGGCACGATGCCGAGGGAGCACGATCCCGGTCGCGCCCGCAGTTTCCGCGGTCCGGATGACCGCGCCCAGGTTCCCCGGGTCGGTGACACCGTCGAGCGCGACGATGAACGCCCGCGGATGGGCGAGCAGCTTGTCGACGTCGGCTTCGATTACGGGCATGGCGCGGGCGATCACCCCCTGGGGCGCCGAGGTCTGCGCCATGTCTTCGAGCTCCAGCCCAGTGACGTACTCGACGCGCACCTGGGCCTTGCTCGCGAGGGCCACGATCTCGTCGACCAGCGGATCGGCGTCTAGGTCGGTCGACATGATGATCCGACGAACCGCCCGGCGACGGGCTCGGAGCAACTCGCACACGGCCCGCCTGCCCTCGACCTGGACTCCACCGAGCCCTTCTCGGCCCCCCGAGGCTCGACCCCCCGATTTCCGGGATCCGGGCGCGCCTTTGTGCTTCGGGCGGCCCGATGGCTTGGTCACCGGTGCCAGGTCGTGCCGTCGGGTCCGTCTTCGAGCGTGATCCCCCGCGCCGCGAGCTCGTCACGAATCCGGTCGGCCTCGGCGTAGTTGCCCGCGTTGCGTTCGGCCACCCTCAGCGCGACCAGCGCGTCGACCTCTTCATCGGCACCTTCAGAGGTTCGAAGCTCGATCCCGATTACGCCGGTCAGCTCCCGCACCGCGGCGAGGAGCGACTCCGCGCGCTTCAGGTCACGCGCGTCGATGGCGGAGTTCGCGTTCCGAACCGCGTCGAAGATCACACCGATCGCGGCCGGCGTACCGAAGTCATCGTCCATCGCGGCCCGAAAGGCCCCGACCGTCTCGGGGTCCGCGGTGTTGGCGCCGACCCCCTCACGGGCGGCCTTGCGAACGAGCGCGTCGAGGCGACTGAGCGCCTGCTCCGACTCGACGAGCACATCGGGACCCAACTCCTGTTGGGACCGGTAGTGCGTCTGGAGCACCGCGAGACGGAAGGCGCGAGGATCGTTTCGGTCGAGAGCCTCGGCGAGCGTGGTGAAGTTCTGGAGCGACTTCGACATCTTCTCGCCACCGATGGTGACCATGCCGCTGTGCATCCAATGGCGGGCAAACGGGTGACCGGCGGCCTCGGCCTGTGCTCGCTCGTTCTCGTGATGAGGGAACACGAGGTCGTCGCCGCCGCCGTGCAGATCGAAGCCGTCGCCGAGGATCTCGAGCGCCATCGCGGAGCACTCAATGTGCCAACCCGGGCGGCCGCTACCCCAGGGTGAATCCCATGTCGGTTCTCCGGGCTTCGCCGCCTTCCAGAGCGCGAAGTCGACGGGGCTGCGCTTCTGCTCGTCGATCGCGACCCGAGCCCCTGCAGCCTCGAGCAGGTCGTCGAGACGCCGGCCGGAAAGCCGGCCGTAGTCGTTGTAGCTGTCGACCGCGAAGTACACGCCTTCGCCCTCGATCACGTACGCGTGGCCGCCGGCGACCAGCTCCGCTATGAGCGCGAGCATCTGATCGATGAACTGGGTGGCGTGAGGCATCGCGTCAGGTCGGCCGATGCCGAGTCGGTCCAGATCGCTCCAATAAGCCTCGCGGTAGCGCTCTGCCACCTCGGCCTCGGTGGTCCCTTCGGTCGCGGCCCTTGCGATGATCTTGTCTTCGACATCGGTCACATTGCTCACGTAGGTGACGGTGAATCCCGACCATGTGAGGAAGCGCCGCATCGCGTCGAACACGATCGCGGTGCGGCCATGGCCGAGGTGAGCGCTGTCGTAGGGAGTCGGGCCGCAGACGTACATCGACACCTGCCCGGCGGAGCGCGGCTCGAGCTCAACCTTGCGGCGGCTCATGGTGTCGAAAAGATGCAGCATGGGATTCGAGGTTATCGATATCGGCGGTCAGACCGGTTCGAGCAACGCGACTGCCCACGCGGCGATGCCTTCGGCCCGCCCGATCGCACCGAGTCCTTCACCGCGCTTTGCCTTGACCGAGACCGACCCGCCGATCACGTCGGCAAGACCAGCAGCGATGGCCGCGATGTGCGGACCCAGCCGGGGCGCTTCGGCCGCGATGACGACGTCGACGTTTCCGGTCTGCCAACCCGCTGCTCGAACCCGCGCGACCACGTCCTTGAGCAGCGTCATCGATGACGCCCCCCGGTACTGCTCGTGGGACGCCGGGAACAGCGTGCCCAGATCCGCGAGCCCGGCGGCGCCGAGAAGCGCGTCGGCGACGGCGTGGGCGACGGCGTCTGCATCCGAGTGACCCTGAAGCGCCGGACCTTCTATCTCCACCCCACCGAGCACGAGGGTTCCCGACCCGCCGAACGGGTGGACGTCGAAACCCAGTCCGATCCTCATCGTGCCATCCTCGCAGCCAGGAGCGCCTCGGCAAGATCGAGATCCTCGGGCGCGGTGATCTTGGCGTTCCCCACCTCCCCCGAAACCACTACGACCCGACCACCGGCCGCCTCGACGAGCGCGGCGTCGTCGGTCGCCTCGAGGCCACCGCGGTGCGCCGCGCGCAGCTCCGCGGCGCGAAAGGCCTGCGGGGTCTGAACCGCGACCATTCCCTCGCGCGAGATCGTGGCGACGATCTGATCGCCGTCGAGTTGCTTCAGGGTGTCGGCGATCTCTACTCCGGGCACGGCACCGTCGGCGCCGTTGCGCACCGCGGTGATCACGGCGTCGAAGAGCGCCACGGTCGCGAGCGGGCGCGCGGCATCGTGCACGACCACGATCTCGACCGAATCCGGGACCTCGGCTAGGCCGGCGCGCACCGATTCCGATCTGGTCGCGCCGCCGCGCGCAGAGGCCGCCACCGGCGCTCCATCCCACGGCCGGTCGGGCGGTACCACCACGACTACGGCGTCGCATGAGCGCTGGGCGACGGCAACCGCGTGATCCACGACGCGGCCCGTCCCCAGCTCTTCGAACTGCTTCGCGCCGCCGAAGCGGGTGCCTCCACCCGCCGCGACCACGATCGCCCAGACCGTCACGCCGTCAATACTGTCGCGTCACGGCCGGATCGGTGATCTCCGGGTCGGATTTTGGCGGATCGAACATCGTCTGGGCTTCGGCGTCGGCTGTGTGCGTTCGGGCGAACACAATCCGCCCCGCCGCGGTCGGAACGATCGAAGTCGCGACGAAGTCGATCTCACCGGCACCGACGAGATCCGCGCCTTCGTTGACCACGACCATCGACCCGTCGTCGAGGTAACCCACCCCCTGACCCCGCTGCCGGCCGTCTTTCACCAGCGCGACCCGCAGTGGTTGCCCCGCGACGATCTCGGGCGCGAGATCGGCCGCGAGCCGGCGCAGGTTCACCGTCGGAACTCCCTGCACCTCGGCGTTGCGGGCCAGGTTGGCATCGGTGGTCAGCAGGCGGATCTGCAACCGCTTGGCGAGCGCTACGAGCTTCGCGTCGACGTCGCGGATCTCGGGAACCTCGTCGTCGAGCACAAGCACCCGGCAGAGCGACTCGCGCCGCACCGCATCGAGGCCTTCGAGGCCGCGCTTCGCGCGCCGCGAACGCGGGTCGTCCCGTGCATCGCAGAACCCCTGGAGCTCGTCGAGAACGAACCGCGGAACGAGGAAGTCGTTACGGAAGATTCCCGAACGGGTGAGCGCGACGAGCTGAGCGTCCATGATCGCCGACGTGTCGATCAGAAACCCGTCGCCTTCGGCGTAGGGCGTGGCCCTGACCAGAGGGCGGGTCGAGAGACCGAGCGCCCCGAACAACGCCTCGCTCTGGTGGACCGCGATCCGGAAACCCGCGTAAGCCGTGATCCAGACGACCAGCCCACCGAGCGGCAGCGCGATTCGGGGATCAACCAGAACGAGCGCGGGCACAGCGAGGGTCGCGCCGACTACCGCTCCGGCGGTGCCCCCGAGCAGACCCGCGAGCACCGCTGGAGGCGGGAGCCGTTCGATCCGGCGCTCGACGACCCCGACGGCGCGCGAGAGGGAGCGGCCGAGGAACCCCCCGAGCACATACCCGACCAGGCAGCCCAGCATTCCTGCGATGCCATCGACCGTCGCGGTCGCGGGTCCGACGGCTCGGCCGATCCAGAAGCCGGCCGCAGTGAAGAGCACGACTAGAAAAAGACGGACAATCTCGACGAACATTGGGCCTCCCGGTTCACCAGAGAGAATCGGCCCGGGATGGCCTGTGCTTGAGCCGGGGAGGTGAACGACCCGCCTTACTTTTCGAGAACCTCGTCGAGCTTGGCCTCTGCGGCTTCTTCGTCGACACCGATCGCGAAGGTCAGCTCCGAGACCAGGATCTGGCGGGCCTTGCTCAGCATGCGCTTCTCGCCCGCGGAGAGACCCTTGTCCTTCTCCCTGATTGTGAGGTTCCGCACCACTTCGGCGACCTGGTAGATATCGCCGCTCTTGAGCTTCTCGACGTGGTTCTTGAACCGCCGCGACCAGTTGGTCGGCATCCGGGCTTCCTTCTTGCGCAGCACAGCGAAGACCTCTTCGACCTCTTCGTCGTTGATGACGTCACGCAGGCCGATCTCCTCGGCGTTGTCGGCGGGAACCATCAACGTGAGGTCGCCGTAGGCGAGCCGGAGCACAAGGTAGTCACGTTGCTCGCCAAAGACGTCTTTTGTCTCGCGCTTCTCGATGGTGGCTGCGCCGTGATGCGGGTAGACGACCTTGTCGCCGACGTCGAAGGACATGAAGCTCCTCGTTTCGCCCGCGACGCTCGGCTGAGCCGACGTGGGGCTACGGGTTGATCGACTGATCGGGAGAGGGCTCAAGGATACCAGCGATCAGAGACAGACGAGAATCCAACCGAACCGGCCGAAAGGAGTTCGCCGGTAGGCTCATGGGATGCCCGCGCGTCGGCTCCTCGACACCACCGAGCTGTTCGCCAACCTCCCTGACGCGGTGATTGCCCTACTCACCGCCCGCACCGAGACGCGAACCCTCGAGCGGGGCGACCTGTTGTTCGCCCAGGGTGACCCGTCGACCGAGCTGTTCGTGGTCGTCGAAGGCAACATCGCCATCGCCACCAGATCGACCGACGGTCGCGAGTCGCTCGTCGCGGTCATCGAAGCCGGCGGGTTGTTCGGTGAGCTCGGCTTGTTCGATGACGGTCCCCGCTCCGCCGACGCGAGGGCGTTGACGCCCACGATCGTCGTCGCGCTCGGCTTCGAGCACGTACGCGCGGTGCTGTCGGAACAGCCTGATCTGCTCTGGATCGTGGTTCGCCTCCTCGCGCTCCGCCTGCGCGCGACCGACGAAGCGCTTGCAGATGCCGTGTTCCTCGATGTCCCGGCCCGGACCGCGAAGCGGCTCCTCGAGCTCGCGGGAGACCACGACGAGGTAGAGCTGCCCATGACCCAGGAAGATCTCGCCGGCCTCGTGGGTGCGTCTCGAGAACGGGTGAACAAAGCCCTGGCGTTGTTCGTGAAGCTGGGCTGGGTCGAGGCAACCGGGCGGGGTCGCTACCGGATCCTGGAACGCGAAGAGCTGACCCTGCGCGCGAATCCTTAGGGAGCGCCGAGGAACCCGAGCGTCCGGCGCCACGCGTCGGCCGCGTCGTCAGACCGGTGGCCGGGGCGATCGGGGTCGTGCGCGAACCCGTGATCGGCGCCCGGATAGACGACGATCTCACAGTCATCACGATCCGCCCATACCGAGCGAAGCTCGTCAACGTCGCCAATCGGGACGAACGAGTCCTGCTCCGCGAAGAGCGCGAGCGTCGGACAGACCTCGGCCGCAGTGTCGAGCGCGTCGCGCTGACCGGGCGCGCTCCAGGCCTTCGGAACACGGACCATCCCGTAGAACGACACCGCCCGATCAAAGCGATCGGTGGCTGCGGCCTTCAGCGCGTACATACCGCCCATGCAGAACCCGAGCACCGACACCTCCGACACGTCGTCGTCGACAACAAGGCGGTCGGCGGCGCGCGTCAGATCACCGAGCTGCACGGCATCGTCGAGATCCTTCACCAGCGCCGCGCGCGTCCCGGCGTCGGACAGGTCGACGCCGCCGGCCTGGTGTCGGGCGAAGGGTTCCGGGCAGAACACCGCGAACCCGTGCGTCGCGAGCCGACGGCAGATGTCGTCGAACAACGGCCGGAGACCGCCGATATCGGGGTGCACGACCAGCCCGGCGCGCGGCATCCCCTCGGGCCGCGCGTGGATGGCGGGAATCACCGCGCCATCCTCGCCGGTGAGCGTTACCCGCTCGACCTCTACGTCGGTGATCGGACCTTCCACGAGTGCAGCCATGCCGGGCAGAGTACCTGCGCTGACTGTCATTCCGGAACGCGAGCTGGTCAGACGTAGCGCTCGAGGATGCTGGTCTCGGCGAGACGGGAGAGTCCGTCCTTGATCGCCCGCGCCCGCGCTTCTCCAACTCCGTCCACCTCGACGAGCTGGGCAACGCCGGCTCGCATGATCTTCTGCAGGTTGGCGAACCGCGCGACCACATGGTCGGCGACGATCTCGGGCAGGCGCGGGATCTTGAGGAGAAGGCGGAACCCACGGGGTTGGAGCGCGCCGTCGACGCCGATATCGGCCGGGAGGTGAAGCGCCCGCGCGACCTGGGAGAGATCGAGGAGATCCTCGGTGTCGAGCGCGCAGAGCCGGGCGAGAACGTCGTCGAGCTCCCATGCTCCGGCCTCGACGTAGTAGTCGCGGGCCACGAGCCGACGGTCGTCTTCGACGCCACCCATGAGCTCCTCGAGCTGGAGGAGCACAAGTCGGCCGTCGTCGCCGAGCTCGATCACGTACTCTTCGATCTCCTCGGCGATCCGTCGCACCATCTCGGCTCGCTGCAGCACAGTGGCGACGTCGCGGACGGTGACGAGGTCTTCGATCTCGAGCGCCGAAAGCGCACCGCTCACGGAGTCGAGGCGCGACTTGTACCGCTCGAGGATCTGCATGGCCTGCTCGGCGCGGGCCATCACCCGCGCCACCGGCTCGAGGCCCCGTTTCTGCCCGTTCCGGTACACCGCGACCACCGACATGCGCTCCGATACCGTGATGACCGGCACGTCGAGCTGGCGGGAGACCCGTTCTGCGGTTCGGTGGCGGGTGCCCGTTTCACTCGTCGGGATGTCGGAATCGGGCACTAGGTGGACGTTCACCCGCGCGACCCTGGATCCGTCGGCAGTGATGATGATCGCGCCATCCATCTTGGCCAGCTCCGAAAGCCGCTGGGGCGTGAACTCGGCGTCGAGTAGGAATCCACCCGAGCAGAGGGCCAAAACATCGGGGCCGTCGCCTACGACGATCAGCGCCCCCATCTTCGCCTGGATGATGCGGTCGAGCCCTTCGCGCAACGGTCGGCCGGGGGCGACGAGACGAATCGCGGCAAGTATCGCTTCAGAGCGCACTGGTTGCGGCACCGGTCGATCACCTCCTGAAGGGTCGCGATGCGTCCGCTGCTGCCGCAAGTCCTTGGGAGAGCCGAGGATACCAACTCTTGCGGCGCGGCTCTCCTCCCGGTGTGTCCCTCAGCGGGCCGGGCCGACCGCGACCGGGCGTGGGAACGGATCGGGGTCGCGATCGTCGGCCCGCACCGCGTCGGGATCGCTCTTGTTGCTGAGCAGACCGACGGCAACGAGCGCCTCCCGGACATCGCGCACCCGCACGGCGTGTACGCCGGCCACATCGGGACTCGAATACGGAACAATGGCCCGCGTGAAGCCGAGCCTGGCCGCTTCGGCCAGCCGCCGGGCGGTGTGCGGAACCTGGCGCACCTCTCCTCCCAACCCGATCTCGCCGAGCACGACGGTGGTGGGAGGCACAGGGAGGTCGGCTTGCGCGCTCGCGACTGCCAGCGCGATTCCGAGATCTGCTCCGGCCTCGCTCACGCGGACGCCGCCTGCGACGCTCGCATACACATCGCAACCGCTGAGACGCTGCTCAGCCCGACGCTCCAGGACCGCCAGGAGCAGCGAGAAGCGGCTGCTGTCGAGCCCCTGGGCCGACCGGCGCGGAACCGACGCATAGCTGAGCGCGACCAACGCCTGCATCTCGACAAGCATCGGCCGCGCTCCTTCGAGCACCGGAACCACCACCGAGCCGCTCGCGCCGGGTCGGCGGTCGGTCAGGAACAGCGCGGAGGGATCTTCGACGCCGAGGAGCCCAAATTCGGTCATCTCGAAGAGCCCGAGCTCCTGGGTGGATCCGAAGCGGTGTTTCATCACCTGGAGCAATCGGAGCGCGTGGTGGCGGTCACCCTCGAACGACAGGACCGTGTCGACGATGTGCTCGAGGACCCGCGGTCCGGCCAGCGTGCCTTCCTTTGTGACGTGCCCGACCAACAGGGTGATCACGTTGCGTTCCTTGGCCAGGCGTACCAACCGCTGAGCGCACTCGCGCACCTGTACCACCGAACCCGCCGCGCCAGTCAGCTCCGGATCGAGGATCGTCTGCACCGAGTCGACTGCCAACACCGTCGGCGCGGAATCGTCGACGTGCGCGAGCACAGCCGGCAGTGACGTCTCGGCGACGACGAGCAGCCTTTCGTGCAGCACTCCGAGGCGCTCCGCGCGCAGCCGGACCTGTTGCACCGACTCTTCCGCCGCGACGAGCAGAACCGTTGCCCCCGCGCCGGCCATCGCCCCGAGCGCCTGCAGCACGAGCGTGCTCTTGCCGATCCCCGGCTCACCGCCTACGAGTGTGACCGAACCCGCGACCAGGCCACCGCCCAGGACGCGATCGAGCTCGACAATGCCGGTGGGGACCCCGGTGCAGGCGATCGGGCTCACCGACCCGATAGGAACCGGACGCTCGCCCGTTCTCACGACTGGGGAGCGGGAAGCGGGCCGGTGATCTTCGCTCAGGCTGTTCCAAGCCCCACATGACGAGCAGCGGCCCAACCAACGGGCTGCCTCGCCGCCACACTCCGAGCACCGGTACCGAACGCGTGTTCGACTCATGACGCTCAGCGTACCGCCGGGGTGTGACAGCGAGGCGGAGGCCCCGGCTACAGCCCGGCCACGCGCCGCCGGCGACGGGCCTTCCACTCACCGACGAACACCAGCGCGAGCGTGGCGGCACCGAGCACGATCCCGAGCCCGAGCCAGACAGCCCGAGCGATGTCGAACTCCGACGAGCTGGCCTCGAGAGCCTTTGCGGTTCCGGGAGCCAGGTGCCAGGAAGTCGTCCCGCCACCGGGAAGCGCTACGGCCACGTCCATCCGTAACGCGTCGCGGAGGCGCGCACTCAACTTGGCGTCGAGGCCGGCGACGTCGACCCGTTGGCCCGCGAGGTTGGCCGCGAGCTGAGAATCACCCACGATTCCGGACGTGACTCCTGCGAGATCGGCCCGCGCGCGGAAGCGAAACTTCGTGTGCACTAGGTCACGAGTCCGATTCAAGCGAACGGAGCGCAACGGACCATCGGCCCCATTCAGGTCCTTCATCACGGTCCGAAGCTGCTCGGGTGACGAGAAAGGGCGCGCCAGCTCGAGGGCGGCGCTCCCGTCGGCGCGATGGCTCCAGGGCACGACCTTCCAGCCGGCAGCGGGCAGGTCGCCGAGGCGCACCCGATCCTCGAGGGTGGTGCCACCCGCTCCCGCGGCACGAACGGCTTCGCGATCGAGGACGACCCTGACCCGGACGCTTCCGCTGCCGTCTTCTCTCACCTGCACCCTGACCCGCGCGTCGAGCCGACAGGCCGAGAGCACGAGCATCCCGGCAACCACTACAGCGAAGGCCCGGAGGAGATGCACCTACTCCGGTCTAGTGGACGGCGACGCCGAAACGCATGCACCCACCACGATTCACCACCGTCACGCGCGCCGCGGACACAAAACGGCCGGGGCGGTTCGCCCCGGCCCGTAGTGCGCAGTCAGCGGTGCTGCTACTCGGGTGGGCCACTCTCGGCCAGCTCGACCGGCGGCGGCTCGACCGCTGCGATGGTCCGGAAGACGATCTCGTCTTCTTCGACGTCTACGACGATACCTTCGCCAGGGTGGAACTCTTTCCACAGGATCCGCTCCGAGAGCGGGTCCTCGACCATGCGCTGGATCGCCCGACGCAGCGGACGGGCACCCATGCTCGGGTCGTAGCCCTTCTTGGCCAGCAAGAGCTTCGCCTCGTTGGTCAGGTTGAGCGCGATTCCCTGCGCTTCGAGCTGGGTCTGCACCCGCTTGATGAGCAGATCGACGATCTCGGTGACCTCTTCCTGGCTGAGCTCGTTGAACACGATGATGTCGTCGATGCGGTTGAGGAACTCGGGGCGGAAGTGCCGCTTGAGCTCCTCAACCACCTTCTCCTTCATCTTCTCGTAGGTGACCGCACCATCGGCCTTGGCGAAGCCGATCGACGACTTGCGCAGATCCGCGGTCCCGAGGTTCGACGTCATGATGATCACGGTGTTCTTGAAGTCGACCGTGCGGCCCTGCGCGTCGGTGAGGCGTCCGTCTTCCAGGATCTGGAGGAGCGCGTTGAACACGTCGGGGTGGGCCTTCTCGATCTCGTCGAAGAGCACCACCGAGAACGGCTTGCGGCGCACGGCCTCGGTCAGCTGACCGCCCTCGTCGTAGCCCACGTAGCCCGGGGGCGAGCCCACGAGGCGGCTCACGGTGTGCTTTTCCATGTACTCGCTCATGTCGAGTTGGATAAGCGCGTCCTCGTCGTCAAAGAGGAACTCGGCGAGGGTCTTGGCGAGCTCGGTCTTGCCGACGCCGGTGGGTCCGAGGAAGATGAACGAA